>NZ_JBIWNT010000004.1:687405-782780 GCF_044767365.1 Herbaspirillum sp. NPDC101396 | reverse complement strand
CTGGTGGAACAATTCGCCGCAGCAGCATTGAACGTCGCCGACTACGGCTACGTCCTGGAAAACGGCAAGATTTCCGTGCACGGCCCGGCCGACAAACTGCAGAACGACCCGGCGGTGCAAGCAGCATATCTCGGCGGTGGCGCACATCACTAGCCAAGTGAGCCGATACTTTTCTCTGGCATCCAATGCATCGGGTGCCGGAGAAATCTGATTAGCCGTGCGGATTTATGCGAAGAATCGGCCCGCTACCCAGCCCTTTGACAACCACGCATGTTGAGTACAACGGCCTTTTCCTTTGTGGCCGCACTATCTGGTTGCTCCTGCATCCTGCTCTACTGAATCGCCACCTGCAATTCGGCGCTATGCCTCTTCACCGCCGTCAGGACGATCTCGCTCAGTTCTGAGCCGCCCTCCTGCTCTACATACTCCAGCAAGGCACGCCGCATGCGCGGTTCCCAGAAACGCTTGATGTGCGTAGCCAGGTCTTTTTCCGCCTGCACGCGATCCGGCATGGTGGAAAAGAAAGTCCCGATCTGGTTGGCCATCTTGATGAGGTGCTGGACGTTCATGATGTAGTCTCGATTCTCTTATTGTTGCCGTCAGATCAGGCGATGGGCTCCGGCATAGACGACATGCCCTTGCCTGCGCACGAAGCCGATCAGCGTTACGTCGGTTTCTTTCGCCAGGCGGATCGCCAACGCGGTCGGCGCCGAAATCGCAGCGATGAAGCCGATGCCGACGGTTGCCGCCTTCTGCACCATTTCATAGCTGGCGCGACTGGTGATGATCACGGCGCCCGCCGAAAAATCCTGCTTTTGTTCAGCCAAGGCGCCGATCAGTTTGTCGAGCGCATTGTGGCGGCCGACGTCTTCACGCACCAGCTTGATCTTGCCGTCGCGGCCCAGCCATGCCGCCGCATGGGTGGCGCCGGTTTGCTGCTGCAGTTGCTGCTGCGCCTGCATTGCATCCAGCGCTGCATGCAGCGTGTCGGCGGAAAACTGCAGCGCGCCGGCCGGCACCGCCGCCGGATGGCGTACCGCCTGCTCCAGCGTTTCCGCCCCACACAAACCGCAGCCGGTGCGGCCGGTCAGGTTGCGGCGCTTTTCCTTCAGCGCGACAAAGCGCTCGGTGGCCACATTCATTTGCACCTGGATGCCTTCGACGCCCTGCACGACCTCGCAATCGTAGAGCTCGCCCGGGTCGGCCAGGATGCCTTCGGTCAATGAAAAACCCAGTGCAAAGTCTTCCAGGTCGGCGGGCGTCGCCATCATCACGGCGTGCGAAATGCCGTTGTATTCCAACGCGATCGGCACTTCTTCGGCAACTACGTCGGTGACGACTTCACGCCGGCCGTCGCGCCACTTCTCCACCTCGACCTGAGCCGCGGTAGAGAATTCAGCGGCGGCAGAGACGTCATCGGGCGACGGGATGGGACATGCATTCATTGACTGCTTCTTTCTTCATTTCGTTGTTTCGTCATTTCGTGACCAAAGGCTCCTGCGACGCCTTCTCGCCTTTCAGCAAACCCAGCTGTTCCTGATGGAACTGCTGGTAATGCTGCTGCCATTCGGACGGCTGCGACACCGGCATGACCTGCACCGCCGTCACCTTGTACTCGGGGCAATTGGTGGCCCAGTCCGAGTTGTCGGTGGTGATCACGTTGGCGCCCGACTCGGGAAAGTGGAACGTGGTGTAGACCACGCCCGGCTGCACCCGCTCGGTCACCGTGGCGCGCAACACCGTCTGCCCGGCGCGCGACTCAATACCGACCCAGTCGCCTTCGCGCACGCCGCGGTCTTCGGCGTCGTGCGGATGGATTTCCAGACGGTCTTCATCGTGCCATTGCGAATTCTCGGTGCGGCGCGTCTGCGCGCCGACGTTGTATTGCGACAGGATGCGGCCGGTGGTCAGGATCAGCGGATAACGCTGCGTCACCTTCTCGTCGGTGGCGAAGTATTGCGTGTTGAGGAACTTGCCCTTGCCGCGGATGAAACTGCCGATGTGCATGATCGGCGTGCCTTCCGGCGCCGCATCGTTGCACGGCCACTGGATGCTGCCGAGGCGCTCCAGCTTGTCGTAGCTGACGCCGTGGAAACTCGGAGTCAGGGCCGCGATTTCATCCATGATTTCCGATGGATGATTGTACGGCATCGGGTAGCCGAGCGCTTCGGCCAGCGCCACCGTGACTTCCCAATCGGACTTGCCGGACTTCGACGGCATCACCTTGCGCACGCGAGAAATGCGGCGCTCGGCGTTGGTGAAGGTGCCGTCTTTTTCGAGGAAGGACGAACCCGGCAGGAACACGTGCGCGTACTTGGCGGTCTCGTTGAGGAACAAGTCCTGGATCACGATGCACTCCATCTCTTGCAAGGCGGCGGCGACGTGCTGGGTGTTGGGGTCGGACTGGACGATGTCCTCACCCTCGCAATACAGGCCCTTGAAGCTGCCGTCGAGCGCAGCATCGAACATGTTGGGGATGCGCAAACCCGGCTCCGGATTGAGCGTCACGCCCCAGGCCTGCTCGAACTGCGAGCGCACGGTCGAGTCGGAGATGTGGCGATAGCCCGGCAGCTCATGCGGGAAGGAACCCATGTCGCAGGATCCCTGCACGTTGTTCTGGCCGCGCAGCGGATTGACGCCGACGCCTTCGCGGCCGACGTTACCGGTGGCCATCGCCAGGTTGGCGATGCCGATCACCATGGTCGAGCCTTGCGCATGTTCGGTCACGCCCAGGCCGTAATAGATCGCGCCGTTGCCGTTGGTGGCGAACAGGCGCGCGGCGCCGCGCAGTTCTTCGGCCGGCACGCCGCAGACGGCGGACATGGCTTCCGGCGAATTGTCCGGACGCAGCACGAACTCTTTCCATTGTTCGTAGGACTGCAGGTCACAGCGTTCTTTAATGTATTCCTCGCTTTGAAGGCCTTCGGCCAGGATCACGTGCGCCAGCGCGGTGATGACCGCGACGTTGGTGCCGGGGCGCAGCTTGAGGTGGTAATCGGCCTGAATGTGCGCCGACTTGACCATTTCCGTCGTGCGGGGATCAATGACGATCAGCTTCGCACCTTGGCGCAGGCGGCGCTTCATTTGCGAAGCGAACACCGGATGCGCCGACGCCGGGTTGGCGCCGATAATCATGATGACGTCGGACTTCATCACCGAGTCGAAGGTCTGGGTGCCGGCCGATTCGCCCAGCGTCTGCTTGAGACCGTAGCCGGTCGGCGAATGGCAGACGCGTGCGCAGGTGTCGACGTTATTGTTGCCGAAGGCGGCGCGCACCAGCTTTTGCACCAGGTAGGTTTCTTCATTGGTGCAACGCGAGGACGTGATGCCGCCGATGGAGTCCTTGCCGTGCTTGGCCTGGATGCGGCGGAATTCGCTCGCGGCATAGCTCAGCGCTTCTTCCCATGACACTTCGCGCCACGGGTCGGTGATCTTGCTGCGGATCATCGGCTTGGTGATGCGGTCCTTGTGGGTCGCATAACCCCAGGCAAAACGCCCCTTGACGCAGGAGTGGCCGTGGTTGGCCTTGCCGTCCTTGTACGGCACCATGCGCACCACTTCGTTGCCCTTCATCTCGGCCTTGAACGCGCACCCGACGCCGCAATAGGCGCAAGTGGTGACCTTGCTGTGCTCGGCCTGCCCCATCATGATCACGGTCTTTTCGGTCAGCGTCGCGGTCGGACAAGCCTGCACGCAGGCGCCGCAGGAGACGCATTCGGATTCCATGAAGCTGTCCATCTGCCCGGCCGTGACACGCGATTCGAAGCCGCGGCCGCTGATGGTCAGCGCGAAGGTGCCTTGCGTCTCTTCGCAAGCGCGCACGCAGCGGTTGCAGACGATGCACTTGGAAGGGTCATAGGTGAAATAAGGATTGGATTCATCCTTCTTCATCTCGAGGTGATTCTCGCCTTCGTAGCCGTAACGCACTTCGCGCAGGCCGACCGTGCCGGCCATGTCCTGCAGTTCGCAATTGCCGTTGGTCGGGCAGGTCAGGCAGTCGAGCGGATGGTCGGAAATGTACAGCTCCATCACGCCGCGCCGGATGTCGGCCAGCTTGGGGGTCTGCGTCTGCACCTTCATGCCCGGTTCGCAGGGCGTGGTGCACGAGGCCGGATAGCCCTTCATCTTGCGGCCGTCACGGCCTTCGATCTCGACCAGGCACAGGCGGCAGGAGCCGAATGGCTCCAGACTGTCGGTGGCGCACAATTTCGGCACATTGATGCCCGCCTCCACCGCCGCGCGCATGACCGAAGTGCCGGCCGGGACCGTGACGGCGACGCCATCGATTTCGAGGGTGACTTCGGTCTCTGAGACACGCGCCGGCGTGCCGTAATCTGTTTCGTTGAGCTGGTTCATGGCAACAACTCCTTGCGGAATGCGTAAGCGAATGGGAAATGGAACTCAGGCGGCTTTTTCAGCCGGCGAACCAAAGTCTTCAGGAAAATGATTCAAGGCCGACAGCACCGGATACGGCGTCAGGCCGCCCATGGCGCACAGCGAACCGTTGAGCATGGTGTCGCACAGGTCGCGCAGCAGATGTACTTGCTGAGGCCTGTTGTCATTAGCGATGATCTTGTCGATCACCTCGACGCCGCGTGTCGAGCCGATGCGGCATGGCGTGCATTTGCCGCAGGATTCGATGGCGCAGAACTCCATCGCATAGCGCGCCTGCTGCGCCATGTCGACGCCGTCGTCAAACACCACCATGCCGCCGTGGCCGACCATCGCGCCGAGGGCGGCGAAGGCTTCGTAATCCAGCGGCGTATCGAGCTGTTGCTGCGGCATGTAGGCGCCCAGCGGACCGCCCACCTGCACCGCGCGGATCGGCCGGCCGCTGCGCGTGCCGCCGCCGAAATCTTCCAGCAACTGGCGCAGAGTCAGGCCGAAGGCCTTCTCGACCAACCCGCCGTATCTGACGTTGCCGGCCAGCTGGAACGGCAAGGTGCCGTGCGAACGACCGACGCCATAATTCTTGTAAAACGCCGCGCCGCGCGCCAGCACGATAGGCACCGTCGCCAGCGAAATCACGTTGTTGATCACGGTCGGCTTGCCGAACAAACCTTCCAGCGCCGGCAGCGGCGGCTTGGCGCGCACCACGCCGCGCTTGCCTTCGAGGCTTTCGAGCAGCGCGGTTTCTTCGCCGCAGATGTAGGCGCCGGCGCCCATGCGTACTTCCAGACTGAACGCCTTGCCGGAGCCGAGCACGTTGTCGCCAAGATAGCCATGCTTGTTAGCCGTGGCGATCGCCTCGTTGAGCGCGGCGATGGCGTGCGGATATTCTGAACGCACGTAGATGTAGCCTTGCGTCGCGCCCACGGCCAGAGCGGCAATCGTCATGCCCTCGATCAGCACGAAGGGATCGTCTTCCATCACCATGCGATCCGAGAAGGTGCCGGAATCGCCTTCATCGGCGTTGCAGACGATGTACTTTTGGGAAGCCTTCGCACCGGCCACCGTCTTCCATTTGATGCCGGTCGGGAACGCCGCGCCACCACGTCCGCGCAGGCCGGAATCCAGTACTTCCTGGACGATTTCTTCGCTGCTCATGCCGACCGCGCGCTTCAGTCCGGCATAGCCCTCATGCGCCAGATAGTCGTCCAGCGACACCGGATCGGTGATGCCGACGCGCGCAAAGGTCAGGCGTTCCTGCTTTTTCAGGTAGGGTATTTCGTCGGTGAGGCCCTGCGCGAGGGGATGCTCAAATGCCTTCACGCCGTCTTCCAGGAAACCGGCGTCGAACAAACCCGCAACATCATCCGGATCGACCGGACCATAGGCGACGCGACCTTGCTCGGTCTCTACCTCAACCAGCGGCTCCAGCCAGAACATGCCGCGCGAACCGTTGCGCACAATGTTGACCTGAATGCCGCGCCTTTCGGCTTCGCTGAAAACCCCCGCCGCCACGTCGTTGGCGCCCAGCGCAATTGCCGCGGAGTCACGCGGCACATATACGTTGATGCTCATGTCGCACCTCGCTTGGCTTGCAGCAGCCGGTCAAGCTTGTCGGCGCCGACCCGCGCATGCAGCTCGCCGTCGACCACCACATTGGGCCCACAGGCGCACAGGCCCAGGCAATACACCGGTTCGAGCGTGAACTGGCCGTCGGCGGTGGTTTCATGGAAAGCGCAGCCGAGCGCTTTCTCGGCGTGCTTCGCCAGCGCTTCGGAGCCGACCGACTGGCAGGCTTCCGCGCGGCACACCTGCACCACATGCTTGCCGGCCGGTTGCTGGCGGAAATGGTGGTAGAAGGAAATCACGCCGTGCACTTCGGCACGCGATACGTTGAGCGCGTCGGCGATCATCGGCACCGCGTCTGCCGGCACGAAGCCGACCGCATCCTGAATGCCGTGCAAAATCGGCAGCATGGCGCCGGGCATGTGCCGGCGCGCGGAGATGACGTCTCTGACCGCACCGACGTCGAATGGCTGTTGTCTGTTCATGGTTTCGTCTCCTGCTGAACTGCTGTCCGGTCCGGGTATATGTTTTTATCTCGCCGGGCCGTGGAAAAACACGTCTAGTCGCGCCGCCTGATCCTTGCAGGAACCGGACGACGACGTTGTTGTTGCGATGCTGTTTTATGCGCTGCCGACAACAAGCCGGCGGCGGCGAATACGGCGATCCCTGCCGAAGCAAACGGCGCGGCAAAGCTCAGGAATGTGGGAAAGAAAATGATGCCGAACGCAACTGCAAGGACTGCAGCGGCGGCAATGAAGCATGCGATCGCAAACCCGGGCGCTGTGCTGAAAAGCGTTGCGGCACGCGATCCGATCGAAGAATGATCAAGCGATTTCATGTTCTCCCTGCCTATCATTGATGCATCGGGTTGGTACAGAACACTACGGTGGTGAAGCCGGCTGCCGCAAAGTATTGATCCTCGCGGCAGCCTTGTTGCTTGTTACTTGTTACTTTTCGACTACGTCACGCTCAATTACTTGAACAGCACCGCCGTCTTTTGCAGCGTCAGCGAAATACCCCAGATCAGCGGGATGCCGACTGCCAGCCATGCCGCGCCGATCAGTGCAGGATTGCCGCCACGGCCGACCAGCGCCATGTCTGCCGACGACATTGTCGCGGTATTGTCCGAGGACGACTTTTCGTGCGCCAGTTGCTTTTCGCGGGCCAGTTCTTCCGGCGTCATGAAGTGCTTGGCGGCGACCGGACGGACCAGCAGGTTGCAGATCAGGCCCAGCACCAGCATGCCTGCCAGGATGTACATCGTGGTGTTGTAGACCTGGTCGCGCGGCATGCCGAGCGACAGTTGATACTCACGCATGTAATTCACCACGACCGGGCCGAGGATGCCGGCGGTAGCCCATGCAGTCAGCAGGCGACCGTGGATCGCGCCGACCATCTGGGTGCCGAACAAGTCAGCCAGGTAAGCAGGCACCGTCGCAAAACCGCCGCCGTACATCGACAGGATGATGCAGACTGCACCGACGAACAGCGCAATGCTGCCTGCCTTGGCCGACCATGGCAGGCTCACGTACAGGATGAAGCCCAGCACGAAGAAGATCACGTACGTCATCTTGCGACCGAAGAAGTCGGAACACGACGCCCACACGAAACGACCGCCGATATTGAACAGGCTGATCAGGCCGGTGAAGCCGGCTGCAATCGCGGCGATCGCGGCTTTTTGCTCGATCGACAGATCGCTGAAGCCAACGTTGACGCCCAGCAGATGGCCGCCGAAGACTTCCTGCAGCATCGGCGACGAGATGCCGATCACGCCGATACCGGCCGACACGTTCAGGCACAGCACCAGCCACACCAGCCAGAACTGGGGAATGCCCCAGACCTTGCTCACGTGCACGTGGTTTTGCGTGATCATGGTGTTGTTGGCGGTGACCGGCGGCGTCCAGCCGGCCGGCTTCCAGCCGCTAGGCGGAACACGATAGCCCAGTGCGCCGGCCATCATGAAGATGAAATAGATCACGGCCATGGCGACGAAGGTTTCCCACACGCCGACCGAGGTCGGGGTGGCGAAGTGCTTCATCAGCTTGTCGGCCAGCGGGCTGCCGACCAGCGCGCCGCCGCCGAAACCCATGATCGCCATGCCGGTCGCCATGCCGCGACGGTCCGGGAACCATTTGATCAGGGTTGACACCGGCGAGATGTACCCCAGACCGAGGCCGACCCCACCGATCACACCTGAGCCGAGCCACATGAGCCAGATCTGGTGGGTGTAGACGCCGAAGGCGGAAATCAGCAAGCCGCCGCACCAGCACAGCGCAGAGACCACGCCGGCCTTGCGCGGACCTGCGCGCTCGAGCCAGCCGCCCCAGATCGCGGCGGAAATGCCGAGCAGGACGAAGAACATCGTATACATCCAGCCCAGCATGGAAATCTTCCAGTCGCAGGTGGTGGAGAATACTTGTGCGAAAAAGCCGGTATCCGGCGCACAGGCGATCGACTCTTTGACGCCGAGCGCCTTGGACAGGGGCAGCCAGAATACGGAGAAACCGTATGCCATGCCGATACACAGGTGAATTGCCAGAGCGGCAGGCGGTACCAGCCAGCGGTTGAACCCGGGCTTGGCGATGGTATGTTCCTTTTGCAGGAAATCGAAGGCCATTATTCCCTCCTCTTTGATGTTGTGGGGCGGCAATTATATGCAAGTCGAAAGAATTCGGCTATTTATGCAAATATATGCCTATAGTTTTTATGAACTACGCGTACTTTCGCGAAGGTATCATTGAAATTCCATCGACTCAATATGCTATTTTTTTCATATATATGTACAAAGTCAGCATCAAACCACACTGGGAAATTGGCCACGGCGACGACTCCCCGCTCGACACCACGGAACTGCTGGCGCTGTTGACGGCGGTCCAGCAAACCGGCTCCATCGCCAAGGCGGCGCAGCAGTTGCGTCACTCGTACCGGCACGCCTGGGGCCTGTTGCGGACGTCGGAACAATTATTCGGCCACAGCCTGATCGCGAGCGGACGCGGACGCGGCACCACGCTGACGCCCTTCGCCAGCAAACTGCTGTGGGCCGACCGCATGGTCAGCGCGCGCTTGTCGCCTACCTTGGACAGCCTGGCCTCGGAATTGGAAATCGAATTGGGCAAGACGGTCGAAGGCAAATCCAAGACGGTGCGCCTGAACGCCAGCCACGGCTTCGCGGTAGCCGCCCTGCTCAACCAGTTCAACCAGGCCAAGCTGCCGGTGGAAGTGCGCTATCGCCACAGCACCGACGCCGTGGCGGCGCTGTCGCGCCAGGAATGCGACCTGGCCGGCTTTCATGTGCCGCTGGGAGAATTCGAAAAACCGGCCATCGCCACCTACGCCAAATGGCTCAACAAACGCAGCGATTGTCTGATCCACCTGGCCGTGCGCAGCCAGGGCCTGTTCGTCGCCACCGGCAATCCCAAGAATATCGGCGGGCTGGCGGACCTGACACGCAGCGACTTGCGCTTCGTCAACCGCGAAGCGGGCTCGGGCACCCGCATGCTGCTCGAACTGATGCTGGCCGGACAAGGCATCTCTCACAAGAAGATCAACGGCTTCGAGAACACCGAGTTCACCCATTCGGCGGTGGCGGCCTTCATCGCCAGCGGCATGGCCGACGTCGGCTTCGGTGTGCAGACGGCATCGCATCGTTTCGGTCTGGACTTCATTCCGCTGGTGCGCGAGCGCTACTTCTTTGCGCTGCCGACGGCGTCACTGAACGATCCGCTGGTGCGGGCGGTGGTCGATATCGTGCAGTCGCCGACGTTCCGCGCGGTGGTCGACGACCTGGCCGGCTACGAGAGCGCCGACACCGGCAAGATACAGAGCGTGCCGGAAGCTTTTCCCTGAGCTGCGTGGACTTGCTCAGCGCGCCTGCATCGCATGCACGTTGAGATTTTTCTGCAGGAAGCGCACGCACTCCCTGACCTTGGCGGAATTCTTCAGCTGCAACGGATACACCGCACACAGGTCGGCTTCCTGGAAGTAAGCCGGCAACACCCGCACCAGGCTGCCATCCTTGAGGCTGGCGGCGACATCCCAGATCGAACGCAGGATCACGCCGTGGCCGTCGACCGCCCATTGGTGGATGATCTCGCCGTGGTTCGAGGCCAGCCCGCCGGCGACCTTGACCGTTTCCGCGCCCTTGGGCCCCATCATGCGCCAGATGCCGAACGACTGATTGCGCTCACGGATCACCAGGCATTGATGCCGGGTCAGGTCCGACAGCGTCTGCGGCGCGCCATGACGACTGAGGTAATCGGGACTGGCGCACAGTACGCGCTGGCTGGCGATGATGCGCTTGGCGAACAGGTGCGGCTCATGCACCGGGCCGACCCGGATGTCGAGATCGAAGCCTTCGTTGATCATGTCGACCTGGCGATCAAACAATTCCAGCTGGATGCGCAACGCCGGGTGCAGGCGCGCAAATTCCGACAGCAGCGGCGACACGTATTTGCGGCCCAGCCCGAAGCTGGTGCTGATCTTCAGCAGCCCGCGCGGCACCTGCTTGGCGCTGCTCACGGTTTCCAGCATCTGGTCGACGTCGTCGAGGATGCGGCGCGCCCATTCATGCACGTTGCTGCCTTCTTCGGTCATCACCACGCTGCGTGTGGTGCGATGGAACAGCCGGACGCCCAGCGCCGTCTCCAACAGCGCGATGCGCTTGCTGATGTAGGCCGGCGATGCCCCCATCTCCTTGGCCGATTCGGCAAAACTGCTCTTGCGCGCAACTACGCAGAACAAACGCAAGTCTTCCAGCAGTGGCGGTGCAACGCTTTGATTGTTCACGATTCGTGTTTTATGAAGTAACCGATTCGTGAATTATAGCGAGGCCTGAGGCCGTTATGATTTCCGTCTGGTTTTTAAAGGAGAAAGCAGCATGACCAAACATAAAGTAGCCGTCATCGCCGGCGACGGCATCGGCCAGGAAGTGATCCCCGAAGGTTTGCGCGCGGTCGACGCCGCAGCAAAGAAATTCGGCATCGAGATCGAGTACACCCATTTCGACTGGGCCCACTGCGGCTATTACGCCGAGCACGGCAAGATGATGCCGGACGACTGGTTCGATCAGTTGAAGGGATTCGAGGCGATCTTCTTCGGCGCGGTCGGCTGGCCCGCCACGGTGCCGGATCACGTATCCCTGTGGGGCTCGCTGCTGAAATTCCGCCGCGACTTCGACCTGTACGTCAACCTGCGCCCCGTGCGCCTGATGCCCGGCGTGCCCTGTCCGCTGGCCGGCCGCAAACCCGGCGACATCGATTTCTACGTGGTGCGCGAAAACACGGAAGGCGAATATTCGTCCATCGGCGGCCGTATGTATGAAGGCACCGATCGCGAAATCGTGATCCAGGAATCGGTGTTCACGCGCCATGGCGTCGACCGCATCCTCAAGTTCGCCTACGACCTGGCGCAGAGCCGTCCGAAGAAACACCTGACCTCGGCCACCAAGTCCAACGGCATCGCCATCACCATGCCGTACTGGGACGAGCGCGTCGAAGCGATGGGCAAGAACTACGGCGACGTCAAGACAGACAAGTACCACATCGACATCCTGACCGCGCATTTCGTCCTGAATCCGCAGCGGTTCGACGTGGTGGTTGCGCCCAATCTGTTCGGCGACATCCTGTCCGACCTCGGCCCCGCCTGCGCCGGCACCATCGGCATCGCGCCTTCGGCCAACCTCAATCCGGACCGCAAGCTGCCGTCGCTGTTCGAACCGGTGCACGGTTCGGCGCCCGACATCGCCGGCAAGAACATCGCCAACCCGGTCGCCACGATCTGGTCCGGCGCGATGATGCTGGACTTCCTCGGCAACGGCAATCCGAAGTACAAGCAAGCCCACGACGCCATCCTGGCGGCGATCGAAAAAGTGCTGGTGGAAGGTCCGAAGACCCCGGACCTGGGCGGCAGCGGCGACACCACTTCGGTGGGCAAGGCGATTGCTGCGGCGATCTGACGCAGTAATCCAGCAGAACGTCCGGATGCGGATCGCGCTCGACAGAAGCGCGACCGCGTCAACCAAACGGATGCCATCCCAGACAGGAGGAGACACCATGCAACACTGGAAAGCCATCGTCGCAACTGCGGCCATCACCTTGTTCAGCGCCACGACACAAGCGCAGGCACAAACCGCGCAGCAACCGATCGTCATCAAATTCAGCCACGTCGTCGCGGCCAACACGTCCAAGGGCAAGACCGCGGACTATTTCAAGAAGATCGTCGAGGAGCGCACCGGCGGCCGCGTCAAGGTCGAGGTCTATCCCAACAGCCAGCTCTACAAGGACAAGGAAGAACTGGAAGCGCTGCAGATGGGCTCAGTGCAGATGCTGGCGCCGACCTTTGGCAAATTCGGCCCGATGGGCGTGCGCGAGTTCGAAGTGTTCGACCTGCCCTACCTGTTCGACAACATGGCCCAGGCACAAAAGGTGACGCAGGGGCCGATCGGCCACGCCCTGCTGAAGAAGCTCGACGCCAAGGGCCTGACCGGGCTGGCGATGTGGGACAGCGGCTTCCTCGACTGGACCTCCAACAAGCCGATCCAGAAACCGTCCGACATCAAGGGCATGAAGATCCGTATTCAATCTTCAAAAGTGATCGACGCGCGCACCCGCGTGGTCGGCGCGCTGCCGCAGGTGATGCCGTGGTCGGAGATTTATCAGGGCTTGCAGACGGGCGTGGTGGACGGCCAGGAGAACCCGCCCTCCATCGTCAGCACCGCCAAGCTGTTTGAAGTGCAAAAGTTCATGACGATCTCGGAGCACGGCTATCACGGCTATGTGTTCATCGCCAACAAGCGCTTCTGGGATTCGCTGCCGGCCGACCTCAAGCCGGTCATGGACAAGGCGGTCAAGGACGCCACCGAGTATTTCAACAGCAACGCCAAGAAGGAAAACGACGATGCCTTGGAAGACATCCGCAAAACCGGCAAGATGAAAATCCTGACCATGACGCCGGAAGAAAAGAACGAATGGAAAGCCATCCAGTACAAGGTCCATCGCGAGATGGAAGACCGTATCGGCAAGGACCTGATCCAATCGATCTACAAGGAAATCGGGCGCGGACCGGACGGCAAATAAAGCAGAAAATGTGCTGCATGCAAGCACCGCGAAGCCGGCGTTTCCTGCGAGGAACGCCGGCTTTTTTGCTTCTCCGGCAATTTCGGAATTACAGCGGCCTCATGCCGTGTTAGGATTTGCGCCGTAAAATGACCGGACGTCCCCCAGCAAAAACATGAAGATTCGACTCACGCAATTCACCGCCGCATGGACCGCTTATGCCCTGCTGTGGTCGGTGACGCTGTTGATCATGCTGGAAGACGACGTGGCCATGCTGGCGTTCATGCTGTCATGATGCGCATGACCCCCCTACTCTCACCGAACGGGACAAGATGAAATTTGCAGTGCTGGCATTGTTGCTGGTGTCGAACCAGGTGTTTGCCGCGCAATGGTCGTTGCTCGGCGACAACGACCTTGGCACCTTCTTTGTCGACAAGTCCAGCATCGAGCGCGGACGCAGCATTCTGCAGGCCAACGTCCTGCTCAACTGGGCCAAGCCGCAAGTGCTGCAGGGTCACGGCAAGTATTACGCGTCGGAAGTATCCATCGCCTACATCGATTGCGACGACAAACGCATCGGCTTCGGCAGCCGCACCATGTACGCCAAGGCAGATGCCCAGGGCGGCGCGCTGTTTTCCCCTTACCTCTCCTACGGCGACACCCGCCTGCAGGACGCAGTACCCGGCTCGACCGGTGCGCAGATGATCAAGATCATCTGCGGCCTCAAGTAATCCGCACTAATAGTCTGCGTTAAACCTTCATCGGCAGGATCACCATTTGCAGGCCGTCAAAATGCAACCGGCGCTGGATCGCCAGCGCAGCCTGGTTGTGCAGCAGGCGGATGAACCAGTTGTCTTGTTCAAAGATCAGCTTGCTGGTGAAGAAAATCGCATTCGGATATTCCCTGCTGATGTCGAAGCACAGCTTGGTCACCTCCTGCACGGCGTCCGTGCCGAAGCCCAGGTAGGACGACGATGCCATGCCGTGGCTGCGGCAAAAATCCACGAAGAACTGCAGCGTCGCATTCGCTTCGGCACGCATCTGCTCGACCGCGCCCTCGCCGCCATAGGCATGCGAATCGACCGTGCGCGCATTGACGAAGATGAAATTCTTGAAATGGCCGGGGAACATGCGTTGCACCCACAGCAAGGCATGCAGACCGCCGCCGCGCGATGTGCCGACGATGAACACCGCGGTCTGGTTGACCGGGTCCGGCACGATGGTCTCCATGTTGGGACCGAACGGCTGGCTGGAGAAAATCTGGTCGACCGAGCGGATCGCTTCCTTGGTCTCACGGTAGTGATTGCGGATATAGATGCACAGCGCCGCAATGCCGGCAATGATCACGGCCGTGGCCCAGCCACCGGCGAACATCTTTTCGTACAGCAGCACCGACAGGATCGAAGCGCAGATCACGAAGCCGATCAGCGACAACAGGAAGCGCCGCTTCCAGTGCGCCAGGTGGCGACGCTGGCGCCACCAGTAGCGGCACAGGCCGAACAGCGAAATGGCGAAGGTCAGGAACACGGAGATCGAATACAGCACGATCAGCAGTGTCACACTGCCCTGGGTCCAGAACAGGATCGCCAGCGCGGCGATACCCATCACCAGGATGCCGTTCTGCGTGACCAGCCGCGTCGACAGGTAGCGGAATTTATGCGGCACCCATGAATCGGCCGCCATGTTGGACAACACCGCCGGTCCACCCAGGAAACCGGTATTGGCGGCCACGAACAACAAGCCCGCCTCGAACGCCAGCACCACCGCCAGCAGGAGGTCGTTGAGCCACTGGTTGCCGGTGCCCATGCTGTCGATGATCAGGCGGAAGGTAGTGGCGTTGAGGGTTTCGCCGTCGACGTGGCGCGCGTCCCACAACAGATACAGCAGAAAGATGCCGCCGGCCGTGAATGCCAGCGACAGCGCCATGTACAACATGGTCATCTTGCCGGTGCGCACGCGCGGCTCAGCCAGCATGTTGACATTGTTGGAGACGGCTTCCAGTCCGGTGTAGGTGCCGCCGCCCTGGGAATACGCCAGCAGCAGCATGCTCGCCACACCCGCCCAGCCGATTTGCCGGGTCAGGCTGCCGGTGTCGGCCAGCGTGGTCGGCACCAGGGACGGCAGGTATTCCGCATGCACGAAAATGCCGTAGACGATCAGCACCAGATGGGTGGCGACGAAACCGAGGAATACCGGCAGCAGGAAACGGATGGCTTCCTTGAGGCCGCGCAGGTTGAGAACGATCAGCATGCCGACGAAGAAGGCCTCGGCCCAGAGCTTGTAATCCTGGAAGCCCAGCGGCAGCAGCGACGCCAGCGCATCCACCCCGGAGGCGACCGAAATGGCGATGGTCAGCACGTAATCAAGGATCAGCGCCACGCCCGAGACCAGGCCGAGGTAAGGACCGACCAGCTTGGTGGCGACGCGGTAACCGCCGCCGCCGGTGGGGAACAATTCAATGACCTGGTTATAGGCCAGCGCAATGATGAACACCGTCAGCGCGGTCGCCAGCGCCAGGTACAGGCCCAGATGGGTATGCTCGCCGAGCGCCCGGAAGCTTTCTTCCGGACCGTACGCGGAGGAAGACAAGCCGTCCGCGCCCAACCCCACCCACGCCAGAAAAGCCACCAGGGCCAGCGAATGGCGCGTCTCGCTCTTGAGCGGGTCCAGCGCCTTGCCCAACAAAATTTCTCGAATCTTCAACATGCAATGTGTGCCAGATACTGATCAGCATTTTTTCGTTCAAGCGGCGATGATACCCGTTTGTACTGCGGTGCGGCATCAGAAGTCATGTGAGAACCCGCTTCATAAAGAAACATGAGATGCGTTCTTCCCAGAAAGGGCGCTGGCAAGGCGTGGGACGCGTCGCGTAGCGGTGGCTACGCGCAAGGAGCACAACGCGGCCAGCGCCCTTTCTGGGAAAAACCCGTAGGGAGCGGCCTGTTTGGGCGAATTGCTGCGTTACGAATCGGGGTCAAGACGCCCAGTCTTGACCCCGATTCGCGCCTTGCACTTCATCCCAAACAGCACTCGCTCGCACTCATGCTTCTTTATGAAGCGGGTTCTAAGAACGTCAATGAAGGTATTGCCCGGTCGTCCAAAATGGGTCATAATCGCGGTCTTGCGTTGCCGGGATGGCGGAATAGGTAGACGCACGGGACTCAAAATCCCGCGGTGGTGACACCGTGCCGGTTCGATTCCGGCTCCCGGCACCAGTAGTGCGGCAGCATGTGGTTGGCAATACGAAAACAAGCGACGGTGCGCTAGAACAAAGCGCCGGCGAACAAAACAGGTAGGAACGATCATTCGTCCCTGCCTTTTTTTTGGCCTGAATATTCGTCTAAAAATCGAATTACTCGCAAGGCTTTTATCGTAATATTTGCTTTACTTTTTTTAACGTTCAACAAGCCTGCTCTCGTTATCACATTAACAAAAAATGCGAGGGGATCGCAGCGATTATCAACTCTGTCCTGGCCTGGCCACGATATTGAAATAAAGATAACGTCAGCGAAGAGAGCATGGTCAATCGATAGCATCGAATAGAAATATGCGTTTTGGGGATGTCAGTTTTTCTGTCGCATCGCATACGGCTTGGGCGCCCGGTCTGGACACCGCCGCCGCCTGGCTGGAGTGGGCTCACGGCCGTGCGCAGACAAATACGGCGGCTGCCGACCCCAAAGTCGCAAAAATGCCTCCGATGCTGCGCCGTCGCGCCAGCGTCACCGGCAAGATGGCGCTCGAAACGGCTTATGCCTGCCTGCCCGAACACGCCACAGCAGATCTCCCGGTAATTTTCGCCTCGCGTCACGGTGAATGCGCCCGCTCGGTCGAGTTGCTGCAAGAATTGGCGCAGCATGCGCCGCTGTCGCCGACCGCATTCAGCCTTTCAGTACACAACGCCAATGGCGGGCTGTGGTCGATTGCACGCGGTGATCGCGGCAATAACATCGCTATCGCAGCAGGAGCAAGTACCGTCGAACACGCGCTCATCGAAGCCTGCGGCCTGCTTGCCGACGGCGCGCAACAGGTCTTGCTGGTCATGGCCGACAGTCCGCCACCGGAAATCTTCTCCGCCTACAGCGATTGCGCCGAACAGGGATTTGCCTGGGCATGGTTGCTGCAGGCCGATGACAAGGCGCAAGCCCATGCCGGCGAACGACTTTCGCTGTCGTGGACTGCCGCCGACGCCAACGCCCCAAGCGCACCGCAGTCCGACGACGCCTTGCCGGGCGGACTCGATATCCTGCGCTTCTTCCTGCGGCGCGATGCCGAACTGACGCGCGCCGCCGACGGCCGCCGCTGGTGCTGGAGTCGTCATGCTTGACCGGTCGGGCAAGCCGACGACCGTCGGGGCGATACAGCTATCGCTCAAACGGCTGAACAGTTTGCTCAACAAATACTGGCGCGTAGGTGGTACGGCGATCAGCTTCACCGCCTTCGGCGTCGGCGGCCTCGTTCTGCGCATTGTGATCTTCCCGCTGCTCAACCTGATCGTGCGCGATGAGCCAACCCGCACTGCCTGGGCGCGCAGCATCATCCGCCTGGCCTTCCGGGCCTTCGTCGAACTGATGAGCGGACTGGGCGTGCTCAGCTACCGTATTTCAGGCCAGGAACGCCTGCAGCGCAAGGGCTTGCTGATCCTGGCCAACCATCCCAGCCTGATCGACACCGTCCTGCTGATGGCCTTCGTCAAGCAGGCCGATTGCATCGTCAAGAGCGCCCTGTGGCGCAACCCCTTTACCCGCGGCCCGGTGCGCGCAGCCGGTTACATCAGCAATGCCCACGGACCGGAACTGGTGGCCGATTGCATCAGCTCGATGCGCAACGGCGGTAACCTGATCATTTTCCCCGAAGGAACACGCACCCCTGCCGACGGCAACATGAGTTTCAAACGCGGCGCCGCCAACGTCGCCGTGCGCGGCGCTTGTGCGATTACGCCGGTCATCATCCGTTGTACGCCGGCGACGCTGGGCAAAGGTAACAAATGGTGGAAAGTGCCGGCAACCATGGCACACTTCGAGATCGAGATTCAGAAGGATATCGATATCCGCGATATCCCCGGGATGACCGGCGACGCCGGCAACCCTTCCCTCGCCGCGCGCCAGCTTACGTACTACCTGCAAAACTATTTCATGAAAGAAAGCTAGGCGATGCCAAGTCTTGACCTTGACCAAGAAATCAAAGAACTCATCATCGACGTTCTGCAACTGGAAGACATCGGTCCCGCCGACATCGACGCCGCCGCTCCCTTGTTCGGAGACGGCCTCGGGCTGGATTCGATCGATGCGCTGGAACTCGGCGTGGCGTTGCAAAAGCGCTACGGCGTCGCCCTCTCCGCGAACTCGGAAGAAACCCGCAAGCACTTCGCGTCGGTGCAATCGCTTGCCGCCCTCATTGCCAGCCATCGCCAACAATAAACGAATCATCATGACCACCTTAGCGCCCTCCATGACCAAGGACCAGATCACCGTCTGGATCGTCGACATGCTGCACGAGATGTTTGAACTCGACAAAGCGAAGATCACGCCGCAGTCCAATTTGTATTCCGATCTCGACATCGACAGCATCGACGCCGTCGACATCGTGGTTAAACTGAACCAGATGACCGGCAAGCGGATACAGCCCGACGTGTTTCGCACCGTGCGCACTGTGCAGGATGTGGTCGACGTGCTGGCGACGCTGCTGCATGCGGATAACGTGAACAAGGTTGATGAAAAGGCCTGAGACGGCCCAGGTCCTGACCACGCTGGTCATCCTGGCCTATCCACTGCTGATCTGGTACGCCCACGGCAGGATCGAACCGCGCCAGCTCGCGCTGGTGCTGCTGGGCGTGGCCGCGCTGCGCCTGCTGACGTTGAGGATGGGCCAGCGCTATCGCTGGATGAGCCTGGCTGCACTATTGCTGGCGGCGCCCGCGCTGTTCTGGAACGCGCTGCTGCCACTCAAGCTATATCCGGTCGCCATCAGCATCGGCATGCTGACCCTGTTCGGCGCCAGCCTGCTGCGCCCGCCATCGATCATCGAACGCATTGCACGCATCCAGGATCCCGACCTGCCGCCCTTCGCCATTGCCTATACGCGCCGCGTGACCCAGGTCTGGTGCCTGTTCTTCGCGTTCAACGGCAGCATCGCCTTCGCCACGGCGGTGTGGGCGTCGGAAGCGGTCTGGTCGCTATATACCGGACTCATTGCCTACCTGCTCATGGGTGCGCTGTTTGCCGGCGAATACCTGGTCCGGCTCTATGTCAGGCGTCAACACCATGCCTGATTTCATCCACGTGCCGGCACTGCCGCTGGCTGCGCGCGCCGACAGTCATGTGACCGGCTGGCGCGGCGGCGACGCCGTGACGCACGTGCAATTCACACGTGAAACCGATGCTTGGCGACAACTGCTGTTACGCCGGCCGGGCACCCGATTCGCGCTCTACCTGCAAGACACGATAGCGTTCGCCGCCGCCCTGTTCGGTGCATGGCAAGCCGGCAAAACCATCTACCTGCCCAGCGACACGCTGGCCGAAACCTGCAAGGCGCTGGCGCTGGAAGTCGACGGCTTCGTCGGCGAATTCGATGCAGCGTTGCAACCAGTGCAGTCACCGGAGCCTGCGGCCATGGACCAGGCCCGCACACCGCAACAACTCGACGGCGATGCGCCGGTCCTGGTGGTCTACACCTCCGGCAGCACCGGCACCGCACAGGCCATTCCGAAAAAATTGTCGCAACTGTCGACCGAAGTCGCCACGCTGGAGGCCCTGTTCGGCGCCCGGGCAGGTTCAGCCGACATCGTCTCCACGGTCTCGCACCAGCACATCTACGGCCTGCTGTTCAAGGTCTTGTGGCCGCTCGCGGCCGGACGTGCGATCCATGCCCGCAGCGCCTTCTTCCCCGAAGACCTCGCCGCGATCGTGCCGCAGCGTCCCTGGCTGCTGCTGTCCAGCCCGGCGCACCTGAAGCGCCTGCCAGACAGCCCGGTCCGGCCGGACATCACCCGACTGCAGACAGTCTTTTCTTCGGGCGGACCATTGCTGCCCGACGCGGCGACGGCAACGCAGCAACTGCTCGGTCATCGCCCCATCGAAATCTACGGCAGTTCGGAAACCGGCGGCATCGCCTGGCGCCAGCCCCGGCAGCAGGAGCCTGCCGGGACGGCGCGCGACGACAGCTGGCAGCCGATGCCGCAGGTCGACGTGCGACTCAACAAGGAACACGATTGCCTCGAAGTACGTTCGCCGCATTTGCCCGACGACCAATGGCTGCGCATGGCGGACCGCGTCGAGTTCAGCAACGGACAAGACACGGCGCAAGGGTTTTACCTGCGCGGCCGCGCCGACCGTATCGTCAAGCTCGAAGAAAAACGTATCTCGCTGGACCAGATCGAACGGCTCCTGCTGGCCTCGCCGCTGGTGGCGGAAGCACGCGTGCTGGTGCATCAGGAATCGCCGTCGTCGTTGTCATCGCCATCGCCATCGTCCTCGCGACGCGAACGTATCGCCGCATTCGTGGTGCCGACCGGGGCCGGGCGTACGTTGCTCGACCAACAAGGCAAGCTGGCGCTCAACACGCAATTGCGTGCGGTCCTGGCCGACGCCATCGAAAGCGTGGCGCTGCCGCGGTTGTGGCGTTACCTCGACGCCCTGCCCGCCAATACGCAGGGCAAAATCACCGTGGCGGCGCTGACGGCATTGCTTGAACAAACTCCAGCTGCAGTTACCGCTTCAATACCGAAAAAACGTCCGCTGTGGCCCGAACAAACCCTGCTGCAACGCGACGACCGCAGTGTCATCCTGCAGTTGCACGTGCCGCCGGACTTGCTGTACTTCGACGGCCATTTCCCCGAAGCGCCCATCCTGCCGGGCGTGGTCCAGCTCGACTGGGCGTTGGCGCTGGGGCGGCAATATTTCGACTTGCCGGCGCGCTTCCACGCCTTGCAGGCGCTCAAATTCCAGCGCGTCGTCACACCCGGCGCGACGCTCACGCTGGAACTTGAAAATGATACGCAGAAAAACACGCTGGCCTTCCGCCTGCATTCGGTCGGCGGCCAGCATGCCAGCGGCCGCATCCTGTTCGGCGACGCCGCATGAAAACCGGCGTCGTGATCCCCGTCTACAACCATGAGCTCGCCATACCCGACGTGCTCGCGGCGGTGCTGGTGCATGGACTGCATTGCGTGCTGGTCGACGACGGCAGCAACGCCATGTGCGCCGCCGTGCTGGACCGTCTGGCCGCCGAGCATCCGCATGACGTGACGCTGCTGCGTCTTGCGGCCAACGGCGGCAAGGGCGGCGCCGTGCTGACCGGCCTGCATCATCTGGCGCAACACGGCTACAGCCATGCCCTGCAAATCGATGCGGACGGCCAGCACGACGCCGCCGACATCGCCCGCTTCACCGCACTCTCCGCACACCATCCGCAAGCCGTCATCAACGGCTGCCCGATCTACGACGACAGTGTGCCCAAGGGACGCCTGTATGCACGCTACCTGACGCACGTCTGGGTGTGGATCAACACGCTGTCGTTCGACATCCGTGATTCGATGTGCGGCTTCCGCGTCTATCCACTGGCGGTGGTCACTGCACTGACCGCGCGGCAAAAGATCGGCAGCCGCATGGACTTCGACACCGAGATCCTGGTGCGCCTGCACTGGCGCAGCGTACGCGTGATCAACCTGCCGACGCGCGTGCGCTACCCCAGCGACGGCGTTTCGCACTTCAAGATGTGGCTCGACAACGTGCTGATCTCACGCATGCACACCGTACTGTTTTTTGGCATGCTGTGGCGCTTGCCGCTGTTGTTGGCGCGCAAACTGAGGAAGAACGCCGCATGAGCGAAACGCTGAAACCCGCAGCTGAATCCGGCCGCCACTGGGCGCACATCAACGAAGTCAGCTTCGTCGGCGGCATGCGCCTGCTGTTTGCGGTCTTTCGTATCTTCGGACGCTGGCCGTTCCGCCTGATGCTGTATCCGGTGCTGCTCTGGTACATGGTCCGTAATCCGGTCGCGCGCGCAGCCTCGCTCGACTACCTGGCGCGCGTGCGCCGCCGTCGTCCCGACCTGTGTATTCCTTCCGGGCTGAGCGGCGCGCTGCGCCACTTCGCCGCCTTCGGCGAGAGCCTGCTCGACAAGATGCTGCTGTGGGGCGGCCTGTTCCCGCTGGACAAAGTCACCGTCAGCGGCGGCCAGATCGTCACCGACGCGGTCGCCGCCAAGCGCGGCGGCCTGCTGATCTGCACGCATCTCGGCAACCTGGAACTGTGCCGCGTGGCCGGCCGCAATCACCCGGAACTGAAACTGACCGTGCTGGTGCACACCAAACACGCGCAAGCCTTCAACCGCATGCTGGCGCAGCTCGATCCGCGCAGCCAGCTCGACCTGATCCAGGTGACCGAGATGACGCCCGCCACAGCGGTGCTGCTGGCGGAAAAAGTCGCACGCGGCGAGTTCGTCGTGATCGCCGGAGACCGGGTGCCGGTCTCGCCGAGGCCGCGCGTGGTGACGGCAGACTTCCTGGGCGCCGAGGCGCCGTTCCCGGTCGGCCCGTATGTGCTGGCCAGCCTGCTGGAATGTCCGACTTACCTGATGTTTTCGCAACGTACGCGCGATGGCGCGACCTTGTGCTTTGAACCTTTCCGTGAGCAGATCAGCTTGCCGCGCAAGCAGCGCGAACAGCTGTTCAGCGAACTGGCGGCCGACTACGCCGCCCGCCTCGAGCACCATTGCCTGCAAACGCCTTTGCAATGGTTCAATTTCTATGATTTCTGGGCTCAGCCCCAGACGTCCCTTTCCCCGGACAACCGCCATGCGCCCCACTGATACACCGACATCGCCGAACCAAGCCGCTTTCGTCACCATCGGTTCCAAACCCCTGAGCATCGAAGACGTCAATGCGATCGCCGCCGGTTCCGCACGCGCCGCCTTATCGGATGCGCCGGACTTCCTCGCACGCATCCAGCGCGGCGCTGACTTCCTCGATCGCCTGCTGCGCGAAGACGGCACCGTCTACGGCGTTACCACCGGCTACGGCGATTCGTGCACGGTCAACGTACCGCCGGAACTGGTGCCGGAATTGCCGCATCATCTCTACACCTATCACGGCTGCGGCCTCGGCGAACTGTTCTCGCCGCAACAGACGCGCGCCATCCTGGCGGCGCGGCTGACTTCGCTGAGCAAGGGTTACTCCGGTGTCAGCGTGGGGCTGTTGAACCAGATCGCCGCCCTGTTGCAGCACGACCTTCTACCTCTGATCCCCGCAGAAGGTTCGGTCGGCGCCAGCGGCGACCTGACGCCGCTGTCCTATCTGGCGGCGGTGCTGTGCGGCGAACGCAAAGTATGGGGACCAGAGAAAAATCGCGGTGAACAAGTCGACGCCGCCATCGCACTGCAAGCTGCCGGCCTGACGCCGTTGCGCCTGCGTCCGAAGGAAGGCCTGGCCATCATGAACGGCACCGCCGTCATGACCGCGCTGGCGTGCATGGCCTACGAGCGCGCCGAATACCTCTGCAAATTGGCCACACGCATTACCGCCATGGCCAGCTTCACGCTGGACGGCAACGCCCACCATTTCGACGCCACCCTGTTCTCGGTCAAGCCGCATCCCGGTCAGCAGCAGGTAGCCGGCTGGCTGCAGTCCGACCTGCGCTGCGACCAGCCGTTGCGCAATGAAAAACGCCTGCAGGACCGCTACTCGATCCGCTGCGCGCCGCATGTGATCGGCGTGCTGACCGATGCGCTGCCGTGGCTGCGCAGCTATATCGAAAACGAACTCAACAGCGCCAACGACAATCCGCTGATCGATCCCGACAACGAGCGCGTGCTGCACGGCGGCCATTTCTACGGCGGCCACATCGCCTTCGCCATGGACAGCATGAAGAACGCCGTCGCCAACATCGCCGACCTGCTCGACCGTCAGATGGCCTTGATGGTCGACAACCGCTACAACAACGGTCTGCCGGCCAATCTGTCCGGTGTGAAAGGCCCGCGCGCGGCCATCAACCATGGCCTCAAGGCCTTGCAGATCAGCTCCTCGGCGTGGACCGCGGAAGCCTTGAAACTGACCATGCCGGCCTCGGTATTCTCGCGCTCGACCGAGTGCCACAATCAGGACAAGGTCAGCATGGGCACCATCGCCGCGCGCGACTGCCTGCGCGTACTGGAGCTGACCGAACAAGTCGTGGCGGCGCTGCTGATCACGGTGCGCCAGGGCGTGTGGCTGCGCAACGAGCAGAACCCGGAAATCCCGTTGGCCGAACTGCCCGGCGGCCGTCTGGCGGAGATGCAGGAAGCGCTATGCGCCGACATCGCGCCGATCGCCGAAGACCGCATGCTGGAACCCGACCTGCGCCTGCTGCTCGATCGCATCCGCGCGCGCACCTGGAGCCTGTATGACTGAGCTGCCCCAGGGGAAAATCACGCCGGCCAATTCGCCATGGAGCGGTGAAGTGGAACTGCAAGTCCAGTTCTACGACATCGATCCGATGGAAGTGGTCTGGCACGGCCGCTATGTCGAATATTTTGAAGCGGCCCGTTGCGCGCTGCTCGACAAGATCGGCTACAACTACGACGAGATGAAGGAATCCGGCTACATGTGGCCGATCATCGACCTGCAGGTGCGATATTCCAATCCTGCCACCTTCCGCCAGCGCATCAAGGTGCGCGCCGCCATCGTCGAATGGGAAAACCGCCTGAAGATGGAATACCTCGTCACCGACGCCGTCAGCGGACAGCGTCTGACACGCGGCGTCACCTCGCAGGTGGCGGTGCAGATGGACAAACGCGAGATGTGCTTCCTCAGTCCGCCGGTGTTGTGGCAAAAGCTGGGCTTACCTTATCCGGAACCGACATGACTATGACTCTCCGCAAATTGGCGGCCTGCGCTGCATTCTTCGCCGTGTTCACAGCAGCGAACACGATTGCCGAGGCTGCCGCCCCGGTCGCACAAATCCAGGCTGCGCTGACCAAGCCCGCCGTCATGTGCGGCCGCTTCGATCAGACCAAACAACTGACCGGCATCAAGAAGCCGCTGCTGTCGAACGGACGTTTCTGCGTCGCTGCCGGCAAGGGCATCCTGTGGCAGACGCTGCAACCCTTCCCGAGCACCCTGCGCATTACGCGCAACGCCATCGTGCAGATGCAGAACGGCCGCGTCGCCATGCGCCTGGACGCGCAGCAGGAGCCGGTCGTCAAGATGATTAACAACGTGCTGTTCTCGCTGCTGGCCGGCGACCTGAGCCAGCTCGACAAACTCTTTGAACTGGACGGCGCCATCAGGAACGGCAACTGGAATGTCGCCCTCAAGGCGCGCGAACCAGGCCTGGCCAAAGCCATCGGCGACATCCGCCTCGAAGGCGGCGCCTACGTCAACAAGGTCATCATGCAGGAAGCCTCGGGCGACCATACCGAGATCGTGTTCTCCGCCATCCAGACCGGCGACAAGGCCATGACCGCGGAAGAAGGAGCGATGTTTGACTGAACCGGCCGACCAGGAAGCCGGCACGTCGGCCACCCCGCCGGGTAAATCCCGGCGCAGCGCCGGGCGCGCTCTTGCGCTGGCGTGGTTGCTGGTGGTTGCCGTGCTGCTAGGTCACAACGCTTACCTGTGGCTGGTGCAGCGCGCCAGCCCCGACACCGACATCCTTGCCCTGCTGCCGTCCTCGCGTCATGACGACGTGATGCAGCAGGCTTTTGTGCACATGGTCGATAGTGCCCAGCAAAAAGTGGTGGTCCTCATTGGCGACGCAGACTGGGACAAGGCGACGCAGGCCGCATCGGCCTATGAAGCCGTCATTCGCAAAAAGCCTGCGCTGCTGCAACCGATGGCGGGCGATGCCGCGCAATTGCAGGGAGACTGGCTGGCGAGCTTCGACCGGAGCCGCCTGATGCTGCTGACGCCCCAGCAACGCAGCAAGTTGCGCAACGACTCGCCGCAACAATGGGGCCAGCTGGCGCTCGGCACGATGTACGGCGCTTTCGGCGGACCGCGGCTGGGCGCGTGGCAGGATGACCCGTTCGGCCTGTTCAGCGGCTGGGTACAGGCGCGCGCACAGGAAACCCCGGTGCGCCCGCGCGACGGCCGCCTGTTCGTCGAGAGCGGCGGTCGCTCGTATGTGCTGCTGCTGCTGAACCTGCAGCAGTCGGCGTTCTCGATCTCCGCCCAGCAGCAAGTCATTCCCCTCCTTGATCAGGCCGGCCAGGCTGCGAAACAAGCGGTTCCCGCTGCGGAAATCATCACTGCCGGCGTCATCCTGCATGCCGCTGCAGGCAGCCAGCAGGCCAGCAGCGAAATGGCCACCATCGGCGCCGGCTCGCTGATCGGCATCGTGCTGCTGATGTGGCTGACCTTCCGCTCGCTCAAGCCGATTGCGCTGATTGCCCTGTCCATCGCCATCGGCTGCCTCGGCGCGTTGTCGGTCAGCTGGCTGCTGTTCGGCCGCCTGCATTTGCTCACGCTGGTGTTCGGCGCCAGCCTGGTGGGCATTGCTCAGGACTATGCGATTTATTTTCTGTGCGCGCGGCTCGGCACCGCAGCGCAAATCGATTCGCGCACCTTGCTGCGCCGTCTGCTGCCCGGCCTTGCGCTGATGCTGCTGGCCGCCGTCATCGGCTATCTCGGAATGGCGCTGACGCCCTTCCCCGGATTGCGTCAGATGGCGGTGTTTTCAGTGCTCGGATTATTGTTTGCCTGGCTCACCGTGATCCTGTGGTTCCCAACGCTGATCCACGCCGATACCTTGCGCAGCACTGCGCTGGCTGATCGCTGCAGCCACAGCATCGGTCACTGGCCGCACTTCCGCGCCAACCGCAACGGCTATCTGCTGCTGGCAGCGTTCGCCGTCTTTACCGCCGTGGGGCTGATGCGCCTGACCGTCAGCGACGACATCCGCGCACTGCAAAAGACGCCGCAACGCCTGATCGACGATCAGATCAAACTCGGCAAGCTGCTCGACACGCCGACGCCGGCTCAGTTCTATCTGGTGCGCGGCGATACGGCCGAACAAGTCCTGCAGCGCGAGGAACAACTGAAGCAACGACTGCAAGACCTGATCGGCAAGAAACTGATCAGCGGCGTGCAGGCCGTCTCCAACTGGGTGCCTTCACAACAGCAACAAAGCATCGATCATGACCTGATCGCCGCAACCCTGCTGATGCCGCAAGGTCCGCTTGCCGCCATCGCCGCCGCCATCGACGAACCCGCCCAATGGGTGCACGACATGCGCCAACGCTTGTCGGCCCACGCTGAACCGCTGCTGCCGCAAGCCTTCATCGATTCGCCGGCGGGGCAACCATGGCGTCATCTGTGGCTGGGGAAAACCGGCGCGCAATACGCCAGCATCGTGGCCGTACGCGGCCTCAGCGATTATCGGCAGTTGCCGCTGCTGGCAGCTGCCGCAGCCCCTGCAGACGGTGTGCAATGGGTCGACAAGGTGGCCGATATTTCCGCGGTGCTGCGCTATTACCGCGAGTACATGACGTGGGCGTTGCTGGCGGCTTACTTCACCATTTTCCTGCTGCTCACCTTGCGCTATCGCCGCGCCGCCTGGCGGGCAATCGCCCCGCCGCTGCTGGCGACGCTGTCGACGCTGGCGCTGTTCGGCCTGATCGGGCAGCCGCTGCAACTATTCCACGTGCTGGCTTGTCTATTGCTGCTGGGACTTGGTGTCGACTACGGCATCTTCCTCCAGGAGCCAACCGATCGTCACCCGCGCTTTTCGTGGCTGACGGTGGGCCTGTCGGCGATCAGCGCCCTGCTTTCCTTCGGATTGCTGGCGTTAAGCAACAGTCCTCCCTTGCATGCATTCGGATTGACCATGCTGATCGGCATGGCCCTGGTCTGGCTCATTTCGCCGTGTTTTCGCGGCGCCGCTTCTTCCTCTTCGAGCCCTCATGAAACCAGACAATAGTATCGAACAGCATGACATCCTCATCATCGGCGCCGGTCCGGCCGGTGCGGTGGCCGCAGCCTTGTTGCGCCGCCGCGGCCATCAGGTGCTGGTAGTCGAGCGCGAGCAGTTTCCGCGTTTCTCCATCGGCGAAAGCCTGCTGCCGCAAAGCATGGACTTCCTGGAACAGGCCGGCATGTTGCAAGCAGTCGTGGAGCACGGCTTCCAGTTCAAGAACGGCGCGTCCTTCGTCTGCGGCGAACGCCAGACCGCCTTCGACTTCCGCGACAAGCATTCGCCGGGCTGGGGCACCACGTATCAAGTGCAGCGCGCCGATTTCGACCACCTGCTGGCACAGCAAGCCGAACTCCAGGGTGCGGAGATACGCTATCGCCACAGCGTCACCGCAGTCGACCTGGCCGGCGACCGTCCGCGCACGCAAGTACGCGACGCCGACGGCCGCGAGTATACGATCGAATCCCGTTTCATCCTCGACGCCAGCGGCTTCGGTCGCGTGCTGCCGCGCCTGCTCGACCTCGAGCGGCCATCGGGCTTTCCTTTGCGCGGCGCCTGCTTCACCCATATCGCCGACGGCATCCGCGATCCGCAATTCGATCGCAACAAGATCCGCATCACGGTGCATCCCGAACATCACGACGTCTGGTACTGGCTAATCCCCTTTGCCCAGGGACGCTGCTCCATCGGCGTGGTGGCCGAAGCGTCTTTCCTGGCCACCATTGCCGGCGACGAAACGCACAGACTGCGCACGCTGGTCATGCAAGACCCGGCCCTGCGCGCACTGTTGCAGCACGCTGAATGGGATACGCCTGCGCGCGCCATTTCCGGTTATGCCGCCAACGTCACCTCGCTGTGGGGCAAGAACTTCGCGCTGCTCGGCAATGCCGGTGAATTCCTCGATCCGATCTTTTCTTCTGGAGTGACGATTGCATTGAAGTCCGCCGGTCTGGCCGCGGACACCCTCACGCGCATGCTCGCCGGCGAAAACGTGGACTGGGAAGCCGACTACGCGGTCCCCCTGAAGAATGGCGTCAACACCTTCCGCACCTTCGTCGAATCCTGGTATGCCGGCGGCTTCCAGAAGATCATCTTCCACCAACAGCAGGAGCCTGCCATCCGCCGCATGATTTCATCGATCCTGGCCGGCTACGCCTGGGATACCAGCAATCCTTTCGTGAGCGAAAGCAAGCGTCGCCTGACCGCACTGGAAAGCATATGCGCCTGAGTTTTACAGATCTCTTCAGATCCTGTGCGGCCGCGGCAATCATGGCGCTGCTGCTGTCCGCCTGCAGCACTGCACCGATGCTTCCGACACTTCCGGCAGCACCACCGGCGCCGTCGGCCCGCCTGCATCTGCAGTTGTCGCCGGCCTCGCTCGGGGCCTCGCTCAGCCTGCAACAACACCTGACCGTGGAACGCGCCGGCCGCATCGATGAAATCGACACCGTGCTCGAAATCGAACCGGATCACCTCGACCTGGTCGGCCTGGCGTTCGGCCAGCGCGTCATGTCACTGCACTACGACGGCAAGCAGCTGAAAACCTGGCGCCACTTCATGTTGCCCAAGGAAGTCCAGGGCGAAGACGTATTGCAGGACGTGCAACTGACGCTGTGGCCGGCGGCGGCTCTCCGCGCCGCACTGCCGCCCGGCTGGGAGCTCGAGGAAGACGGCATGCAGCGGACCCTGCTCCTGAACCGCGAAATCATCGCGCAAATCGATTATCCTGACCGCAAAGCGTGGGGCGGCAAGGTGATCCTGACCAATTTGCGCTATCGCTACAAACTGACCATACAATCGGTTGTCACCGCACCATGACGATTTACCTGAACGCATTGGGCATGATCTGCTCGCTTGGCGCCACCCATAGCGATATCCGGCAACGCCTGTTTGCCGGCGACAGCGGCCTGCGTGCCGGCGAGCGCCATGCATCCGACAAGGTCGCGCGCATCGTGGGCAGCATCACGCTTCCCGACGAAGAACTACCCACGGCAGACCACTTGCCGCTGCGCGAGCGCAGCCGCAACAATCGCGTCGCACTGGCTGCCTTGGCGCAGATACGTACCGAAGTGGACACGCTGATTGCGCGCTTCGGCCAGGATCGCATCGGCGTCGTGCTAGGGACCAGCACCTCGGGCATTGCCGAAGGCGAAGCGGCCTTCAGGCATTACCTCGCCCACGGAAAATTTCCCCTACAGTTCCACTACGGACAGCAGGAGCTCGGCTCGCCCGCCGTCGCGCTGGCGACCACGCTGGGCCTCAGCGGCCCGGCCTATGTCCATTCCAGCGCCTGCTCGTCGAGCGCCAAAGCCATGGCCAGTGCAGCGCGCCTGATCAACATGGGACTGTGCGACGCCGTCATCAGCGGCGGCGTCGATACGCTGTGCGACTTCACGATCGCCGGCTTCTCGTCATTGGATTCGGTCAGCACCGAGCGCTGCAACCCGCTCAGCGTCAACCGCCACGGCATCAACATCGGCGAAGGCGCCGCGCTGTTTATCATGACCTCTGAAGCAACCGCGACTGCCGTTACCTTGTGCGGCTGGGGCGAGTCGTCCGACGCCCATCATATTTCCGCACCCGATCCGGAAGGGGCCGGCGCCATGCGGGCAATCCGGCAGGCATTGCAACGCGCCGCCATTGCGCCGGAACAGATCGACTACATCAATCTTCATGGCACCGCGACATTGCAAAACGACGCCATGGAATCGAAGGCGATCCATCAGCTGTTTGGTGCGGAAACACCGGTCAGCTCGACCAAGTCTTTCACCGGGCATGCGCTGGGCGCCGCCAGCGCCATCGAAGCCGGCCTGTGCTGGCTGGCGATGCAGGACGACAATGCCGCCGGCATGTTGCCGCCGCACCTGTGGGACGGCCAGGCCGATCCGGCATTGCCGGCGCTGCACGCAGTCCGTATCGGCGAATCACTGGGAAGACAGCTCCGTTATGTGTTGAGCAATTCGTTCGCCTTCGGCGGCAGCAACGCCGCCCTGATCCTGGGGAGGAACTGAAGTGCAGACTGAAATACAGACAGAAGCGCAATTTCCGCAGATCGCCACCCTGGTCCCGCATGCCGCGCCCATGCTGCTGCTGGACCGGGTGGTCAACGCCGACGCCGACAAGCTGTGCGCGGAGGTCGCCATTGCCGACAACAGCCTGTTCCAGACCGGAACCGGCGTCGGCGCCTGGGTCGGCATCGAATACATGGCGCAGGCAATCGCCGCCTGGGCCGGTTATCATGCGCAACAGCGCGGCGAAGCGGTCAAGATCGGCTTCCTGCTCGGTTCGCGCCGCTATGACGCCAACGTACCGTATTTCGCCACCGGCAGCACGCTGCACGTTGAAGTAGAAAAACTGCTGCAGGCCGACAACGGTCTCGGGTCGTTCGCCTGCAGCATCAAAGACGCAAGCTCACAACAACAACTGGCGCAGGCAACGATTTCGGTCTTCCAGCCGCATGACGCCAGTGAGTTTCTAAAAGAGGGGAATCAATGACAAGCACGGGGAACAACACCATCCTGGTCACCGGCTCCAGCCGGGGCATCGGCAAGGCGATTGCGCTGCGCCTGGCGCGCGACGGCTACGACATCGTCCTGCATTGCCATAGCCGGCGCGACGCCGCCGATGCAGTAGCCAAAGAGATCGAAGCACTGGGACGCAGCGCGCGCGTGCTGCAATTCGACATCGGTGAGCGCGCGCTGACTTCCGACATCCTGCTGCAGGACGTTGAACAACACGGCGCTTATTACGGCGTGGTCTGCAACGCCGGCATCGCGCGCGACAACGCCTTTCCGGCCATGCCCGGCGTTGACTGGGACAGCGTGATCAAGACCAACCTCGACGGTTTCTACAACGTGCTGTATCCGCTCGTGATGCCGATGATCCAGCGCCGCAAGCCCGGACGCATCGTCACGCTGGCCTCGGTCTCCGGCATGGTCGGCAATCGCGGCCAGGTCAATTACAGCGCCGCCAAGGCCGGCATCATCGGTGCCACCAAGGCCCTCGCGCTGGAACTTGCCAAGCGCAACATCACCGTCAACTGCGTCGCGCCGGGCCTGATCGACACCGACATGACCGACGAATTGCCGATGGAAGACATCCTCAAGCTGATCCCCGCGCGTCGCGCCGGCAAACCGGAAGAAGTCGCGTCGGCAGTCAGCTTCCTGATGCAGGAAGACGCCGCCTACATCACGCGCCAGGTCATCTCGGTCAATGGAGGACTGGTATGAGCGCCAATACAAATCGTCGTTCCCGGCAGGAACGTCGTGTCGCCGTTACGGGCATGGCCGGCATCAGCCCCATCGGCAACGACTGGCGCAGTGCGCAAGAGCACCTGCGCAGCTATCGCAACGCCGTCGTGCGGATGCCTGAATGGGATGAGTACAACGGCCTGCACACGCGCCTGGGCGCCCCCGCCGCCACCTTCGAACTGTCCGAGCGCTACAACCGCAAGAGCACGCGCAGCATGGGCCGCGTTGCGTTGCTGGCGACCCGCGCCAGTGAATGGGCGCTGGCCGATGCGGGCCTGCTCGACGATCCACTGCTGCGCAACGGCGGCATCGGTATCGCCTACGGTTCATCGGCCGGCACGCCCAGCGCGGTCGCCGACTTCAGCTTGCTGTTCACGGAAAAGAGCACCCGGAACATCAACGCCAACACCTACCTCAAGATGATGGCGCATACCGCGCCGGTCAACATGGGCGTTTTCTTCGGCGTCACCGGCCGCATCATCACCACCTCAAGCGCCTGCACCTCCGGCAGCCAGGGGATCGGCTACGCCTACGAGACGATCCGCAGCGGCCGCCAGGTCGCCATGATCGCCGGTGGCTCGGAAGAGCTGTGCGCCTCGGAAGCCGCCGTGTTCGACACGCTGTACGCCACCAGCGTGCGCAACGACACGCCGGCCATCACGCCGAGCCCGTTCGACGAGCAACGCGACGGCCTGGTGCTGGGCGAAGGCGCCGGCACGCTGATCCTGGAAGACCTGGAACATGCACAGGCGCGCGGCGCTCGCATCTATGCGGAAATCGTCGGTTTCGGCACCAACAGCGACGGCAGCCACGTCACCAATCCCAACGCCGACACCATGAAGATCGCCATTGACATGGCGCTGGCCGACGCCGGCCTCGACGCGGCCGCGATCGGCTACATCAACGCCCACGGCACCGGCACCAAACAGGGCGACGTCGCCGAGTCCAACGCCACCGCGCGGGTGTTCGGCGACAAGACGCCGATCAGTTCGCTCAAGAGTTACATGGGCCACACGCTGGGCGCCTGCGGCGCGCTGGAAGCCTGGCTCAGCATCGAAATGATGCACGCCAACTGGTTCGCCCCGACCATCAACCTGGCCCGCGTCGACCCGGAGTGCGGCGAACTCGACTACATCGCCGGCGAAGGCCGTGCCCTCGAATGCGAATACGTCATGTCGAACAATTTTGCGTTCGGCGGGATCAATACGTCGCTGATTTTCAAACGCTGCGCTTGAGCAGCACCCTCATTTCACCCCACAGCAAGGAGCACACAAAATGCAAAAAATCGTTTCCCTCTCTGTCGCGCTCGGTATTCTTATCTCCGCTGCGCTGCCCGCGCAGGCCCGCAACGAAACCTTCATGCTGCCCATCGATGCCGCACTGAAAGCCACGACCTTTGCAGCAAAGCCTGACGGATCGGTCAAATTTTATTTCGGCAAGCAAGTCACGCCGGTGGTTCAAGAAGTCATCCATACCGACATCATTTCCAAGAAGGTCCGCTTCTCCGGCACCGCCGACGTCGCCGCCTGCAATGAAGCGCTGGTCAGCAGCCTGACCGAGTTGCAGGAACGCACGAAGAAAATGAGCGGCAATGCCGTCATCAACATCGTCAGCTATTACCAGAATACTGAAATGAGTAGCGAAACACGTTTTGAATGTCATGCCGGCAGCTTCAGCGTGATCCTCTTCCTCAAGGCGGACATTGCCAAAGTCGCCGACAACTGATTCGTCATCGCCGGTCGCCGCGACGGCAGCCACACTCTGGTTGTTGAATGGTGACCGGATCGATGACAGCCGGCTGGTCTCACTCGAATCGCAGCTGGGACCGGACGAGCGCCTGCGCCATGGACGCTTCTTGCGCCCGCAACGCGCGCGCGAATTCCTGCTGGGACGCTTGCTGCTGCGCCACGCAGCACGTCATCTGCTCGGCCCTGCGGCGGCATCTGTCGACGTCGCCGAACGTGAGCACCAGGCGCCGATCGTGTCGTTTCCGACGTTTCCCGCACCGCCTGATTTTCATTTCAGCATCTCGCACAGCCGCGGTTGGATCGCCTGCCTGGCAAGCACCGTCTGCGCAGTCGGACTCGACATTGAAAACAGGATGCCAGCGCGCGACATCGAAGAATCGGCTGCAGCCGCGTTCGACGACGCTCAGCGGAAATGGCTTTCCGCTCTCGACACGCAGCACCGGACGGAAGGATTTTATCGACTATGGAACAATCAGGAAGCGCTCCACAAGCTGCGCAGCAACCTTACCTGGAAGGCCGTTCCGGACTCGTGCGGGGCCGGCTGGAATTGCTTCCATGTCGACCATCCGCATGTGCATATCGGCGTGTGCGCAGCGCAAGCGCTGGCATCATTCGACATCGTCGAAGTGAGCGATCTGAATTCACCTCAATATTTTCAAGATATTTCAATTTTCACCCGCTAAGCAATCCGCCATACTGCCACCTCAACTCTCAGGAACCTCCATGTTTACAACAAAAATAACCGTCCCCGCAGCCATCACCGCAGTTGCCCTCCTCGCCGGCTGCGCCACCACGGTCAGAACGCCTACCGAAACCGTCAACCCGCCGCCAAGCGCAGCGCTGTCGACCTTTTCGTCGTTCGAGGTGAAGCCGATCAACACCAACGAAGTCTGCGCCAAGCAGAGCGGCGGCGACGTTGCATTGGCTGCGATCCAGACCCGGCTCGACACCGGGTTGGGCGGCCTCGTCAAGGGTTGGAATGCAAAGAAGACCACCGCCACATCGCAAAAGCTCATCATCGAGCCGATCTGCGTCGACATCAAACTGATCGGCACCGCCAAGCGTATTTTTACCGGTGCCTTGTCCGGCAGCTCGGCCGTGGTGATGAAGGTACGATATAGCGATGCAGTTTCCGGCAAGGTGATTGCCGAACCGGTGTTTTACCAGCGCGCCAGCGCGATGGGCGCGGCCTATTCATTCGGCGCAACCGACCGCGACATGCTCAATCGCATCAGCGATCTGATTGTCAGCTACGCCAGCCGCAACTATCCGCAAGCAGTGGGTGGACCTACCGGCCTGGAATGATCTGAAGAGACGGCAAACGACATTTGCCGTCCGTAAAAAAGAAAGCCCGCGCATCCCGATTCGAAGCGAGATGCGCGGGCTTTTTTATTGGCCTGATCTAGCGCAGCATGAACGACATCGCCGACAAGCTGTTCAGCACCCGCACCACGAACTCCACCGATGGCGCGTCGAACTTCAGCGTCACCGCATCGACCCGCTCAACAATCGGCAATTGGCAGAACAGATCGGTCAGCGCCGGGGTCTGCACCTGCAGGCGGCAGGTGACCGGGACTTCAATGCGGTACTTCGGCATCTGGGTGGCGCGTGCAGCCTGCACGGCTTCCTGTGCAGTCTTTTCCAGCAAGGCGCAGGCTTGTTGCGGCGACAACGAATCACCGCTGTTGGCGCCATGGGCTTTCTTGATCTCGGCAAAGCGCGCCTGCGGGAACAGCGGTTGCGTCTCTTCCACGAAGGCGTCGTCGCCGCTGCCGAAAATCACCGGCACGCCATACTCACCGGCCAGCGCGCCGTAAATCCCGGCTTCGCCCAGCTCGGCGCCATTGAGCCACACGCGTGAAAACGCGAAGCTGTTGATGGTATGCGCCAGGATGCCGCCGGTCTGCGAGCGTGAGTGGTAGCCGACCATCATGACGGCGTCGATATCGCCAGCCACGCCGCCCATCATGCCCAACACGCGCGGCTTGCCGAGCACGGCGCGTGCGGCCGGATGCAGCAGGTCGGGCAACAGGTTGCGGAAGCTGCCGTGCGAATCGTTGACGACGATGTTGCCGGCGCCACCGGCCAGCGCGCCGCGGATGACGGCGTTGGCTTCTTCGGTCATCTGGCGCCGCGCGCGTTCGTATTCGCCGTTGCCGGGACGCGTCTGCTCAGGATGGAATACCCCGGCAATGCCTTCGATGTCGACCGAAATCAGGATGTTCATGCGTGCTCCATGGTAGCGAGGGTCTCCAGCAAATCGCTCAGCGAGCGGCGCTGGTGACCATCCCTGCCCTTGACCGCTTCGGCAGCGAACAAGGCGTTGAGGATGGCTTGCTCGGTGCTGTCGGCCACCGCGTAGAACAGCGGGTCGAGCAGATTGTCGTGCAAGCAGGAAAAATGCAATGCGGGAGACGCCGCGTCCGCCAGGTGTGGCACCGTCTGCGCCGTGGAAAACGCCAGCGCGATATCGCCGCTGCCGTGGCCGTAGACCGAGCCGGTGCGCGCCAGGCCGACACCCGCACGCCCGGCCAGGCGGCGCAACTGGCGTGCATCGAGCGGTGCATCGGTCGCGATCAGCATGATGATGGAACCCTTCTCGGGCTCGTCCAGCTGTTTCTGCAGGCATTTGAGCGTCTTGCCGACCCGCTCGCCGTCCAGCACCAGGTCCGGCAGTTTTCCGAAATTGGCCAGCACCAGCGCGCCGACCGTGTATTCAGCGCTGCCGACCACGACCTTGCGTGACGCACTGCCGATGCCGCCCTTGAGATCGAAGCACGACATGCCGCGACCGGCCCCGACCGCACCTTGCACCACCGCCGCGGAGGCATTGTCGAGCGCGTGGCGATAATGCTGCTCTTCCACCGCGAACGCCTGCATGTCGTTGAGATAGCCATCGTTGCACTCGAACACCAGCGGATTGACGCTGGGCAGGCTGCGGCCGATGCCGGGATTGTCGCGTACGGCGGCGCGCGTCTGCGCGGTGGCGACGGCGCCGACCGCAAAAGTGTTGGTCAGGGCGATCGGCGTTTCCAGCACGCCCAGTTCTTCAACCTGCATCAGGCCGACGCTTTTGCCGAATCCGTTGAACGTCACGGCGGCAGCCGGCACCTTGTTCCGGAACACATCACCGCCGTGTGGACGCACCACCGTGACGCCGGTCTGGATCGCGCCATAGTTCAGCGTGCAATGGCCGACCGTCACGCCGACCACGTCGGTGATGCTGTTGCCGGCGCCGGCAGGCAGGCGGCCGATGTGGGGAGGATATTTCTTGTTCATGGGACTTGCTCGCAGCCAGGCAGCCTTATTTCTGATCCAGCTTCGGGTCGAGCGCATCGCGCAAGCCGTCGCCGAGCAAGTTGAAGGCCAGCACCGTCAGGAAGATCGCCAGACTGGGGAAGATCGCGATGTGCGGCGCCGTCATCATGTCGGCACGGGCTTCGTTGAGCATCGCGCCCCACTCCGGCGTCGGCGGTTGCGCGCCCAGGCCGAGGAAAGACAAGCTGGCGGCGGTGATGATCGAGGTGCCGATGCGCATCGTGAAATACACCACCACCGACGAAATCGTGCCGGGGAAGATGTGCCGCAGGATGATCGTCATGTCGTTGGCGCCGATGCTGCGCACCGCTTCGATATAGGTCAGCTGCTTGAGCGACAGCGTGTTGCCCCGCACCAGCCGGGCAAACGCCGGGATGCTGAAGATCGCCACCGCGATGATCACGTTGGTCATGCCGTTGCCGAGGATGGCGACGATGGCGATTGCCAGCAGGATGCCCGGAAACGCGAACAGCACGTCGCAGATGCGCATGATGATCCGGTCGGCCCAGCCTTCGTAGTACCCGGCGACCAGTCCCAGGAAGGTGCCGACGATGGCGCCCACCGCCACCGACGAAAAGCCCACCGCCAGCGACAACTGCGTGCCGACCAGGATGCGGCTGAAAATGTCGTGGCCCAGCGAATCAACGCCGAACCAGTGCGCCAGCGACGGCCCGGCATTGAGCGCGTCGTAGTCGAAATAATTCTCGGCGTCGTACGGCGAGATGTACGGCGAGACGATCGCGATCACCACCAGGAACAGCACGAAAGCGCCGGCCGCCAGCGCCAGCGGTTGCTTCTTGAACTTGCGCCAGAATTCGCTCCACGGCGTGCGGATGGGCTTGGATGCGGTTGCGGTCACGGTCGTTGCGGCAGGGGTAATGGAAGTCGACATGCGCTGCCTCACTTATAACGGATGCTCGGATTGATGACGGCGTATAGCACGTCGACAATCAGATTGATGAAGATGAATTCCAGCGAGAACAGCAGGATCTCGGCCTGGATGATCGGATAGTCGCGCATCTCGACGGCGTCGATCAGCAGGCGTCCCATGCCGGGCCAGTTGAAGACTTTTTCGACCACGATGGAGCCGCCCAGCAAAAAGCCGAACTGCAGGCCCATCATCGTCACCACCGGAATCAGCGCATTGCGCAGGCAATGCTTGGCGATCACGATGCGTTCGTTCAAGCCCTTGGCGCGCGCGGTGCGCACGAAGTCCTCCTTCATGATTTCGATGAACGAGGAGCGCGTGAAGCGCGCCATGATCGCCGCCACGCCGGCGCCCAGCGTCAGCGACGGCAACACGTAATGGCGCCAGCTGTCGGCGCCGACCGTCGGCAACCAGCCCAGTTGCACCGAGAACACTTCCATCAGCACCATGCCCAATGCAAACGGCGGGAAGGAAATCCCCGACACCGCCAGCGTCATGCCGGCGCGGTCGGGCCACTCGTTACGCCATACTGCTGAAAAGACGCCGATGAACAGACCGAATATGACGGCCCAGATCATGCTGGTGACTGTCAGCCACAAAGTCGGCCAGAAGCGCTCCATGATTTCCTGGCTGACCGGCAGCTTGCTGCGCAGCGAGGTGCCGAAGTCGCCATGGGCGGCGTTCACGAAGAAACGCACGAACTGTTTGTGGATGGGTTGATCGAGGCCGAGATCGGCACGGATCAGCGCCACGGTCTGCTCGTCGGCTTCCGGCCCCGCCGCCAGCCGCGCCGGATCGCCGGGCAGCAAGTGGACGAACAGGAACACCATCACCGCGACCAGCAAGAGGGTCGGGATCAGGCCCAGAAGACGTTTTAAGACATAAGAAAACATGGCGCGTCCTGCAATGATTCAACTACTTGGGGGGAGCAGCCGCGCGCATCGATTGCGTGGGCGACTGCCGGGAATTCTGAAATGCGGTGCTGCGTGACTGCGGTGATACCGGTTCCGCCATCCGGTTGAGGGAACGGCGGAACCTTTGCTACGCTTGCGACAGGTAATACAACGTTGCTTACTTCAGTTCGATTTCATCGAAGTTGAACGATGCGTCAGGCATCACGTACACGCCCTTGAGGTTCTTGCTGCGTGCGTACAGGACTTTTTCGGTCACCAGGAAGGCCCATGGCGCGTCCTTCCAGATTTCGGTTTGTGCATCCTTGTACAGCGCCGCCTTCTGGGCGCGATCGGTCACGGTCAACGCCTGGGCGATGTCGCTGTCGACCTTGTCGCTCTTGTAGTAAGCGGTGTTGAACAGCTTCGGCGGGAAGGCTTCGGAAGCCAGCAGCGGACGCAGGCCCCAGTCGGCTTCACCGGTCGACGACGACCAGCCGGCGTAGTACAGGCGCACCGGTGCGGTGTCCGGATTCGGCGCGCTCTCAACCTTCTCGACACGTTGACCGGCCTCCAGCGCCTGCACCTTCACCTTGATGCCGACCTGTGCCAGTTGCTGTTGCAGGAACTGGATGATCTTCAGCGCGGTGGTGTGGGTGTAGGCGGACCACAGCTCGGTTTCAAAACCGTTCGGGTAGCCGGCTTCGGCCAGCAACGCCTTGGCCTTCTTCACATCGTACGGCCATGGACCGGTCTTGACTGCGTAGTCGACGCCTTGCGGCAGCACGCCGTCCATCGGCGCGGCATAGCCGCTGAAGGCGACCTTGACCAGCGCATCCTTGTTGATCGCATAGTTGATGGCCTGACGGACCTTGACGTTGTCGAACGGCTTTTGCTTGACGTTCATCGACATGTAACGCTGGATGATGGACGGACCGGTCACGATGTCCAGCGCGCCCTTGCCCTTCAACAGCTCGGCCTGTTCATACGGCAGCGGGAAGGTGAAGTTGGCTTCGCCGGTCTGCATCATGGCCGAGCGCGAGTTGTTGTCGACCACCGGTTTCCAGATCACTTCGTCGACCTTCGGATAGCCGGCCTTCCAGTAGCCGGAGAATTTCTCCGCCTTCATGTAGTCGGTCTGCTTCCATTCGACGAACTTGAACGGACCGGTGCCGACCGGATGGAAGGCGATGTCCTTGTTGCCGTACTGCTTCAGCGCGGTCGGCGAAATGATCACCGCCGATGGATGCGCCAGCACGTTGATGAAGGCCGAGAACGGTTCCTTCAGCACGATCTTGACGGTGTAGTCGTTGAGCACGTCGGTGCGGGCGACGCGGTTGAACAGGTTGTAGCGCTTGAGCTTGTTGTCCGGATTGGTGACGCGGTCCATCACGGCCTTGACAGCGTCGGCCTTGAACACGGTGCCGTCATGGAACTTCACGCCCTGGCGCAGGCGGATGGTGTACTCCAGGCCGTCCTTGCTGACCAGGTAGCCTTCTGCCAGCACGTTGACCAGCTTGAGGTCCTTGTCGAACGCGAACAGGCCCTGGTAGAAGGACTTGGTCACGGCCAGCGACAGCGTGTCGTTGGCGTCGTAAGGATCCATCGTGGTGAAGGTCGAGGCGACCGCGAGCGTGACGCTCTTGGCGGCCCAGGCGTGCACCGCGGCGAACTGCAGCGTGGTGCCGATGGCGCCGAGTGCCATCCATCGGAGGACAGTTGTGCCGCGACGGGAAGTTTGGGTAGTCATGGTTAGGCTCCTGAGTTTCTAAGTGATCTAAGTGATGAATGAAGCGACAACAAACTAAAAAGCAGCGGAAATGCGATGTGCAGCAACAAAATGGCCGGGGCCGACTTGCTTCAAAGGTTCGACCAGCGGATCGTCTCCGATGGCGCGAATGGGGCTTGGAATCTCATCATTTTGCAAACCTTTCTTCAGGTGGCGCAGCTCCGGATCGGCCACCGGCACGGCGGCCATGAGCTTGCGCGTGTAGGGATGCTGAGGATTTTCAAAGATGGCGCGGCGCGGACCGATCTCGACGATCTGGCCCAGGTACATCACGGCGACGCGATGGCTGATGCGTTCCACCACCGCCATGTCGTGCGAGATGAAGATGAACGAGATGCCCAGTTCGGCCTGCAGGTCCAGCATCAGGTTGACGATCTGCGCCTGGATCGAGACGTCCAGCGCCGACACCGATTCGTCGGCGATGACGATCTTCGGATTGAGCGCCAGTGCGCGCGCGATGCAGATGCGCTGGCGCTGGCCGCCGGAGAATTCGTGCGGATAGCGCTGCGCATGTTCCGGCAGCAGGCCGACACGGGTGAGCAGCGCATCGACGCGCTCTTGTGCGCCCTCTTTCATGCCGTGCACCAGCATCGGCTCCATGATGGAATAGCCGACCGTCAGGCGTGGATCGAGCGAAGCGAACGGGTCCTGAAAAATGAACTGGATATCGCGGCGCAGCTCGCGCAATTCCGAACGCGGCAGTTCCGCCAGGTTGCGGCCGCCGAACTCGACCTTGCCGCCGCTGATCTCGACCAGGCGCAACAGCGAGCGACCGGTGGTCGATTTTCCGCAGCCGGATTCGCCGACGATGGCCAGGGTCTCACCGGCATACAGGTCGAAGCTGACGCGCTCGACCGCATGGACGCGTTGTTTGACGCGACCGAAGATGCCGCTCTTGACGTCGAAGCGCGTGGTCAGGTCGGTGACCTTGAGGATGGGCTGGCGCTGTTGGGCGATTTCCGACGCCGCCTGCAGTTCTTCGGCGATGGCGTCCGGTTTGGCTTCGGCGCTCGGTGCGATGCCGAAGCGCGACGGCGTGTCGGTGCCGGTCATGGCACCCAGGCGCGGCACCGCGGCCAGCAGGCTTTGTGTGTAGGGGTGGGCGGGCGCGGCAAAAATGCTACGCACGTCGTTCTCTTCGACCTTCTCGCCGCGGCACATGACGACCACGCGATCGGCGATTTCCGCCACCACGCCCATGTCGTGGGTGATGAAGACCACCGCCATCTGCATTTCTTCCTGCAGCGAGCGGATCAGTTGCAGGATCTGCGCCTGAATGGTCACGTCCAGCGCCGTGGTCGGCTCGTCGGCGATCAGCAGCGAGGGCTTGCACGACAAGGCCATCGCGATCATCACGCGCTGGCGCATGCCGCCCGAGAGTTGGTGCGGATGGCGGCCGAGCACGCGTCTGGCTTCCGGGATGCGCACCATTTCCAGCATGCGCAATGCTTCGGCGCTGGCTGCGGAATGGCTCTTGTGCTGATGCAGGCGGATCGATTCGGCGATCTGCTCACCCACCGTGAAGACCGGATTGAGCGAGGTCATCGGCTCCTGGAAGATCATCGCGATCTCGGCGCCGCGGATGCTGCGCATGGTCGATTGCGGCGCCTTGACCAGGTCCAGTCCGCTATTGTTGCGGCGCTGGAATTGCATGCTGCCGGAAACAATCCGGCCGCCGCCGTGTTCGATCAGGCGCATGATGGCCAGCGACGACACCGACTTGCCGGAACCGGACTCGCCGACGATGGCCAGCGTCTCGCCCTTGTCGACGTGGAAAGACAGACCGCGCACCGCTTCCACCGTGCGTTCGGAACCGGTGAAGGTGACGCCGAGATTGTCGACGGTCAGCACGCGCTGTGCGCTGTTGCTGATGTCCGGGGTCGGCGATTGTTGATCGTGCATGGCCATTTTCTTGCGTCCTTCGTTACTTATAAATTGCCGTGACCGGCGTGTCGCCGCCACGGGCATAACCGCGATACATGCCTTCGGTGTTGAACGTCAGCTCGAGGTTGCCTTGCGCATCGACGGCGATCAGGCCGCCACGTCCTTCGTAGGCCGGCAAGACCTGCATGACCACCTGTTCCATGGCTTCCTGCAAGGTTGCGCCGGCATAAGCCATGCGCGCCGCGACGTCGTAGGCGGCAACGGTGCGCATGAATACTTCGCCGGTGCCGGTCGCGGAAATCGCCGCCGTCGCATTGGCCGCATAGCATCCCGCGCCGATCAAAGGCGTGTCGCCGACGCGGCCGACCTGCTTGTTGGTGATGCCGCCGGTCGAGGTCGCCGCAGCGACGTTGCCGTGCATGTCGAGCGCCACTGCGCCGACGGTGCCGAATTTGTTGTCCGGATCAATAGGATCAATCGCAGCACCTGCAGCCGATCCGTGCGCGGATTCCTTGAAGGTGAACGCCGCCGCGTCGTGATCCAGCATCATGCCGCTCTGCTCGCGCACGCGCAGCCATTGCTGGTGACGTGCATCAGTGTGGAAATAGGTTGGGTCAACGATGTCCAGACCTTGTTGCCGCGCAAAAGCGTCGGCGCCGCAACCCGCCAGCAAAACGTGCGCGCTCTTGTCCATCACGGCGCGCGCGGCCAGCACCGGGTTGCGCACGCAGGTGATGTTGGCGACGGCACCGGCCTTGAGCGTGGCGCCGTCCATGATGGCGGCGTCGAGTTCATGCGTGCCGGCACGGGTATAGACCGCGCCCTTGCCGGCGTTGAACAGCGGGCAGTCTTCCAGCAGGCGCACCGCTTCGCTGACGGCGTCGAGCGCCGAGCCGCCGGCGGTCAGGACCGCCTGCGCGGACGTCAGGATCGCGTGGAGTTCGCGATGGTAATTGGCTTCGTCGGCTGCGCTCAACGCGCTGCGCGTGATGGTGCCGGCGCCGCCGTGGATGGCGATGACTGGGGTGTTCATGATTTCCTGTTCCTTGTTGCGGGCCTGCCGCTGGCGGTGGTGACAGCGGCGGCTTTCTTCGCCATGCGCACCGGCTCATGCTGCTCGGCCTGGTACAACCATGGCAATACGAATTCGGTCATTTCAGATGCTGCCTGCACCGAGCGCTTGGCGCGATGCGCCACCGCGTCGCACATCGCCTGGATCAGCACCAGCGCGGCGGCATCCGAGGTCGGCGACAGCTGCCGCTCGGTCTGCGAATAAATGGTCACGTCGGCCAGCGGCACCAGCGGCGAATGCGGCAGGTCGGTGAAGGCGATCAGCTTGGCGCCCTTCTCGACCGCGCGGCGCGCCAGGCGCACCGTATCGGTGGCGTAGCGCGGGTAAGCCATGGCGATGACGACGTCGCGCTCGTCCAGCTTGAAGAACTGGCGCCCGGTCTGCGACGGCCCGCCCGGATGCACGCCCGACAGCACGGTGCGGCAGAACGGCTCCAGCGCGTGCACCATGATACCGGCCAGGAAAGCGCTGGCGCCGAAGCCGATCACGAAGATGCGCTCGGCTTTCAGGATCATTTCGACGGCCTGGTCGCAATGCTCGGGCACCAGGCTTTGGCGCGTGGCTTCGATGTTGCGGATGTCGTTGCTGAGCGCGGCGGCAATAATTTCCACGCTGGTTGCGCTCTTCTGCACTTCGTGGCGCATCTTTTCCACCGGCGCCAGCGACGAGGCGAAGTCGGCAACCAGCGCATTGCGGAACGGCGCATAGCCGTCGAAACCGAGCGCATGCGCGAATCGATTGGCGGTCGCCAGAGAAATCCCGGCCGCTTCCGACAGCTCGTCGATGGTCATGGTGGCGGCACGGAAAGTGTTGGCCAGCACGTAATCTGCGGTCTTGCGATGCGCCTTCGACAAATTCGGATACAACTTGCCCAACACGCGCGCTACGGCGCCGCCGCCCTGCAAGGATGTGGTCTTTGAGTTGTACATGTGACGTCGGCCGGAATTCGGGAAGCTGCGAAAAATGTAAATATATTTTCATTATTTTCAAAAGTAAAGAAAATATCCTTTCAAAAATGAAAGTAAAAATCCTTGCACCTTTAGCGCGCGCAGATGCACCGCGATAGAGAGGAAAATCGAAGAAAACTGGCTGCATTGCACCAAAGCGGAAACCCGGCCATGGGATGAACCCGGCCCCGCGTCCACGCTCACTACGCTGAAAACGGACGTGCGTCAGCCGGCGTGAAAACGGGGCGAAGCGAGACCGTCATGCTGCAGTGAAGCAGAACGACGGCCGTCCAAGCGGGAACAACAGGAAATTATTTACGGGGTGGGATGAGGCGATGCCGCAACAGGCTTCAGCGCGGCACAACTTCGCGCAATTCGATCAGATTGCCGAACGGGTCGGCGGTATAGATGCGGATAAACCCGGGAATCGGCGCGTCCTCCTGCACCGGGAAGCCACCCTCTTTGAGCGTCACGATCATCGGCGCCAGGGTATCGACGATCAGACCGGGATGGGCATTCAGCGCCGGCTGGAAATCCTGGTCGACACCCAGATGCAGTTGCAGCACGCCGCACTGGAACCACAGACCGCCGCGCGCCTGCAAGGCGGCCGGCTTGGGCAACTCCGGCATGCCGAGGATGCCGCCGAAGAAGCGCCGCGCGGCGTCTTCGCCGCCGACGGGCATGGCGAGCTGGATATGATCGATGGCGGTGACTGGCATGGAAATCCTCTTTGCTGGCGGCAGGCTGGCTGCGGAAGTAGTCTGCGAGGATTCTATCCCTTCGCCGCAAGCGCCGCTGGCGACACCGAAAACACTGGCAGGATTGCCTGCTGGCTTAATAGCTGCGGCTTTGAGAGAATGACGGCCATGAACATCCGCTTCCTCGAAACCTTCGTCTGGCTGGCCAAGCTGAAAAATTTTCGCCTGACCGCCGAGCGCCTGCACACCACGCAAGCCGCGGTGTCGAGCCGCATCGCCACGCTGGAGCAGGATTTCGGCGTGCGCCTGTTCGATCGCGGCGCGCGCGAAGTGACGTTGACCACCGATGGCAGCAAGGCGCTGGTGTATGCCGAACGCATGGTCAAGCTGATGCGCGAGATGAAGGACGACATGTCCGACAAGCAAGTCTATGCCGGCGTGATCCGCATCGGCGTGATCGAATCGATCGTGCACAGCTGGTTCCCGGATTTCCTCGGGCGCGTGCACAAGATGTTCCCGCGTCTGCAGATCGAGATCGCCAGCGACACCACCATTCATCTGCGCGAACAGTTCAGCAAGGGCAACCTCGACATCGTGCTGCAGGCCGAGCCGGTGGTCGGCACCCACATCACCAACATCAACCTGTGCGAATTTCCGATGCGCTGGGTCGGCAGCCCCAAGCTCAACATCGGCAGCGAAACGCTGAGCCTGTCCGACCTGGCGACCTTCCCCATCATCAGCTTCGCGCGCAACTCGGGTCCGCATGCCGTGATCGAGCGTTTGTTTTCCGGCAGCGAACGCGGCGCACTCCATGTCAATTGCATCGCCTCGGTCGCCACCATGATCCGGCTGGTCACCGACGGTTTCGGCGTGGCGGCGGTGCCGCCGGCGATCATCCAGCGCGAGCTCAATGAAGAAATCCTGCATACGCTGCGAGTCGACGTCGAGTTCCCGGCGCTGGTGATGCTGGCCTGTTTCCGTTCCGACAATGAGAACCCGCTGACCGAAACCGTAGCCCGCATCGCCCAGGAAACCGCCGCCGACTTCGCACTCAATTGGGGACACGAGATCGCGCGGTTGCCGTCGCAGGCGCAGTAGCCACCACCCCCAAGTCAGCGCCGGCAAGGCCTGCACGCGTTTTGCGTCGCAGCACCACAAGAGCGCAGCGCCCCACCCATTTTTGCTCATAAGATTTTCCAATCATGTGCGCCAACAATTTCTTGTTGGACAGCGCTGCCCTCGCTACGCATACTGAATTCACACAAGATCACAAGATCGTTCATGGCGCCGGATGCACATGCCGGCGCAAAGATAGACGACAGATTTCCGCCAGGCATTTTCCAGCCACGATTTCACCGAGACATTTCCATGTCCTGCATGTTCTCGTGCTGTGAGAATGAAGCGACCGCTCAATCAATCTCAAAAGCAGGAGAAGGCAAGCATGACCTCGACATCGGCAACATCCCCGACAGGGAATTCCATTTACACGCCCGGGGCGGCGGTGGACATGGAAGTCACCTATAAAAAAATCGCCTGGCGATTGATCCCCTTCCTGGTCTTCCTGTTCGTGCTGGCCTGGATCGACCGCGTCAACGTCGGCTTCGCCAAGCTGCAGATGCTGCAGGACCTGCAATTCTCGGAAGCAATCTACGGCCTCGGCGCCGGCATCTTCTTCATCGGCTACTTCCTGTTTGAAGTCCCGAGCAACCTGTTGCTGGAAAAAATCGGCGCGCGCAAGACGCTGGCGCGCATCACCATCCTGTGGGGCCTGGCCTCGATGGCGATGGCCTACGTCACCACACCGATGACGTTCTATATCCTGCGATTCATGCTGGGCGTGTTCGAAGCCGGCTTCTTCCCCGGCGTCGTGTTGTACCTGACCTACTGGTTCCCGGCGCAGCGCCGCGCCCGCGTCAACGGCCTGTTCATGACGTCGTTCGCGATTGCCGGCGCCGTCGGCGGTCCGATCGCAGGCACCATCATGAGCCAGATGGAAGGCGTCGGCCATCTCGCCAACTGGCAATGGCTATTCATCCTGGAAGGCATTCCTTCGCTGATCGCCGGCGTCTTCGTGCTGCTCTACCTGCCGGAAAAGCCAGCCAATGCCAAGTGGCTCTCGGTCGCTGAACAGCAAGCCGTCACCCAGGCGCTGGTCGCCGAAAATACCTCCGCCAGCAAGCACCTGTCGTTCAAGGACGCCTGTAGCAACTACCGCGTGTGGCTGTGCGCCGCCGTGTATTTCTGCGTGGTCAGCGGCAATGCCACCATCGCCTTCTGGACGCCGTCGATCATCAAGGAGATCGGCGTCAAGGGCAACCTGCAGATCGGCCTGATCTCCGCCATCCCGTTCATCGCCGGCACACTGGCCATGATCTGGAACGGCATCCACTCCGACAAGACCGGCGAGCGCCGCATGCATAGCGCCATCGCCACGCTGATCGCCAGCATCGGCCTGATCCTGACCGGCCTCGCCTTGGGTAACGCCGTCATGGCGCTGTGCGCGCTGACGCTCGCCGCCATCGGCATCCTGGCTGCGTTCCCGGTGTTCTGGTCGATCCCCGCGGCATTCCTGGCAGGCACCGCAGCCGCAGGCGGCATCGCGCTGATCAACTCGATCGGCAACCTGGCCGGCTTCGTCGCGCCCTACATGATCGGCGCACTGAAGACCAGCACCGGTTCCTTGTCCTCCGGCCTGTATTTCGTCGCCGCGCTGGAATTTTTGGCGAGCTTCCTGGTGGTCGTCTTCGTCAAGAAAACGCAAGCCTGATCAATTTTTGAGTTGTCCCTGCGCCGCCATTCTGTTCCTGCATTTCTGCCCCGGCGGCGCACCCTTTATTCACGTACCTGAAGCAGCCTTATGAAACTCTCTTTCCACACTGACGCAGCAACCCTCAACGTCGACATCGACAACCTGATCATCGCCGGCTGGGCCGGTCGCGACCTGGCCGCCATCGAGCACCACATCGAAGAACTGGCCGCCCTGGGCATTCCGCGCCCGAGCGCGGTGCCTCTGTATTACCGCGTGGCCAGCAACCAGCTCACGCAATCGGCGACGGTGCAGGTGCTCGGCGCCGAGTCGTCGGGCGAAGTCGAGACCTTCGTCTTCAACGCCGGCGGCGAACTGTATGTCAGCATCGCCTCCGACCACACCGACCGCAAGCTGGAAGCCCACAGCGTGGCGTTCTCCAAGCAAGCCTGCATCAAACCCGTGGCCGCCGCCGCCTGGAAACTGGCCGACGTGGCCGACTATTGGGATGAGCTGGTGATCCGTTCCTGGATCAAGGAAGACGGCAAGGAAGTGCTGTACCAGGAAGGCACGCTGGCCAGCCTGCGTACGCCGCAAGACCTCATCGCCGGCTTCACAGGCGGCAAGGACATCCTGCCCGAAGGCAGCGGCATGACCTGCGGCACGGTCGGCGCCATCGGCGGCATCCGTCCGGCGACCTCGTTCACGATGGAGTTGTTCGACCCGCGTCGCCAGCGTTCGCTGCGCCACTCCTATGAATCGGAAATCCTTGCCGAAGTAGCCTGATCACTTTTATACCTGACGCCATGATCCCCAGCCTGCACCAACACAGCGAAGACCTGCGCAGCGGCCGCAGCAGCTCGCTCGAACTGACCGAACGCGCCCTCGACCTCGCCGCCGCAGCCGACGGCGAAGGCGCGCGCGTCTTCACCCGGCTCTACGCCGACAGCGCGCGCGCCGCCGCCAGCGCCTCCGACACGCTGCGCGCAGCGGGCCTGACGCGCTCACCGATCGACGGCCTGCCGGTCTCCATCAAGGACTTGTTCGACGTCGCCGGCGAAACCACGCTGGCCGGCTCGGTCGCCTTGCGCGGCTATCCTGCAGCGACCGAGAGCGCCGTGGTGGTGCAACGCCTGATCGCCGCCGGCGCGGTAATCGTCGGTCGCACCAACATGACGGAATTCGCCTACTCCGGCCTGGGCATCAATCCGCACTATGGCACGCCGCGCAATCCGTGGCAGCGTGAGATTGACGGCGGCCGCATTCCGGGCGGCTCGTCGTCCGGTGCAGCGATTTCGGTAACAGATGGTATGGCCGTAGCCGGCGTCGGTTCCGACACTGGCGGCTCGATCCGCATTCCGGCGGCGCTGTGCGGCCTCACCGGTTTCAAGCCGACCGCGCGCCGCGTTTCCATGCAAGGCGTGTTGCCGCTGTCCGAATACCTAGACTCGATCGGTGCGATGGCGCCGACGGTCACGTGCTGCGCCAAGATGGATGCGGTGCTGGCCGGGGAAACCTATGTCGCGCCGGTCGCACATCCGCTGCGCGGCCTGCGCCTGCTGATGCCGACCAACGTGGTGCTGGACGGCATCGACGAACAGGTTGCGTCCGCCCTGCAAACGGCACTGTCGCGTCTGTCGGCAGCAGGCGCCGTGATCGTCGAAAGCAAGATCGACGCTTTCAGCGAGCTGGCCTCCATCAACGCCAAGGGCGGCTTCACCGCCGCCGAAGCCTGGACCTGGCACCGCAAGCTGATCGCCGAGCGCGAAGCGGCCTACGACCAGCGCGTGGTGTCGCGCATCAAGCGCGGCAAGGACATGGGCGCCGCCGACCTGCTCGACGTCATCCACAGCCGCCGCCGCTGGATCGCCGCAGTGGAACGTCAACTGGCCGGTTTCGACGCGATGATCATGCCGACGGTACCGATCGTCGCGCCGAAGATCGTCGACCTGCAAGCCAGCGACGACGCCTACTACGCCGCCAACGGCCTGATCCTGCGCAATCCGACCATGATCAACTTCCTCGACGGCTGCGCCATATCGTTGCCCTGCCATGTACCCGGCAACGCGCCGGTGGGCCTGAGCCTGGCGGCGCCGGGCAGCCATGATCAGCGACTGCTGTCGATGGCGCTGGCGGTGGAAACTGCATTGAAGTCGTAAAGAAAAAGCCGGTGCAAGCCGGCTTTTTTGTTTCTGCTCCGTCCGGCATGGACGAGCCCCGCCGTTTCCTTCAGGCAAGCCCGCCGTCGCGCCCTCCTCACTGTCATATAATGGCGGCCCTACGGCAGACACAGGCCGAATTACCTTATGACCCTGAAAACTTTGCCTCCCGCGGGTGCTGCAACGCCCGGCATCCGGCTCGAATCGGCCACGCTTGCGCGCGGCGACCGCGTCGTGCTGGAACAGATCGACCTGCACCTGACCGAGCAGCGCATCGGCCTGGTCGGTGACAACGGTGCCGGCAAGAGCAGCCTGTTCCGTCTGATCTGCGGACTCGACCAGCCGCAGAGCGGGCGCGTAAGCGTGCACGGCTGCCGCACCGACGAGGCGAGTGAGCGCCGCAAGCTGCCGCAGCACGTCGGCCTGATGTTCCAGAATCCCGATGACCAGATCATTTTCCCGACGGTAGCCGAAGAGCTGGCCTTCAGCCTGACCGCAGCCGGTATCGGCAAGCCGCAGGCGCGGCAACAGGCGCGTGCTTTCCTCGCCGCGCGCGGCCTGCCCGACTGGGCCGATCGCGCCGTCGGCGAACTGAGCCAGGGCCAGCGCCAGCAGGTTTGCCTGATGGCGCTGCAAATCACCACGCCGGCCACGCTGCTGCTGGACGAACCTTATTCCGCGCTGGACCTGCCGAGCCAGTTGCGCCTGTCGGCGCAGATCGCCGCGACCAGCCAGCAAATCATCCTGTCGACGCATTTGCTGGAGCACGTGCAGGACTTTGAACGCGTGCTGTGGCTGGAACAGGGCAAGTTGCGCGGCGACGGTCCGGGCCGCGACGTCTGCGCCGCTTACGCGAGGGACGTACGCGAGCGCGCCGTCCTGAATTCCACCGCAGAAGTCCTGCAAGAAGTGCTGCAACACGCGGCGCAGGCCGACGCGACGTAATGCGCAGCCTCTATTCGACACGGCGCACCTGGCTGCACGGCGTACCGGCCTGGCTCAAGCTGGTCGCGCTGTCGCTCGGCGGCACCGTGCTGATGCTGACCGCCGACGTGCGCGGCATTGCCATCGCCGCGGCGGTGGTGCTGGCGTTGTACGCCTCGCTCGGTCCGGCCGGCTGGCGCCAGTGGCGCATGCTGCGCGGCCTGTTGATTGCGTCGGCGCTGATCGCCGGTTTTCACTGGGCGATGGGTAATCCGACCATCGGACTGATCAGCGCGCTGCGCATCATGGCCGCCGCCATGCTGGCGCTGATGCTGACCATCACGACCCGCTTCGACGACTTGCTGACCGTGCTGGAGACCATCCTGTCGCCGTTGCGCCGTTTCGGCCTGCCGGTCGGACGCATTGCGCTGGCAATCGGACTGACGCTGCGCTTCGCCGAGAATTTTTATGCACAATGGCAGCGCCTGGACGACGCCCATCGGGCCCGCACCGGCCGCAGCGGCGGCCTGCGCCTGCTGGCGCCGCTGGCGATACGCGCGCTGCAGACCGCTGAACGCGTGGCCGATGCACTCGCTACGCGGCTGGGCGGCTAAACTTTTTTCCTTTTAACAGAAGAGATCCATCGATGACGACCACTACCGGAACCATGACCTCTACCCGCTCGCTTTCCTATATTGCCCTGTTCGCCGCCGTGATCGCCGTGTTCGGCCTGATCCCCAAAATCGACCTGCCGTTCGGCGTGCCGATCACGCTGCAATCGCTGGGCATCATGCTGGTCGGTTGCCTGCTGGGACCGAAGCGTGCGTTCTATACCGTCGGCCTGTTCCTGGTGGCGGTGGCGTTGGGCTTGCCGTTGCTGTCGGGCGGCCGCGGCGGCGTCGCCGTGTTCGTGGCGCCGTCGGCCGGTTTCCTGCTGGGCTGGCTGCTCGGCGCGGTGGTCTGCGGCGTGTCCATGCGCCAGTTCATGAAGCGCATGCCGGACGCCAAAGGCAAGGGCCTTCTGATCGCCGCCTTCCTGTCGTCGCTGATCGGCGGCATCGTGGTGATGTATTTCTTCGGCATCCTCGGCCTCATGCTGGCGGCGCACCTGAGCGCCACGCAAGCGACACTGGCGGTGCTGGCCTTCGTTCCCGGCGATCTGGTCAAGTGCGCGGTCTGCGCCATCCTCGTGCAAAGCGTCGTGCGCGGCATGCCGTCCTGGCGCCTGGACCGCGACTGATGCCTGTGTTCGACACCGTCCACGCGCCGCTGGCGCATTGGGCGGAAGCGACGCCGCGCACGGTGGCGATCGACGACGGCGTCACCCGTCTTGATTTCGCGGCATTGGCGCAGCAGGTCGCTGCGCGTGCGGCGGCGTTGCGGCAATCTCATTCTTCCGCGGTTTGCTGGGTCGACGATGTTCCAGACTCGGGCGCGCAACTGCTCAGCTTCCTCGCCATCCTCGTCGCCGGCCGCACTGCGGCCGTCAGCGATCCCGACTGGCCGCCTGCGGTGCGTGAGCAGATCCTGGCGCGCGTGGCGGCCGGGGTCGGCGCTGAAGCTGCGCTGGCTGAAGCCACTTCTTCTTCCCCGTTCTATATCGGCTTCACCTCCGGCAGCAGCGGCTTGCCCAAGGGCTTCCGCCGCAGCCATGGCTCGTGGACCAGCAGCTTCGACATCTGCCTGGAAAGCTTCGGCCCGGGCGCTGCCGCCGCGATGCTGGTACCGGGGCGGCTGTCGCATTCAAGCTTTTTGTTCGGCGCACTGTTGGGCTTGTGGAGCGGCGCGGGCGTACGACTGCAGTCGCGCTTCGCGCCGGGCCCTGCACTCGATACGCTGGCACGCGGCGATGCCGGCGCGATGGTGGCGGTGCCGAGCCAATTGATCCTGATGCTGGAGCTGGCGCAGCGGCGCAAGCTTTCTCCCCTACCCGGCGTGCAGTTGCTCATGATCGGCGGCGCGCCCTGGAATCGCGCCCGCACGCCGGAACTGCAACAACTGTTTCCGCGGGCACGCATCATCGAGTTCTACGGCGCCTCGGAAACCAGCTTCATCGCCTGGACCGACAGCGATGCAGCCCTGCCCGACCACGTCGTCGGACGGCCGTTCCGCAACGTCGAGGTACGCATCGATGCGACCACTCCCGATACGCCGGGATTGATTTACGTGCGCAGTCCGATGGTGTTCAGCGACTACGTCACGCTCAGGGACAGCGACGAACAACCGGCGCTGCTGCGCGACGGCAACTGGCTGTCGGTGCGCGATGTCGGTCATCTCGACGAGCAAGGCCGCCTGCATTTGCTGGGCCGCCAGCAACGCATGCTGCTGGCGCATGGCAGAAACCTTTTCCCGGAAGAAGTCGAAAGCGTGCTCGCCGCACATCCGGCAGTAGCTGCCGCCTCGGTGCAAGGCATCGCGGACGCGGTGCGCGGCGTGCAAGTGGTGGCGCTGCTGAAACTGAACGAAGACATCGACCCCGAAGCGTTGACCGCGTGGTGCCGCGAACGCCTCGAACCCTACAAGATTCCGCGCCGCTTTCTCTCTTGCAGCGACTGGCCGCTTACGCCCAGCGGCAAGACCGATCACAAGCAACTGGCGCAACGGCTCGGCGATCCCGCCAGGCCGACGCTGACAACGCTATGAATGACGCCGTCATCCTCGGTTGGGGCCGCAGCGCGGTGACACCGCTGGGCGGCGCGCTGTCGCAGTTGCAGGCGCATGAGATCGCCGCACCCGTGGCGCAAGGCATCCTGCAGCGCTTCGGCATCCCGTTGGGCTCCGTCGACGCGGTGATCGCCGGCAACGCCATGGGTGCAGGCGGCAACCCCGCGCGCATGCTGGCGCTGGCCACAGGTTTCGCCGACCGCATTCCAGCCTTGTCGGTCGACAGTCAATGCTGCGCCGGACTCGACGCCATCGCACTCGCGCACGGCATGCTGGCCGCCGGCAACGCCGATGTCGTCATCGCCGGCGGCGTCGAAGCATGGAGCCGTGCGCCGATTCGCCAGCACCGTCCACGTCATGCGGGCGAAACAGCGATCGCCTACGACAGCCCCGCCTTCGCGCCGGATCCGGCACGCGACCCCGGTATGCTACTGGCCGCCGCGCGTCATGCACTGAAGGCCTGCATCACGCGCGAGCAGCAGGACGCCTGGGCAGTACAAAGCCACGCCCGCGCCGTCGCTGCACGCGCACATCTCCACAATGAAATCATCGCCGTCGGCGCGGCAACGCAGGACAGTTACCCGCGCGCGCTCGACCAGCGTCATCTGGCGCGCATGCCGGTGGTCGCGGTGTCCGATGACGGCCGCGTCGATGAAGCGATCCGGCAACGTCACGCCGTCAGCCGCATCGCTATCTCGCCAAGCGCGGACGGCGCCGCCTTCGTGGTAATCGCTACGCGCGACGCTGCACGCCGCCTGAACCTGCATCCGCACTTCGCATGGCGAGCCGGCGTCAGCGTCGGTGCCGTGCCTGAAACGCCGATGCTGGCCGCCATCGATGCCGCGCAGGCGGCGCTGGCGCGCGGCGCGAACAGCATCGACGACCTGTGGGGAGTGGAATTGCATGACGCCTTCGCCGCGCAGGCGATCGCTTTTTACGAGGCGTTGAAGATCTCCCCGGAGCAACTCAATCGCCATGGCGGCGGACTGGGACGCGGTCATCCGATCGGCGCATCGGGCGCAATCAGTCTGGTGAGATTATTGGCGGACATGCAGCAGGAGGCGCCGCACGGTGCAGTGGGTCTGGCTGCGATTGCTGCGGCCGGTGGCCTCGGCGCGGCCGCCGTCGTTGAACGTTGCTGAAGACTGCTAGCGCAAGGTTCTGAAAAACTCTTCCGGCTTCAGGCGTTCCGTTCTCACGGTATTTTCCGCCGCATCCGGATCGGCGTAGCCGAGCGCAATGCCGCACACGATGTGGCTCTCGTCGCCCAGCTCCAGCGCCGAGCGGATCAACCCCGGATACGACGCCAGCGCGCCGATGGCGCAACTGCCCAGCCCATGCGCTGCCGCCGCCAGCATCAGGCCGTACAGGCACATGCCCAGATCCATGTAGCAGCCGCTGCCCATGCGCGCATCGATCGTCACCAGCAGCGCCACCGGCGCATCGAAGAAATTGAAATTGCGCTCGAACTGCCGGTCGCGCCCGGCGCGGTCGTCGCGTCCGGTCTGCAAGGCGCCGTACAGTTCCTTGGCGGCTGCGACCTGCCGGCGACGCAAGGACTGCGGCATCGGTTGCGGGAAGTAGGAATAATCTTCCGGCTCTTGCCTGCCCGCGCGGAAAGCGTCCACCAATGCCGCCGACAAGCGCACCCGCGCATCGCCTTCCAGTGCAATGAATTCGCCCGGCTGCAGATTGGCGCCGCTGGGCGCACGCCGTGCCAGCGCCAGCAACTCCGCCAAGGTGCCGTCCGGCAAAGGCCGGTCGAGAAAGCGGCGCGTGGAGTTGCGCTGGGTCAGCAGGTCGGCGAAGGGAAAGTTCTGGTCGGACATGGAGTGACGTCGATGAGGCGGTGGATGTGGGCGCCAATATAGCGCATTCAGCAGCGGCGCCGCTCTGTCCTACTTCAGCAGCAACCGCCCATGCACCGTCGGCGCCGTCTCTTCGTGATAATGCGGCCGCGTATCCGGCGCCGACATCGTGGCGGGGTTGCCGAGGATGGTGGTGGTGCGGATCTGCTGCTTGCCGTCGATGTAACGACAGGCGTGCGCGGAATTACGGTTGCCGTGCAGGTCGAGCACGATGCTGCGTGGATCTTGCCCTGGCGCGGGCGCGGGAGGCATGCGCTTGGGCGGCAGCAGCAGCGCGTCGCCCGGCGCGACCCACAGGTCGGCCAACGCGATCTCGTTGGCGTAGGGACGCCAGCGCGCCACGCTGATCACCAGCGGCACATGCGGATCGCGCGAGAAGAAGACGTGCGGGAAGTTGTGATACTCGAAGTCGGTCGGATTGATCGGCAACAGTTCGCGCCCGCGGCCGTGCCCGAGGTAAGGCGATTGATGACCGGCCCAGATGCCGTAGGTGTAGTCGGCCATCACCAGGCCCGAAAAGGGAAATTCAACGTAATGTCCATCCCGCAGCAGCGTCGCGCCAAACGCGCGGGCGCTGTCTTCGGTCGCCCACAGCGGTTCGTAGTGCACTTCATGCGCGTGGAAGTCGAACTGCTCGATCTGGTACGGCGCGCCCTCATCTGGCGTCACGGTGCGCGTGCGGCGGCCGATATCGGCGTAGGAAACGCCCGCGTGCAGCGCCGGATCGATGGGCGCGATGTCGGTGCGGGTTCCCAGCGCCTGCTGCAATTGCCGGCCTTCGCCGTGATTGTTGTAAAGAAACGGATAAAGGGCTGGATCGAGCAGATCTTTTTCCTTGCCGTCTTCAATGAACAAAACCTGATCAAAAATGCAATCCATGCGCCACTCCCCCTGAATTTGCGGGCAAATTACACCAATAAGATGGATAACACCACGTTTGAGTACGTTTTCCCGTACAGAAACAAATTGGCCGGTCGCGAACAGTTGTCAAACCATCTACAAACGCCGCCCGCAAACTTCCTGCCGTCGCCGATTTTTCATTAGAATGCGCATTTGGCAAAGCTTCGGCGGCGCAACAGCCGCTTACGCCTCATCATCCGATTCTCCGACTCTCCGATATTCCGATTCGACCTTCATCTGCATGGCAACTAAAAAAACTTCCCCGTCCGACTACAGCGAATCATCCATCCGCGTCCTCAAGGGACTGGAACCGGTCAAACAGCGTCCGGGCATGTACACCCGCACCGAGAATCCCCTGCACATCCTGCAAGAGGTCATCGACAACGCCTCCGATGAAGCGCTGGGCGGTCACGCCAAGAACATCATGGTCACGCTCAACCCCGACGGCAGCGTCAGCGTCGAGGACGACGGCCGCGGCATCCCGGTCGGCCTGCATCCGGAAGAAGGCGTGCCGACGGTCGAGATCGTCTTCACGCGCCTGCATGCCGGCGGCAAGTTCGACAAGGGCAGCGGCGGCGCCTATGCCTTCTCGGGCGGCTTGCACGGCGTCGGCGTATCGGTCACCAATGCGCTGGCCTCGCGTCTGGAAATCACGGTCTGGCGGGAAGCCGGAGTGCACACACTGGCGTTCTCGGACGGCGACCTGATAGAAAAACTGAAGTCGCGTCCGATCACGCGCGAAGACAAGAAGTCCGGCACCCGCGTTTCCGTTTGGCCGAATCCCAAGTACTTCGACTCGCCCACCATTTCGCAGCAGGAACTGCAACGCCTGCTGCGCTCCAAGGCGGTGCTGCTGCCGGGCGTCAAAGTCTCGCTGATCAACGGCAAGACCGGCGACGTGCAGACCTGGCAATACGACCAGGGCCTGCGCGGCTACCTGATGGAATCGCTGGCGCAATCGACCAGCGCCGATCCGCTGATCCCGCTGTTCGAGGGCGAGCAATACGCCGGTCCCGACGCCGAAGGTTTTGCCGAAGGCGAAGGCGCGGCATGGGTAGTGGCGTGGACCGAAGAAGGCAACGTGGTGCGCGAATCCTACGTCAACCTGATCCCGACCTCAGCCGGCGGCACGCATGAATCCGGCCTGCGCGAAGGCTTGTTCTCGGCGGTCAAGAGCTTCGTCGAAATGCATTCGCTGCTGCCCAAGGGCGTCAAGCTGCTGCCGGAAGACGTGTTCGCACGCGTCTCCTTCGTGCTGTCGGCCAAGGTGCTCGATCCGCAATTCCAGGGCCAGATCAAGGAACGCCTGAACTCGCGCGACGCCGTGCGACTGGTGTCGACCTTCTCGCGTCCGGCGCTGGAGCTGTGGCTGAACCAGCATGTCGAATACGGCAAGAAGCTGGCCGACCTGGTCATCAAGCAGGCGCAGAGCCGCCTGCGCTCGGCGCAAAAAGTCGAGAAGAAAAAATCCTCCGGCGTGGCCGTATTGCCGGGCAAGCTGACCGATTGCGAGTCCAGCGACATCACTCGCAACGAAATCTTCCTGGTCGAGGGCGATTCCGCCGGCGGCTCGGCCAAGATGGGCCGCGATAAAGAGTTTCAAGCGATCCTGCCCTTGCGCGGCAAGGTGCTGAACTCCTGGGAAACCGAACGCGATCGCCTGTTCGCCAACAATGAAATCCACGACATCGCGGTGGCCATCGGCGTCGACCCGCACGCTCACACCGACACCCCCGACCTGAGCAGCCTGCGCTACGGCAAGATTTGCATCCTCTCCGATGCGGACGTCGACGGTTCGCACATCCAGGTGTTGCTGCTGACGCTGTTCTTCAAGCACTTCCCCAAGCTGATCGACCACGGCCACATCTGCATCGCACGTCCGCCGCTGTATCGTGTCGACGCGCCTGCACGCGGCAAGAAGCCGGTGCAGAAGCTGTACGCGCTGGACGACGGCGAACTGGAAGCCATCGAAGACAAGCTGCGCAAGGACGGCCTCAAGGAAGGCGCGTGGAGCATCTCGCGCTTCAAAGGCCTGGGTGAAATGAACGCGGAACAATTGTGGGAAACCACCATGAATCCCGACACCCGCCGCCTGCTGCCGGTCACCCTGGGCGAGCTGGACCAGATTGCCTCGGACGCGCGCTTCACTATGCTCATGGGCAAGGGCGAAGCCGCCTCGCGCCGCGCCTGGATCGAAGAGCACGGCAACGAAGCGGAAGCGGATATTTAAAGCATCAAGGCAATCAACACGATGGACAACGGCAACGACATCTCTCAACCCTGCCTCTGGCGCCGCTTCCTTTCGGGAGCGTTGCCGGTTTTGGCTGCGTTTTGCATGTCGTTGACCGCAGCGTCTGCGCACGCAGACGTCTACGGCTACATCGACGCCGAAGGCATGGCGCATGTGTCGACCGAAAAAATTGACGAACGCTATCAGTTGTTCATGCGCGGCGACGCCACCTTCGACTCCGACAAGATCGCCAAGGGTATCCCCGGCGTCGAGACCAAGGGAAACATGTCGTCGCCGCTGATGAAGCTGATGCTGCAGCATCCGAATCTGAAAAAGTATGAAGCCATGCTGGACCAGAGCGCCAAGGAATTCTCGGTCGACCCCGCCCTGCTGAAGGCGATCATGGCGGCCGAATCCGGCTTCAATCCAGGCGCCGTCTCGCCCAAGGGCGCCATCGGCCTGATGCAGATCATGCCGGAGACCGCCGAGCGCTACGGCGTGCAGGGCGACCGCCGCAAGACCATCCAGCAGAAACTGACCGATCCGCGCATCAACATCCGCCTGGCGGCGCGCTACCTGCGCGACCTGCAGGTGCTGTTCCCGAAGCGGCTGGAGCTGGCGATCGCCTCTTACAACGCCGGCGAGCGCGCCGTGCAGAAGTACAACAACCAGATTCCACCGTATCCCGAGACTCGCAATTACGTCCAGCTGGTGGCGCAGTTCTACCAGTTGTACCAACCGGGCGGCAGTGCAGGAAACAATAACGGCAACGCCGATACCAACAAACCGCGCCGCGTCGAAATCATCCTGCCGGGCCGGCGCAGCATGCCGCCGCCGACGTCCCTCGAATAATTCACTAAACGACATCAACGCAACCCAGCCACATGACTGAACAAGCCAACCTGTTTGAACAACCTGCGCCACCCGACGGTGAATCGCTGACGCTGTCGACCTTCGCCGAGCGCGCCTATCTCGACTATGCCATTTCGGTGGTCAAGGGTCGCGCCCTGCCCGACGTCGCCGACGGCCAGAAGCCGGTGCAGCGCCGCATCCTGTACGCGATGAACGAACTCGGCCTGAACGCCACCGCCAAGCCGCGTAAATCGGCCGCCGTGGTCGGCGACGTGCTCGGCAAACTGCATCCGCACGGCGACCAGTCGGTGTACGACGCGCTGGTGCGCATGGCGCAGGATTTTTCGCTGCGCTATCCGCTGATTGACGGCCAGGGCAACTTCGGTTCGCGCGACGGCGACGGCGCTGCGGCAATGCGATACACCGAAGCGCGCCTGACGCCGATCAGTAAACTGCTGCTCGATGAAATCGACATGGGTACGGTCGACTTCCAGCCCAACTATGACGGCTCCACCGAAGAGCCCAAGCTGCTGCCGGCGCGCCTGCCGTTCCTGCTGCTCAACGGCGCCTCCGGCATCGCGGTCGGCATGGCCACCGAAATCCCTTCGCACAACCTGCGTGAAGTGGCGCGCGCCGCCGTCGCGATGATCCGCAATCCAAAGATCACGCATGCTGAACTGATGACCCACGTCACCGGCCCGGACTTCCCGGGCGGCGGCCAGATCATCACACCGCCGTCGACCATCGCCGAGATTTACCAGAGCGGCCGCGGCAGCCTCAAGGTGCGTGCGCGCTGGAAGATCGAAGACATGGCGCGCGGCCAGTGGCAGGCGGTCATCACCGAATTGCCACCCGGCGTGTCGTCGCAGAAGGTGCTGGAAGAAATCGAAGAGCTGACCAATCCCAAGATCAAGCTCGGCAAGAAAACATTGACGCCGGAACAGCAGGCGCAGAAGCAAAGCATCCTTGCCATGCTCGATGCCGTGCGCGACGAGTCGGGCCGCGAAGCGCCGGTGCGCCTGGTGTTCGAACCGAAGTCCAAGAACCAGGACCAGACCGAGTTCATGAACACGCTGCTGGCCCAGACGTCCCTGGAAACCAGTTCGTCGATCAATCTCGTGATGATCGGCGGCGACGGTCGTCCGCGCCAGAAGGGTCTCACCGACATCCTCGGCGAATGGATTGCGTTCCGCTTCGTCACCATCACGCGCCGCAGCCAGTTCAAGCTGCAAAAGGTCGAGGACCGCATCCACATCCTCGAAGGCCGTGAAGCGATCCTGCTCAACATCGACAAGGTCATCCGCATCATCCGCGAATCGGATGAGCCGAAGCCGGCGCTGATCGAGGCGTTCAAGCTGTCGGACCGCCAGGCCGAAGACATCCTGGAAATCCGCCTGCGCCAACTGGCGCGCCTGGAAACCATCAAGATCCAACAAGAGCTGGCTGAGCTGCGCAACGAGAAATCGACGCTGCAAGACCTGCTCGACAATCCATCCTCGATGAAGCGCCTGGTCATCAAGGAAATCGAAGCCGACGACAAGCAGTTCGGCGATGACCGCCGCACCATCATCGAAGAAGCCGAAAAAGCCGTGCTCGAACAAAAGGTCATCGACGAGCCGGTCACCGTCATCATTTCGCAAAAGGGCTGGGTGCGCGCCCGCGGCGGCCACGGTCACGATGCGACGCAATTCACCTTCAAGGCCGGCGACGGCCTGTACGGCGCGTTCGAGTGCCGCACCGTCGACAACCTGCTGGGCTTCGGCTCGAACGGCCGTATCTACACGGTCGGCGTCAACTCGCTGCCGAACGCGCGCGGCGACGGCGTGCCGATCACCACACTGGTCGACCTCGGCAGCGGCAACAGCTTGCTGCACTACTTCGCCGGTCCGGTCGATACGCAAATGCTGCTGGCCTCCGACGCCGGTTACGGTTTCACGGCCAAGCTCGGCGACATGCTCAGCCGCGTCAAGGGCGGCAAAGCCTTCATCACGCTGGACGACGGCGACCTGCCGCTGGCCCCACGTCCGATGCCGGCCGGTGCCAGTGCGATCGCCTGCCTGTCGGGACAAGGACGCCTGCTGGTGTTCGGCCTGGACGAGATCAAGACCCTCGCCAGCGGCGGCCGCGGCGTGATCCTGATGGAACTGGAAAAGAACGAGAAGCTGCTGGCAGCGCAGGCCATCACGCAAAAGGGCGTGCTGGTGTCCGGCACCGGCCGTGGCGGCAAGGCGCAAGACGTCACGCTGTCCGCCGTCGCGCTGGGCCTGCATATCGGCAAGCGCGCACGCAAGGGCAAGGCGCTCGAGTCGAAGCTGAAGGCGACGGCGCTGGCTGCGGTGGTGTAGTTACCGAAGTCAGACGCAGTAATAAAAAAGATGCCGCTCAATGCGGCATCTTTTTTATCTTTCGCGATGCGTCCGAATGCCTCAGGGCGACGTCGGGGTCACTCCCAGCAACTGCCGCAGCGGATTGAGCGGGCCGAGCCGGATCAACTCGAAACGCATGAGATGCGCCTGGCCCAGCGGAAGCTTTTCAAGCATGTCACGGGCGCCTTCCAGATCAGTTGCATTGAGAATGAACGCCACCCCGGTCCTGTCTTGCAGCGAATACCACTGGTCGATTTTGCCGGCCAGATAAAGTCCGACGGTCTCGCGAACTTCGGTCGGCAAAATAGTGCGCACAGCGGCCTGATCGATGCCGGGATTCAGCGTGCCGATGGCCAGAATTTTCGTCGCGGGGACCGCTGGAACGAGCTGCTGTGGCTGCGCTTGCGCCAACGCCGTCGTTGTCGCGGCCGATACTGTCAGTGCAACAATGCAGCAGGCAAGGATTGTTTTCATGTCGGTTCTTTTTCATTCAGCGAGAGGACAACAATGGATTGCCAGGACAGTCGGACGAGTCCGGAGGGAGCCGCCCGACCTACTTGCTATCCCTGAATCAGCGCACCCAGCGGCGCCAATGGGCCGACCGCGATCAGCTCGTACTTCGCAAAGCCGCCGCTCGCCAACGGCAAGGCGTTGACAAGTGTTCTGGCCTGTTCGACCGACTCGACATTCATCAGGAAAATGACGCCCGGTTTGTCCTGAGCGTACCAAAACTGTTCGATTTTGCCGTCGAGATAGAGCTGCAAGGTTTGCGGGACTTCCTTCGGCATGATCTCCTGCCGTTGTTCCGGCGTAGGCAGTTGGACGATGCTTCCGATGGCCATGACTTTCATAAGTGCTCTCCGTTTTCAGATTTACTGGGCGAATGCGTGCGCCGCAATGGGCGTTCATTCGCGAAATCGTGCTGTCGTAAATATCATTAAAAATATCATTTACGCCACGCAACGAAGATGAGTGTAGTCGTCGCAAAGAAAAATATGTATAGTCGCAAACGACAACTTTAAGGCCATTTACGCCATGCGCATCTTTATCCTCGCTTTAGAAGGCGTGTTCGATACGGGACTGACCGCAGCGCTCGACACCTTCGCTCTCGCCAATAAATTTTCAGCGCTGCAAGGCGGCAAGCCTGCGTTCGAGGTATCCATCGTGGGCATGCGCAAGAAGGTGCATACCGCCCAGGGACTGGGGATTCCGGTGATGGCGGAGATGCCGCGTGCAAGGCCTGATTGGGTGATCGTGCCTGCGCTGGGCACCGGCACGCCGGAGACCCTGATTCCCGCACTGGAACGACGTGACGTGAAGCAGGCGAAGGAACAATTGCAGAAGTGGCATGCGCAAGGCGTGCTGATCGCCGCCTCCTGCATCGGCACCTTTCTGCTGGCGGATGCCGGCTTGCTTGAGCAGCGTGAAGCGACCACGACCTGGTGGCTGGCGCCGCTGTTCCGGCAACGCTATCCGAATGTCTTGCTCGACGAATCGCGCATGCTGGTGCCGTCCGACGTCGGCGTCACTGCCGGTGCGGCGATGGGTCACCTCGACCTGGCGCTGTGGCTGGTGCGCAAGGCCAGCCCGGAGCTGGCTGGGCTGGTGTCGCGCTATCTGCTGGCCGACATCAGGTCGCAGCAGGCGCCCTACATCATTCCCAATCATCTGGCGCAGTCCGATCCTCTGATCCTGCGTTTCGAGCGCTGGGCGCGCGCCCATCTGAAGCAAGGATTCTCGCTGGGGACAGCCGCCGGCACGCTGGCGGTGAGTTCTCGCTCGTTGCAGCGCCGTTGCCAGGAAGTGCTGGGAAAATCGCCGCTGGCCTACTTCCAGGACCTGCGCGTCGAACGTGCGCAATCGCTGTTGCATGGCAGCGGCCTGGACCTCGATGCCATCGCGGCCGAGGTCGGTTACGCCGACGGGGCGACGCTCGGCGCCCTGCTGCGCCAGCGCCTGGGGCGCGGCGTGCGGGATTTGCGCACCGACTTGCGCTAAACCGGAACGCCGAAAAACAGCGTCTATCGCGGCCCTGACACGGCGCGGGATTCGCCGCGCGGGCCCGTGCTCAGCAGAGACTGCGACAAGCCGTCACAATAGAGGGTTTTCACCCCTCCTCCGGCTGTCCTTTTTCATGAATACCACCGCGAACCACCCGCGCTTTCTCATCTTTTTCATTTGTATGCTGGCCTCTGCGGGCCAATTGGCAATCGATATCTATGTCCCGGCGCTGCCGACGATGGCGCAGTATTTCCAGACCTCCGCGCAGGCGATCCAGTCCAGCGTGACGATCTACCTGATGGCGTATGCCTTCGGACAACTGCTCTTCGGGCCGCTGGCGGACGCCTACGGCCGCAAGAAAATTCTGGTGCTGGGCATGCTCATGTTCACCTGCGGCTGCCTGCTGACACTGACGGCTAATAACCTGGAAACATTCATCCTGGCGCGCTGCCTGCAAGGTTTCGGCATCGCCGCCACCAACCTGCTGGCCAAGGCGATCATCACCGATTCGTTCTCCGGCATGGCGCTGATACATGCGTTCACCTACATGGCGATCGCCTGGGGGCTGGCGCCGATCCTGGCGCCGGTCATCGGCGCGCATCTGCAGACCGCATTCGGGTGGCGTTCATGCCTGACCTTCCTGCTGATCTATTCGTTCGTGATGTGGGCGGTGCTGACGCGCTACAGGGAGACGCTGAAACAGCCGGTGCATCTGAGTCCTAAAACCCTGCTCAAGAATGCCGTCATGGTGCTCAAGAGCCCGGTATTCCAGAGTTGCTTCCTGGCGCAAGGACTGTGCTACAGCATCCTGCTGGTGTTCAACATCGTCGGCCCGTTCATGGTGCAGGAGACCCTGCACAAGCCGCCGACCTACTTCGGCTACCTGGCGCTGGCGATCGGTCTGATGTATTTCCTCGGCGGGATTTCAAACCGGATTCATCACCCGCGCCTGCCGACGCCGGAACAACGCCTGCGCATCGGTGCACGCGTGATGACGGGCGCGGCGGTCGTGATGCTGATCCTGGCGCTGACCGTCGGTCTGGAAGTATGGACACTGATGCTGCCGGTGCTGTTCATGGCGTTCTGCGCGGGGGCGATGTACCCGACGCTGATGGCCAAGGGCAATTCCATCTTTCCGCACATTGCCGGGCTGACCAGCGCGATCCTCGGCTTCGCGCTGCTGCTGGTGTCGTCGCTGATGATGGGACTGGCCGGCTTCGTGCCGTTCCACAGCCTCACGCCGATGGCGATCTTCTTCGTGATCGTGGGCCTGACCGTGGTCAGCATGGTCGGCAAGCTGCTGCATCACCTGGAGACGCCCGCAGGCGCGCCGGCCGCCTGAACGCATGGGCTTGCCGCCCGTTGCGTTATACTCCGGCACCGATCATCAGCGATGATCCTGGAATCTTATCAATAAACAAAGGAATGCCATGCGGAAAATCCGTCGAATCAAATACATGGAAGCAACTTATCGCATCTATTTCGCCAAGCTGCTCAACAGCATGCTGGAAGAACTCAGCGCAGAAGTCGCCGCGCGCGACGCCGCACAAGGCTGATGTTGCAGCGATAGCACTTGGCTGCACCGGGGCTTCCCGGCGTGCAGCCTGGTGACAATGAAAAAGCCCCGCAATGCGGGGCTTTTTGCATATGGCGATGATGATTTGCCACCGTCGGTAAACCGTGTTCGCCTTACTGAAGGAAATCGGCAATCACCTTGACCGTCGCCTCCGGTTGCTCTTCCATCAGCCAATGACCGGCGCCGGGAATCACGGCGCCGGTAACATTGCTCGCGGCAAACTGCGTCACCGTCGCCATCGTGGTGCCGAACGACTTTTCCCCGCCCACTGCCAGCACCGGCATTTGCAGCGGTCCCTTTGCCAGATAAACCTTGTTGTCGATGGCGTCCTGATCGAAAGCGGCGAACTGCGCGAAGCCGGAATGCATGGCGCCCGGCAAGGCATAGAATTTGGCATAGTGTCGACGCGACGCTTCGTCGAAGTTCTTGGGATTGGCCGAGAACTCATTCCAGAAACGATCCAGGTAAATGCGCTCGCGTCCCTTCACCAGTCGCTCCATGTCAGGACCGCCGAAACGGAAGTGCCACAGCAGCGGGTTTTTCAGGATTTCGTCCCATGGGCCCACACCTGGGACCGGCGCATCCATCAACACCAGTTTGGTAACCCGTGCAGGATTCTCGGCGGTGAAGGCATAAGCCACCATGTTGCCGATGTCGTGAGCCACCACGCTGACATTGCCGATCTTCAAGGTATCGAGCACGCCGGCGATGTCGCGCGCCTGATTCTTCTTGTCGTACCCCCCGGCCGGATGGTCCGAACGGCCCATTCCGCGCAGGTCTGGCACGATAACCGTGTGGTCCTTCATCAGCTTGATGGCGAGCGGCGCCCACATGTCGCCGGTTTCGCCGTAGCCGTGCAGCATGACGACGGCCGGGCCTTGGCCGCCGACACGGACATTCAGCAGTGCACCGTTGACGGAGATCTTCTGAGACTTGATGCCGGCCGGGAATGGTGTGACTTCCGCACCGGCCGGTAAAACATTGAGCGAAAACATCAGGACACATAGCGCGATTGTTCTTTTCATTGCCACTCCCCTTGGTTGATCAGGCCGGTCGACCTGCTCACAGGATAGTGCCCAAGATGGACGGACAAGCCAATCTTTTTATTGCACGCGGCTGTCCGCTTTGTTGCGGAATTTTCCAAGGCTTGTGTTTATTGCAATCCGCCGTCAGCCGGCAAGAATACGCGCAGTATCGCGCGACGGAGCCGCACCGAAAAAGCGCGCATATTCGCGGCTGAACTGGGTGGCGCTTTCGTAGCCCACCGCGAACGCCGCCGACGTCACGTTGGTGCTGCCGCTGACGATCAGCTTGCGTGCCAGCAGCAACCGGATCTGCTTTTGATATTGCAGCGGACTCAGCGCCGTGGCTGCCTTGAAATGACGGTGGAAGGCAGACTCGCTCATCCCCGCCTGCGCAGCCAGATCCTGCACGCGCAATGACTGGTCGAACTGCTCGCGGATATGCCGGATGGCGCGGTTGACGCGCGCCATGGCGGTGTCGGGCGTGGCGATGTCGCGCAACAGCCGGCCGTTCGGACCTTGCAGGACCCGATACAGGATCTCCCGCTCATACACCGGCGCGAGTGCCGGAATGTCGCCGGGCTGCTTCATCAGCCTGAGCATGCGCACCCAGGCGTCCATCAACTCGTCGGTCACCGTGGCTACCGAAAAACCGATTCCATGTGAGGACGGCAACGGCAGTGCGGGCACGTCGGCCAACAAACCCGCAATCACGATGGGGTCCAGCGTCAGCGAGACCGCCAGGTAGGGTTCGCCAGTTTTGGATGGGTGGACCGAACCCACTGCCGGCAAATCGATGGACATGACGAAATACGTCGCCGGGTCGTAGTGCAGCGTACGGCCGCCGACCGTCATTGACTTGCCGCCTTGCAGGATCAGGTTGATCATCGGATCATAAACCGCAGCCAGCTCGTGTTCCGGTACCGCACCGCGCACCATGGCCACACGCGGGATGCCAGTTTCGGTGCGGCGATTCTGGGCCTTCGAGGCCAGCGCGCGCAATTCGGTCAGTTGGGTTTTCATGGCCATGATCTGACCACATGCCGATCGCGGGCGCAAGATAAAAAGCAGGATCAGGCAAGTCTGAGGCAGGAATCGATGAGCCCTCCACGACGTCGATGGCTACCATGGCTTCATCACTTTTCCTCACATCCTTTTAACGGAGCAATCATGAAAACAGTCCTCATCACCGGCGGCAGTCGCGGCATCGGCGCCGCCGCCGCTCTCCATTGCGCACATCGCGGCATGGGCGTGGTCCTGACGTACAAGGACAACAAGCGCAGCGCCGACAACGTGGTCGCCCGCATCGAAGCCGACGGCGGCAAGGCGGTCGCGCTGCAACTGGACGTGAGCGACAGCACGTCCTTTGCCGCCTTTCGCGAAACGCTGGTGCAAAGCTTGCTCGCAACCTGGGGCAGCGATCGCCTGCACGGCCTGGTAAACAACGCCGGTTACGGCCTGTTCGAACCGCTGCAGTCGGTCAGCGAAGAACAGTTCGACGGTCTGTTCCGCACGCATCTGAAAGGCCCGTTCTTCCTCACGCAAACCTTGCTTCCCTTGCTGGACAGCGGCGCCTCCATCGTCAACCTGACCAGCGCAACCACGCGCGTGGCTACGGCCGGCGTGGCGCCGTACTCGGCATTCAAGGGCGGGCTGGAAGTATTGACACGCTATATGGCGAAGGAATTTGGCGAGCGCGGCATCCGCGCCAACGCGGTGTCGCCGGGCGCCATCCGCACCGAACTGGGCGGTGGACTCACACCGGATTTCGAAACCATGCTGGCGGGACAGACTGCACTCGGCCGCGTCGGCGAACCGGACGAGGTCGGCGCGGTCATTGCTACACTGCTGTCGGAAGACGGTCGCTGGATCAACGCCCAGTCGATCGAAGTGGCCGGCGGCTACATGATTTGAACGGGAGACTCACATGCTGGATCATATTTTTCTTTCCGTCAGCGACATGGATCGTTCGCTGGCTTTTTACGACGCGGTGCTGACGCCGCTGGGCATCGTGGCGCGCCTCAACTACGACGGGCGCGACGGTCCGCCGGGGCATCCCGATCTCAGGGGATTCGGTGCGAACGGCCGCGTGTTCTTCTGGTTGAAACAGGGGAATAACGCGCCGAACAACACTCATGTCGGCTTTGTCGCCTCAAGCACCGAGATGGTCGATCAGGCCTACGCCGCCGCCCTGCGAAACGGCGCCACCGACAACGGTGCACCGGGTGCGCGGCTGCATTACGATCCGCGCTACTACGCCGGCAATGTGTTCGATCCGGACGGGTACAGCCTGGAGTTCGTGTACAAGAGCTGGCAGCATGAAAGGGATTTCAATTCCGAGTCTTCCCGGCCGGCCTCGCTTTAACCGCAGGCACCTGCCCAGTTAGCGTCCGTTCTCCAGATTGGTCTGGATGATCTCCATCAACTGCACCAGCTCTTCGCATTGCTGCACGGACAAACCCTCGACCGCGCGCTCCAGTATCTGCGCACCGGATTTCATCAGTTCAGCATGCAAAGCCTGCCCCTGCGGACTCAGTTGCAGGCAGGTGCTGCGCCGGTCCGTGACGTCTTCCTTTGATTCCAGATAGCCGCCGTCGCGCAGGCTGCGCACCAGCCGGGTCAGCTGCGCTTTGTCGCGGCCCGAATGGGCGGCCAGGTCTTTTTGCGTGGCGCCGGGATGATGCGCGAAGTAGTTCAGCACGCGGCTTTCCATGTGCGTGACGCCACGCTCGTCGTCACGAAACGCCTGCGAGCGACCGGAGCGATAGAGGTGCATGACCGTGTGAATGGCGTCAAAGACCCTTTCGGCGGCAGGTGATTGATTGACTTTATCAACTTGTTTTCTCATAATGATGACATTATCAACCAATTCCCCACATCATGGAAACCAAATCAATCTCCCGCGAAGTGCAACGCGTCCGTTATGAAATCAAGCTCCGCGACGTCAAAGTCGCCGCCGTCCGCGCCACCGGCGCCAACATGCTCAGCGTGACCTTCCACGGCGACGCGCTGGAAGACTTCACGTCGCTGTCATTCGATGACCACATCAAGTTCGTTTTCCCGGATGCGTCCGGCGCCTCGGTGCGGCGCGACTACACTCCGATCGGCCACGACGCCCAGCGCAAAGAGCTGGTGCTGGAGTTCGCCCTGCACGCCGAAGGCGCGGCCACCGACTGGGCACGCCAGGCCAAGGTCGGCATGGACGCCGTCATCGCCGGCCCGCGCGGCTCGATGGTGGTGCCGCTCGATTACGACTGGCATGTGCTGGCGGGCGATCTGTCGTCCTTGCCGGCGATCACGCGCCGTCTCCAGGAATTGCCGGCTGGCGCCAAGGTCTTCGCCATCATTGAAGCCTCCGACGGCGACATCCGCCAGTTCGATACCCAGGCCGACCTCGACGTCACCTGGGTGCGTTCGGGTGAGGAGTTGCTCGCCGCCGTGCGTGCGCTGACGCTGCCGGCCGGTGAGGGCTATGTCTGGGCCGCCGGCGAGGCCGTGGTGATGAAAGCAGTGCGCGCCGTGCTGGCGGAAGAGAAGCAGCATCCGAAAGAAGCCATGCGCGTGTCCGCCTACTGGAAGCGCGGCGCCTCCGACTTCCACGAAAAGCTGGACTGAGCCGGTGCTGCGATATGCCCGCCTGTAGCGCAAACGCGCTACAGGCGGGGCCGGCGCGCCGTCGTACAATAGCGGCGCCATGTCATCCACTTCCGACTCCCTTGTTCCGCCCTCCATCCACGTCGCCATCGTCGAGGATGACCCGAGTTTTCGCGATGCGTTGAGCAAGGTGCTGGAAACCGCGCCGGACATGCGGCTGGCGAATATCGCCGGCACCCGGGCCGAAGGACTGGCGATGCTGCAAGGCCCACCGGCGGACGTGCTGCTGGTCGATCTGGGCTTGCCCGACGGTTCGGGCATCGATGTGATCCACGCAGCGATCCTCCGCTGGCCCAGCTGCAACATCATGGTCAGCACCAATTTCGGCGATGAAACCCATGTCATGCGTTCGATCGAGGCAGGCGCAGCCGGCTATCTGCTGAAGGACAGTTCTCCCGCCAAAATCGTCGACGAAATCCGCAGCCTCGCCAGCGGTGGCAGCCCGATCAGTCCGATCATCGCGCGTCAGGTGCTGGCGCGCTTCCGGGCAGCGGCGCCTGCCGGGGTCGCCCCCGGGCCCTCCTCATCCGTTGCGTCGGCAGAACCATCAACGCTGTTGTCGGCGCGCGAAAAGGAAGTACTGGACTACATCACCCGTGGCTTCACTGCGCAGGAGATCGCCCGGCTGATGGAGCTGTCGCCGTTTACAGTGCGCACATTCGTGCGCCGCATTTACAGCAAGCTCAAGGTGACCTCGAAGACGGAGGCCATCTACGAAGCCAGGACCCTCGGGCTGCTGCCCGATTAATCGGCCCGACGCATGTCCGCTACTCATTCGCGCACGAGAAAAATTCCCTCCTCCCTGCTCTCGGGCATCGCACTGCTGCTGTCCGTGACGCTGCTGATTGCAGTGGGAGCCTGGTACGTCCAGAGCGCTACCCCGCGCGCCGACACCACGTTGCAGCTGACGCAGGTCGACTGGCAGGACGGCGACGGCCGCAATTTCAACCCGCCGCCTGCACTGGTCGATAGTGCGACCCTGCCGCCCTCGTGGCGCCACGCAAGCTTGCCGTCGGCACTGCCGGTGGCCGCCCTCACCGCCTCCAATCTCACCGTGCGCACCACCTGGATGCGCTTTGCGCTGGCGGACCTGCACCTACCGGACACACCGACCGGGCCGCTGGCGCTGTACGGCAGCCGCATCAAAACCGACGGCACCGTCGCGGTGTATCTCAACGGCCGCCTGGTCCATCGCGTGCAGCAACGCGGCCAGTTGTGGAACAGCCTGTTCACGCCGCTTTGGGTCTTGCCGGACCAGGCCGCCGACGGTGCGCCGCTCAAGGAAATCCTGATTCGCGTGGAGCATGCGCCGGAAACGCCGGTCGGCTTGTCGACGCTCTGGCTGGGTCCCGCCGAAACCTTGCAGGGGCGCTATTACCTGCGCCAATGGCTGCAACGGGAGTTACCCGCCACGCTCAGCGCCGCATTCATGGTGGTCGGGATTTTTGCCTTGTTCGTCTGGTTCCGGCGTCGCCATGAAACCAGCTACCTGCTGTTCTTCAACCTGGCCGCAGTCTCGTTCGTGGGACATCTGCATTATTACGTCAGCCTGCCCATCGTGGTCGACTGGTTCGCCTGGCTGACCGCCAACGCCTTGTTCTGGCTGCTCACGGTGATCCATCTTTTCCTCTGCCAGTTACACGGACGTCCGCTGCGCTGGCTTACGCGCATCATCGTCGGCACCACGCTGATCATCAGCATCCTGTCGCTGCCTCTGCTGGGCGTGTTGCCGGTCTTTCCGAGCACCTCGCTGCTGGTTCCGCTGGCGTATGCAATCGCGGTCATGATGGGCATTGCGGTCAGCGTTGCGGGCGGCGTGTGTTCCTGGCATCGTTCCCGTGAAGGTCTGCTGCTGACGCTCGGAGTTGCCGTGTCGACCTTGCTGGGCATGTCCGACTGGCTGCTGCACAACAACGTCGTCAGCCCGGAAGGCTGGTTCCTCGGCGCCTATACCAATGCCGTCACCTTCGCCATGTTCGGCACACTGATGTATCGCCGCTACGTCAACGCCATCGCTGAAGTCGAACTGGTCAATGCCGGGCTGGCGCAACGCCTGGAAGCGCGTGAACGTGAACTCGAAGAGACGCATCGCCGCCTGCGCGAAGCGGCTCTGCGTCAAACCATCAGCGACGAACGCCAGCGCCTCATGCAAGACATGCACGACGGCCTCGGCTCAACGCTGATCAGCGCAATCCGCTCGGTGGAACACGGTGGCGCCAGCGACGTCAACGTATCGCAGATTCTCAAGGATTGTCTCGACGACCTCAAACTGACCATCGACTCGATGGAACCGGTCGAAGCGGACCTGCTGCTGTTGCTTGCAACCTTGCGCTTCCGCCTCGAGCCGCGCCTGGAAGGCACCGACATCGCGCTGGTGTGGGAAGTACAGGACTTGCCGACGCTGGATTGGCTGGAGCCGTCCAGCGCGCTGCACATCCTGCGCATTGTGCAGGAAAGCATCGCCAACATCCTGCGCCACACGCGCGCCGATCGCATCCGCGTCGCCACCGCACGTGCCGACGGCGGCGTCACGGTGACGATCGAAGACAACGGCCAGGGCTTCGACGTCGACAAGGCGCTCGCCAAGGCATCCGGCCGCGGCCTGCAAAATCAGCGCCGCCGCGCGCAAGCGCTGGGCGGCGCCGTGACGTGGGTCTCCGCGTCCGGCGGCACCCGCTTCACGCTCTGGCTGCCGCTGGAACGCAAGGACAGATCAGCCTGACGTTTTTTGTCCCGCCGATGCCTGCGCCGACGCCATGCTCGACAACATCAGCAACAGCGCCAGTACACACGCCACCGCACCAGCCAGGAACGCCGCGCCATAGCCGAAATAACCGATCAGCACCCCCACCACCGGACCGGTCAGGCCTGCCGCCAGATCGATGAAAGCCATGAAGGTCGCCACCGCCAGTCCGCGCGAATGCGCCGGCACGCGCGCCATCGCCTGCACGCCCATCGACGGGAATACCAGCGAGAAACCGATACCGGTCAGCAGCGTGCCCAGGCCCGCCATGACGGGATCATGCGACTGCCACAACAGCAATTGCCCGGCCAGTTCGATCACCACCGAAACCGCGCCAACCTTGGCGCCGCCGATGCGATCAGGCAGATGCGCGAAGAACAGGCGCACCCCAACGTAGCCGGCCGAGAAACCGAGGATCGCAATGCCCGCGCCCGACCAGTTATTGGTGGCGTACAGCAGCACGAGGAAACTGGTGATGATGGCGAACGGCATGGCGCTCAGCGCCAGCGCGAGGCCGAAGCGCCAGATCAGGCGCAGCACTTCCGACATGGCCACGCCGCCGCCCTTGCTGCCCAGCGCGGGCAAGCCGCGCAGCGTCGCCGCAATGGCCAGGCCGATCAGCGGCAACACCATGGTGGTCAACGCCACGCCGGCAAAGCCGAAACGTTGCTGGATCGCGATGCCGATCGGTGCGCCGAGTCCCAGCGCGGCGAACATGGCGATGCCCTGCCATGCCATCACCTTGCCGGTGCGCTGCATGCCGACGCGGCCGATGCCCCACGTCATCGTCCCGGTCAGGAACAGGCTTTCCGCCGGCCCCATGAGCAGGCGACCGATGAACAGCACCACCAGGCTGGTCCCGGCATCGGCGATCAGCGTCGAGCTCAGGTACAGCAATCCGGCGACCGCCGCCATCGGCAAGCCCACCGCAACCGCACGCTTGGGGCCGTGGCGGTCACAGTACGAGCCGGAGAATTTGCGCGAAAAAATGGTCGAGAACGACTGGATCCCGACCACCCAGCCCACCGTCAAGGCGCTGAAACCGAGCACACCGTTGACATGCAGCGGCAAGGCCGGCAACGGAATGCCGATGCACAGGAAACTGGTGAAGACGATGGCGACCAGAGGCAGCAAACCGCCGGCCACGCTATCGTTGGATGATTGTGTTGTTGTAGTCATGATGTTATCGATCCCGGATGGAAATGAATGGACGCGCGCAGTCGCCGATCGGCATGGAGATCGGCATGACAGTCGGTGCAGCGTCGGCTGCGGGGGAATGCAAAGTGGAGGTCACTGCGGAGGGGGCAAGCCCGTCCTGGAGAAGTAAGCGTATCGTCAATTTTTCACCTTGGCGTTATACACGTGCGTGCGACGGAATCGCTGCCTGAGCCTTCAGGCATGCACGTGAATGACGCGTTGGTTGACGTGAACGCTTACGTAACGAAGCAGGAGGCCGGCAAGGAGGAAGCAAAGAAAAACAACTTCAGCTTAACCCAGGACGTTCTGTTGCGTTATTTGCGGCCGATTATACAGAATAGTTTTTATTCTTGTCGAGCCACGTAGACCTGCGGGGCTGCGGCGGCACAAAGCAACAAGCCCGCGCACGGCGGGCTTGTGCATCGGGGCGGCCGTCATCAGTCGACGTACTTCAAGCCCGCCGCCGCCAGCGCTTCGCGCATCTTGTACATGTCGAGGCCGAGCTCGCCCGCGGCCAGACGGGCGCGCTTGTCGCTCTCGTTGTTCTCGCGCGCCTCGGCAGCGTCGGCCACCTGTTGCGCCGCCGCCGCCGGCACCACCACTACGCCGTCGGCGTCGGCAATCACGACGTCGCCGGGATTGACCGCGGCACCGGCGCACACCACCGGAATGTTGACCGAACCCAGCGTCGCCTTCACCGTCCCCTTGGCGCTGATCGCGCGCGAGAATACCGGGAAGTCCATATCCGCCAGTTCCTTCACGTCGCGCACGCCGCCGTCGATGATCAGCCCGTTTGCGCCACGCGAGCGGAACGAGGTCGCCAACAGGTCGCCGAAAAATCCGTCTTCGTTGTCGGTCGTGCAAGCAGCGACGACGACGTCGCCGGACTGGATCTGTTCAGCGGCAACGTGCAGCATCCAGTTGTCGCCCGGTTGCAGCAGCACGGTGACGGCGGTGCCGCACATCGCGGCGCCGCTGTAGGCCGGACGCATGCAGGTCTTCATCAATCCCACGCGCCCCATGGCTTCATGGATGGTGGCGACGCCGAAGCGCGACAGCTTTTCTACCGCCGCCTTGTCGGCGCGGACGATGTTGCGTTTGACGATGCCGAGGTTGTTCATTGGTCCGGCCATGATTACAGTCCTTTCGATTTGAGGTCCGCATCCAGTCGCGGGAACACGCGACGGGTATTGCCTTCGTACACCTTGTAGCGCGTCTCGGCGTTGAGGTGCGGCGTGTTCTCGATATAGCGCCTGGTGTCGTCGAAGTAGTGTCCGGTTTCGGGATCGATGCCGCGCACGGCGCCGATCATCTCACTGGCGAACAGGATATTGTCAACCGGGATCACCTTGCTCAGCAGGTCGATGCCGGGCTGATGGTAGACGCAGGTATCGAAGAAAATGTTGTTCAGCAAATGATCCTTGAGCAAGGGCTTCTTGAGCTCCTGCGCGAGACCGCGAAAGCGTCCCCAGTGATACGGCACAGCGCCGCCGCCGTGCGGGATCAAGAAGCGCAGCGTAGGAAAATCGCTGAACAGGTCCGACGTCAGGCATTGCATGAACGCGGTCGTGTCGGCATTCAGGTAGTGCGCGCCGGTGGTGTGGAAGCAGGCGTTGCAGCTGGTGCTGACGTGGATCATCGCGGGGATGTCGTGCTCCACCATCTTTTCATAGATCGGATACCAGTGACGGTCGGACAACGGCGGTGAAGTCCAGTGGCCGCCCGAGGGGTCGGGGTTCAGGTTGATGCCGACGAAGCCGTATTCCTTCACGCACTTTTCCAACTCCGCCACTGAAGTGCGCGGATCGACGCCGGGCGATTGCGGCAGCATTGCGGCGCCCGCATAGTGATCAGGAAACAGCTCCTTGATGCGGAAGCAAAGCTCGTTGCAGATCGCCGACCAGGTCGCCGACACATTGAAGTCGCCGATATGGTGGGCCATGAAACTGGCGCGCGGAGAGAAAATCACCATGTCGATGCCGCGCTGCTTCATCAAGCTCAACTGGTTGCTTTCGATGGTCTCGCGCAGTTCGTCGTCGCTGATTTTCAGCTCGGAAACGGACGGCATGGATGCGGGATCCTTGATGCCGGCGATCTGCCGTTGACGCCATTGCTCCAGGGCCTTGGGGGCCGTGGTGTAGTGGCCGTGACAATCGATGATCATGAAACTCTCCTGTGTGCAAACACCGGACCCGCATTTTTCTGCGCAGCCCGGACAATACTAGAAACGATGGTTGATGCCGACCGTAAATGCGGTCTGGTGCGGCGCGCCGGCGGCGTTGAGCGTCGACACCACGGTCTTGCGGTACTTGTTGTAGTCGATTTCGGTGTACAGCTTGGTGCGCTTGGACAGGTAGTAATCCAGACCGATGATGGTCATGTCCTTGCGCATTGCCTTGTCGGTCGACACAGCGGTGCGATAGAAGCCGCCGGTCAGCTTGAGGTTGTTGCTGATGGAATACGCGATGCCGCCGAAGGTGTTGCGCGTGACGGTGTCGAGCGCGGTAGTTTGCATGTTCAGCGTGTCCTTCATGTAACCGCCGGAAATCTTCCAATCGCCGGATTTCCAGGCCGCGCCGATCAGATAATAATCCTCGTCGCGATAGGTGGTGCCGACCAGCACGTTGCGGCGATTGAAGGAACCGCCGAGCACCAGGTCGCCGACGTAATACTGCAGGCCGAAGCCATGCGCCGAGCCGTTGGCGAAACTGCCGGCGTTTTCACCGAAGGAGTTTTCCAACTCCAGTTTGAAGGGGCCGAACATGCCGGTGTACTTGACGTCGTTGCTGAAGCGCGTGCCGCTGGAAGCCTGGGTCAGCGGTATCAGCGAAGTGTAGTTGAAGCCGTACGGATCGTATTCCAGGATGAAGTCATGCGAAATGGTGTATTGGCGACCGAGGTCGATGGCCCCGAGCGCACCTTTCAAGCCGACGAAGGATTGCCGGTTGAACAGCGTGTTGGTGGTGTTGTCGAAGCTGCCGGTAGCCAGGTTGAAACCGTTCTCGAGCAGGAAGTGCGCTTCCATGCCGCTACCGAGATCTTCGGTGCCGGCGATGTCAATCTTGTTGGAGCTGTTCCAACCGTTCGAGCCCATGAACAACTTGCTGCCGCCGGTGGCATTGGCGTTGGTCTGGTAGCGCACGCCGCCGTCGACGGTGCCGAAAATGGTGACATTGGTCTGAGCTTGCGCTTCAGCCATCGTGCCCAATAATGGAGCGAAAATGGCGACTGCAGCGACGGTGCTGGCAAATTTTTTCATGAGATCTCCCTCCCGAATGGATATGACATTCGGTGTATTGTTGATGGTGTAGTTTCGTGCAGCGAAGGACGGCGTTTTCTTGCAGCGCCCGGCATCGTTGCCTGCCGGGCGCCGGGCGGTCATCTGCTTGCGGTGACTGTTTTGTGGATGGCGATATCCGGTTCGACATAACCAGCGTCCAGTTCCGCCGTCATTCGACTGCGATCCAGTGCGTTTTCCCAACCTGCCACGACTACCGTGGCGACAGCGTTGCCGGTGATGTTGACGAACACGAAGGCCGACGACAGCAGACGATGCACGCCGAGGATCAGGGCAATCGACGCCACCGGGATGGCATTGGTCGCCGCCAGCGTCGCCGCCAGCACGGCAATCGCCGATCCGGCCACGCCCGCCCCGCCCTTTGAGGTCACCAGCAGCACCGCCAGCAACGCGACCTGCTGCTCCCAGCCCAGTGCGGTGTTGGTGGCTTGCGCCAGGAACACCGCAACCGCGGCGAAATACAGACAGGTGCCGTCATGGTTGAAGGAATAGCCTCCCGGCAGCACCAGGCCGACCACCGACTTTTCGCAGCCCAGTTGCTCGAGCTTCTTGAGCAACTGCGGGAACACGCTTTCCGATGAGCTGGTGCCCAGCACCAGCAACAGTTCAGCGCGGATGTAGCGCATCAGCTTGAACAGGTTGAAGCCGCTGAAGTACGTCACCGGGAACAGCACCAGCATGAAGAACAGGCCGCAGGTCAGGTAAAACTCCAGCACCAGCTTGCCCAGCGACACCAGCGAGCCGACGCCGAACTTGCTGACGGTGAAGGCAATCGCGCCGAACGCCGCAATCGGTGAAATCTTCATGGCCAGGCCGATGATCCAGAACATGCCCGACGCAAAGCTGTCGATCACATTCATCATCGGCTTGGCGCGCTCGCCCGCCGCCGCCATGCCAAAGCCGAACAGCACCGAGAAGAACAGAATCTGCAGCACGTCGCCGTTGGCGAAACCGGAAACCATGGTTTTCGGGATCAGGTTCAACAGGAAGGTGCTGGTCGAGACGAACTGGTGTGCCTGCGTGATGTAGGAATTGGCCGCATTGGTGTCAAGCGACTGCACGTCGATGTTCATGCCCACGCCAGGCTGCAGGACGTTGATCGTAACCAGGCCGATCACCAGCGCCACCGATGTGACCACTTCGAAATAGATCAGCGCCTTGATCGCGACGCGGCCCACCTTCTTCATGTCGCCGGCGTTGGCGATGCCGCTCACGACGGAACAGAAAATGATCGGGCCGACCACCATCTGGATCAGGCGGATGAAGGCGTCGCCCAGCGGCTGCATGGTCTTGCCGATGTCGGGCCAGTAGTGACCGACGACGACGCCGATGATGATGCCGAAAAACACCTGGAAGGATACGTCCTCGTAAAACCGGCGCTTTCGTTTTGGTCCCTGGACGGGTATGTCTTTCATGTCCACGGTTGTCCTCTCCTCAATGGGTAAATCAGTTTTTCACTGTGTCGCTCTTGGGCGGCGACTTCAGATTGCATTCTTAAAAAACGCTCAGTGCGCTTCGTCGCCGAGAAACTCGAGACAGTCGGCGAAGATCTCGTCAACGCCCAGCTTGCGCGGCAGCAATTGCTGCTCTTCGCAACAGGCAAGGATCATTTCCAGCGGCCCGCGCAAGGCGTCGATGCCATCCGGCAAGCGCTTCAGCAAGGCACCCGGATCTGCCGGATTGATCGCTGCAGCCTTGCCTTGCCTGAACAGTTTATACACCGACTTGACGCTGTCCGGATGTGCTTCGGCGACGGCGCGATGCATCACCGCGACATGATTGACCGGCACGAAACCGTGCTTGTCGTACCAGATTTTATCGGCTGCGACGGGGTCCGGGATCAAGGGCACGATGCCCTCGATGCTGGGCAGGTCGTTGCCGAAAATGGCGGCATCGATTTCGCCGTCGAGCAGCATTTGCAACATTTCCTTGCCTGCCGGCGCACGCGTGACGAAGGACGGATCCTGGTATTCCTGCAGATGGCCGCCTTCGAAGGTGATCCACTCGATCTTCGTGGTCGGCACGCCGTAGGTGCCCTCAAGAATCGCGCGCACCCACATGCCGGTAGTCTGCGTATAGGCACGCACGCCGACCTTGGCGCCGGCCAGATCGCCGACCGTCATCGGACGCCGATGCGCGTTGTAGACGATGCAACCCTGCTGCAGCCGTGCCGCCAGCACGGTTGGCAAGATCACCAGCGGCTTGCCGTAGGCCTTGGCCTGCAAATATGTGGCGATGGCCATTTCGCTGACGTCATAGGCCTGGCTGCGCGCCATCGGTGCGAATGCGCGATGGATGGGCTCGATATCGAGACAGTCCAGGCGCACGTCCGGCGCCGTGATCTCGCCGCTCATCAACTTGGCGGTGTGCGGATATTTCTTGATGGCGGTGTTCAGGTGCAATACGCCGTTGTCGATCTTCATGCTGCCGATCCCATCCTGGTCAGTTCCGGATAAATGGAGCGCGCGGTGTCGCCGAAGATCCAGGCCAGGTCTTGCGCCGACAGCATGGACAAACCGGCTTTTGCCTCGGCCAGCAGCGACTCCAGCGAACCTTCCGCCGACGGAAAATTGGAACCCCAGGCGATGCGCCTGGCGCCGAACGCCTGCACCACGCGCGGGAAGAAATCCTGCGGCGTCGAGGCACCTCGCCCCGCTTCGGCGATGGTGCGGTTGGTGAGTTTCAGATAGACGCCGGGATGGGCCGCCAGTGCGAACAGCGAGTCCGCCGACGCATACGGCGCACCGCCGGCCAGATCGGGACGCGCCAGGTGATCGAGCAGCACGCGGATCTTCGGGAACAGGCCGAGCATGCGTTGCAACGCGGGAATACCGGCCGCCGTCATCTGCAGGCAGATGGAAATATTGCTGGCCTGGGCATATTCCCACACCGGATAGGAACGTTCGTCGTCGAGCCAGGAAGCTTGTCCTGGCATGGTAGTGCCGGTCAAAAACAGACGCAGGCCGCTCATGCCCTGCGCGATCCAGTACTTGAATTTGTCGAGCGCGTCAGGCGCCAGCACGTCAATCGAAAACACGCCGCAAAAACGATCCGGATGCGCCTTGACGGCGTCGACCACGTAGCTGTTGTCATTGCCGTAGGCAGTCGACGCCTGCACCACCATCGCGTGGGCGATGCCGGCAGCATCCATTGCCGTGAGCAGGCTTTCGTAGTCGGCAGGACGATGCGCCGACCAGTCCGACTGGCGGCCGCCGACTGGCGCCAGCGGGTAGCGGTCATGGTCTGGCGAGATGGCGTGGGTATGTGTATCGACGATGTCGTACATTGTTAAGCTCCGATATGCGTTTCACGTTGGTAGATCGAGAAAGTGAACGAAGTGTATTGAAATCGAGCGGATTTATCTAATTTTAAACAGGCAACAAGACATAAATTTAAATTAAGCTTTATCATTTAAATTTAGCTCTTTGCGGAAGGAGAAAGTGACATGTCCGACGATACCGTGCGCTTGCGGCGATTGCTTTTTTTTGATGCGGTGTGCCGTGAAGGCGGCATCGGCCACGCCGCCGAAGCGGTCGGCCTGACCCAGCCCGCGGTCAGTCTGGCCATCAAGAAGCTGGAAGAAAGTTTCGGTGCGGTATTGTTCGAGCGCGGCTACGGCGGCAGCGACCTGACGCTGGAAGGCACGCTGCTGCATCGGCGCGTGCGCCGGATGCTGGACCAGATCGAAGCCGCCGTGGCCACCGTGCTGAACGGCGCCAAGACGCGCAGCCACGACGCCGCCGCCGTCTGCCGTCACCTCACCGATGCACAGATCCGCTGCCATATCGCCATCGCCCAACTCGGCTCCGCCGTCGACGCCGCGCGCAAGCTCGGCATTTCGCAACCGGCCGTGCATCGCGCCGCGCGCGAGCTGGAAGAAACCGTGGGCGTGACCTTGTACCGACGGCGCGTACACAGCGTCTCGGCCAACGCCACCGGCACCGAGTTCGCGCGTCGCCTTAGCCTCGCACTCCATGAAATCAGCCAGGCCGCGGTCGATCTGGCGTCGGCGCGCGGCGTCGCCGGCGGTCAGGTGTCGGTAGGTGTACTGCCCCTGCTGCCGCAGCGCTTGCTGGCGCGCACTATCGGCCGGCTGCAGGAAGAATATCCGGATGTCGCGGTGACTATTCGCGAAGGTGCACATTCACGCCTGATGAACGATCTGCGCTTCGGCGAGCTCGACATTATCGTCGGCGCGCTGCGCGAACCGCGGCTCGAAGGCAGCGTGGTCGAATCCGAATTGTTCACCGATCCCTACGCGGTAGTGGTGCGGCGCGGACACGCCCTGGCCGGCAAGAAGACCATCACGCGCAAGGACCTGACCGCCTACGGCTGGGTGGTGCCGCAAAAGGACATGCCGCGCCGCACGGTGGTGGAACAAATGCTGGAGACGCTGCCGCAACGGCCGCGCGTGGTGGTGGAAACCAGTTCGCTGGCCATGATGATCGCCATGCTGGAAGAGAACGACTGCATCTCGCTGCTGTCGCGATCGCACATCCTGTACGGCAATTACCGCAACGACGTGGTGGCGCTGAACATCGCGCCGCCGCAGGCCGAGCGCACAGTCGGCTTCACTACCCGCGCCGATTGGCTGGCAACACGCGTGCAGCAAGCTTTCATTGAACATCTGCGCGAACAGTCGCGCATCGATCATTAAGCGCGGCTGAGCATACAGACGCGACAAAGCCCGCACGGAGCGGGCTTTGTCGGGCGCCGGCAATGTTGCCGCCGGCGGTGCTTCTACAGCAGGTACTTCTACAGCTCCAGGTACATTTACAGCTACAACCGTCTTCAACATCAATTGCAACTTCAACTTCAACTTCAACTGCAACTACAGGGACCTCTACTACAACAGCAACTACTCGGAGATTAAGCGGCGTTGCGTTCCAGGCGATGCACATTGTCGCCGTTGATTTCGATCTTGCGCGGCTTCAGCGCTTCGGGCACTTCACGCACCAGTTCGATGCTCAGCAAACCGTTTTCCAGTTGGGCGCCGACCACCTTGATATGGTTGGCGAGCTGGAAGCGCTGTTCAAAATCACGCGCCGCGATGCCGCGATGCAGGAAGTTGACGGCCTGGTCTTCCTTCTGTTTGCGACCGACCACTTTCAGTGTGTCGTTTTCGGCTTCGATGTCGATTTCAGCGCTGCTGAAACCGGCCACGGCCATGGTAATCCGGTATTTGTCTTCGGCAACCAGCTCGATGTTGTAAGGCGGGTAGCTCGGTTGCGAATCCGCGCGCTGCGCGTTGTCGAACAGTTGAGCCAGGCGATCGAAGCCGATTGCGGAACGGTAGAGTGGGGAAAAATCGTGAGTACGCATAATAATATCCTTGTAAGAAAAAGCGATAAATGAGCGCGAACCTCCATTGAGCATTCGCTGGGCCGGCGGGTGGTTTGTACTACTGATTTCCCGCTGCCTTGTTACCGATATACGTGCACACTTTTTCTTTTCAAGAGATTTTTTTGATGGCCTTGATTATTTTTTTGGCGTCCAATTTTCCTCTTGATTTTCAAGGCCGATTTTTCAAGTCCGAAGTTCAACGACCGTCGTTTTTCATCGCGGCAACAACCGTACGCAAGACGCCTTGGGCGCGCGCATCACGCACGCTGGTATGCAGCATTACCTGGGCAAGCGGCAAGGACGGCAGCTTCAAGCTCTTGCCGACGTCGATCGCGCCGGCCGGCTTGACGCGATACAACAAGGCAGTGACCGCCAGGCCCGCCGTGACCGCAGCGGAGACGGCGTGCACACCGCCGCCGACGAACACTTCGATCCACGGGATGCCGGCGTCTTCCAGACGTCGCACCGCCAGTTCGCGAATACCGCAGCTGGGAGAAAACGTCGCCAGCCGGAGCGGCTCACCGGCGCGCGGCTGCCATTGCGGCGCGGCGAACCAGCCCATGCGTTCTTCCTGAATCAGTTCGCCGTCGCTGCGTTCGCCATCGCGGCGCACGATGACGGCTTCCAGCTCACCCCGGTCATACATGGCGAGCAAGTCGCGGGAGGCGCCGATGCGCACTTCGACCACCACGCCCGGATCGAAAGCATTGATCTGCGCCAGCATGGCCGGCAAACCGTCGCCGGCGACGTGATCGCTGATACCCAGGCTTAACCGCACCGTCGACGTCTCCATGCGCCCCAGCGCCCTCTCGTGCGCCGTCAGCAAATTGCGCGCGGCGTCGAGGAAACCGAGTCCGTCCGCAGACAGGCGCACCTGCCGCGGCGTGCGTTCCAGCAGGCGACGACCAAGGCGATCCTCGAGCCGCTTGAGTTTGAGACTGATAGCGGACTGCGTGGTGTACAGCGCCTCGGCCGCACGCGTAAAACTTTGCATATCGGCAACTAAAACGAAGGCCTGGACGGCGTCAAGGTCAAGCGGGCGTTGGGTCGGTTCCATTTTTTGGACTGATTGAGATTGCTTATGGATGGGCATCAATCATTTCAAATGAATATCATTGAAATATACATAGATGCATTTTAAAAATGATACACCTGATCTAAGATGCCTGCATACCCACCGTGATTCATCACTTTTGCAAGGAGAACACCATGCCTTTTGCCCGAGTCGTCATCCGCCGCGGCGAGACCCGCGAATACCGCCAGGCTATCCTCGACAATCTCTACGAGGCAATGATCGAAACCTTCAACGTGCCGGAAGACGACAAGTTCATGGTGATCGATGAATACGATCCGGAGAACTTCGTCTTCAGCAAGACCTACATGAACATCGCCCGCAGCGACAAGCTCGTGATCATCCAGCTGACCGTAAACAACACGCGCACCATCGATCAGAAGAAGGCGCTATACGTGCGCATCGTCGAGCGCCTGAATCTGCAACCCGGCATCCGCCCGGAAGACATCCTCATCAACCTGGTCGAAGTGAACAAGGAGAACTGGTCGTTCGGCCACGGGCTCGCGCAGTACGCGTTGTAAGCTGCACGTCGATCCCGATCCCGACCCCGGCCCTGGATAGCTGATAGCATGGCAAGCCTGATCAACTTGCCTTGCCATCCTTTCCCCCCATGCCGACAACCAGCAGCAAGCCCACAACTTCCCGCAGCATCCTGCGTCGCATTGCCGTCGTGCTGGCGCTGGTCAGCGCCGGTTGCGCCGCGGCGAGCAAGTATTACGACCCTGAAAAACCCAATCGCACGCCGTCCGGCTTCCGCAATACGTATCCGCAGGAACCGCGCGCGTCACTGCTGAAATGGCAGTGGGAACGCCTCACGCAAGGCTTGCCGAAAGCGCCGGCCAACAACTACAACTTCCCCATGGCCACGCCCGAGATCGCGTGGCTGCAAGCCAACAAGAGCGTCACCAGCGTGACCTGGATCAGCCATGCGACGGCGCTGCTGCAGATCAACGGCATGAACGTCATCACCGATCCGATCTTCTCCGAGCGCGCCTCGCCGTTCAGCTTCATCGGTCCCAAACGCAAGGTGCCGCTCAACATCGCACCGGAACAATTGCCGCATATCGACGTGGTGGTGATTTCACACAATCACTACGACCATCTCGACCAGGTCAGCGTGGAAAAACTCAATAGCCAGGCCGGCGGGCCGCCGTTGTTCCTGGTGCCGCTCGGTGTGAAGGAATGGATGGCCGGCGTCGGCATCACCAACGTGCGCGAAATGGACTGGTGGGACAAGACCAGCGCCGGCAAGCTCGACATCAGCTTCGTGCCGGCACAGCACTGGTCGGCGCGCAGCCTGACCGACCGCTCCGAGACGCTGTGGGGCGGCTGGGTGATCAAGACTGCTGAAGGCGCTCCACGTCCGTTCTCGCTGTTCTTTGCGGGCGATACCGGCTATTCAAAAGACTTCCAGGACATCGGCCGCAAGTTTGGCAGCTTCGACTTCGCGCTGATCCCCATCGGTGCCTACGCGCCGCGCTGGTTCATGCAGGGCCAGCACGTGGATCCGGAACAGGCCGTGCAGATCCACAAGGACGTCCATGCGAAGCGCTCGATCGGGATCCATTGGGGGACCTTCGAACTGGCCGACGAGCCGCTCGACGAACCGCCGCAGTTGCTGGCCGAGGCGGTGAAGAAAGCCGGATTGCCGGCAAAGGAATTTACCGTGCTCAAACACGGTGAGACGATAAAACTGGATTGATTTGATCTGCGCGTAAAAAAATCGCAGGGAAATTTCTTTCCCTGCGATTCTTTGGACAACTCGTTCAGCGCTGCAACTTAATCGACAATGAACAGCTTCGCGCCCGTCGACGTGGATGACCGATGCGCTTCCGCATTGTCGGCCACCTGATAGCTCATGCCGGCCTTGAGCAGGAAAGTGCGACCATCGTCCAGCTCGGTGTGCAACTCCCCTTCCAGACACAGCAGCACATGGCCTTTCTTGCACCAGTGATCAGCCAGGTAGCCCGGCGTGTACTCGACCATGCGCACCCGGATCGGGCCGAACTGGCGCGTGCGCCAGGTGGCCATGCCCGTGTCGCCCTTGTGCTCGGTACACTCGACAGTGTTCCAGTCGGTGGTGCCGAACGGCAGGTTGCCGATTTCCATTACAGCTTGGCGGCAATCAGCTTGCCGAGGCGCTCAATGCCGGCGCGGATTTTTTCCGGTGGCACGGTGACGAAGCTCAGGCGCAGCGTGTTGTGTTGCGGCTCGTTGGCGTAGAACGGTGCGCCCGGCACGAAGGCGACGTGCTGCTCCACCGCTTCCTTGAGCAGGGCGCCGCTGTCGATGTGCTTCGGCAGCGTCACCCAGATGAACATGCCGCCTTCCGGTTTGGTCCAGCTGGTGCCGGCCGGGAAGTAAGTCTGCAGCGCGTCGAGCATGGCCTGGCATTGATCCGCGTACAGCTTGCGGATGGTCGGAATGTGCGTTTGCAGGAAGCCGTCCTTGACCGCTTCGTACACCACCATCTGGGTCAGCTGCGCGGTGTGCAGGTCGGCCGCTTGCTTGGCCTGTTCCATCTTCAGGATCAGCGGCGTCGGCGCCACCACGTAGCCGAGACGGATGCCCGGTGTCAGCACCTTCGAGAACGAACCCATGTAAATCACGCCGGCCGGATTCATGTTGAGCATCTTCGGCAGCGGATCGTTGCGATAGCTCAGGGCGCCGTACGGATCATCTTCGATCAGCGGCAAGCCCAGGCGGGCGCAGGCTTCCACCAGCGCGAAGCGGCGCTCCAGCGGCAGCGTGCGTCCGGTCGGGTTCTGGAAGTTCGGCAGCGAGTACAGCAGGCGCGCCCCCTTGCCCAGTTCTTCGACGGCCTCGGGAATCAGGCCCTGCTCGTCGCTCGGCACCGAGATGAAGTTCGGACCGTAGATCGAGAACGCCTGCAGCGCGCCCAGATAGCTCGGTGTCTCCACCATCACGTTGCTGCCTTCGTCAATCAGCACTTTGCCCAGCAGGTCCAGGCCTTGTTGCGAGCCGGACACCATCAGCACTTGTTCCGGCAGGATACGGGCGCCGTCGGTGGACAGAGAATTGGCCACCCATTCACGCAGCGGGCCGTAACCGTCGGTCGGACCGTATTGCAGCGCGATCTTGCCCTGGTTGGTCAGGACGGTGTCAAACGCCGCCTTCATGCGCTCGACCGGGAAGGTCGCCGGCGACGGCAGACCGCCTGCGAACGAGGTGATTTCCGGACGCATGGTGATCTTCAGGATTTCGCGGATCGCCGAGCTTTGCAGCTGCTGCGAACGTTTGGAGAAATTCCACTGAAGCGGATTGGGGTTTTCGATTTTCATGATGCCTGCCAAAAATAGGGTCGTGTTACGTGCCGGGACCGGTCATCCGCCGGGCCGGCAACAAAGTGGTCTGGTTGGTTGACTTAGGCGATCTCGGCGATTAGCTCGATCTCAACGCAGGCGCCCATCGGAATCTGCGCCACGCCGAAGGCCGAACGTGCATGCTTGCCCTGCTCGCCGAACAATTCGCCGATCAGTTCGGAAGCGCCGTTGGTCACCAGATGTTGTTCAGTGAAATCGCCGGTCGAGTTGACCAGGCTCATCAGCTTGACGATGCGCTTGACCCGTGTGAGGTCGCCGCCGCAAGCCGCTTGCAATGTCGCCAGCAAATCAATCGCCACCGCGCGGGCCGCCAGCTTGCCCTGTTCCGTCGTCGTGTCCTTGCCGAGCTGACCAACCCATACCTTGCCGTCCTTCTTGGCCAGGTGGCCGGACAGGAATACGGTATTGCCGGTTTGCGCGTACATGACGTAGGCGGCGGCTGGTGCGGCCACGGCTGGCAATTCGATATTCAGGGCTTTGAGTTTTTCGTAGACGGACATGCGGTGCTCCTGTTTGCTGTGGCCGGCTTGCCGTCGTCAATGTATTGACGCCCGGCAAGGCAGCACGTTTCGAAATGAAAACAAAATGTAGTCCGCCATTATCGCAAATATCGCAGAGTTGTGACGGACAACCTCACTAAAACCGTTGTCTGGATTGAATTAGCGCCGGTTCAGTTGCGGCTCGATGACGGGCGCCCGCCGGATCGCCATGCGCCGTCCAATTGCCACAACGGCAATAACCGCTGTCGCAAACAACAGATGGCTCGCATCCAGGGTTTCGCCGACGATCACCGCTGCGCCTACCAGCGTCATGAACGGCTGCAGTAATTGCACCTGGCCGACTCGCGCAATGCCACCCAGGGCCAGGCCCTTGTACCAGAAGAAAAAACCAATGAACATCGAGAAAAACGAGACGTAGGCGAACGACATCCAGGCCTGCGGCGATGCGTCCACGCCATAGTGGGCGCCAAGCCAGATCGTTGCGGGCAGCAACACCGGCATCGACAGCACCAGCGCCCAGCAGATCACCTGCTGGCCGCCCATGCTCTGCGACAGGCGACCGCCCTCGGCATAGCCCATGGCCGCAGCCACCACCGCCGCGAACAGCGCGAAGTCGGCGGTATGGAAACTGCCGCCGCCTTGGCGCAACGCAAAAGCGATCACGATGACGCTGCCGATCAGGGCCGCAATCCAGAAGCCGGTCGAAGGACGCTCGCCAAAACGCAGCGCACCGAACAAGGCAGTCGCCAGCGGCAACAAGCCCACCACCACCGCACCGTGCGAGGCTGGTACGTAGTGCATGGCGATCGAGGAGAACAAGGGAAAGCCGACCACCACGCCCAGCGACGTAATCAGCAATCCACGCAATTGTTGCCAGGTCGGAAGCGGCGCCCTCAGATGCCACAGCATGCCGACCGCGCAGACCGCCGCCACCACTGCGCGGCCGAACGCGACGAAGGCCGGATTCAGCTCGGCCACGGCGACACGGGTAAACGGCAGCGTCAGGCTGAATATCGCCACACCGACAAAACCCAGCCACATCCCTTTTGATTCGTTGTTCATCAGTTTCCTTTTATATTTTTTTATATTTATTTTTTAAATTACAGCCAGATCGCCACAGCGGAATAAATGGTCAACAGCACCATCACCGTGCTGAACACGGTGCGCCATAGCGGTTGCGTCAGGTAGCGCCGCAACATCGCGCCGGCGCCGGCCCACACGCCGACGCACGGCAGATTGATGACGCCGAACACCAGGCAATAGATGGCGATGGCCAGCCACACCGGCTGCACCAGCGGCAGGAACGCGGACGCGCCCGTGATGGCCATCACCCAGGCCTTGGGATTGGCGAACTGGAACAGCGCCGCGCCCATGAACGACATCGGCCGCACATGCGCGCTGTCTTCCTGGCTGAAGCGCATGTTGCGCAGTTTCCATGCAAGGTACAGCAGATAGCCGGAGCCGGCGATCTTCAGCAGCACGTGAATGGCCGGCACGGCGATAACCAGGCTGCCGATGCCGGCAGCGCAGATCGCCAGCAGCACGACAAAACCGAAGGTGATGCCGAGCATGTGCGGAATCGAACGCAGGAAGCCGAACCACACGCCCGACGACGTCAGCATGATGTTGTTCGGCCCCGGCGTGATCGACGTCACGAAGGCGAACGAGGCCAGCGGCAACAAGGCTTCCATCAATGTCCTCCCTGGCGGACAGTCATGTGCGAAAGCCGCGCAAGCCGGGCAAATCCACGCTGCAACAAGCCGCGCGCCGCAAAGCAACGCACCTTGAACCACAAGCCTGCGCCCGGCTTGCTGCGGTTTTCCATGAAGATTTCACTGGCGATGACGGCCTCGACCACGATGGTGCGATCGGGGTGCACGATCAGCGCGTCGCCGGCGTGCAGCCAGAAATCTTCAGGGCGGCCTTCCTGGGTAACCCAGACATAGCCGCGCCGCACCAGCAGCAAACGGCTGCGTTCGAACTTGCCCGACGCCAGCGCGCCGGCGCCCAGGTGCAGATGATGATGTTCGCGTGTCAGTGCAGTCATGCCACCCTCCTCTGTTGGCTGAGGTCGGAATTGATGTCAGTCAGTTGCGCATCCTGATCGGGGCGCGACAGAATCTGCGCGAACATGTCGTGGTCGACGTTGCCGCCCGACAGCGTCAGTCCGATGCGTTGTCCCTGCAAGCGATGGCGGATCTGCATCGCTGCCGCCAACGCCGCGGCGCCCGCGCCTTCGGCGACATTGTGGGTGGCGGTGAAATACAACTTCATCGCGGCGGCCACTTCATCGTCGCTGACGGCGATCACTTCATCGACTTCATTCAGGATCACTTCCAGCGATGCCTCGTCCGGCACGCGACAGGCCATGCCGTCGGCAATCACGGTGGTCACCGGCGATTCAATCTTGCTGCGGCCGTCGAAGGACAGCTTGTAAGCCAGCGCATGCGCCGACACCACACCGATGATGCGGGTGCGCACATTGAGCGCGCGCCGCGCCGCAGCCGCAGCGCATACGCCCGAGCCTTGACCGATCGGCACGAACAATACGTCGAGGTCGGGTTGTGCGCGCAGCAACTCCATCCAGTAGGTCGCCACGCCGCTGACGAGGTCGCGGTGGAAGGATGGAATCATGTGCAGTTGATGTTGCTGCGCCAGCATGGCGGCGTGCTCGCGGCTTTCCTGGAACTCCCGGCCGAACTCCACCAGCTCAACGCCCAGCGCGCGCATGGCGGCATTCTTTTCACGGCTGTTGCCTTGCGGGACCACGATGGTGGCCGGGATGCCGTAGCGGCGTGCGGCGAAACCGACCGACTGGCCGTGATTGCCGCGCGTGGCGGAAATCACGCCGCGCACCTGTTGCTGGCGCGGACGCTGCGCCAGGTTCTGCAGGTAGACCAGACCGCCACGGATCTTGAAGGCGCCGGTCGGCGTATGGTTCTCATGCTTGACCCAGGCCTCGGCGCCGAGCGCTTCGCTCAGCAGCGGCCACGCATATTGCGGCGTCGCCGGCATCGCGGCGTATACGGCCTGGGCGGCTTGCTCGATCTCGGCATGCGTTGGCAACAAATGGGTCATGAAAGTCTCCTTTGGGTGATTCTGTTTCTGGTCAATTGAACAAGAGCCGGGGCCCGATCGATTTTCACGATTGACGCCGCTCTTGACATGGGTCTATCCTAATCGACATCCCCAGTACAGTACCAGTACACTTAACCAAATAACTGCTTACATTGTCACGGTAAAATGACCAATACAGCCCGTATCAAAAATCTGCCACCAGCCGCGGTGCCGACTACCCTGCCCCTGCTGTCGCGCGAGAGCGGCGATTCGCTGGTCGACCAGATCGTGCGCACGGTGCAGTCGCGCATCGACGACAAACTGTTGCGCACCGGTGCCCGGATGCCGTCCATTCGCCAGTTTGCCGACCTGCACAGTGTGTCGCGCTTCACCGTTGTTGAGGCCTACGATCGCCTGGTGGCCCAGGGCTTTCTGGAATCGCGGCGCGGTTCCGGCTTTTTCGTACGCGAGCGCTCGCCTGTTGCCAATCCGTCAATGACCGGTACAGTTGTGTCGGCTGCAGGCCACAATCCCGGCAGCGACGCTGCATCGCTGCCACAACAGCTCGATGTAGTCTGGCTGGTACGCAACATGTTCCGTCAGATGCCGGCGCAAAAAATGCCCGGTGGCGGCCTGCTGCCGCCCGATTGGCTGGATGGCGACCTGATCGCCAACGGCCTGCGCGCAGTGGGCCGGCAAAACCAGTCGCTGCTGCTCAGCTACGGCACGCCGCAAGGCTTCCTGCCGCTGCGCCAGCAATTGCAGCTGAAGCTGGCCGAGCTGGAAATCTCCGCGGCGCCCGAACAGATCCTCATGACCTCCGGCGTGACGCAGGGACTGGACATCGTGGCGCGCCATTTCCTGCGTCCCGGCGACGTGATCTTCGTCGACGATCCGGCCTGGTTCCTGATGTTCGGTTCGTTTGCCGCGATGGGCGCCAAGGTGGTCGGCATCCCGCGCCTGGCTGACGGTCCCGATATCGCCAAGCTGGCGGAACTGGCGGCGCTGCACAAGCCGCGCCTGTATGTCATCAACTCGGTGCTGCACAACCCGACCTCGACCTCGTTGTCGGCGGCCAAGGCGTTCCAGATCCTGCGCATCGCCGAGGAACACGACTTCACCATCGTCGAGGACGACATCTATTGCGACATGCATGCCGGCAACACCGGTGCGGGCGCAGGCGGCCAGGCGGCCACGCGCATCGCGGCGCTGGACCAGCTGCACCGGGTGATTTATCTGGGGGGATTTTCCAAGACCTTGTCGGCCAACCTGCGCGTCGGCTTCATCGCCACTTCGCCGGACCTGGCGCGCCACCTGGCCGATCGCAAGATGCTGTCGACCCTGACCACCACTGAAATCGGCGAGCGCGTGGTCTACAAGATTCTCTCGGAAGGCCATTACCGCAAACACACCGAACGGCTGCGCAATCGCCTCAATGGCGTGCGCGACAAGGTGGTGCGGCAACTGGAAAGAGTCGGTCTCGGAACCGGCACGGCGACCTCGAACGGCATGTTCGTGTGGGCCGATGCCGGCCGCGACACCAGCGTGCTGACCGAGAAAGCCATGGCGCAGGGATTCCTGCTGGCGCCGGGCAGCCTGTTCTCGCCGAATCAGCTGCCGTCGACCAAGATGCGCATCAATGTCGCCAGTATGACGGACCCGGCGATCTGGCGTTTTCTGGATGAAGAACTGGGACGTTGAAACTTCCGCTACCTGATCAGTTCAGGTAGCGGAACAAGCCGGCAACAAACCGGCAACAAGCGTCAGGCCAAATGAATCCGCGCAACTTCCACGTTGGACGCGTTGTAAAACGCATAGTCCGTGGTGCCGGGGAAGTAGACATAGTGGTCCGATCCGTTGGCCGCAATCTGCAAGCTCTCGTTACTGCTCATTTTGACCGTCAGAATGTGCGACGTGGCGCCGCTGGCCATGCCCATCTTGATGACATCGTCAGCGGTGATCACGATATTGGTGCCGCTGCCGCTGGTCATGTCCAGGGTAGTGATGCCGGTGACCTTGTTGGAGAAATTGGCCAGAGTGATGGAACTGCCCAGGTCGGCGAAGTGCAAGGTCGTCGTGCCGGCGCCGCCGCTGATGGTGGAGATGTTTGACTGCCCCGTCGTCTGGTTGACCATGTCGCTCTGCGCACCGAGCGAGCTATGCGAACCGGCGCTGACGTTGATCGTATTGAGGCCGGTGCCGACCGTCACGCTGTTGGTCCCGCCATCCACCACATTGAAGACATCGGTGCCGCTCGCCGCCCCACCGCCGCTGAGCGCGTTGGTGGTGGCCGTTCCTTTGGCCGTCAGGATATTGGCGCCGGCGTCGCCGGTCAGCGTGCTGTTGAGGAAGGCGCTGCCGGTCAGGTTTTCAATGTTGGTGTAAGTGTCGCCGTTGGCATCTCCGCCGGTGCCCGCATGCGTGCCGAGATTAGCGATGATGGCGCCGTTGGCGTTGGAGAACTCGTAGCTGACCGTATCGCTGGTGCCGCCGGCGCCGTCGAACTTGTTGGCGACGCTGTCGGCATAGAACGTGTCGTTGAAGCTGCTGCCGACCACGTTCTGGATATTGCTGTAGGTGTCGCCCGTGGAGAACGAGACACCGGCGCCGGCTGCCGCATCCACGCCCGCCGAACCCGTGTGATGGAACAGATCGACCACTACGGCATTGCCCGAACGCGCATAGTTGACGGTATCGCCGTTGGTGCCGTGACTGCTGCCCTCGAAGGCATTGGCGGCGGAACTGGCGAAAAACACGTCGTCGAAATTGCTGCCGATCAGGTTGCTGATACCGATGAATTTATCACCCTGCGCGAATCCGCCGCTGGTGCCGGTACCGGCGGTGTTTGAAAGATCGACGGTAACGCCTGAACCTGATGCCAGATAGCTCACGGTGTCGACGCCACCGGCGCCGCCGTCGAAAATGTTGGCCTGACCGTTGGCGACGAAGGTATCGTTAAAGCTGCTGCCGATCAGGTTGTCGATGAAGCTGAGCTTGTCGCCCGCCGCATCGCCGCCGCTGGTGCCGGTGCCGTCCGTCGCATTCAGGTCGACGGTGACGCCGGTCGTCGAGCCGGCATAGCTGGCATAAGTGTTGGCGCGATTGGCCGTCACACCGGTCAGGGTATCGCCGCCGCCGCCGCCAGTCAGGATGGTCTTGCCGGTGCCGGCGCCGGTCAGCGTATCGGCTGAGCTGCTGCCGATGACGTTCTCGATACTGGTATAAACATCGCCGTCTGCGAAAAACCCTGAACCAATCCCGGTGTTCAGATTGACCGTCACACCGCCATTCGAACTGACGTAGCTCACCGTATCGAATCCGGCGCCGCCGTTCAGATTGTTGGCCTGACCATTGACGATGAAAATATCGTCATTGTCGCTACCGATCAGATTGTCGATGAAACTGAGTTTGTCTCCCGCCGCGTCGCCGCCGCTGGTGCCGGTGCCGTCGGTGAAATTCAGATTGACGGTCACCGCCGTGGATCCGGCGTAGCTGGCATAGGTATTGGCACGGTTCGACGCTACACCGGCCAGGGTGTCGCCACCGCCGGCGCCGGTCAGCACAGTCGCCCCCGTGGTGGCGCCCGTCAGCGTATCTGCGCCGCTGCCGCCGATGACGTTCTCGATACTGATGTAGGTATCACCCTGTGCATTGCCGCCGGAACCGGCGCCGCCACCCACACTCAGATTGACGGTGACGGGTGAACTCGAACCGGTGTAGCTGACCGTATCCGAACCCAATCCGCCGTTGAACGTATTGGCAGAAGCATTGCCCACAAAGGTGTCGTTATACTGCGTGCCGATGACATTCTCGATGCTGACGTAGACGTCGTTGGCGGCGAAGCCGCCGGTGCCGACGTTGGTATTCAGATTCACGGTCACGCCGTTGCCGTCGTTGGCGGAGGCGTAGCTGACCGTATCTGAACCGGCCCCACCGTCGAACCTGTTGGCCACGGCGCTGGCGACAAAGGTATCGTCGCCAGCGCCACCGGTGGCATCCTGGATGTTGAGATACGTATCGCCCGCGGCCAGACTGCCTGCGCCACCGCTGCCGGTGTTGTCGAACAGGTTAATGGTTTCGGCAACGGTCGAATTCGAATAGTCGACGCGGTTGTGGGTGCCGCCACCGCCGTCGAATTTATTGGCTGCCGCGCTGGCGACAAAGATGTCGTCGGCCGCACCGCCGATGACGTCCTGGATGTTGGTATAGGTATCGAGATCGGCCAGGCCGCCCGTCCCCGTGCTGTTGTACAGGTCGACCTTCACTGCCGCCGTCGAATTGGAATAGTCGACCTGGTTGTGGGTGCCGCCGCCGCCATCGAATTTGTTGGCTGCGGCGCTGGCGACAAAGATGTCGTCGGCCAGACCGCCGGTGACGTCCTGGATGTTGGTGTAGGTATCGAGGTCGGCCAGCCCGCCGGTACCGGTACCGTTGAACAGGTTG
>NZ_JBIWNT010000004.1:0-687307 GCF_044767365.1 Herbaspirillum sp. NPDC101396 | reverse complement strand
GAACAGGTCGACGTTTACCGCTGCCGTCGAATTTGAGTAGTCGACCTGATTGTGAGTGCCGCCGCCGCCATCGAATTTATTGGCCGCCAGACTGGCCACGAAGATATCGTTGTCCGAACCACCGGTGACGTCCTGGATATTGGTATAGGTGTCAAGATCGGCCAGCCCGCCCGTACCGGTACCGTTGAACAGGTTGACCGTCACCGCCGCCGTCGAATTGGAATAATTGACCCGGTTATGGGTGCCGCCGCCGCCGTCGAATTTATTGGCTGCCGCGCTGGCGACAAAGGTGTCGTCGGCCGCGCCGCCGGTGACGTCCTGGATGTTGGTATAGGTATCGAGATCGGCCAACCCGCCTGAGCCTGAGCCGTTGAACAGGTCAACGTTCACCGCTGCCGTCGAATTTGAGTAGTCGACCTTGTTGTGGGTGCCGCCGCCGCCATCGAATTTGTTGGCAGCAAGGCTGGCGACGAAGATGTCGTCGGCCAGACCGCCGGTGACGTCCTGGATGTTGGTGTAGGTATCGAGGTCGGCCAGCCCGCCGGTACCGGTACCGTTGAACAGGTTGACCGTCACCGCCGCTGCCGAAGTCGCGTAACTCACGCGATTGTGGGTACCGCCGCCGCCATCGAATTTATTGGCTGCCGCGCTGGCGACAAAGGTGTCGTCGGCCGCGCCGCCAGTGACGTCCTGGATATTGGTATAGGTGTCGAGATCAGCCAGTCCGCCCGCGCCCGTGCCGGCCACCAGATCGACCGTCACGGCCGCCGTGGAATTGGAATAATTGACCCGGTTATGGGTGCCGCCGCCGCCATCGAATTTATTGGCTGCCGCGCTGGCGACAAAGGTATCGTCGGCCGCGCCGCCGATGACGTCCTGGATGTTGGTATAGGTATCGAGATCGGCCAGCCCGCCTGAGCCCGAGCCGTTGAACAGGTCGACGTTTACCGCTGCCGTCGAATTTGAGTAGTCGACCTGATTGTGAGTGCCGCCGCCGCCATCGAATTTATTGGCCGCCAGACTGGCGACGAAAATGTCGTCGCCGGAGCCGCCCGTCACGTCCTGGATGTTGACGTAGGTATCGCCATTGGCCAGGCTGCCGGCGCCGCCGCTGCCGTTGCCGGTGAACAGGTTGACGGTTTCCGCCACGGTCGAATTGACGTAGCTGACGCGATTATGGGAGGCGGAAGTACTGATGCCGCCGTCGAAATTGTTGGCCGCCGCGTTCGCCACGAACGTGTCGTCGAACGAACTGCCGGTCAAGTCCTGGATATTGCTCAGCTTGTCGCCGGCGGCAAAGCCGCCCGACGTACCAACGCCGTCCGTGCGGCTCAGATCGACCGTAACGCCGGCGATGGACGAGGCGTAGCTGACGCGGTTATGCGACGTCGCCGAGCTGACGCCGCCGTCAAGGGTATTGGCGTCGGCGCTGGCGACGAACAAATCGTCGGACGAGGAACCGACCACGTTCTCGATATTGGCGTAGGTGTCGCCGATGGCATAGCCGTTGGCGCCGATCCCGGTGACCAGGTTGACGGTGACGCCTGCCGTGGAATACACATAGCTGACCGTATCCGAACCCTGCAAGCCGTCGAACACATTGGCCACCGACGAAGCGATGAAGGTGTCGTCATTGGTCGAGCCGATGACGTTCTGAATGTTTGCATAGGTGTCTCCGGCGGCGAAACCGTTGCTGCCGGCGTTGTTCACGAGGTCGACCACCACGCCGATGCTGTCGCTCGCCTTGGCATAACTGACCGTATTGGTGCCGCCGCCGCCGTCGAACCTGTTGGCGTCGCCGTTGGCGATGAACATGTCGTCGCCGGCGCTGCCGATGATGTTCTGGATCCGGGTATAGGCATCTCCGGTAGCGTAGCCGCCATTACCTCCGCCCAGCACCAGGTCAATCGTCACGCCCACATTGGAAGCGGCGTAGCTGACCGTATTGGAACCGGCGCCGCCATCGAAATTGTTGGCCACATTGCTGGCAACGAAGGTGTCGTTGCCGGAGCTGCCGGTCAGGTCCTGAATGTTGATCAGCTTGTCACCAGCCGCGTAGCCGCCGGAAGTGCCTGTGCCATCGGTGTAGTTCAGGTCCACCGTCACGGCGGCATTGGAATTCTCATAGCTGACGCGGTTGTGAGCGGATTGAAGACCGCCATCCAGCGTGTTGGCGTCAGCGCTAGCGATGAAGATGTCGTCGTAAGTGCTACCGATCAGGTTCTGGATGTTGATGTACGAGTCGCCGTTGGCGTAGGTGCTGCCGGTGCCGGTGCCGATGGTGTTGGTCAGGTCGACCGTTACACCGCCCACCGACTTTTCGTAGCTCACGGTATTGACGCCGCCGCCGCCATCGAAGCGGTTGTTGTCGGCGCTGGCGATGAACAGATCGTTGAAATTGCTGCCGATGACATTTTGAATATGCAGCAGCGTGTCGCCCTGGGCATAGCCGCCGCTGGCGCTGCCGTCGAACAGACTGACGGTGACGCCGGCATCCGACGACGCATAGCTGACCGTGTCCGAGCCGCCCGAGCCGCCATCGAAATGGTTGGCGCCCGCGCCCGAAATGAAGATGTCGCCCGACGAACTGCCGACGATGTTCTGGATATTGACGTAGGTGTTGTTGTCCGCGTAACCACCGCTGCCGGTCATCGTGACCATGTTGGCGATGATGCCGCCGGTCGATGCGCCGTAGTTGACGGTATCCGAACCGCCGCTGCCGCCATTGAAGACGCGACTGTCGATGCCGGCGACGAAGACGTCGTTGAAGGCGCTGCCGATCACGTTTTGGATGTGGCTGTAGGTGTCGCCCTCGGCATCGCCGCCGACGCCGCGTCCGCTGACGAAGTTGACTGACACGCCCACCGCCGAATTGGCGTAGCTGACCGTATCCTGGCCGCCGCTGCCGCCGTCGAAACTATTGGCATCGCTGTTGCCGACGAAGGTGTCGTTGAAGGCGCTGCCGATGACATTCTGAATGTGGACGTAGGTGTCGCCCTGCGCCGAACCACCGCTGCCGGCGCCGGTGCTCAGGTTGACCGTCACGCCGGCCGCCGAACTGGCGTAGGTAACCGTGTCCGAACCACCGCTGCCGCCGTCAAAACGATTGGCCAGCGTATTGGCGATGAACATGTCGTTGTAGGCGCTGCCGATCGCGTTCTGGATATGGACGTAAGTGTCGCCTTCGGCGTAGCCGTTGCTGCCGAGGCCGGTGATCAGGTTGACCGTCACACCCGCAGTCGAATTGGCATAGGACACCGTATCGACGCCGCCGCTGCCGCCGTCAAGACGATTGACCTTGTCGTTGGCGACGAAGGTATCGTTGTAGGCGCTGCCGATCAGATTCTGGATGTTGCTCAGCACGTCGCCCTGGGCATCCCCGCCGGTGCCCAGGCCGGTGACGAGATCAATCGTCACGCCCGCAGCGGAATTCTTGTAGCCCGCCGTGTTGATGCCCTGCGTACCGCCGGTCAGCACGTCGGCGCCGGCGCCGCCTTCGAAGTAGGTATTGCCGCTGCCGCCGATGATGGTGTCGGCGCCGGCTCCGCCGTAGAGCAAGTCGTTGGCATTGCTGCCATAGATGGTGACGCCGCCGTCGCCGGCATGGATTTCATGTGGCACGCCTTGCGCCGGCAACACCCATACACTCTTGCCTGTGGCCGGATCGAGATAGGTCAGGTCGGTGTAGGAGCTGGCGTCCTTGATCACCACCACACGCGAATCGAGCAAGTGCGTCAGACCGTCGGTGGTCAGCACCGACACGTCGAAATTGATGGTCGCCGTCGGCGCCGTCGGCTGGGTCGGATCGGCTGCGGTAGTGGTGTACTGCACCTGCAGGTCGAAACTCTTTTCACCGGCGGCCGGCGTGATCTGATAACTGCCGCCGCCCAGATTGGTGGCGTTGAGAATCGTCATGTTCGACGGCACACCGGTGATCAGCACCGATTTCACGGTGCCGTCGCCGGTGACGTTGACCTTGAAGATCTTGATGAAGTCGCTCTGCGTGGTGCTGCCGGTGGCGTAAATGGTGTGCACATCGTTACCGGCATTGATCACCTGCGTCGCAAACTGCACCGAGTTGGAACCGTCGGTGGCCGAGGCGGGAGAACCGCCGCTGCCGAACAGCACGCTGCCGACCTGGGTCGTGGTGGTCAGGTTGAGCAGGTTGAGCGTCATGGCCGGCGTCTGCGGCCCCACCACGATCGGCGTCAGCACCGAACCCGGACGTTCCGATATCTCGGGGGACAATTGCTTGATCAGCGAATCGGCGCCGGTCGTGACCGGCGGCGCGGGCGGCACCGGGATCGACGGCAACACCAGGTTTTGCAGACCGTTGCTGGTCAGCGAACCGGCATTGTCCTGGATGATCTTGGCCAACTGGCTGGTGGCGGCGGGATTGACCTGGGCTGAATTGTTGTTGGAGTTGAAGTGGTTGTCCGGCGCGCTGCCTTCGGCCTGGCTGTTCACCGGATCGGAATTGAGAATCTGCGACTGGTCGTTGTTGCGCAGCGGGATTTTACCGACCAGGTCGAGCATGCGCCCGGTGTCCTGTGAAGTATCGGCGAACACGATCTTCGACTTCTCGTCCATCGCCCCCATGGCGCCGCCGGCCAGTACGACCTTGCTGCCGTCCGCCAGCTGCAGGACCATGTCGACGTCGACTACCTGTACGTGCTTGACCGCACCGCGCGGCACGTTGAGATGGAAGCTGCCGTTCTGGTCGGGCATGGCCACGCTCGCGGAGCCGGTGATGGCCTGCGCGGCATTGGCTGCATTCGACGGATTTGCCGAATTTGCCGGATTTACTTTTGCTGGAGCTGCTTTCGCCATGTCAAACCTCGCTGAGGAAGTCAATCACATTAGTCATGGCAGCGCGCGATGGCTTCGCCGCACTGCCCTTTTTTCGTTCATTTTCTACTGCTGCAAAATCGCCGCGCTCGGGCCGTCTGCGACCACCTTGCCGTCATTGAGCACGATGATGCGATCCATGCGCCTGAGCAAGGCGGTGCTGTGCGTTGCCACCACCAGCGTGCGTTGCGCTGAATACGCGATCAGTTTTTCGATGATCCTGGTTTCGGTCGACAGATCGATGCCGGTAGTCGGTTCGTCCAGCAACATCACGGTCGGCATGCCCGCCACCACGCGTGCCAAGGCGACCATCTGGCGCTGTCCGCCGGACAGGTTGCCGGGCGCCTTGAGCATCTGGTCCAGGCGCAGTTCACCGCGCGCGATCAGGTCGTCCACGCCGGAGACCGCCAGCGCCGCTTCATATTCGTTGCTGTCGATGCGATCGCCGACAAAAATGTTGGCCGCCAGGCTGCCGTCGAACAGGAACGGTTCCTGCGGCTTGTAACCGATGCAGCGCATGCGCACCGGCGCCGCATAAGCCGCCACCGCTACGCCGTCGATCAGCACCTGGCCTTTGCCTGCGTCGACCTTGTGCAAGCCCGCCAGCGCGCGCATCAACGTGGTCTTGCCGGAACCGGATCGACCGACGATGCCGACCTTTTCGCCGGGCTGGATCGCCAGCGAGACGTTGTCGAGCGCCGGCTTTTCATTCTTGTCGAGATGCAGCGTCAGGTTGACCACCTGAATCAGTCCGCGCATGTCCTGGCGCAGCACGTCGGCGATCACCTGCTCCGGCCCGGTGTCGTCGAACATTTCCTCAAATGCTACGCGGGCGCGCTTGAACATTTCCATGCGTCCCAGCACCATGGTGACCGATGACAGCATCGAAGTGGCGCGGCTGATCAGCAGAGACGTGGCGATCAGCGCGCCGACCGTGAGCGCGTTGTCTTCCACCAGGTACACGCCGATCACCAGCGTGCCCACCGAGATCAGCGTGTAACCGACGGTCGACAAGGCGTAGCCGGCGTTCATCCAGAACCGGCTCTTGGCCTGGCTTACCGCATTGTCGGCGGCATCCGACAAGAAGGCCTTGACCAGGCGATCCTGTAATGGTGAAGTCTTGAGCGTCTCCATGCCGAACACCAGGCTGGCCAGCTTGTCGATCTTGCCGATGCCGGAGGTCATGGCGGCGTTGCCGTAGTCGGTCGCCGGAATCTTGCACAGCAGTTGCGAGGTCACCAGCAGGCCACCGCCGACCAGGATCACCCACACGAGGTGACCGCCGAGCAGACCCACCGCCACCACGTACATCAACAAGAACGGCAGGTCGATCAGCATCAGCATGTAGTTCGACGACAGCAGGTCGCGTGCGCTACTGAGGTCGCGGTACTTGGCCAGCACCACGCCGACCGGTGCATTGACTTTGGACTCCAGCAGGCGGCGCACCGAGCGATTGTCGAACTCGATGTCGAAGCGCCCCGCCAACTGCTCAATGTAATACATGCGGATGATGCGCAGCACCAGTTCCAGCCCGATGAACAAAGCCATGCCCAGCGTCAGCGCCCACAGCGTTTCGGTGATGTGGTTGCCGATCACCTTGTCGTACACCAGCCGCGAATACAACGGCATGAACAACCCGAAGACATTGATCAGCACACCGGCCACGACGATCTCGACGAAGCGGCTGCCATAGGCGCGCATCAGCGTCAGGTACACCGGCTCCTTGCGCAGGGATCGCAAATCGGCTTGCGGCTGGTCGACGGAGATCTGATCGCTTTGGTTCATGGGTCCGTTCACGCTTCAGGCGGTGGCTGGGGTCAACGACCTCAGCCGGCGTCCTTGTTCATTGTCGCCAGTTCGCGAATCGCTTCGCGCATTTCGAGGCGCAAGTCCTTGACCATGGTCTGGCGGCCGCTGCGCATTTCGTCGATGACGGTTTGGGTATTGATGTTCTGACGCATCAGCGCTTCCGTGATCGAGGTCAGCGAGGTCGGGATGGCGGTGAGGTTCTTGACGCGATCGTTCATCATCGCCATGTGCTTGGCCAGGTCGATCTGCAACTGGCGTGATGACAGGGCGTCGCGCGTCATGTTGCTGGAGTTCTCGCCGATGGCCTTGCCAAGTTCGCCCAAACGCTCGGACACGGCCGAGTGGATTTCGCCCTGATGCTGGATGGCGCCGAGTTCGTCGGCAATACGGATGGAAATCTGGTTGAGCAGCGTCGGCATCTGCGCGATGTGCTGCGCCGTTTTTTCGGTCATGTTGGCGGCTTCCGACTGCTGCGCCTGCAATGAGGTCAACGCGGACTGCAGCGACATCTGGCCGCTCTCCATGGTGGAAACAACCTTCGGCAACATGTCGAAACTGCGCAGCGCGATATCGCCGTTGACCGACAGGCGCTCTTCCAGCAGCGACAAGCTCTGCGTCAGGTCGCGCGCAGATGTCATCTTCTGGTTGATGATCTGGCCGACGTTGCGGATTTCTTCCAATGTCTGCTGGCCGACTTCGTGCATGCGCGGTCCGAAGGACACCAGCTGGCGCAGGTTCTTCGATTCATCCATGCTGGCATGGAACAGCTCGACGATATTCTGCAGACGGTCGTTCATGCCCTCGAGCTTGATGCCGGCCTGCATTGAGGCTTCCGAGCTGGCGCGTGCAGCCATGATCGATTCGCGCTGCAGCACCATCAGATCCTGCAGGAATTCGGCCAGGAATTGCTCCGACACACCCTGACGGGCGCTGGCGTTGGCGCCGGGGCCAGTCATGTCGTGAATGACGTGCTGGACCATTTCGCTGATGCACTCGCGCGCACGCGAAACGAGTTTTTTGTTGGCGGCGCGCAATGGCGTGAGCGTCAGGCCCAATGCCAGCGAACCGATCAGACCGAACATCGAGGCGGAGAACGCCGTACCCATGCTGGCCAGTGGTTTTTGCAGATCGGACACCAGATGCATGAACGACGCATCCATGTCGCCGCCCTGGGTCGCCTTGCCGAAACCGTCGATCAACGCCGCAGTGCCGACCAGCGTTTCGAGCAGGCCGATGAAGGTGCCCAGCAGACCGAGCGCGATCATGAATCCGGTCAGGAAATGCGGGAATTCAGTCTTGGCTTCGAGGTGGGCGGTCAGGTCCGACAGCGATCCCTCGATGGTTTCCTGTTCGATACGCGAAGTCAGGCGGCCTTTGGTGTTGGCGACGCTGACCAGCACCTTGGCGATCTCGCTGCCCTGGAACTCGGGCGCCTTGACCAGCTCTTCCATCGATTCGCCGCCATTGACGCGCGAGTAGAACAAACCAAGCTTGTCGTATTCCCAGTTCACGCGCCACATGTTGTAGACGATCAGCGCGACGCCGAACACGGCCACGCCGATGATGAACAGGTTCAGGAAGGGGTTGATGCGGATCGCGTGCAGGACGAAGTCCCTGAACAGGAAACCGCCGAGCAGCAGGAACAGCGACGGTATCGCGGCGAGTGCATAGAAGTTGCGCAGGTTTTTCATACGTTCAGGTTCCGAAAGTAAAAACAAGATAAGAAAAATTCAGTATTCATCGCGGCTCCGTGACTTAACGCGGTTCCCGGAGCGCGGTCTGGCCGAAACGGCTCAGCGGCGACATCAGGTATTGCCATACGGTGCGGCGGCCGACGATCATGTCGGCGGTAGCAGTCATGCCCGGCATCAGCGGCAGGCCGGTATCGAGTTTGGGGTCACGCGTGACTTCGATCTTGACGCGGTAGAAGCGCTCGCCGCGTTCTTCCGGCACGGTGTCGGCGCTGACCTCGGTGACCACACCCTTCATCGCGCCATACACGCCATAGTCATAGGCGGAAACCTTCACGCGCGCCGGCGCGCCGGTCATCAACTGGGCGCGATCGGTCGGCGCCACCTTGGCTTCGATCACCAGCTTGTCGTCGGTCGGCGTCATTTCAATGATGGCGTCGCCCGGTTTGACCACGCCGCCGACGGTGTTCATGAGGACGCGATTGACGATGCCGTCCATCGGCGCGCGCACTTCCGAACGCGACACGCGGTCGTTGCGCGATTTGATTTCTTCCTGCAAGCGCGCCAGTTCGTTTTCGCTGACGGTCAGGTCGCTGCGCGCGTCGGCGCGGAAGCGCGAGGCGGCTTCGCCCATCTTGGCCTGGGCTTCGGCGATGGCGGCGGTCAGGCGCGGGATCATGGCATTGGTAGCGGAGAGGCGACTCTGCGCATCCTGCGCCTTGGACTGCGCCTGGATGTCTTCCAGCTGCGAGGCGGCGTTGCGCTCGAACATGCCGTGCACCAGCTTGTACTGGCGCTGCGCCAGATCGAATTCGGACACCAGGCTCTTCTGGCGGCTGACGGCTTCGCCGACTTCAGCCTGGCGCTGCGCCGATTGTTCGCGCAGCACGCTGAGCTCCTGCGACAGCTTGGACTGACGCGCGGCGAACGACGCCAGCTCGCTCTGCACTGCCGGATCGTCGCTGCGCAGGTCGGACGACATGGCCACCGACGATGCGCCACCGGCTTCGGCCTTGAGGCGTGCAATGCGTGCGCGCAGGCCGAGGATCTTGACGTTGCCTTCGCCGAGGTCGGCGTTGGCACGCACGTCGGCGATCGAAATCAGGGTCTGCCCCTTCTTCACGGCGGCGCCTTCGCGTACCAGGATGGCGGAGACGATGCCGCCTTCCAGATGCTGGATGATCTGATTATGTTCGGAAGCCACGATGCGACCGGCGCCGCGCACCACCATGTCGATCTGGGCGAACCACGACCACACCAGCAGGCACAGCAGCAGGAAGACGGTGACGAGAATGAACTGGCGCGGGCGCGCGAGTTCACTATGATCGCCCAGTTGTCGATCAAGACGCGGCGCGATGAGACGCATCAGACGACGACTGCTCGCCTGCAGCTGCAACCGCAGGCGCAAATCCCAACGCAAATTGTCGTTGGGCAGCTTGGTCATTTTTGACCCGCCTGGTATTGAATGATCACGCGCGCATTACTTTCGGCGCTGTTCTCGGACGTGGCAACGCGGCTGACCACCCGCTCCTTGTCGACGCCGGCGTCAATCAGGTGATTGCGCACCGCCACGGTGCGGTAGTAGGCGCGACGGCGCGCTTCGGTGAACTCGGCCGAGCCGATCACGCCGGTGATGACGATCTTGCCCTGCTGCGACTTCACACGCCGTACCCAGTCGCCGATGCTGGCGTCGAGGGTCTTGGCGCCTTCGGCGTTAAGCTCGGTGGTTTCTTTTTCGAAATGCAGCACCACTGCCTTGCTGTCGCCGTCGACCTTGTTGGTGCCCGGAGCAATTTCCTTGGCCTTCTCGACGCGGACCTGGATGTTGTTGTTGCCGCCCGCTGCCGCGGCGTCGCTGCGCAGACTGCCTGCATCGGCCTGCAACGGCGGCGCGGCCTGGCGCGATTTGAGATCGGCGATCTCGCGCTTGAGTTTGTCGATTTCGCTGCTCTTGTCGCGGCTCTCGCTCTTGAGCCGAGCGGTATCGGCGTCGGCGCCTTGCGGCGCGTCGATCGCATCCGGCTTGACCTTGGTGGAGCCGCTCTGGACCTGCACCTGGCCCTTGGAAACCATTTTGCTGACGCGCATTTCCGCCAGCTTCTGCGAATAGTAGAAGAGCGTCACGACGAACACCACCACCACGAAAATCATGACCAGGACGACGTTGGACAACGCATCCACGAACCCCGGCCAGAAATTCTGTTCCTTGCTTCCCGCATCCATTGCGTCCCCAGCCTTCCCTATTTGCCGTTACGCGACTGGTCATTCAACCGGTCGCGCGATTTGTCGTCGGGCGGCGTCCACGAGCGCCCGGTGTTGCGCAATATCTGGTAACTGATATCGGCTTGTTGAAACAGCAGCAATGCAAAATCCATGCGCGTCTGATAAGCCTGTTGATAAGCATCGAGCACGTCGAGCAGTTGCTTGCTGCCGGCCGACAGCTGTTCGAGGAAGGCATCCGCGACGTTGGCGTTGGTCACATAGGTGTCGCGCGAAATCGTCATGCGCTTCCTGACCGCATCGAGTGTGCGGTAATTGATCTCGACCTGCTCCTTGAGCTTGCGCTCGAGGTCGGAGGCAGTATTGCTCTTTTCCACCAGCTTGGCGCCGATCTGGCTCTGGTAGTAGACGTCCGACCCCCCGTTGAGCAGGTTCATGGTCATCACCAGCATCAGGCGGCGATCGGTCACCAGCGTCTGGTCGCCGCCGGCGCCGCGGGTCTTGGCCTGCGTCCACTCGACCGCGAAGGACGGCGAGAATTTGGAACGCGCCGACTTCAGTTCTTCACGCACTGCCTCGGTATCGCTGCGCGCGGCGCGGATGCCGGGGTTGTTTTCATAGACGTCCTGCAAGGCCAGGCGCGATGTCGGCGGCACTTTCGGCATCATGCGTTCGGGCACCTGCACCTGCTGCACGCGCCGGCCAATTAGTTGAATCAGCGTCACCATGGTGCTTTCCAGCGTGCCTTCGCTTTCTGCGACGGTGGATTCAGCCTGCAGCGAGCGGCCGCGTACACGGTCAAAATCGAGTTTACTGGCGCCGCCGCCTTCGACCCGCTTGCGCATGTATTCCAGCAAGTCCGACATGCGCTGAGAGTAACTGCGCGCGAACGACAGCGAAGAGTAAGCGCGCAGGACGTCGTAATAGGCTTTGATGGCGGCGTAATACAGCGACTCGCGCGCGTCGTCGCGGCGCTGGTCGGCGGCGCGCGACATGGCGCGCTGTTTCTGGAAGTCAAAGAAGGAACCGGGCGCGAAAATCGGCTGACGGCCGATCAATGTGGCGTCCCAGCGCTTGTGCTGGTCGGCCTGGACGATGTCGCCGTTGCCATCACGGAACGAGGCCGGCGAAGAATACTCGCGCCCTTTTTGGGTACGCACATCCAGCGTCGGCCCCAGTTGCCCCAGCGACGCCTTGGCGGCATAGTCGGCCTGATCGGCCTGGGCCGAGGTGGCGGCGTAGCTGTAGCTGTTGTTGAGCGCGAGGTCGATGACCTGATCCAGCGTCAGGAAAGGCACCTGTTCATCGCCGACGGTTTCCGAGGTCACATTGGGCAGATCGATCGCGCTGCCGGTGAAGCTGGAATCGGACTGGCGCAACAAGGCCAGGATTTCATCGCTGGATGCAGCGACAGCCTCGGCTTTGACGGCTGCATTGGTCGCCGCCGCACCAGCAGGGGGCTGCGGCGTTGCATCCTCATCACGCGCAGGATTTACTCGCATTTGAGGCGGCATGTCCAGAGCGGTGGGACCGGGTTTTGCCTGCGCGAGCAGGGGCATTCCGGAGTTTAAATTTCCGGAGAGAAATTTTCCACTGGAAAGCGCAGGCAATGTAATGGAGTCCGATGCTGCAAGTACGTCCGAAACGATCGATAAGAACAGCGCACCAACGACTAACGTCTTGTTTCTATATGTCATTATTAGATACAACTGATCAATCCGGAGACTGATCACCCTCCCATCATACGAATGAAATTCAACGAGCCTGCAACCTGACCGACTTCAATCGTCCCCGGAAAATGCCATATCTTTTTATTGTGATTGTTGGTGGGACCTTTATTGTTGCTGCCGCATTATACGTTAGACAACACCAAGAATCTGCTCGCATTATAAAAACACATATTTAATCAACGAGTTACCGTAATTTTCACTTCAATTTCCTTGATTGTCGACAAATGCGTGCACCAATTTGATGATGTCACAGCCCAGCCGGCATTGTCCTGACAAATTATTGTGTGCGTATGACATTGTCAGCAATTGGCGTGCCATCGCCATTTCCCGCGGGAAATTTTCCTGAAAAGCATTGAAATTCGCCCAAGCATCCGCATTCTCCTTAAAATACGCGGTCGTTACATTCAGGCTTTCCCTGAGATGCAATCCGCCACTCCCCGCCACTCCTTTTCAATCATGAGGTAAGTACACATGGCAGCACCCGAGAAGCAAACCCTGGGCTTCCAGGCCGAAGTCAAACAACTGTTGCAGTTGATGATCCATTCCTTGTACTCAAACAAGGAAATCTTCTTGCGCGAACTGATCTCCAACGCCTCCGACGCGTCCGACAAGCTGCGCTTCGAAGCGATCAACAACAGCGCACTGTTCGAGAACGATCCGGAACTGAAAATCAAAGTGAGCTTTGACAAGGCGGCCCGCACGATCACCATCTCCGACAACGGCATCGGCATGAACCGCGAGGAAGCGATCTCCCACCTGGGCACGATCGCCAAGTCCGGCACCAAGGAATTCTTCTCGAAATTGTCGGGCGACCAGCAAAAGGATGCGGCGCTGATCGGCCAGTTCGGCGTCGGCTTCTACTCCGGCTTCATCATCGCCGACCGCATCACCGTCGAAACCCGCCGCGCCGGCACGCCGGCCAATGAAGGCGTACGCTGGGAATCCGAAGGCGCCGGCGAGTTCTCGATCGAAGCCATCGACAAGCCCGGTCGCGGCAGCGACGTCATCCTGCACCTGCGCGAAGGCGAGGACGAGTTCCTGTCGTCGTGGCAGCTGAAGAACATCATTCGCAAATACTCCGACCACATCTCCCTGCCGATCCTGATGCAGAAGGAAGAATGGGACGAAGAGAAGAAGGAAACCGTCGCGAAGGACGAGCTCGAGACCGTCAACCAGGCCAGCGCCCTGTGGACGCGCAGCAAGTCCGACATCACGCCGGAACAATACGAAGAGTTCTACAAGCACATTTCGCACGACTTCGGCGCGCCGCTGGCGTACACGCACAACCGCGTCGAAGGTCGCAGCGAGTACACACAACTGCTGTACATCCCGACCCGTGCGCCGTTCGACATGTGGGATCGCAACAAGCGCGGCGGCATCAAGCTGTACGTCAAGCGCGTGTTTATCATGGACGATGCCGAGCAACTGATGCCGGTGTATCTGCGCTTCGTCAAGGGCGTGATCGATTCGGCCGACCTGCCGCTGAACGTGTCGCGTGAAATCCTGCAAGAGTCGCGCGACGTCAAGGCCATCCGCGAAGGCTCGACCAAGCGCGTGCTGAGCCTGCTGGAAGAACTGGCCAACAGCGATGAGCAGGAACAGAAGGACAAGTACGCCGGCTTCTGGACCGAGTTCGGCCAGGTGCTGAAAGAAGGCATCGGCGAAGACGCCGCCAACAAGGAGCGCATCGCCAAGCTGCTGCGCTTCGCATCGACGCATAACGACTCCGACGCTCAGACCACCTCGTTCGCCGATTACATCGGCCGCATGAAGGAAGGCCAGGACAAGATTTATTACGTCACTGGTGAAAACTTCCACGCGGCGAAGAACAGCCCGCATCTGGAAATCTTCCGCAAAAAAGGCGTGGAAGTCCTGTTGCTGACCGATCGCGTCGACGAATGGATGCTGTCGTTCCTGCAGGATTTCGACGGCAAGGAACTGGCCTCGGTGGCCAAGGGCGGCCTCGATCTCGGCTCGCTGGAAAACGAAGCCGAGAAGAAGCAGCACGAAGAAACCGAAACCCAGTTCAAGGACCTCGTCGAAAAGATGAAGACCTCGCTGGGCGACAAGGCCAAGGACGTGCGCGTGACGTTCCGCCTGACCGATTCACCGGCATGCCTGGTGGCTGACGAGAACGAATTGTCGGGCAACTTGCTGCGCATGCTCAAGGCCGCCGGCCAGGACGCGCCGGAAGCCAAGCCGATCCTGGAAATCAATCCGGAGCATCCGCTGGTGCAGCGCCTAAAGTATGAAGACGCCAAGTTCGACGACTGGTCGCACATCCTGTTCGACCAGGCCTTGCTGGCGGAAGGCGGCGCGTTGACGGATCCGTCCGGTTTCGTCAAACGCCTCAACGACATGTTGCTGGGCATGGCGTCGAAGTAAGTTCTTGCCGATAAGGCAATGAAAAAGCACTAAGCAATGCGGCGGCCTTCAGGTCGCCGCTGTCGTTTACGGCTACCGTTCAAGGGCGGCGATTTCCGGTTGCCACGGCGGGCCATGATCCTATACAGTAAGGCGACATTCCCTCATGGCAAGGAGCCATTCATGAAAAAACGCCCCCTGACCTCGCTGGTTCTCATCGCTGGATTGAGCCTCGGTTCGGCGCATGCCGCCGATGCGCTGACCGGTTGCGCGGCAAAGAAACAGGACGTGCAAAGCCAGCTTGAACAAGCGCACGCACACGGCAACAAGGCGCAGGAAGCCAAGCTCAAGATTGCGCAGAAGAACCTGGAACGCAATTGCACCGATGAAGGCCTGCGCCGTGAACGCGAAGCCGACGTGAAGAAGAAGGAAGACAAGGTCGCGGCGCGCAAGGCCGACCTCGACAAGGCGCAAGCCAAGGGCAAAGAGAAGAAGATCGCCCAGCAGGAAAAGAAACTGAAGGACGCCGAAGCCGAATTGGCGAAGGCCAAAGAAGAGCTGGCGAAGTAACCGTCCCTGCAAACGGCACCGGCAGCTTCGACAACCTCGATAACGCTGCCGCTGCCGATGCCAATGCCGCACCCCGAAGAACATGGAATTCAACTTCATCAATCCGCGCAAGAACGCGCTGGTCTACCTCATCAAGATCCTCTCCGGCTCGCTGATCCTGTGGTACGGATTGCGTGCCTGCGGCTTGCCCGAACCGTACTGGGCAATGATTTCGCTGATCATCGTGACCGAGCCGGATATGATCGTCGCCAAGGCGAATTTCCGTGCGCGCCTGATCAACACCATTTCGGGCGCCATCATCGCCTGCCTGTGCCTGGTGATCTTCGGCGCCACGTTCATATCGATGCTGATTGCCCTGACCACGGCGGTACTGGTGGCCATGCTGTGGCAGAACTATCCGAGCAACTGGCGGCTGGGACCGGCCACGGTGGTGATCCTGATGTCGGCGGCATTTGCCGGTGGCGGTCTCCATGAAGAGCTTCACCTCGCGCTGCTGCGCGTATCCGAAGTGATCGCGGGCAGCACCGTCGCCCTGCTGCAGACGGTGATCTATATCGGCTTCGTCAATCGCCTGCGCCATGGTGACTGAACTGCGCCACTCGCGCATCCTGTTGCGCCCCTGGCGCGCAGGCGACGCCGCAGCCTGTGCGGCGATGACCGCCGACCCGGAGGTGATGCGCTATTTCCCATCCGTTCTGAGTCCGGCCGACAATGCCCTGCTGGTCAGGCGCATCGATGAACACTTCAATGAACACGGCTTCGGCTTGTGGGTGCTGGAAATCCCCGGTGAGCTGGAATTCGCCGGCTTCGTCGGCTTGCTGCGCGTGGCGTTCGAGGCGCACTTTACGCCCGCGGTGGAAATCGGCTGGCGCCTGGTCCCTGCCGCATGGGGTAAAGGCTACGCCACCGAGGCCGCGCAGACGGTGCTGCGCCACGCCTTCAATGTGCTTGGCATGAAAGAGATCGTGTCCTTCACCACCGCCGGCAACAAACGCTCGCAGGCGGTCATGCGGCGCCTCGGCATGTACACGCGCGCGGAAGAGAATTTTGAACACCCGCGCCTGCCTACCGGCCATCCGCTCTGCGTACATGTGCTGTACCGGCTGCGGCGCGAACAGTGGCTGCTGCAGGCGGCCTACGACGGCTTTGAACAACCGCTCCCTGTTCGTACCTCAGGTCCACGAGGCCCATGAAAAAACCGCTGGGTCAGGCTTGATGGCCTGAACACAACGGTTCGTGTTGCTAATAATCCTGCTTGGTACGTATCAAGTACGTACTTGGTAAGTATTTAGTGCGTTACGCGCGTCGTACGGCCCGACGACAACAGACGCACACGCTCGCCGACGCGGAACAGCTCATCCGCATCCTGGGTGATCGCGCGCAGTTCGCCGTTGTCCAGACGTACGGTGATTTCCAGGCCCGGCTTGTTGGCCAGGCTGGCTTCCGCACGGTTGCCGGCGACGCCGCCGATCAGGGCGCCGACAATGCCTGCCGCCAGCGCGCCGTTGCCGCCGCCGATGGCGGAACCGGCTGCGATACCGCCCAATGCACCGCCGGCGACGGTACCGACGCCGGTGGCGCCCTTGTCGATGGTGACGTTGCGGACGGACTCGACCACGCCCATACGCACCGTCTGTTCACCTTGCGCCTGGCGCGTGTTGTACACGCTGGCGGAATTCGGGGTAACGGCGCAGCCTGCGGCGAGCGTGCTGATGGCGGCGATTAAAAGCAATTTCTTCATACAAGACTCCAACGGAAAATTTGCCCGGTCATTGGGAACAGCGGGCGGCGTTCGTGCTGCATGCCCCATTCTGAACATTTCAGGCACGGCAAACAACTCTTTACATTCTAATACAGACCGCTTCTTGACCGGCTTTCCGCGCTTTCGTTCATTTCTTCAGCGGTTCTCAATATCGGATCCTGAAGCGTCGATAAAGCAAGCTGAGCACGAACAAGGGACCGATCAGCAAGAAGCGCACGTCTTCGAAAAACGACGGCTTCTTGCCTTCGATCTTGTGCCCGATGAACTGCCCTATCCACGCAATCACGAAGATCGCCGCCGATGCCGGCAACACCGCGTGCGGCGGCAAGCCCGCCAGCACCAGCAGCATCGCGCCGGCCATGAGCAGCATGCCCAGCGCGAACGGCGGCGATAAGGTGGAGTAGTACGCCAGCGACGCCAGCACCAGAGCGATCGCCAGCAACGGCGACAGCGCCCAGCACAGGCCGAGCAACGCCAGCACGATGGCCGGCACGCACAGGCAATGGATCAGCTCGTTGGTGCGATGCTGATGGCTTTCGGCGTAACGCGTGAGCAGCACGTCGATGCGGCGATGGGTCGTAGTGTCCATGTCTGCCTCCAGACGGAACGAAGAAAAATCAGCGGCCGCCCGAGACGTCAATGAAGGTGCCGGTCGCATACGATGCTTCTTCCGACAACAGCCACATGACCGCATTGGCGACTTCTTCAGCGCTGCCGCCGCGTTTCATCGGCACGGCGTCCTTGAGACGGTCGACGCGCCCCGCTTCGCCGCCGCTGGCGTGGATGTCGGTGTAGATCAGGCCCGGACGGATGGCGTTGACGCGGATGCCTTCGGCCGCGACTTCCTTGGCCAGGCCGATGGTGAAGGCGTCGATCGCGCCTTTGGACGCGGCGTAGTCGACGTATTCGCCGGGACCGCCGAGCTTGGCTGCCATCGACGACAGGTTGACGATGGCGCCGCCCTTGCCGCCATGTTTGGTCGACATGCGGCGCACCGCTTCGCGCGCGCACAGCAGGCTGCCGGTGACGTTGGTCAGCAGCACACGGTTGATGCGATCGGCGCTCAGTTCATCGAAGCGGGACTGGTGTTCCAGGATGCCGGCGTTGTTGACCAGCGCGGTCAGCGTGCCGAGTTCCTTGTCGACGGTCTGGAACAGATGGAGGATGTCGGCCTCCACCGCCACGTCCGACTTCACCGCAATGGCGCGGCCGCCGGCCTTGACGATGCCGTCCACCACGGCGTCGGCCGCAGCGCTATTCGATACGTAACTGATGGCGACTGCGTAGCCGCGCGCGGCGGCCGATTGTGCAACTGCAGCACCGATGCCGCGGCTGCCGCCGGTGACGATAATGACTGGTTGTCCCATGTGTTTTATCCTTGTATGTGGTCGTGAGGCGCCTTGATGGCGAGAGTAAAACCTTCGCCAAATAGTGTAGCCTTATTCCCCCGGCTCCGTCTCGAGGGCCGGGCCTGAAAAGATTTCAACTCGATTTCAACTTGCCATCGGTTCTCCACCACGAATTCATGACGCGCAAACGCAGTTTCCCCCACGTCACCGACGCCCATACCCGCGTGCTGGTTCTCGGCAGCCTGCCGGGCGACGCCTCGCTGGCGCAGAGCCAGTACTATGCGCATCCGCAAAATAAATTCTGGGAGTTGATGTCGGAAGTGATCAGTGCAGATTTACGCGCGATGGAATACGACCGGCGCCTGCTGACCTTGCTCACCCATGGCGTTGGATTATGGGATGTGATCGCCGAAGCGCGCCGCGAAGGTAGCCTTGACAGCAACATTGCCGATCATGCCGGCAACGACCTGACGGGCCTGCTTGACCGGTTGCCGTATTTGACGACGATAGGTTTCAACGGCGGCACCGCCGCGAAACTCGGATTGAAAGTATTGGGAGCGCGTGCGGCGAACTACCGCATCGTACCGCTGCCGTCGAGCAGCCCGGCGCATACGATGGCATATGCGAAGAAGCTGGAGCAGTGGCTTAGCTTGAGGACGTAGACGGATGATCGGTGGAGACGACATCTGCGCGTCGTCTCCTGCGGTCGCATGCCAGCTTACAGTGCGAGCTTGCTAATGTCGCCATAGGCGCGATTGAGCCACACCTTCACGCGCTGCCGTTCCAGCATGCCCAGCCCGGCAGTGGCGCGGTCAGGGTGATTGAGCGCAGCCCAGAAACTGGCGCTTTGCTGATCGATCTTTTGCATGGTGGTGTCCGGCAGGCGGCGCAGGTGGATCACGCTCGCGCCCAATTGCTCTGCGCGCTCACGCTCGCCCGAAGCATTCAGGATGTCGAAGCGATCGCCGCGGACTTCGTTGAGCACCAGCACCAACTTGAGTCGCCCGCCGAACTGATCGAGCCACTTGCGCAGCAAGTCAACCGAATCGCGTCCGGTGTCCATGACATGCCACCAGGTCAGCGTCATGTTGTGCTCGGCTGCGAAGTCGAGCACGCCGGAGTCTTCGATCCATGCCGCCAGCGACTGCTGCGTCTGGGCGGCGAGATCGACCAGGATGCGGCCCTGCGGATCCTCCAGCGCACACTCGATCAGAGGATCGAGGCTGTCATGCTGATCCAGCGCGATCGGCGCAGAAAAATCGCCGTAGAAACGCAGCAGCGCTCCGTGCGACTTGTCGGTGTCGAAACCGCGGAAAGGAATATTCCAGTCGATGAAGTATTGCGCCAGCACCCGGGAAACCAGCGATTTTCCGACGCCGCCTTTTTCACCACCGATGAAGTGAATGTGACTCATTGCTGTGGATCCTTTAAACGAGTAAATGTTGAGCAGAGACGAGAACGTCAACAGCAGGCAATGAGCGTGCCAGCAACGAACCAAATCAGGACTATGACCGGAAGAAAAGGATATCGTAGAACGAGCCGTTGAAGCCGCCGTTCAGAATCAGATATTGCACCGCCCGGCCGAACAGCACGATGCCCCCAAAGACAATGGCGAGCCGGAGGATGAAGAGTATTTTCTTGAGCATGGACGCAAGTGTAGCTGAACCTGCGCGCCGGGCGTCAAGCGCAGGCATCAAAAAGGATTTTCCGGCCTGCGAACCGGTCCGTTGTGCATGGCAAGCCTCCCGGCAAGGTATCATTCGGCAATTCGAATTCGGGCAACGTCATGCTGATCAAACGCAAATCCATCGAGGCGCAAGCCAACACCAAAGCCGGTCCCGGTCCGGACAAGGATAAAGACAGGGCCAAATCCAAGCCGAAAGTCGCCGCGCCGCGCAAGCCGCGTTTTGCGCCGGTCACGCTGTCGGAGCAGGACGGCGTGCGCTACCTGCACTTCGGCACCGAATGGGTGCAAGGCGCCATGCGCATCCGCAAGCCCGACTGGATCGAGCTCGAATACGCGCAACAGATGATGAGCTGGATGCTGTTCAACCAGGCGCCGCAACACATCGTGCAACTGGGCCTGGGCACGGCGGCGCTGACCAAGTTCAGCTACCGCCAGTTTCCAAAGGCGAACGTCACGGCGGTCGAACTGAACCCATCGGTGATCGCGATCTGCCACAGCATGTTCAAGCTGCCGCCCGAAGACGCCCGCCTGTCGCTGCTGGAAATGGACGCCAATGACTTCATCCACGACGAGCAGCGCCACGCCACCATTGACGCGCTGCAAGTCGACCTGTACGACGCCACCGCGCGCGGCCCGATGCTCGACACGCCGGAGTTTTACAAAGCCTGCCGCGACAGCCTCAGCGAAAACGGCGTCATGACGGTCAACCTGTTCGGCGACCATCCCAGCTACGCCAAGAACCTCAAGGCCATGCGCTACGCCTTCGACCAGGTCATCTCACTGCCCGAAGTCCATGACGGCAACGTCGTCGCGATCGCCTTCAGGAACGCGGTGGAGTTCGATTTCCCGTCGCTGTACGAGCGCGCGGAAGAAATCAAGGCCGCCACCAAGCTGCCGGCGAAATCGTGGGTGAACGGGATCAAGAGCAATTTCTGAACGCCGGCCCGCGCTGCAGAACCCATGCATGTGCGGCCGGATTGCTGCGCCGGGGCGGGTTTTCAGAGGGAGATGGATATTTTTTAGATTTTTTCAAAAAGGGGCTTCCAAGTTTGAAAATAATCGGGTTATAATCACGCCTCTTCATCGGGGGGCGTTAGCTCAGTTGGTAGAGCAGCGGACTCTTAATCCGTAGGTCGAGTGTTCGAGTCACTCACGCCCCACCAAAGAATACAAGGACTTGAATCGAAAGATTCAGGTCCTTTTCTTTTGCCCACAGCAAAAGAAGCCCCTCTCCCTTGAGCCCTTCTCTCATTCGTTTGAATGAAGACGCGTAGCGTCCAATTCGCCACAATGCAATGAATGTCGACGGGTAATACCGCCCAATAGCAAACGCCGACATCCAGCTGAAAGAATAACAAAACGGACTGCGGTCCAACCAAGGGAGACATGCATGAAGAAAGTCTGCAAGGCATTGGCAATTGTCGCGCTGGTCATCACAAGTTCATCCGGCATCGCGAAAAGCAGCGGTGGAGGCCATTCGTATAAAGCCGCTACCGGAACGGGATCAAGCTCTTCACGACAGCATGTGAGCAACTACACAACTCACAGCGGCACTCAGGTCAAAAGCCATAACCGTTCAACCAAAGACCACACTACAACGAATAACTGGTCAACGAAAGGGAACACCAATCCCGATACGGAAAAAGCTGGCACGAAGTGATCCGCTAAGCCAAGTCACACTGACTCCCAAAACAAACATCCCGCCAACAGGCGGGATATTTTGCAAATCACTTCTCTTGCGCGGGTTTCTGATTCCGTGGCGACCTACAACTTCCCCGCCGCCACATCCTCATCAATCGCCTCGCGCGCCACCGCTATCGCGTTGTCTTCCGCTTCCTTGCGTGTGTTGCCGCGGAACGTCGGGACGTTGGCGCGGCGGAACGGCACCGGGTTGTCGTTGCGATGCAATTGATAGGCGCCGACCCAGGTGCCGTCGCGTTGTTCGCTGCCGCTGGCGCGGATGAAGTAGCCCTTGTGTTCGTAGGAGTCGAGGTCGAGTTCGGAGTCGATCAGCGCGCGTGCGAATGCCGCGCCGGCCATTTGGGCAGCGTGGACCGTGTCGAAGGGGGAGCCTTTGATATTCGGATATTCTTCTTCACCGTCGACCTTGATGCTGCAAAACACGCCCTTCTTGCCGGGCTGCGTGCTGTCGATCACGATGAAGTGCTTGCCGCGATGGGTGGAACCGTACTGCGCCATTGTTTCTGCCTCAATAAATAATTAACAGCCATCGTAGCATATGCCCCTCTTGCATGAAGGCAACCCCGCTTCCGTACCGGGGACGGCTACAATATGCGTCAAACAAATTCACGGGACAAGTTCATGGACGCAGAATTCTGGCTGGAGCGCTGGCGCGACGGGCGCACGCATTTTCATCAAACCCGCGTGACGCCGCTGCTGCAAAAATACTGGCCGACACTGGCGCTGCCGCAGGGCAGCCAGGTGCTGGTGCCGCTGGCGGGCAAGTCGCTCGACATGGTGTGGCTGGCGTCGCAGGGACATCGCGTGCTGGGCGTGGAATTGTCGCAGCTGGCGGTCGAGCAGTTCTTCGACGAGAACCGCTTGCAGCCGCAGATCAGTGAATCGGCCTACGGTCGCCATTATGCAGCCGGCGACGTCGAGATCATCTGCGGCGATATTTTCAAGCTGGATGCGGCGCTACTGTCGGCCTGCGTCGGCGTCTATGACCGCGCCGCGCTGGTGGCGCTGCCGGCCGACATGCGCGCACGCTATGCGCAGCACGTCTATGGCCAGTTGTCCGCACAATATCGCGGCATCCTCATTACGCTCGACTACCCACAAGAACAGATGGACGGTCCGCCGTTCTCGGTCAGTGATGCGGAAGTGCAGGCGATCTTCGCGGCGCATTCCGAAGCGCTCGTCATCGACCGTCGCGATATCCTCGACAAGGAACCGAAGTTCAGCGAGCGTGGCGTCAGCCGGCTCGACACCGTGGTGTATCAGCTGCAGCGCAAACGCTGATTGCCCTCATCACGCGTCACTTGATCTGTCCGATCCTGCGCAGGAACTCTTCCACGTCCTTGCTCGCCTGGTCGCGGTAGCGATTGTCGAACGAACCGACGGTCACGCCCACGGCCTGGCAGTCCTTGTACAGCTTGCGCTCGTCCGCGGGCGAGAGTTTGTCGCCGCTACCGACCAGGCTACGCGCCCAGCTCGGAATGTCGGTTTCGGTCATCGGGCAGTTGCGGGTGGAGGTGCCTAGCCTCAGGTAATGCACGCCCTGGTTGCCGTCGAAACTGTGATGCGCGCCGTCGTAGACGCGATAATCGATGACGCCCGGATACTCTTCCTGCATGCCCTTGATCTGGTCGAGGCAGAACTTCGCCGGCGTGTAGTCGTCCTTGCTACCCATCAGGAACAGCATCGGCGCGCCGGTCTTGTCGAAGCTGCCGTTTTTGCGGAAGCGCGAATTCTGGCAGCCGGGATAAGCGGGAATATGGAAGGCGAATTGCAGGTTTTTATTCTCGCGCAGCACGTTGTCGCGGAAGGACTTGACCGCCGTTTCGTTGGCGGCGGTGCCGCCCCGGCTGAAGCCGATGATGCCGATGCGGTCGGCATCGAAGCGCGGATCGGCGGCGAGGAATTTCAGCGCAAAGAAGGCATCGGCGGTGTCGGCGGCATTGCTGACCAGGCTCTGGTCATCCACCGTGCTCTCGACGCCGCGCGGGGTAAACGAATCGACCACGAAGGTGGCGAAGCCGAGCTTGTTGAAATACGGCGCCCAGAAACCGGTGTCCTTGGCTTGTACGCCGGCGCTGCCATGCGCAATCACAACCACGGGAATCTTGCCGGCCGGCGGATTCGGCGGCAGCGTCAGGTAGCCGAAAATCTCAAGCGGCTTGCCCACCCGCTTTGCCATTTCGAACTTGTTGGCGTATTCGGCCGAAGGGAAGCTGATCTTTTGCTGGGCAGAGGCAAGGCCCGACCAGAGCAGGCAACACGCTGCAAGAACGCACATCAGTGCCTGCAGATGGCGACGTAACGGAGCGGGTATTTTTTTCGAGTTCATGTCGGCCTTCAAAAAATTGCCCTCCATCATGCCAGCAAGCGCCACGCCTTGGCTGACAAGCTCGTCAGGAGTTGAAGATGGCGCATGCCTTTTACGGCTACGCACCTCGAAATAAAGCGATAATGCTGCTTTCCCAAGCCAGCGACGACGCCCAGCCGATGCAAGACCCCGATCAAGATTCTCCCGAAGTGCAGCCGACCCGTCCGTGGATCGTGCTCACCACCACTTACGACGTGGAAGCGTGGATCGACAACTACAACCGGGACTTGCAACAGGCGGTGAAGAAGGACAACACCAAGGGTTACGGTATCTGCTTCTGCATGGAACTGGGCGGCGAGGTGTACCTGCACACGACGTCGGAAGGCGACATCCTGCTGGACGTGACAGAAGAAGCGGAATGGGTGGCGCCGGTGATCAGCGCGGCCACCGGGGTAGCGGCGCCGTCGTCATCGGTGTGGGCACTGCCCGGCGATACGCTGACGCAGCTGGTGCTTGGGTTGAGCGGATTGATCGCGGCAACCCGCATCGTCGTCAGCCACGCCTACAAGACTCCAAAAAACTGGCCGCAACGCTATTGAACGGTGCGACCTCAGGCCGGCAAGCCCGGTGATGTTTATTGCGACTTCGGCTTGGTGTTGATGGCCCGGCGGGCATCAGCATCGCGTTCGGATTTCTTTTCGAATTCGGTGCGTTCGCAGGCGCACAGGATAAAGGCGATGCAGGCAGCCAGCGAAATGGCGATGAAACGCTTCATGATTATTCCCCGATAGTGATGGGCCGATGCCGGAGTCGTTGCTGCGGCTTGAATCGCACCCTTATTTCCCTGGGACAAGAGTCTAACCCAGCCCTTCCCAAAAACAAAGAATAACTCGTCTGCGCTGCCTGGCTCAGGCGCCGCGCGCGGCCGCCAGGTCGTATTTCTTGATCTTGTCGTACAGCGTCTTGCGCGGGATGCCGAGTTGCTCCGCCGCCAGCGCGACGTTGCCGTCGGCTCCCGCCAATGCATCCTCGATCAGGATGCGCTCATAGGCGTCGAGTTGCTGCGGCAGGCTGGCGGCGGCGGTCGAGGCAGCAGCAGCCGTGCTGCTGTCCGCCACGCCGAGCACCCAGCGATCGGCGAAGTTGCGCAACTCGCGTACGTTGCCCGGCCAGTCGCGTTGCTGCCATTGCGCCATGAGCGCTGCGGTCCAGGCCGGCGCTGTACGACCGTAACGAATTGCCGCAGCATGGATGAAATGCGCCAGCAGCAGCGGGATGTCTTCGCGCCGGTCGCGCAGGCGCGGCAAGTCGATGCTGACCACGCCGATGCGGTAGTACAAATCTTCACGGAAGGCGTCCTGCGCGCTCAGTTGCAGCAGGTCGGCCTTGCTGGCGGCGATCACGCGGCAATCGATGGCGATCGACTCATTGCCGCCCAGACGCTCCAGCCTGCGCTCCTGCAGCACGCGCAACAGCTTGACCTGCAAGGCCATCGGCATGCTTTCGATTTCATCAAGGAACAGCGTGCCGCCGTTGGCGTATTCCAGTTTGCCGATGCGGCGTTTCTGCGCGCCGGTGAAGGCGCCTGCTTCGTGACCGAATATCTCGCTTTCGAATACGCTCTCCGGCAATGCGCCGCAATTGATCGCCACGAAGGGCCCCTTGCGTTCACTGGCGGCGTGCAGCTGGCGCGCCACGACTTCCTTGCCGGCGCCGGTCTGGCCGTTGATGAGGATGTCGACCGAGGTCGGGCCGACGCTGCGGATCAGCGTGCGCACCCGCTCCATCGCCGCCGACTGCCCCACCAATGCCGGCGTGGCCGGATCGGCCTGCCAGGCTTCGCGCAGGCGGCGGTTGTCGAGCACCAGGTTGCGCTTCTCCTGTGCGCGCCGTGCGGTCTCCAGCAGCCGGTCGGCAGCGAAAGGCTTTTCGATGAAATCGTAGGCGCCGGCACGCATCGCTTCGACCGCCATGGCGACGTCGCCGTGACCGGTTACCACGATCACCGGCAGGTCGGCGTCGGCAGCCACCGCATGGGCCAGCACTTCCAGGCCGGAACGTCCCGGCAGCCGCACATCGGTCACGACAATGCCGGCGAAACCGGCGTGCAGCAACGGCAAGGCCTGCTCGGCGTCGGCGCAGGCTTGCACGCTGAACCCGCCGAGCTCCAGCGTTTGCGTGGTGGCCTTGCGTACGCTTTGTTCGTCTTCAATCAGGATGGCGAGTGCGTTGGGTGCGTTCAATGAGGTCTCCATGAATCATCAGTTACGGGGCCGGCGCCGGCAGGCGTACGGTGAATTCGGCGCCGCCTTCGGGCAGATTATGCGCCGACAGGCGGCCGTTCATCGCCTGCACGATGGACGACGAAATCGCCAGTCCCAGCCCGAGACCTTTGCCGCTGGGCTTGGTGGTGAAGAACGGTTCGAACAGGTGCGGTGCGACTTCATCGGGAATGCCGGGGCCGCTGTCGCGAATACGTATGACGGCCTCGCCGGCGTCGTGCTCGACGATCACCGTGACGCGCTTGTCGGCAACGTATTCGACCGTCTCAACCGCATCGATGGCGTTGCGCAGCAGGTTGATCAGCACCTGCTCGGTGCGCACCACGTCGCCCATCACCTGCACCGGACTGCGCACGTCGATCTCGATGGCGACCGCCTGCTGGCGGAACTCGTTGCGCAGCAGCAGCACCGCCGCTTCGACCGTCTGCGCGACGTCGACCACGGCGATGGCGTCGCCGCTCTTGCGCGCGAAACCTTTCAGCTGCGCGATGATCTTGCCCATGTGGGCGCTGGCGCCGCTGATGTGCTCGAGGTTCTCTTCCACCTGCGGCAGCTGGCCGCGGCGCATGAATTGCACGGCGTTGTCGGCGAAGGCGCGGATCGCCGCCAGCGGCTGATTCAGCTCATGCGTGACGCCCGCCGCCATTTGTCCCAGCATGGCCAGCTTGCCGGCCTGCACCAGTTCATTTTGCGTCGTGCGCAACAGGCTTTCGGTCTGCTGCAGGGTGACGTATTTTCCCTCCAGCGCCTGATTGGCCACGCGCAGCTCCTGGGTGCGCACGGCGATGGTGGCGTCCAGCTCCTGGGCCGCACGGCGCAATGCGTCGCGCGATTCCAAGCGCTCCTGCAGGCGTCGTCTGCGCTGATAGACCGCCCATAGCGAAATCGCTGCGATCGCCATGATCAGCGCGACCCACATGGACCACAGCATGGCGATGCGGGTGATGCGGGCCTCGGACGGAAACAGCATCAGCTGCCAGCCCTGCTTGTCGATCGCGCGTGCGACGTGGTCGCCGAAGCCACGCCGCAACGGCTTGGGCATCTCGGCCACCGGCGTGATCGGCTGGTCGGCATATTGATGCGTGCCGGCCAATTCCTGCTGCAGCTTGCCGTCGAGCGGACGCAGGCTGTGGTATTTCCATTCCGGCCGATTGCTCAGGAACACCACGCCGCTGTGATCGGCCAGCGTGATCGGGTCTTCATTGCTGCGCCAGGTGTGTTCGAACTCGGACAGGTCGACCTTGACCGTCATCACGCCGATCGGCTTGCCTTCACCGCGCGGCGCCCCGGCCGGATAAATCGGCTGGGCCATGAAATAGCCCGGTTCGCTGGAGATATTGCCAATGCCGTAGAAGCGTCCGGAGCCGCCCGCCAGCGCTTCGGCAAAATAGGGCCGGAAACCGAAATCGCGGCCGACGAAACTGGTTTCTTCATTCCAGTTGCTGGCCGCCAGCGTCATGCCGCGCGCATCCATCATGTAGATCGCCAGCACCTTCGACTGCTTCTGGATCGCCTGCAGGCTCAGGTTCAGGCGTTGCACCGCGGCTGCGTCATCGGGATGATGCAGCACCTGGTCGACGTCGGCCAGTGCGCCCAGCGCGTACGGCATGATCTCGAACTTGTCGAGTATCGATTGCAGGTCGAGCGCGACGATCTGCAGTTGGCGTTCGCCGGCGGCATGCAGGTCGCTGCGGGCTTTCTCCGCGGCGACGAAATACGATGCAAAAAAAACCGCCGCCGCGCACAGCGCGACGACGGCGATCAGTATCGGAAATTTACGGGAAGACATGGCTGGAGAGGTGCTCTGAACATACATGCCGCCATCATACCCGCTGGCGCGCCCTGCTCTGTCGTCTCTCTCCCTTGCTTCCCGTAACGCCATCAGTCCTCGTCCTTGAGGTAACCGACCTTGCTCGGATCACGCATGCGGAAAGTAATCAGCAAGGCGATCGCGCACATGATCGAGACGTACCAGTAGAAGTTGGACTCCATGCCAGCCGCCTTGAACGACAGTGCAACGAACTCGGCCGAGCCGCCGAACAATGCATTGCCGACCGCATACGACAGGCCGACGCACAGCGCGCGTACTTCCGGCGGGAACATCTCGGCCTTGATCAGGCCGCTGATCGAGGTGTAGAAACTGACGATGCACAAGGCCAGAAGCGCCAGGCCGAATGCTGCGTACGGATCGGTGACGTCCTTGAGCATGTGCAGAATGGGCACGGTGCACAGGGTGCCGAGCACGCCGAAAAACAGCATCATGTTGCGGCGGCCGATCTTGTCGGACAGTGCGCCGAACACCGGCTGTAGGATCATGTAGACGAACAGCGCGCCGGTCATCACTGCGCTGGCGGTCTTGGGGTCCATGCCGGCGGTGTTGACCAGGTACTTCTGCATGTAGGTGGTGAAGGTGTAGAACATCAGCGAGCCGCCAGCCGTGAAACCGACCACGGTGAAGAAGGCGCGCTTGTGCTTCCACAAGCCGGCGAAGGTGCCAGCCTCTTTCTTGTTGCGGGTTTCGGCGGTGGTGGTCTCGGTCAGCGACTTGCGCAGGTACAGCGCGATCACCGCGCCGAATGCGCCCAGCACAAACGGCACACGCCAGCCCCAGGCGCGCAGCTCTTCGTTGCTCAAGGTCTGCTGCATGGCCACCAGCACCAGAACCGCCAGCAACTGCCCGCCGATCAGCGTGACGTACTGGAACGAGGCGAAGAAGCCGCGGTTATTTTTTGGCGCGATTTCGCTCATGTAGGTCGCGCTGGTGCCGTATTCACCACCCACCGACAGGCCCTGGAACAAACGCGCCACCAGCAGCAGGAACGGCGCGGCCGTGCCGATCACGGCATAGGTCGGCAGGAAGGCGATCATCAGTGAGCCGCCGCACATCATCAGCACGGAGATCATCATCGAGGTCTTGCGGCCATGCTTGTCGGCGATGCGGCCGAACAGCCAGCCGCCGATCGGGCGCATCAGGAAACCGGCGGCGAACACGCCGGCAGTGTTCAGCAATTGCGTGGTGGTGTCGCCCTTGGGAAAGAAGGCCGGCGCGAAATAGATGGCACAGAATGAATAGACGTAGAAGTCGAACCACTCGACCAGGTTGCCCGACGATGCGCCGAGGATCGCCAGGATGCGTTGCTTGGTGGTGGATGGTCCGGCGGCGACCGGCGTAGCCGAAGCGTGTGTGGTCGACGTAGTGGAAACTGTTTGAGTCATTGCTATCTCCAGGTTTGTAAGCGGCCGGAGGTGCTCCACGAAAAATCACGGGGCAAACCGGCTGTTTGGTATTTGTGCCAGGCGTGTGCCTGCAATCGCGGCCGCGAACATGTTGCGCACGGTGCGACAAGAGCGAGAAAGGACGTTGATTTGCCGGATTACGGCGAAGGAAGCGGCGTCACATCTGTCTCCTGCTTTATTGTTTTGGGAGACCTATATGCAGGCATCGTGCCAATCAGATGAAATCGCTCAACATGCTGATTTCAAAGGATTTTTAAAAATTTCGTTACAACAAGGAAAGCAACTTCCTTGCGAACATCCGGAATCCCGCACAGCCTTTTTGCGGATATCCAGCCAAAGCGAACGCCCATAAAAAAGCCCGGTCCGTTGCCGGGCCGGGCTTCTTGCCGGGTCGTCTCTGTCGAATTAACGCAGGCGCGGCTCCGATGGCGTGATGTCGATGGTGCGGCGCGCGGAGGGCAAGGCCGGCGTACCGCTCAACGTAAATACGCTGACCAGTTGCGCCAGGCTGTCGGCCTGGGTCTGCATCGAAGCGGCTGCTGCTGCCGCTTCTTCCACCAGTGCGGCATTCTGCTGGGTGACCTGGTCCATCTGGGTGATGGCGTGGTTGATCTGCTCGATGCCGGTGGTCTGCTCTTCGCTGGCGGAGCTGATCTCGGCGACGATGTCGGTGACGCGTTTGACGCTGTTGACCACTTCCGCCATCGTTGCGCCGGCCTGCTCGACCAGCTTGCTGCCGTTGCCGACCTTTTCCACGGAGTCGTTGATGAGCACCTTGATTTCCTTGGCGGCCGCCGCGGAGCGTTGCGCCAGGCTGCGCACTTCGGAGGCGACCACGGCGAAGCCGCGACCCTGTTCACCCGCACGCGCAGCTTCCACGGCCGCATTCAAGGCCAGGATATTGGTCTGGAAGGCGATGCCGTCAATCACGCTGATGATGTCGACGATCTTCTTCGACGAGTCGTTGATCGCGCCCATGGTGTCGACCACCTGGCCGACCACGCCGCCGCCCTGGGTTGCGATTTCAGATGCCGATACCGCGAGCTGGTTGGCCTGGCGCGCATTGTCCGCGTTCTGCTTGACGGTGGAGATCAGTTCTTCCATCGATGACGCGGTTTCTTCCAGCGCACTGGCTTGCTGCTCGGTGCGCGAGGACAGGTCGAGGTTGCCGGCGGCGATTTCGCTGGACGCCGTGGCGATGGTGTCGGTGCCGGTGCGCACGTTGCTGACGATGCCGCGCAGGCTGAGGTTCATGTCTTGCAGCGCTTGCAGCAGCTGGCCGGTTTCATCCTTGCTGCTGACCTGGACGTCGCTGGTCAGGTCGCCCTCGGCGACACGGCGCGAAATCGTCACGGCGGAATTGATCGGCCGCGTGATGCCGACCGTCAGGTACCAGGCGCACAGCACGCCCAGCGCCAGGATCAGGCCTTCCAGCGCGAGCAGCAAGATACGGCTGTCTTCGGCGATGACGTCGATGTGTTTCGCGGTGTCGTCGATGTCTTTGCGCTGCAGCTCGACCAACTGGCGCATGGTGTCCTGATAGGCGTTGGATGCCGGGACGAAATCCTTTTCAAGCACGCGCTCGGCTTCCTCGATGTTGCCGGCCGCCTTGGCCTTGTTGATAGCGTCGCGCGAGCTCAGATAGAGCTTGCGCTGTTCGCCGATCTTCTGGAACAGCTTCTTTTCTTCGTCGCTTTCCAGCAGTGCCTCAACCTTTTTCTGGTATTCGCCTGAGCCCTTGGACGATGCCGCCGCTTCCGCCGCGAAATACGGGCCGAGTGACGGATCGCTGCTCTTGGCGATGGCGATCGTGCGGCGGATGCCGCTGGCAAGGTTGGCGTACCAGTCGCCGATCAGGCGCTCCTTCAGCAGAGGCTGGCTCATCATCTCGCGCGTGGCCGACGATACCGCTTGCAAGCGCCAGATGCCGATGGCCGTGATCACGATGGAGAAGGCCAGAATAAGGGCGAAGCCCAACGCCAGGCGCTTGCCGATTCGCATGTTTCCGATAATGTTCATTGCTATTTTCAATCCCGTTTTACCGTCGCTGCTGCGACGTGTTTTTAAATTCTCGAGGCGACCCCGATCCGCTCAGCACCGCCGGGCAGGTCGCCATTACAAATCAAAACGGGATATTTGATTCGTCGCAACATACGATGAAAAGCCCCGCAGATCGGGGCTTTGAGGCATATGTTGCGCAAAAGGCATCGAAAAAATGGGAATGGCATTAATGCTTCGACAAGATTGGCGTCGCAAGTGTTATCGGAACAACCACGGTCTTGTCGAACGAACAAATCGACGAGCAAATCGCATACGCACATCTTATCGATCAAGACCGCCGACGATCAATTTTCCGACTTCCGCCAACACCGTATTGCGCTGCTCTTCCGGCGCCTTGGTTTCAGTAAGATAAATCGATGCCAGCAACGGTGCGCCCTGCGGCGGCCAGATGATGGCGACGGTGTTGGTGGTGCCGTAGTCGCCCGAGCCGGTCTTGTCGCCTACTTTCCAGCCAGCCTGCATGCCGGCACGCACCCGGCGGTCGCCGGTTTTGTTGGCCAGCATCCAGGCCGTGATCTGGCGTCGCGATGCAGCCGACAAGGCATCGCCGAGCAGGATTTTTTGCAGGTTGCCGATCATCGCCGTGGGCGTCGTGGTGTCGCGCGGATCGCCGGGGATGGAGGTGTTGAGTTCTGTTTCGAAGCGATCCAGGCGCGTCGTGTCGTCACCCAAAGAGCGCACGAATTTATTGAACGCCTCAAGGCCGCCGAGGCTGCGCAGCATCAGGTTGGCGGCGGTGTTGTCGCTCAGCGTGATGGCCGCTTCGCACAATTGCGCCAGGGACAGGCCGTCGCCGCCGACATGCTTGCCGGTGGTCGGCGAGTAATTGACCAGCACGTCTTCGCCGTAGACGATGCGGCGGTCGAGCTGTTCGGCGCCGGTGTCGACGCGCCTGAGCACGGCCGAGGCCGCCAGGAACTTGAAGGTGCTGCACATCGGAAAGCGTTCGTCGGCGCGGTAGCCCCAGCGGCGACCGCTGCCGCTGTCGAGGATTTCCACGCCGAGGCGACCGGCGACGCTGGCTTCCAGTTTCGCCAGACGCGCCACAACGGAAGCAGAGTCCTTAGATTTTTTTGCCTCAGCGGTACCGGCTGCCCACGCGCCGCCGGCACAACCGGCCAATACCGCGCCGGTCATGGCGAGAAAATGTCTTCTGTCTGTCATCATTTTTCCTTGCAAAATTGGAGACGAAGCGAAATGATAGGCAGCAAGTACGATCATCGCAATTCACGATAATTTGCCCCAGACCACAGAAAAACTGATCCCAGGATGAATTCGGAAAACTTATGCATCTCCCCCTCAATGCCTTGCGGGCCTTCGAAGTCGCCGCCCGCCATCTCAGCTTCACTTACGCGGCCGACGAACTGAACGTGACCCAGACCGCCGTCAGCATGCAGGTCAAGAATCTGGAAGAGCGCCTCGGCGTGACGCTGTTTCGTCGTCTGCCGCGCGGTCTCGCGCTGACCGACGAAGGCCTGGCGCTGCTGCCGGTGCTGGCCGAATCCTTCGAACGCATCGCCACCGTGCTGGGCCAGTTCGAGAACGGCCGCATGCGCGAAGTGCTGACGCTGGGCGCGGTCGGCACGTTTGCGGTCGGCTGGCTGATGCCGCGGTTGCGTGAATTCCAGCAGACCTATCCGTTCGTCGATCTGCGCCTGCTGACCAACAACAACCGCGTCGACCTGGCCGGCGAAGGATTGGACTACGCGATCCGTTTCGGCGATGGCGCCTGGCACGGCACCGACGCCGAGCGCCTGTTCGCCGCGCCGCAGTCGCCGATGTGTGCGCCGGCGCTGGCGGCACGGCTGCGGCGGCCGCAGGACCTGGCCGGCGAAACGCTGCTGCGCTCCTATCGCACAGATGAATGGAACCATTGGTTCGCCGCTGCCGGCGCGCCCTGCCCGCCGATCCGCGGCTTCGTGTTCGACTCCTCGCTGACCATGGCCGAAGCGGTGGCGCAGCAAGCAGGCGTGGCACTGCTGCCGGTCAACATGTTCGAGCGCGAACTGCGCCAGGGCCGGCTGGCCTGTCCTTTCGACATCTCCATCAGCGACGGCGCGTACTGGCTTACGCGCCTGAAATCGCGGCAGGAGACGCCGGCGATGCAGGTCTTCCGCAGCTGGCTGCTGGCACATGCAACCGGCGCGGCGTAGACAAAAGACCACATCCGATATCAGGAAACGCCTGATACTTGCAAAAGAGAACACACCGTAAAATAAATGATATAAACTATTTACATCCGCACTGCATCAGGCTTCACCAGGATGATGTAATCGTTTACAAATGCGGATTGCAGGTCAGAAACTGACGAGATCAGATGGCTTGCAACGTGTCTCAACCCAACAAGGAAACGGGGGACATCATGAAAAATTACTTCGCTGCGCTGTATCGGAAACTGGTCGATTACCTCAACGACTCCAGCGCCCTCACGACCGGATCGCACCGCGGCGAGCCGCATTGCTGTGGCATGTACTCGGGCCTGTCCGACATGGAACAGGGTCACGAAAAGAACTGACGTCCGACTTTGCCTGGGCGGGCCGCGGTCCGCCCAGCCGTATTTTCCGCACTTCCTCCGGCCTTCTCCGCCGGGCACGCCCATCGGCGCTTGCCTTTATAATTTCAGCAGATCAACATTCCGTCACGCCCTTCCCGGCGCGCATCGCCTGCAATGTCCGACAACACCATCGCCCGCAACAAGTCCATGACCCGTTTCGACCAGCACGACAGCGTCTGGTTGTTCGGCTACGGGTCGCTGATCTTCAAGGCCGACTTCCCTTTCATCGAGCGCCGTCCGGCCCACATCGTCGGCTGGAGCCGGCGCTTCTGGCAAGGCTCGCACGATCACCGCGGCACCGTGCAGGCGCCCGGCCGTGTCGTGACGCTGATCCGGGATGGAGGTGCGACCTGCGCCGGCATGGCTTACCTGATTACACCGGAAGTGTTCGGCCATCTCGACTACCGCGAAAAGAACGGCTATCTGCGTCTGGCCACCGACATCCTGTTTGAAGACGGCAGCTGTACCGAAGGATTGATCTATATCGCCACGGAAGAAAACGCCGCCTTCCTCGGTCCGGCCTCGGAACGCGACATCGCGCGCCAGATCGCCGGCGCGGAAGGGCCGAGCGGACGCAATGCCGATTACCTGCTGGGACTGGCGGTGGCCTTGCGCGAACTGGGCAAGGACGATCCGCACGTGTTCGAAATCGAGCGTCACCTGCAGTTGCTTGGGGAGATCAATGCGACGAGCGGCAAGGACAAGGATGCGGCAGCGAAGCCGCATCCCTGATTGAAAATTACTGACGTGCCGCCAGCAGCAGAGCGCCGGCGCCGATGAAGAAACCGCCGGTAGCCTTGTTCAGCCGCGCCACGCCGCGCGAGGTACGGATGTAGCGGCGGATCTGCTTGCCGCAGGCCGAATACACTGCACTGGAGACGAATTCGGCGCACAGGTAAATCGAGCCGAGCACCAGGAACTGATGCGCCGCCGGGCGCGACGGATCGATGAATTGCGGGAAGATCGCAGCGAACAGCATGATCGCCTTGGGATTGGTGATGCCGAGCAGGAATTCCTGCATGACCAGCGCGAAGACGCCTTTCTGCGCCGGCGCCGACGATGGCGCCCCCGACTCGATGCCGTCGGCCAGTTCCAGTCCATGGAATTCGCGGCTGCGCCAGGCGCGCCAGCCCAGATAGAACAGATACAGCGCGCCGACCCACTTCACGGCCGTGAAGGCTGTTTCCGAAGCCAGCAGCATGGCGCCCAGTCCCACCGCCGATACCGTCAGGAAAATCGCAAACGCCGTCACCCGCCCGAACGTGGCCAGCAGCGCCACGCCGACGCCGCGGCGAATGCCGTTGTTGAGCGCGCAAAAATTATTCGGACCTGGCACCAGCGCCAGCATGATCGCGACGGGGATGAAGAACAAGGCGTCCATGTTGCTTCCGTTTCCTGAACGTTGGGGGAGTAACGATTTTATCAGCCGCAGGATTTTCACGCCGCTACGATCGCCTTGCACCAGGATCCGGCCCCGACCCGTAGTGTAAAATTCCGGTCCGCCTCCGATTCGCCGGAGCGGTCCAGGGATGCCATGAATATCACGATCAATAACGAACTTCTCCAATACATCGATCCGCTCACCGCCAACGAATACGCCGCCCTCGAGCGCAGCCTGCTGGCCGAAGGTTGCCGCGATGCGCTGGTGCTGTGGGGCGACGTGCTGGTCGACGGCCACAACCGCTACGAAATCTGCCGCAAGTACGACATCGAATTCAAGACCGTGCAAAACACCGGTTTCAGTTCGATCGACGACGTCATGCTGTGGATGATCGACAACCAGCTGGGCCGCCGCAGCGTGACCGACTTCCAGCGCGGCGTGCTGGCGCTGCGCAAGCGCGACATCATTTCCGCGCGCGTGCGCGCCGAGATGGATGCATCCATCGCCGCCAAGGCGGACACCACGGCGTCGGAACAAAGCAGCGACACACAGGCAGAAGACACCTCGATCCCGAGCGCCTCCATCAAGACCCGCGAAGACATCGCCCGCGTCGCCGGCATCAGTTCCAACACCATCGGCCAGATCGAGAAGATCCGCAAGACCGCCGCGCCGGAACTGGTCGAAGCAGTGCGCACCGGCGCCATCTCGATCAACGCCGCCGCTGCAGTGGCGTCGCTGCCGAGCGAAGAACAGATCACGGCAGTAGCCGGCGGCAAGAAGGAGTTGCGCCAGGCCGCCAAGATGGTGCGCGAAAAGCAAGCCGCCAACCGTACGCCCCGTGCCGCTCCCCAAAAAGAAACTGAAACTGCAGCGGCAAGCAGCGCCAACGACGGCGCCGCGCCGCCGTGGTCGGTTGACGGCGACGATGCAGCCGCGTTGCGCGCCGAAATCGCCACACTGAATGCCCGCGTCGCCGCACTGACGGCGGAAAACCAGGCCCTGCAGGCGGAGATCGACGCACTGCGCGGCGTGACCGCCTGACCGTACGATAGTCGACCTTGCCGGTCTATACCCTCACCGCCGCCGTCGAGATCGAACTCGAGATCCGCAAGAGCCGCTTCATCGGCATCGTCATGCCGGTGGACAATCGCGACGCCGCACAACGGCAACTGGAACAACTGCGCGCGCAACATCGCGCCGCCACCCACGTATGCTGGGCGCTGATGGCTGGCGGCCAATCGGGCATGTCGGACGACGGCGAACCGTCGGGCACGGCTGGACGGCCCATGCTGGAAGTGTTGCGCCATCACGAACTCGACGGCGTGCTGGCGGCGGTGGTGCGCTATTACGGCGGCATCAAGCTCGGCGCCGGCGGCCTGGTGCGCGCCTACACCGACGCCATCGCCACGGCGCTCAAACAGGCGCAACGCATTGAGCGCATCGTCTACGCCGAAGTGGAAATCGCCATCGTCTATGCCGATGAATCGCAGCTGCGCTACTGGCTGCAACAGAAGCAATACGCCCTGCTCGGGAGCCGTCACGACACGCTGGCGCGCTTGCATGTGCGCTTGCCGGCAACGCAACTGCCTCAGCTTGCGGACAGCTTGCCGCGGCTTTCTTCAAACGCTGCGATCACGCAGATCATGTAATCCATGCGGCGCCGGTTGGCGTCGCTGCAGGGACGTCCCCACAGAGCATCGAACTCGGCCACCACGAGGTGGTATTCAATCTCGCTGATGGGATCCATGGCTGCATGCTCCTCACAGGTTACGGTCGTCGCCGGCATCAGCATGTCCGCTTACCTGTCCCGCGCCACGCGGCGCGCCAGCACGATCGCCAGCGCCGGCGCTACAGCGAAGCAGGCGAACAAGGCGTAAGCCGCATGGCGTGCGCCGTCGATACCGCCCGGCTCCGTCAGACCTGCGGCGTTCACCGTGAGGCCTGCCAGCGCGGCGCCGATGGCCATGGCGTAGAGCTGCACCGTGGTGATGCCGGCCGAGGCCAGGTTTTCTTCACCGCGGCGCGCCGATTTCAACACGCGCGTCAGCAGATGCGGCCAGCCCAGTCCTATGCCCAGACCGACTCCGCCGAGCGCCAGCGCCAGCCACAGTCCTTCTGCCCCAACATCCACATCGACGTCGCCGGGCAGCAGCGCCGCCAATGCCACCAGCGACAAGGTCATTATCAGCGGTCCGATATGCACCATCCGATCGGCATCCTTGCCGCTGCGCGCCGAACTGAGCAGCGACGCCAGGCTCCAGCCGCCGGCCATGGCGGCCGTCATGTAACCGGCCTGCAGCGGCGCGTAACCGTGCAGCGTCTGCAGGAAGTACGGTACGAAGATTTCGGTCATGCTGCCGATCATGAGCAGGCAGACGCAGGCGAATACCTTCCCCATTGCGGTACTCAATTGATAGGCGCCGGTCGGCAACAAGGCTACGCCGGGACGCTGGTCAAGCCAGGCGACCAGCCCACCCGCCGCCAGTCCGGCCGCGACGCCGAGCAATTTTCCGGCGATGTCCTCCACCTGTCCGGCCAACGCCACCAGCAGCACGGACAGCGCCAGCAAGGCAATCTTGAGCAGTGGAATACGTACCGGACCAGAAGCCGCAGTATCGCCCTGCGACGGCTTGCCGTTCAGTTGTCCGGCCACGATCACCGCCTGCAGCAACGCCACCGGCAGCAGGCACCAGAACGCCAGCCGCCAGGCGCCGCCGGCGGCGAACAGTCCGCCCACCGCCGGGCCCAGCAAGGTCGCCACGCCCCACATGCCGGACTCCAGCGCCACCGCGCGCGACCACAGGCGCTGCTCGAACAGCACCGGGATCAGCGCATAGCCGAGCGCGGCCAGCAAACCGCCGCCGAGGCCTTGCACGCTGCGCCCGGCCAGCATCCACGGCATCGACAATGCCGTCGCGCACAGAACCGAGCCGAGCGTGAACACCGCCAGTCCCAGCAGATAGGCGCGGCGCGGGCCCAGCTTGTCGAGCAGCTTGCTGGTCAGCGCGGAGCCGACGATGGAGGCGACCACGAACAGCGTGATGTTCCAGGCGTAGTACGCCAGGCCGCCGATGTCGCGCACCACCGACGGCAAGATGGTGGTGACGATGTGGACATTGATGGCGTGCAGCGCAACGCCGCCGGTCAGGGCGACCGAGCGCAAGAGATTGCTGCCGGTCAGCAATTCGCTCCAGGATGTGACGACAACGGTTTCGGATTTCATGACTGACCTCGACATTCGGATGGATAACGCCTAATATGCAAGCGTTTGTTTGGATATTGTCTGAACGCATGTTAAACCCGCACCATGAATTACACAAGTAAACACTTGGAAAATAAAATTGACATTAACCCCGACATGCCGACCGCTGAACGCATCCTGCTCCGGCTGAAGACGCGCGGCCCCGCCTCCACCGCGACGTTGGCGCAGGAACTCGGGATGACGGCAGAAGCGGCGCGGTTGCAGGTGCAGAAGCTGCTGGCGGACGAATTGATCAGCGGCGTGCAGGAAGCCGCCGCCGGCGCCGGACGGCCGCGACAGAACTGGGAGTTGAGTGCAGCCGGCCACGCGCGCTTCCCCGATACGCATGCCTACCTGACGATCCAGCTGATCGGGTCGATCCGACAGTTGTTCGGCGAAGAAGGACTGGATCGCCTGATTTCCCAGCGTGAAGGCGAGATGCGCAAGGATTACCTGAAGGCCTGCAGCGGCCTTACCGGGATTCCGAAAAAACTCGACAAGCTGGCCACCCTGCGCGCTGCCGAAGGCTACATGGCGCGCGTCGAGAAGGATGGCAAGGACTGGCTGCTCATCGAAGACCACTGCCCGATCTGTGCGGCAGCAACCAGTTGTCAGGGCTTTTGCCGCTCGGAGCTGCAGCTGTTCCGCGAGGTCATCGGCGAGGCCGCCTCGGTGACGCGCGAAGAGCATTTGCTGGCCGGTGCGCGGCGTTGCGTCTATCGCGTCAAGAGCCAATGAGGAGTACCTGAGGCATGACAAGAGCGCGGCATGCGTAAAGTTGTATAGGCAATGCCGTCGGCTTCATGTCAGAATCGCTCTCGCGCAACATGAAAAACCTCCCACATAAGGAAGCTGCAATGAAGACACCGATGACCGCCTGCCTGCTGGCGCTGACCATGGCGTTGAGCGCCTGCGTAATCCAGCCGGCCGCCGAGCAAACAACGTCGACCGGACAAGTGCCGCCGGCGCGGGTCTACATCAAGAGCATGCTGTCGCCATCGTCGGGAACGGCCGAGGTGCAATTCTCGCGCGGTACGTCGTTCTTGTACGGGAACGCGCCGCTGGAGCTGGCGATCAACGACGTGGTCCTGGCGCAGATACAGAAGGGCGAACGCCTCAGCATCTGGCTCAAGCCCGGCACCAGCTATGACTTCAGCATCAAGCCCGTGCATTCACTCAATAGCGCGACCTATCCGCAGCCCAGGAAGATCACTGTGGAGCTGAAAAATCCCGGCATCTACAAGATCGTCATCGGCGGCGACCACGAAGGCCCCGTCCTGCAACAGGAAAAGTGAAGCAGGACTACCGTTCGGGACCATCCCGAACTTGATAAAAAGCGCGGAGAGTCCGCGCTTTTTTAATGCCCGCAGGAAAATTGATGCCGCCTTGCAATGCACGTCAGGAGCGGTTTTCGGAGCCGGGAGACACAAAAATTTCCTTGAAAAAACTATCCCGGCCAAATAACAACACTCTCAAAAAAATTATCAATCGGTCATCACTCTTCGCGCGCCGATGCGCTTCTTCGGCACTAAGATGTGGAAAAATCGACAACAAGAATCTCTCATGGACCAAGAACCCTATCTCATCAAGGATGCCGGCGTCAGTCCGCGCCAGATCCGCATGGCGCGCGTCGTCATCGCCGTGTTGTTGCTCTCTGCGGCGATCGCCACGCCGCTGGCGACCACTCCCCTGCTGCCGATTCCTGGCTACATGAGTGCCTTCGGCATTGCCATGATCGTGGTCAACATCATCCTGGCTTCGCTGCTGTTCGCCCAAGGGCTGATCGAAGGCAAGGAGCGCACGATCAGGCTGGGCACGGCGTATTTTTTCGTGACGGTGATTTTCGTGCCGCTGATCGCCGCCTTCCCGGGCGGGCTGATGGAAGCCTCCATCATCGGCAGCACCAGCAGCGCGGTGTGGCTCTGGTGCTGCTGGCACACCGGTTTCGGCCTGTTGATCATCCGCTACGCGACCAGTTCGGTGGAGGTCGCCGGCACCACAGCCAGCGTGCGCAAATCCATCGTCGCCTGCGTCGTCGTGGTGGTGCTGCTGACGCTGGCGGCGACGCTGGGACTGCCTTATTTGCCGGAAGTATTCCGCAACGGGCGCAACTTCTTCGACGACTCGACCATGCTGGTGCCGGCGCTGGTGTTCGGCGTCAACGTGATCGCCTTGCTGTGCGTGATGCGCATGCGCGAAGAAAAGCCGGAACAGCTGTGGGTCATGGTCGGCATGTTCGCCGCCTGTATCGACGTCTGGCTGACGCTGTACGGCGGCGCACGCTTTTCACTGGGCTGGTATTTCGCCAAGATGACCAGCCTGTTCACCTCGCTGGCCGTGCTGATTTCGCAGCTGTACGGCATCACGCGGCTGTACCACAGCATCGCCGGCGCCAACAAGATCCTCATGACGCAGGCCAACCAGGATGGTCTGACGGCGCTGTCGAACCGGCGCTGCTTCGACCAGGTGCTGGAAATCGAATGGAATCGCGCCCGCCGCGACAAGCGTTCGCTGGCGCTGCTGATGATCGACGTCGACCATTTCAAAAAATACAACGATTGCTACGGCCACCTGGCCGGGGACGATTGCCTGCGCCAGATCGCGCAGCAGTTGTTGCGCGTGATCAATCGGCCGGGCGACGTCGCGGCACGCTACGGCGGTGAAGAGTTTGTGGTCATTTTGCCAAACACGGATACCGCCGGGGCCCGCCTTGTCGGCGAACGTCTGCTGGTTAACCTGACTGCAGCATCTATTCCGCACGCCCACAACCAGCCGCTATGCCATGTCACGCTCAGTATCGGCGTGTCGGCGATGGTGCCAGGCCCCGGCGGCAGTACGACTGCGCTGGCGCTGGCAGCAGACAAAGCCTTGTACGAGGCCAAGGAAAGCGGCCGCAATCAGGTCTGCATCGCCCGCCATGAATCATTTGCGTCGGCAGTGACACCCGCATTCCTCATGAGTTAGGTGCGTGGGCGCTCAGATATTCAACAAACCCATAACTGGTATTGGTAATCAAAATTGGAAAAGGATGTCTGAAACACGCATACTGCAACGCAACATAAATCACTTTCTTGCGGAGCCCACCATGCGTATCCTGATCGACGTCCTGCCATACACCCTGCTGATCGCTGCAATGGTCGCACGTTATTTCGCGTCGACACGCTAATCCATGGCGGCAAGCCTGCTGCGGGTCACCGCAGGCAGGCCTGAAATAAAAAAAGGGCGGATTTTTCCGCCCTTTTGCTTTTTCTTCTCCGAAGAAAAGCCTCTCTTTTCGCGTCTTTACAATTTCCCCGCACGATTCAAGTAACCGCCCCCTTCGTCGTTATGGAGCTGGGCGCCCGCGCCGACTTGGCCTTACACTCCACGCTTCATTTTGCTTCCGTCCATTTAGAAAGACTGCTCATGCCGCGCATCATGACCCTCCTCCTCGCGACAGCACTGGCGCTGGCGATCACCGGCTGCGCCTGTGTGCCCGGTTTCGTGGGTTTCGACAGTCGCTGCGGCTTCACCAACCTGCCCAGCGGGCAACCCTGAGGAGAATTTACACGTGCAAATTGAAGTTAAGTTTTCCGCCTTGGACGGCCTGTAGCGCAACGCAGCAAAAACGCCGGCGGCAAGCGTTCAATGCACGTGCGATTCCAACCATGCAATGAGATCGTTTTGTGCGTGCAAACGGCGTTCCGGGGATTCATTGAAAATCTCGTGGAAAGCGTCGTCGTAACAATGCATCGTCTTGTCGACTTGCGGCACATGGGCGAAGAAAGCACGGCTGCCTGCCGGATCGACGAAAGCGTCGTCGCCGGCAAACTGCAGCAGCAGCGGTGAAGTAAATGTGCCGGCATCGCGCTGCACGCAGGCCATCGCCCCCAGCATGAAATTGACCACGCGCGCGGACACCTTGCCATGGTTGAGCGAATCATCGAGGAAGTCGCGCACCACCGCTTGGTCATGCGACAGGCGCTGCGCCGGCAGGCTGGTCGGCACCGCCACCCCCGGCGCAATCCTTGTGGTCAGCGCCAGCAGGAATTTCTGAAAGCCCGACATCCGGATCGCCAGCGCCGGCGACGACAACAGCAGCCCACGCACCTTCGACCAGCCGCCGGTGGCGAAGCGCGCCGCCACCAGGCCGCCCATGCTGTGCCCGAACAAAAATGGCGTGGTCTGCGCGACGGCGGCGAAATCGTCGAACACGGTCTTGAGGTCATCAAGAAAATCATCGTTCGCCTGCACGCTACCGCGCGCACCTCCTGAACGACCATGGCCGCGATGATCGTGAATGCGCACCGAGAAACCGGCATCATGGAAAACCCGCGTCAGTTCGGCGTAGCGGGCGCCGTGCTCGCCGAGTCCGTGCACCAGCACAATGGCCCCGCGCGGCTGCGGGTGCACCCATTCGCGATAAAAAAGCTTGACGCCATCGGCGGCCTGGAGAAATCCCGTATTTTGATTGTTGTCGGACATCGCGCTGCATTTCCTTGAAGGGATCACGGACGTCTGCATATTGCCCTAAAAACCGGCAACGCACAGCATCGCCCTGTTTCGGCGAAACGGCAGGGACACAATAAGAGAATGGGAAAAACACGATGGGAAAACAAGCGCGCCGGGCGATCTGCGGAAATATGCTGATCGCCCGGCGGCGATGAAACGCCGCATGCAGCGCTTCGGGGAATTGGTGTTGGTATATTTTCTAACCGCCAACTCCGGTATCGAGACCAGATAATAAATTCGCCTCTGCGCGCCACCAATCGGACGATGCCGGATTGCCTTGTAGGACAAGCTCCCCTGTCGCGGTGGCGCCGGTTCCTGCTGCTATCGCGCGCTTATCGTGGTCAATCCTGGCCCGCTATTCCGGTGTCCTGACGACGGTGTGAGCGACGCACACGCCGGATCGCCAGTTGCACGCTGGCCAGCCATGACAGCGGACGCGGATGCACTACGGCGCGCAAGGCGCGCGCATAGTCGAGGATAAGCCCCGGCGTCCACGCCATGGTCATGGCGCGCTTGCGGATGTGGCCGGCGACCCAGACTTCCGGCGAGAACAGGATCTTGATGAAGCTCAGCCAGTGATCGGCGCGCTTGCCGATCACGCCTTCCAGTGCCGCCTCCAGCGCATGCGCGACGGTGCTGGAACAATTGCGATGAGTCAGGTTGTAGATCTCTTCGCGACGATAGTCCTGCCAGAACTGCTGCAAGTGACGCACGTCGTAATCGCGGAAAGAAATCTTTTCGGTCGATTCGCACCACGCCGCCGATTCCGACGGATAGTCGGTCAGATAGCGGCCCCGCACGTTGTTGTCCGGCGTGGCGCGCAGCAGGCGTGAAAACTCGCCCGGTGACCGATCGATTTCAACCGCCGGATACAGGCTGATATACAGACTTGGCGCAATCTCCAGCGCTGCGTGGCCGGTCGAAATGCGGCCGCTGGCGTCGACTGCGGCAATATAGCGATCGACGATGGGACGATGCAGCGTCGCTTCCCGGGCCGAGCCGGCCGGCGTCCAGACGTGCACCGTGAGCGGCGCTGCCGAGGCAATTGCTGCCGGCGTCGTCACCGCCAGCTGGCCGTCGTAGCTGCCGGCATCGAGCGGCCGATCCGAATCGGCGTTGCGATAAGCCAGCTGCGACAATGAACTATCACGCGGCAAACGGCGTGAACGACTGGCCAGCCAGATCATGCTCCAGCCACTGAAAATCAGTCCCATGCCCAGGCAATACGGCACGGTGCCTTTGTAATGCGTAGGGTAAGGCTGGAAGAAAAAAATCGCGATCAGGATCTGGCCGACGCCACCGGCCAGCGCCATGCGCCAGCGTGGAAAACGCACGATGGCGGCCGAGATGATCTGCAAGCCGCCGCCGATCGTGAAAGCCGTGCCGAACAGCATCGCCAGCAGCATATCGCTGTGGTGATAGGCCGAAATGATCAGCAGCGCGATCACCAGGAACAGACTGCCTTTGACGTAGCGCAGCGTTTTCTGCGCACCTATGCCACTCGACGCCAGGAACAGCGTGGCCAGGCTTTCCACCAGCAGCAGCCAGCCGAACAACGTCAACGGAAACACCAGCACACCATCCAGCGCATCGATGCACAGGCTGACGCCGACGACCGCCCAGGCCAATCCGATCAATGCCAGTACATGCCAATAACGCCGGATAAAATCCGCTCCCAGTAACAACAACACCAGACGTATCACGTTTTGTTCCCCATTTCTGATGACGGCCTTGCGGCCGGTCCCGTTTCCTCTGTTTCCCGGCGTCCATTTTACCGTCGTCGGCGCACTTGTTCCCAATGGAAAGAATCGACGACAATGGACGGCCTTCTCCCTCTTCTTCGTCTTCTCTCTCTGTGCCATCCATGCTCCTCTTCTCCACATTTGTCAGCGCGATGCTGCTGTTTCCTCTGAACGTGACGCTGCTGGGCGCGCTCGGGCTGCTGTTGCGACGACGCCGGCCTGCGGCGATATGGCTGAGCTGGACGGCGCTGGCCCTGCTGCTGGTCTTCAGCACACGAGCCGGCGCACTGCTGCTGGTCGCACCGCTGGAATGGCAGACGCCGCCGCTGGCATCGATACCGCCGACGGCGCAGGCCATCGTCGTACTCAGCGGCGCACGACTGTCAAATGCGCCGGACTACGATCATCAGGACAAACCCGGTTTCATCACGCTTGCACGTCTGCAATACGCCGTGCGCCTGCATCGCGCCAGCGGCCTGCCGATTCTGGTCACCGGCGGCAAGCCTGACGGCTCGGTTGAAAGCGAAGCGGCTGTCATGGCGCGCAGCCTGCGCGACGACTTCGGCGTCGCTACGCGCTGGCAGGAGCAGGCCTCCGACACCACCGCCGACAATGCCCGGTTGACGGCGCCGATCTTGCGCAACGCGGGGGTACAACATGTGCTGCTGGTGACCGACGCCATGCACATGCCGCGCGCGCTGCGCAGCTTTCGCGCACAAGGCATCGGAGTGATCCCAGCGCCGACGGTCTTTTTCAGCAATGAACGCCTTACGCTCAACGACTGGCTGCCAGGTGGCGAAGGCTTGCGACGCAGCAACTACGCGCTGCACGAATGGATAGGCGCACTCTGGTATGCGTTGCGGAGCATTGCTGACAAGAGCCGATAAGGCCAAGGAAAGCCCCACTAATCGGGGCTTTCTTTTTTCCTACCACGTTTAAAGTTATCCTGTTGTCGCGCCGTTAACGACACAGTCCGGGCAGCATTCCGGACGACAACTCGGGTATTTTTATCCAAGTTTTCAAGGCATGCGCAGACACGCCGACCATTTCCACTTTAATCAAAGAAAACTCTGGAGACCATGGAATGAAACTTTCATTCAAACAACGTCTGTGGGCGCCGCTCGTCATCAGCCTGATCGCTCTGCTCGCCATTTCAATTTTCAACGCCTACCAGGCGCACAACATCCGCCTTGAAGAACGCAAGAAAGACCTGATCAATGTGGCGCAAGTCGCCATGAGTACGATCAAGGAATACGGCGAGCTGGCCAAGAACGGCACGATGAGCAAGGAAGAAGCGCAAAAGACCGCGTTGGCGCGTGTGAAGATGATGCGCTACGGCACCGACGGTTATTTCTCGGTATCCAATTCGTCCGCCGTGACCATCATGCATCCGATCAAACCGGAGCTGAACGGCAAGGACCTGACCAACTTCAAGGATCCGGCCGGCAACCAGGTGTTCGTCAACATCTCCAAGGCCGCTGCATCGCCGCAGGGCGGCTTCATCAACTACATCTGGCCGAAAGTCGGTTCACCCGACCCGGTGCCGAAAACTTCCTATGCGTTCCGCTATGAACCTTGGGACTGGATCGTCACCACCGGCGTGTACATGGACGACGTCAATTCGGCGTTCACGCAATCGGTCTATCAGCTGATCGCGATCTTCGCCGGTTTTGCCATCATTCTGATCGCTCTGGTGGTGGTCAACAACCGCAGCATCCTGCGCACCATCGGCGGCGATCCGGGCGACGCGGCGGAAATCGCCAACCGCATTTCCGACGGCGACCTGACGCTGGTCATCAACACCGCGCCGGGCGACACCTCGAGCCTGGTGTACGCGTTCAAGCGCATGCGCGATTCGCTGACGCACACGATCTCGAACATCAAGTCGTCGGCCGACACCATCGCCACCGCATCGAGCGAAATCGCCAGCGGCAATCTGGATCTGTCGGGCCGCACCGAACAGCAGGCCGGCTCGCTGGAAGAAACCGCGTCGGCAATGGAAGAACTGACCTCCACTGTGAAACAGAACGCCGACAACGCACGCCAGGCCAACCAGTTGGCGGTGTCCGCTTCGGAAGTCGCGATCCAGGGCGGCGCGGTCGTCAGCCAGGTGGTCGACACGATGGGCTCGATCAATGAATCCTCGCGCAAGATCGTCGACATCATCAGCGTCATTGACGGCATCGCATTCCAGACCAACATCCTGGCGCTGAACGCGGCGGTGGAAGCTGCTCGCGCCGGTGAACAGGGCCGCGGCTTCGCGGTGGTGGCGTCGGAAGTGCGCAGCCTGGCGCAACGCTCTTCCGCTGCGGCCAAGGAAATCAAGACGCTGATCGACGATTCGGTATCGAAGGTCGACGTCGGCAGCAAGCTGGTGCAGCAAGCCGGTGAAACCATGAACGAGGTGGTCGCCAGCGTCAAGCGCGTGACCGACATCGTCGGCGAAATCAGTTCGGCCAGCCAGGAACAAAGCGCCGGCATCGGCGAAGTCGGCCAGGCGATTACCCAGATGGATGAAGGCACGCAGCAAAACGCAGCACTGGTGGAACAAGCCGCCGCTGCCGCGCAGTCTCTGCAAGACCAGGCGGCTACGCTGGCCCAACTGGTCGGCCGCTTCAAGCTCGATGGCGCTCACGTGCAGGCGGCGCCGATCGTGCGTGCTGCCGCGCCGGTACGTACTGCGGTGGCAAAGGCGCCGGTCCGGCCTGTTGCCGTCGCCGGCAAACCCAAGGCGGCTGCTACTGCTCCTGCTGCAGCGCCACGCATCGCCTCGGCGCCTGCCAAATCGGCAGGATCGAAACCAACGATGCCGGATTCCGATTCGGATTGGGAAACCTTCTGACGGACGTCCCTGCATCATCGTGACGGGCAGCAAAACGAAGGGCTTGCATCTCAGTGCAAGCCCTTTTTTCATGCCTTGATCCTGCACATTTTCTTTCACCGCGACAATGCCGCCATGCTTGTCGAAGCAGTCATTTTTTGAGAGTTTTCTCATATTATTTGAGGACGTGAATCGCGAGAATGGTTACATCGCGCTGAAACAAGGCGCTCACATGAAACCACAATCGCCATGAACCGCCTCGCCGCCCTCATCGTCCTGACCTCCGCCTTGTGCGCCACTGCCGCCGTGCAGGCAGCGCCGACGGTGGAACTGCGCGTGACCGGCGTGATCCGTCCTTCCGCCTGCACCCCGACCCTGGGCAACAGCGGCGTGGCCGACTACGGCACCATCCCGGCCAAGACCTTGCAACCCGGCCAATACAAGAAGCTGGACGTCAAGCAAGTCAGCCTGTCGGTGACCTGTGACGCCGCCGCCAAGATTGCGCTGGTGGTGATCGACAACCGCGCTTCTTCACGCATCGACGGCGTGGTCGACAGCATCCGCGCCGACGCTGCCTACAACTTCGGCCTTGGCAGTGTTGCCGGCAAGAACGTCGGTGGCTACACCATGATGCTGTCCGCCGCCGCGCTGGCCGACGGCCAACCGGTCTCCGCTATCTCGTCCAAGGATAAAGGCGCTTCGTGGAGCGGCAACGCCGGCTACCTCGATCACGACGGCGCTTATTTCTCGTTCGCTCAAAGCGGCATGACACCGGTTGCACTCAAGACGCTGGCCGCGACCATCAATGTTCAGGCCGTGCTGAACAAACCGGAAAACTTGCCATTGAATCAAGACGTGCCTCTGGACGGCTCCGCCACGATCGAGATCAAGTATCTTTGACGCGACAGAGTTGCGTTGCAAGCACGCTTCTTGCAAGCACTTTTTGCGCAGTCCACAGTCAAACTTGGAATCGGCTTAAAATAAGCCAGTAGCATTGCCCAGCGCATTGAGCCGTTTAGTTGTCGACCGTCTGTGAAAATCCAGCAGTTCCGGCAGGTCCGCCCTGTCGAATCCGTTTAAGGAAAGAGACATGGCAAACTCTCCAAAAACAATGTCCAGCCTGATGTGCGAACTCAGCGTCGCACTCGCCGACCTTGCTGAAAAAATGAGCAATCTGGCAATCAATCTGGAAAACCAATACCTCGATTCCGATGCGGAAGAACCGGCTGCGCTGATGGAAGCCGCCCGCTCCACGATTGAAAAAGCCAGGAGCAATTGACGCGCCGCCTGCCGTCATTTCCCTTAGCCCGACTTGCCGCGTCTCTTTTTTGACATCGCTTCCCGAGCGACATCACGAGCCACTCCGCCATCGTCGTCGGTCCAGAACGACACTCCTTCCGCCTCCACCCGCTCAGCAATGAAATCCGCCACCACGTTGACGCGCACGATGTCGCGCGCATCGGCATGCGTAATCAGCCAGTAGGAACGATACAGTTTCACTTGCTGCAACAGACGCACCAGTTTCTTCTCGCGCCGTGCCATGAAACAGGGCAGCACGCCCAGGCCTGCCCCGCCGACCACCGCCGCCATCTGGCTGATGATGTTGGAGATGCGGATGCGCGGCCGCAGCGCCGGTGAAATCTCGGACAGGTAATCCAGCTCGCGCGACCACATCAGGTCTTCCACGTAACCGACCCAGGGATGCGCTTCCAGTTGCGACTTGTCTTCAACGGCGGGCTTGCGGCGCAGGTAATCGCGTGCAGCGTAGATGCCCAGTTCGTAATCGTTGAGGCGGCGCGCGTACAAGCGCCCCTGTTCGGGCCGCGTCATGCTGATGGCGATATCGGCCTCGCGTTTGGACAAGCTGAACATGCGCGGGTTGGCGATCAGTTCCACCTCCAGTTCGGGATGGCGCTGCGCCAGCAGGTCCAGTTGAGGCGCCAGGAAATAGGTGCCCCAGGCTTCCGGCGTGCCGATGCGTATCGAGCCGGTCAGCCCCTGTGCCGGATCGTCCTGGCGCGCATGGATGCGCACTGCCAGGCTTTCCATCGCTTCGGCTTCGGGGACCAGGCGCTCGCCTTCGACGGTCAGCGCATAGCCGGCCGAGCGGCGGTCAAACAAGGCCACGCCGAGGGATGCCTCCAGCCCGGCGATGCGCCGGCTCAGCGTCGAGTGATCGATGCCGATCTGTCGCGCGGCCACCGTCAGGCGGCCGGCACGGACCACGGCGAGAAAGGCTTGCAGGTCGTTCCAGTCGAACTTGTTCATGGGATTTTCGTATGCGATTTTTTGCACATGAAGTGTGTGATATTCGGCATTTACCGGGGAAAATCCCAATGCTACTCTTTTTCTGCTTTTACGCCTGCACGTTCCTTTTCTTGCTGATGCGGGCGACAAACCTACAAAGGAGACAGCATGTCCACCATGTTCCATCAGCTCAAGGCCCTGGCCCAGGCCGGCAAACCGGTGCGGGTCGGCCTGATCGGCGCCGGCAAATTCGGTTCGATGTTCCTCTCGCAAGTCCCCCGTACACCCGGTGTGCATCTGCTCGGCATCGCCGACCTCTCGCCGGCGCGCGCCAAACAGGCGCTCACGCGCGTCGGCTGGAAGGACGACATGCACGCTGCACGCTCGTGGGAAGAGGCGCTGCGCGACGGCAGCACCTTCGTGCAGGACGATGCCGAAGCGATGATCGCGCATCCGCAACTCGACATCGTCATCGACGCCACCGGCAGTCCCGCCGCCGGCATCCGCCACGCATTGCTGTGCTGCCAGCACCGCAAGCACATCATCATGGTCAACGTCGAAGCCGATGCGCTGGCGGGACCGCTGCTGGCGCGCCGTGCGGCCGAAGCCGGCATCATCTATTCGATGGCCTACGGCGACCAGCCGGCGCTGATCGCCGAGATGGTTGACTGGGCGCGCACCTCGGGCTTCGACGTGGTGTGCGCCGGCAAGGGCACCAAGTACCTCCCGATCTACCATCAATCCACACCGGATACGGTATGGGGACACTACGGTTTCAGCGAGGCGCAGGTGGCGTCGGGCGACTTCAATGCGCAGATGTTCAACTCCTTCCTCGACGGCACCAAGTCGGCGCTGGAAATGGGCGCGGTGGCCAACGCCTGCGGCCTGACGCCGGGCGCGGACGGACTGGCCTTCCCGCCGTGCGGCGTGGACGATCTGCCGAACCTGCTCAAGCCGGCTTCGGCGGGCGGCATTCTGCCGCACTCGGGCACGGTGGAAGTGGTGTCCTCGCTGGAACGTGACGGCCGTCCGGTGTTCCGCGATTTGCGCTGGGGCGTGTACGTGACCTTCGAAGCGCCGAGCGATTACGTGCGCGACTGCTTCGCCCAGTACGGACTCAAGACCGATGCCAGCGGCCGCTACGCTACCATGTACAAACCGTATCACCTGATCGGCCTCGAGCTCGGCATCTCGGTGGCCAACATCGCCGTGCGCGGCCAGGCCACCGGCAGCACGCTGGCGTTCAGCGGCGACACCGTCGCCACCGCCAAGCGCGATCTCAAACCAGGCGAAAAACTGGACGGCGAAGGAGGTCACATGGTCTACGGCAAACTGATGCCGGCGGCCGACTCGCTCAACGCCGAAGCATTGCCGATCGGCCTGGCGCATCACATCGTGTTGCAGCGTCCGGTCGCAGCGGGCCAGGCGGTGCGCTGGAGCGACGTCGCCATCGACAGCAGCGTGCAGGCGATCCAGGTGCGGCGTGAAATGGAAGCCCTGTTCCGCAAGGAAATGGGATTGGCGGCGCCGCGCAACAGCATCGCCGCATGATCTGAATGGGCATGAAAAAACCGTCGTCCTGCATGACACCGGACGACGGTTTTCTTTTGGCGACGACGTATCAGAAGTCGTACTTCAGCTCCGCAAACAAGGTCCGCTGCGGAAACGGATGGAACAGGAAGTAATCCTTGTTGGTGATGTTGTCGATGCCGACGGCGGTGCTCCAATGCTTGTCGATCTTGTAGCGCACGCGCGCATCAAAAATCACGTAGCTGTCGAAGCCCTGGTAGGTATGCGTGTTGACATCGCTGTTGTCGACCGTGGCGTACAGGCGGCCGCTGTAGCGTCCGGCCAGCGTGTAGGCCCATTTGTCGTCGGGACGGTAAGTACCTACCAGCGTGGCGCGCCACTCCGGCACGTAAGGCGTGCGCTTGCCAACCGAGGTCGTGGTGGAAGAGACGAAACTGCTGTTGCCGAGGATACGCGCATCGACATAGGTCAGGCTGCCGTTGATCTCGAGTCCGCGGATCAGCGCGTCGTCTTTTTGCAGCACCAGTTCGACGCCGCGCTGGCGCGTCTTGTCGATGTTCTGCGTATAGGACGACACCACCGTGCCCAGCGTCGCGGTCTGCGAAATCAGGGCGTTCGAGACGTCTTCCTGGAACAGCGACACCCGCACCTTGCCCTTGTCGAGCACGCGCTCGATCGCCAGTTCGCTCGACAACACGCGCTCCGGCTGCAGGTTGGGATTGGGCTGGCGGAAGATACCGTCGCTGCCCTGTACGTTCTGGTACAGCTCGCCCACGGTCGGGAAACGCAAGGCCTTACCAAACGAGCCGGTGAACTGCCATTGCTCGCCGGGCGTCCACGCCACCGACAGCTTCGGCGAGAAGCCGGAGTTACGCACCTCCGGCTGGTTGATGCCGCCGCTGGCCACCGCATAGTTGTAGCCGCCGAAGGCGCGCCACCATTCATAGCGCCCACCCAACGTCGCCTTCCAGTCCTGCGCCAGGCGCCAGACATCCTGCGCCCACACAGCGGACGTCTCGGTCTTGCCGCGCGAGTCGGTCGACAAGGCGCCGTTGCTGCCGGAAACCCAGTTGCCGGTCAGGTAAGTCGGGCTGACCAGTTTGTATTGATCGTAGTGGCCGCCGAAGCTGACGATGTGCGCGCCCTTGAGACCGTCAGGACGCCAGACACCCTTGAGGTCGAGCGTGTTCCAGCCGGTGCCGCCGGCGTCGGCGACAGTGCCGGCACCGCCGTTTTGTGCAGCGGGATAAAGGCCTGTCGACGTACGTGTCAGATCCTTGGACATGGAGAAATTGCTCACGACTGCTTCCCAGTCGAACACGCCCTGCGTCTTGCTGCGGACCGACAGGCTTTGCATCCACTGCTCTTGCTCGACGGTGTTGCTGGAAAATCCGCTGGCACTGGTATAGACCGGCGCACCTGCAGCATTGCGTAGATAAGTGACGGCATGTGCATCAGCCCTGTTCTGCCAGAAACCAAGCGTATAAGTGGCCGTGAGCGTCGGCGAAAAATCATAGGCCAGCTTGAGCTTGGCATTGTCCTGCACGGTGTGTGTCAGCCCGGACGCACCCAGGACGACAATACCTTTCCCCGTGCGATCCTGGGTCGCATAGCTGCCGCTGCTGCCGGCCGGCGCCGTGCCCGTCACATATCCCAACGGCTGGCTGTAGCTGTCCAGATGATTGGCGCTGAACCACCACGACAGGTCGCCGCTGCGATTGCCCAGCGTGGCGCTCAATTCCTGTGCGCGATAAGTGTTGCTGGTGCCGTACTGGCTGAAATCCTGGAACGCGGTATTGGCCTTGACGCTGGCTTCGAAGTGATCGGGCATGCGCGTGGTGATCTCGGTCACGGCGCCGTAGGAATTACCAGGATACTGCGCGGCGAACGGACCGTACAGCACGTCGATGCGCTCGACTTCTTCCGGCGCGACCATGAACCAGCGCGGCGAACCGTTGCCGTTGTTGTTGTTGACGAGCGCCGACAGCAGCATGCCGTCGGCGTAGATCAGGCTGCGCGCGCCGGCGTTGATGCCGGTGGTGCGCGTGGACATCGGCGCCTGCGTGTCGCCGATGTAGCGCTTGCGCACCAGCACGTTGGGCAGGTACTTGAGCGTGTCCTCGACGTTCATCGCGTTGACGGTGTCGGCGGCCTTGGCGGCGGTGATGCTTTCGGTGGTGGTCGGCAGCTGGTTCTTTTCACTGACCGAGCGCGACTCCTTGACGACGACTTCGGGCAAGGCGGCGGCGCCTTCAGATTGAGATTGAGCCTGGGTGAGCGGGCTCCACGCGGCGATCATCGCCAGCAGCAGAGGCCGCAAAGGGAAAGGAAACGGAGTGGTATTTTTCATGTTGATCCGGACCGGCGGCGCAGGCGCGGACAAGATCCGTACTTGCGCAAGTTGACTGAACAGGGAAGACAACCGTCAAACCGTCAGCGGTTGCCACTGAATTCAGACGGCCGGCGGCGGCGCACGCGACAGTGCGACGGTCCATGCAAACAGCGGCTGCGGCGCGCGATAAAACAGGCGCGGCAGGAAATGTGAAATGGTGAAGACGGTCTCGGCCAGCATCGGTTGCCGTGGCGGCGCGACGGCGTCGGCATGCATCAGGCAATACGGGCAATGCGAGGAAGAAGCGGCGTTTTTACCGGTGTCGCGATCAGCTTCATTGGCGGTCTTGTCGCCGAAGGCGCTGCAGATTTCCATCCAGAACGAACCGCCGCGCTCCTGCGACCACGCTTGCGATGCCGCGGAAAACGTCGGGGCGAGCACCATCAGCAGCACCGCCAAAATGGCGGCCCACGCGGTGATTGTGCTACGGATGGATGGGCTCGAACGGCCCGATGTCTGCTTCCCCATCGTGCGAATGTAGCACGCAGATGCGCGGCAATGCAGCGCCGGAACTGGCGTTCAGGCCGACGGCAAGGTGTACGCGGCGGGAAGAAAAAGGCTTGAAAGGCTTGCCGGTGGCGGTCTGCAAACGATGCAAGCCGCCACGGCAAGACCGGATGAAAGCAGGTGCGACAAATTGTCGCACCCCTGTAAGCCCGGAAGCTTGCAGGGGCGAATCGCCCGGATTACTTGTTCGGCGTTGCGGCCGGCGAGGTTGGCAGAGGCTTGATGCCCTTGGTCTGCGCCACGGTCAGGCTGGTGACAAAGCTGGCGACATCGTAAGGCTTGCCGTCGCGTTCGCCGGCGGTCTTGTCGATGTGATGCGCTTCAACGACATAGGTGCCTTGCCATGGCAGGTCGAAGTTCACCAGGCCTTGTTCATTGGTGTGGCCTTCCTTGCCCCAGCCTGCCGAAGTGATGATGCTGATCTTGGTCTTGGCCAACGGCTGGCCCTTGTAGACCAGCTTGAATTCTCCCGGCTTGCCGGTGGTCACGATGTCCAGCGTCAGGCGCGGCGCCTGTTCGGCGAAGTCGGTGACCAGGCGCGCGGCCGGAGTCCACAGGGTGCGCGTTACGGTTTCGCCGGTCTTGCGTTCGAGGATGGGATAGTGCGCTTCTTCAGCAACAATGGATTCTCCCTTGCCGGCGCGCCCCGACAGTGCGTAGGCGTTCTTGCCCTTGTTCACGTCCAGCGTCTTGTCGCCGTTGGCGCCCAGCAGCACGGCGCTCGGTTGCACGAAGCGGTCGAGCAGGCCCGGCGAAGTTTCGCGCAGGTTCTCACCGAACTCGCCGAAGTACAGGTTGGCGGACTTGGCGTCCTGCTGCAGCCAGACGTGGTGAGCCTGTGCGGACGCGGCCAGCAGCAAGGTGGACAGCAAGGCGGGAATGACGAGACGTTTCAGTTTCATGTAGTGCTTCCTTTCAGGGGCTAGGTGTTTTTATGATGCAAAACGACAAACTCTCTCCTTCCGGCGCGCATCGACTAATGAGCATCGACTGATGAACAACGAGCAAAACCCTGCCGGAGATGAAGAACAAACGGGAGATCATGCGAAGCGCTGTATGGCGCCAACCTGGCTTGAGGCTCGGTTAATTTTAATTATCGAGAATGATTATCATTATATCAGAAGCTGACAAAACCCTGAATCCGAAAAGCCCCCTACAATGAGCGCCGCTCTTTACCGGCAAAACCGTCCGCCTCCACCGGCACAGGTAGCCGCAGTTCAATTTCGGCCCGCATCATCAAGGCCAGTTCAAGGAGAAAGCCCCCATGCTTCGTCGCAATCCCTCCGGCGATATGCCGCAAGTCCACGAATCCGCTTACGTCGACCAGACCGCCATCCTGTGCGGCAAGGTCATCGTCCACGAGAATGTTTTCATCGGCCCCTACGCAGTCATCCGAGCCGATGAAGTCAACGAGAAAGGCGAGATGGACGCCATCGTCATCGGCGCTCACTCCAACATCCAGGACGGCGTGGTGATCCACTCCAAGTCTGGCGGCGCCGTGACCATTGGCGAGCGCACGTCGATCGCACATCGCGCCATCGTGCACGGTCCCTGTACCGTCGGCCATGACGCCTTCATCGGCTTCAACAGCGTACTGTTCAACTGTGTGATCGGAGATGGTTGCGTGGTGCGCTACAACGCCGTGGTGGATGGTTGCCATCTGCCGCCGGGCTTCTATGTCCCGTCGACACTGCGAATCGGCCCGCAAACCGATCTCGATGCCTTGCCGCGGGTGTCGGCGCAGGCGTCGGAATTTTCGGAAGACGTGGCGCGCACCAACAATGAACTGGTGCAGGGCTACAAGAAATTGCAGAACGAATTCTGAGCGCCGTTGCAACGCCCAAAAAAGAAAAAGACAGACGGCTCTTGCCGTCTGTCTTGTACGGTGAAACTTACTTTGCGTCCTGGTAGGTATCGCCGATGACTGCCTCACCCTGGATTGCCACTTCCATTCCCGGTTCTGCGAAATGTTCGATGGTCAGCAACGCGCTGCCGGGATACTTGCCGGTGTCTTTGAACGCCGCGACGCGAATTTCTGAAGCACGCGGACCGTTGCGCGTTAAAAAAATGGCATCAAAACGAAATGATGAAAATGCCCATGCACTACGTCCCGAAATACAACGGATTGGTCAACTGCGGGGCGCAACACTTTCCTTGAGGCATTCAGCCAGCTTCGCCGCAGCCTTGCCGACAATTTCGGCATCCGCATGAATCAAATAAAGCGCGGAAGTGCGCCGTGCCCCGGCGAGCAGCGGCAGCGGCATTGATCAGCGCGCTGAAATTCTTCTTCGCCACGCTGGCGGGGATGGCGATCGGCGTCTTGCACGACGGCACCTCGCTGCCGCTGGTCATCGTGATGGCTGTCTGCGGTTGCGGCGCCTGGGGAAGTCATCGCTTGCTACTGAAGAAGCGTCCGCAAGCGGATGCTGACTTCGGCCAACGCTCCTAGCTTCCCCTGTAGGTCGAATACGACCACGGCGACACCACCAGCGGCACATGGTAATTCTGCGCCGGGTCGGCGATGCCGAAGGCCAGCACCACTTCATCGACGAAACGCGGGGCCGGCAATTGCACGCCCTGCGCCGCGAAATAATCGCCTGCGCCGAACACCAGTTCATAGCGTCCGGCCAGCAATTCGTCGCCTTGCAGCAACGGTGCATCGCAGCGGCCGTCGCTGTTGGTGACGGCGTTTTTCAGCAGGACCTTCTCGTTGCCGCGGACCGCAAACAAGGCCACCTTGACGCCGACGCCCGGCTTGCCCTGGGTGACGTCCAGGACGTGGGTGCTCAGTTTTCCCATTGTGTTTCCTCTCGTTGACAAATTTTGTAGATCATTTCAGTCGCAAATGATATACCGCAGAGATCAGGTCCATATACGTTCGCCGTTATATCTGTAATCAATTCTGAAGACATAATTCGGCGAAGATGCAAAAAACGATTCCAAGGCAGGAGACATGACAGATTCCACTTACCCTCGCGACCTCACCGGTTACGGCCGTACGCCGCCGCACGCGCAATGGCCTGACGGCGCGCGCATCGCATTGCAGTTCGTACTCAACTACGAAGAAGGGGCGGAGAACAGCGTGCTCGACGGCGACGCCGGCTCGGAAACTTTCCTGTCCGAAATCATCGGCGCCCAGAGTTTCGCCGCGCGCCACATGAGCATGGAGTCGCTTTACGAATATGGCTCCCGCGCCGGCCTGTGGCGCTTGCTGCGCATGTTCGAAGAGCGCCGGCTGCCGCTGACCATATTCGGCGTGGCGCGCGCGCTGCAGCGCAATCCGGAAGCCACTGCCGCCTTCCTCGAACTGGGTCACGAAATCGCCTGCCACGGCCTGCGCTGGATCAGCTATCAAAACATCGACGAAGCCACCGAACGCCGCCACATCGCCGAAGCGATAGCGATCATCAAGGACATCACCAACAACGCGCCGCTGGGCTGGTACACCGGCCGCGATTCTCCCAACACACGCCGTCTGGTGGCCGAACACGGCGGCATCGCCTACGACGCCGACAGCTACGCCGACGACCTGCCCTATTGGGACAAGGTGCAAACCACACGCGGCGCCACACCACAACTGATCGTTCCCTACACGCTCGACAGCAACGACATGCGTTTCGCCGCACCGCAGGGTTTCAACACCGGTACGCAATTCTTCGACTATCTGAAGGACGCCTTCGACGTGCTGTACGCCGAAGGTGACCCGTCCGGGCTCGACCGCCCCAAGATGCTGTCGGTCGGCCTGCACTGCCGTATCGTCGGCCGGCCGGCGCGCGCAGCGGCGCTGGCGCGTTTCCTCGATTATGTACAGAAGCACGACAAGGTCTGGATCACGCGCCGCATCGACATCGCCGACCATTGGCGCGCCACTCATCCGTTCAAAGTTTGATCTACCGCCGTGGCGGCTCCACGGAACACTATAAAAAACAGCAGTACACATAACCATTCAATGGAGGAGACACCATGCAGCAAGCAAACGCAATCGTGCGCACGCCACTGGGCAAACATCTCGCAGCCGGCCTGATCGGACTGTCGGCGTTGGCCGCCGTGCAGCACGCACACGGCGCCGACTGGAGCGACAATTCCATCGGCTACCGCTACGGCACCAAGTTCGCAGAGCCGTTCAACACGCAGGACATCAGCAAGAACATCATCAACTTCACCCATGCCAGCGGCTACAAGTACGGCACCAATTTCCTCAACGTCGACTTCCTCATGTCCGACAACAAGGACAGCAATGCACAGGAAGCCTATCTGACTTATCGCCACACGCTCGACATCGGCAAGATCAGCGGCAAGGATCTGGCGTTCGGCCCGGCGCGCGGCGTCGGCTTCACGCTGGGTGTTGACCTCAACACCAAGAACGATCCGGGCTACGGCTCCAAGAAGCGCATGTGGGTCGCCGGTCCGACGCTGATGATGGACGTGCCGGGCTTCCTCAACCTGAGCATCTTCGCGCTATGGGAAAGCAACAAGCCGGTCGGCATCGCCAACCGCTACTCCTACGACACCCATCCGATGTTCAACGCCGCCTGGGGCATTCCGTTCGGCACCAGCGGCTTCGCGTTCGAAGGCTACCTGAACTACATCGCCGCCAAGGGCAAGGACGAGTTCGGCAACAGCACCAGCCCGGAGCTAAACTTCGATGGCCAGATCATGTACGACGTCGGCACACCGCTGGGCATGGGCAAGAACACCTTCCGCGTCGGCGTGGAATATCAGTACTGGCGCAACAAGTTCGGCAACCGTTCGACGGTGCCGGGCTCGCTCGCCAAGACGCCGATGCTGCGCGCGGAATATCACTTCTGAGTCTGCGTGTAACATACCGGGGGACGCATTTGCGTCCCCTTTTTCATTACACACCCGATTGCCCATGACCGACATCAGCCGCAACGAATGGCAGACCCGCCTGGACCTCGCCGCCTGCTATCGCCTGTGCGCGCTGCAGGGTTGGGACGATGTGATCTATACGCACATCTCGGCCACCGTGCCGGACGAGCCCGGCCACTTCCTGCTCAATCCCTTCGGCTTGCGCTTCGATGAAGTCTGCGCCTCGAACCTGGTCAAGGTCGACCGCCACGGCGCCATCGTTGGAGACAGCCCCTATCGCATCAACGTCAGCGGCTTCGCCATCCACGGTGCGGTGCACGCGGCGCGCCCGGATGCACTGTGCGTCATGCATCTGCACAATGATCATGCGGTGGCCGTCAGCGCCCAGCCGCAGGGCTTGCTGCCGCTGTCGCAACACGCGCTGCGCTTCTACGAGGCCATCGCCTGCCACGATTACGAAGGGCTGGCGCTGACGCCGGCCGAGCAGACCCGTCTGATTGAACGCCTGGCCGATTTGCCGGCGCTGCTGCTGCGCAATCACGGCAGTCTGGTGTGCGGACGCACCGTCGCCGAGGCCTACGTGCTGATGGATACGCTGGACAAAGCGTGCCGCATCCAGCTGCTGGCGCAAGCCGGCGGGCAGGCGCTGCACATGCCGGCGACGGATATCTGCCGCACGACGCACCGGCAACTGCTTGGCGACGGCAGCCCGGAAGGCCTGCTCGAATGGCCGGCGTTGCTGCGCAAGCTGGATGCGATCGACGCATCCTACAAGAATTGATTTTACTGAGGAGACGACATGCCCACATTCAACATCCAGTTGTTCGAAGGTCGCAGCATCGAACAGAAACGCGAACTCGTGAAAGCGATTACAGAGGTCACCTGCAAGACGCTGCAATGCAGTCCCGAATCGGTCGATATCATCATTCAGGATGTACGCAAGGAAAACTGGGCGACCGCCGGCAAGCTGTGGTCGGACTGACCACGACACTGCAGAAATAGAAAAACGGCGTGCTGGATGTGCACGCCGTTTTTCTTTTTGCGAATCCTGAAATCGTTCTATTCGGACAGCACCGTCTCCACCTTTTCATTCGGCGTGAAGCGAATCAGCGGCACCCGCCGCACCATCCACAAGCCGATCAGCGCCGACACGACCGCCAGCGCAATGCCCATGTGGATCGCGCCGACCAGTGCATCGCGGGCAGCGTCCAGCAAGGCCGATCCGTTATGCCCTGCTTGCAGCATTTGCGCCAGCAGGGTCGACTGGATATCGTGGTTGACGAGGATTTCCGGGTCCTTGAATTCGGCCAGCCATTGTGCTGCGTGATCGGTTTCCAGCGCGCGCTCGACGCCGCTGCCGTACATCTGCGTGACCAGCGTGCCAGTCACGGCGGTGCCGAGCATGCCGCCGATCATGCGCAGCGACTGCAGCAAGGCGGTGGCGATGCCGAGATGCTCGCGGCTGGCCGCCTGCTGTGCGAACACGGTCAGGTTGGGCAGCACCAGCCCGAGGCCGAAGCCGCCGGCCAGCATCGTCGCCAGCATGAAACCGGTCGGCGTATTGCGCTGCGACAGCACGATGCCCAGGCAGGACAGCGCGATCAGCACGAAGCCGACGTACATCATCATGTTGGGATTGGGAATGCGCGTGACGATGCGACCGTTGACGATGCTCGCCACGGTGATACAGGCCACCAGCGGCGTGATCAGCAAGCCGGCTTCGCGCGGCGACATGCCGAAGCCGCCCTGAAACAGCAGCGGCGCATACATCAGCATCGAGAACATCGAAAAGCCCGCCAGCACCGACAGCAGGAACAGGCTGGAGAGCGCCGGATCCTTGAACATCTCGAACGGCAGGATCGGTTGCTCGACCTGGCGCTCCCATTTCCACAACGCGTAAAACGCGCCGATAGCAACCACCAGCAACGCCAGCATGCCGCCGGTCAGGCCGCGCTTGGGGAAGAGCTCCACCAGCAGTTGCAGACTGCCCAGCGCCACTGAAATCAGCAGCGCACCCACCCAGTCAAGGCGAACCTTGCCGGCGTGCTTGTGATGACGGATGTGGGGGATGTAGCGCATCGCAAAGAACAGCGACACCAGGCCCACCGGCAAATTGACGTAGAAGGTCCAGCGCCAGCCCAGCGACTGTGTCAGGAAGCCGCCCAGCGATGGGCCCACCGAAGTTGCAATGCCGTAGGCCGCACTGAGGATGATCTGCCAGCGCAGGCGGATGTGCGGATCGGGGAACAGATCGGCCGCCGAGGCGAACGCAGTGCCAACCAGCATGCCGCCGCCGATGCCTTGCAGGCCGCGCGCCAGCACCAGGAACAGCATGCTGTCGGCCATGCCGCACAGCATTGACGCAATCACGAAGATGATGATGGAAGCGATCAGAAACGGCTTGCGGCCGAAATAATCGCCAAGCCGGCCGAAGATTGGCACGGTGATCACCGACGTCAGCAGATACGACGTCGCCACCCAGGCGTACAGGTCGAAGCCCTTGAGCTCGGCGACGATGGTCGGCAAGGCGGTGCCGACGATGGTCTGGTCCAGCGCCACCAGCATGATGACGAAGCAGATGCCGAGCGTGGCCATCAGGGATTCGCGGAAAGGCAAGACTTGACCGCTCGAATGCGCGGCTTCTTTGTGTGGAGACATGTTGGGAAAATCGTTTGGCCGGGGCTTGCAGATGTTGATGTTGGCGAAACGACAAGCACCTGAAAATGATTACTTGTCGTGCACGACCACATTCATCACAGGCGCCAGCCTGAAGTGACTGAACCGTCATTCTATCAATTGCGGACGTACCCTGCAGAATGTCTTGGCAACGATGCCGGCATCAGCGCTTCACCTCGCGGTGATAAAGAACTTCGCGACCCTTCAGCGGCTGCAGATCACGGCTGTTGCCCGAGTAGTAGCGATGAAAATCTTCCAGTTGGGCTGACGACAAGGTGACCGGCTGCGACAGCACATGCCACTCCGCATTCTCGGTCAGCGGTGGTGTGGTCAGCGAACCGAGATAGTGAAAGTAACTCAGGTCTGCCGGCAACAAGGGGCTGATGTCAAACTCCGGCATCGGTTCCGCCTGCCCTGCCCGTACGACGCGTCGCATGATGGCGCCAAACGCGGGGTTGGCGGCGCCTTTCTGAAACGGGACGCCGATCACTGCAAGGCGACCGTTTTTGGCGCGGTAGACCAGATGCAGCTCCAGCGGATATCGCTTGCCGTCGATTACATGCTCGGCCGGTGTGTGGAAGTGGAACTGCTGCAGTTGAAAGCGGCGCCCGCGAATGCTTGCAAAATTTCCCGGCAATACGTTGATTTGTATCGTGTGTGAGTTGTCCACCACGATGGCGTCTCTGATCGTGCGCGCTATCTTGATGCTGTCGTCTTCATCGTCGTCGAAATCCGGCATCGCGTTGTTCGAATCAAGTGCAACCGGCGACTGGCGGTCGCCGTGCACTTCTTTCCACGCTGCCTGATGCGCATAGTCAAAGTGCGTGCCTTCTGACATCGCATCCGGCGTAGCGCCGGCCAGCATGATCGTCAATAACAGCATCGCAGGCAACGCCTTGTCGGCCCCAGCAAAAATCTTTGATTTCATGAAAATCCTCGGTCCCATGTTGTTCGTCACTGAGGCCGAAATTTTAGTCGCGCGCTTGTACGAAACACGTCGCGTCAGGAGGATTAACCGATATACAACGGCCTGTTCGAAATCGAACGACGTCTTTATCGTTGTGGCAACGCTGAGAAAAGTAGGGAGAGAGTCGCTATCAGGAAGCTGATAACCGGAGTGTCTGACGAGCCGCCTGACGAAAAATCAGGCGGCTGTACGAGGAGAGATATGCAAGAGCCAAGGCGCTATCAGTCGCCCGCGATGGTCATGCTTTCCAGCAGGATGGAGCCGGTTTCCTTGGTGCCGCGGATCAGGGTGTCGTTACCGATGGCGACGATCTGGCGCAGCATGTCTTTCATGTTGCCGGCGATGGTGATCTCTTCCACCGGATACTGGATCACGCCCTTCTCGACCCAGTAGCCCGACGCGCCGCGCGAATAATCGCCGGTCACGTAGTTCACGCCCTGCCCCATCAGCTCCGTCACCAGCAGGCCGGTATGGAGTTTCTTGAGCATGCCCTTGAAGTTGTCGGATGCGGTGGTCAGCGACGAAGTGATCGACAGGTTGTGCGAGCCGCCGGAGTTGCCGGTGGTTTCCATGCCCAGTTTGCGCGCGGAATAGGTCGACAGGAAATAGCCTTGCACGACGCCGTCCTTGACCACTTCGCGGCGATGCGTCTTGACGCCTTCGTCATCGAAGGGGGCGGAGCCGACGCCGCCGATGACATGCGGATCTTCGAGGATCTGGATATGGTCGGGCAACACTTGCTTGCCCAGCGAGTCGAGCAGGAAGGTCGATTTGCGGTACAGCGCGCCGCCCGACACCGCTTGCACGAAAGCACCCAGCAAACCCGCCGCCAGCGGCGCTTCGAACAGCACCGGGCACTTGCGCGTGGACAGCTTGCAGGCGTTCAGGCGGGCCAGCGCGCGTTCGGCGGCGTAGCGGCCGATGGCTTCCGGCTTGGCCAGTTTCTTTGGATCGCGCATCGACGAATACCAGTCGTCGCGCTGCATGTTGGAGCCCTTGCCGGCAATCGGCGCCACCGAAATGGTGTGGCGCGAGAATGGATAGCCGCCGATGAAGCCACGCGAATTGGCCGCGACAAAATGCGATTGCTGCGCGTAGACGCTGGCGCCTTCGCTGTTGGTGATGCGCTTGTCGACCGATAGCGCGGCGGCTTCGCAGCGCTGCGCCAGTTCGACCGCTTCTTCGGCGGTGATCAGCCAGGGTGTGCACAGCTTGAGATCGCGTGGATTGAGTTCGAGGTTTTCTTCGTCAGGCAGGCCGGCGCAGTCGTCAATCGCGGTGAAACGCGCGATGTTGTAGGCGGCTTCCACGGTTTCCTTGAGCGCCTGCTGCGAGAAATCCGAGGTGCTGGCGTTGCCGCGGCGCACATTGCGGCCTTCACCAAGGTACACGGTGACGCCGATGCCCTTGTCCTTGTTCTGCTCGATGGTCTCGATCTGGCCCTTGCGCACCGCTACCGACAATCCGCTGCCTTCGCTGATGTCGACCGCAGCATCCGAAGCGCCCTTTTCCTTGGCGTAACGCAACACATCCTGTGCAAGCTGCTTCAATTGGTCTTGACTGTGGGTAAATACGGTATCGCTCATTGGGCTGTTTTCTTCGGAATGCGTATAAAACGGGTATGATAGCAGTCGTTTAGCTTATTTTTCTGAATCATGCCAAATCCCAATCGCGGGTCCTGCGGCTTTCAATCCAACGAATTCGAGCAGGAATACGACCGTCCCTCCAAATCCCAACTGAAACGCGATATGACTGCGTTGCAGAAACTGGGCGAAGAACTGGTTGCCGAGCCGCGCGACCGCGTCAAGCGCGTCCCCATGCCGGAAGATGTACGTGACGTCATCCTCGAATGCCAGCAAATCAAGGACCACGAAGGTCGCCGCCGCCAGATGCAATTCGTCGGCAAAAAGATGCGCACGCTGGAGGAGCACGAAGTTGCCGCCATCCAGAAGACGCTCGACAGCTGGCGCGGCCTGTCCAAAGCGGACACCGCCTCCATGCATGCACTTGAGCGTCGTCGCGAAAAGTTGTTGAAAGACGACAACGCCCTCACCGAACTGCTCGCCCAGCATCCCGACCTCGATGCGCAGCACCTGCGCACCTTGATTCGCAATGCCCGCAAGGAACAGGCCGAGAACAAGCCGCCCAAGGCGTATCGCGAAATTTTCCAGATCCTCAAGCAACTGCAGGTTGCGTCGCGTGGCGCCAATGCCGCGGAAGATGATGCGGACGCGTTGGACGATGAGCACGAAGACTGATCCGGACGAACTGCTGATCGGCCTGGTGTCGATCTCCGATCGTGCGTCGGGTGGTGTCTACGAAGACAAGGGGATTCCGGCGTTGCAGGAATGGTTTGGCGCTGCGCTGACCAGCCCGTGGCGCATGGAAACTCGCCTGATCCCCGACGACCGCACACAAATCGAACAGACGCTCATCGAGCTGGTGGATGTGATTGGTTGCGACCTGGTGCTGACCACAGGCGGCACCGGTCCTTCGCGCCGCGATGTCACTCCCGAAGCCACGCTGGCGGTAGCCACCAAGGAAATGCCCGGCTTCGGCGAACAGATGCGCCAGATCAGCCTGCAATTCGTGCCGACCGCGATTCTCTCGCGCCAGGTTGCGGTGATTCGTGAAACGAATGATCGCGCCGCCCTGGTCATGAACCTGCCGGGCCAGCCCAAGTCCATCCGCGAAACGCTGGAAGGCGTCAAGGACGCCGACGGCAAGCAACAGGTACCCGGCATTTTCGCCGCTGTGCCTTACTGCATCGACCTCATCGGCGGCCCGTACATCGAGACCAACGAAGCGGTCTGCAAGGCCTTCCGTCCCAAGTCGGCAATACGCCCGGCCAAATAAGCAATCCTCTTCAACGTGGGCAGGTCAGCTGATCCGCTCCTCCGCACAACATCGCACGATTGATCTGATCAAGCAGCACCTGCAACCGCTGCGGCGTGATGCGCAGGGGATATCCATTCAGTTCGTTGGGGGTCGATGGACGCCAGCCGAACTGCACCAGAAACAGATTCTTGGTTCCTTCAATGACCGCCACCAGGCTGCCTTCGCCGAACGGTGCTGCCGGCCCATAACGATCGCAAAAGCCGCCGCTGATTGAGGTGTACGCACCGTTGGTCATGGAGTCCTTCTGCTTCATCGGCGTGAAGTGCCCGGAGCAACCGTTTTGCGCGCCTTGCAGCACACGCTGCACGATCTGGGTCGACATATGCACGCCGGGGCTGACGGAGGCCGCGCCGCGCTGCACCGACATGTAGCCTTCGCGCCAGGAGTCATGGCTTTCATTCTGCGGCAGGAACTCGACCACGTAGTCACCGTTCGGATCGCCATTCATGTAGGCCAGACGCCAGCCGGTAGGCGGCTGGATGATGAGGTTTTCACCATTGGGCTGGAACAGGCTGCCTTCCAGCGCTGCGTGCGCCGCCGGCATCGCGGTCAGAGTTGCAGTCAAGGTCAGTGCGCAGGCCAGCAGCGCGGCGATTTTTTTCATCGTGGGTCTCCATCAGGGCAGGCGGGAGATTTTCCGCCGGGATCGTCGTATCATGGCGCTTCCGGCATCTCCGCCGTAAAACGTTATTGTGCACCAAGCTGCGCAAACCTGACCCAAAGAAAATACATGTCCGCACCTGCCCCGCTCCAGACCATCGAAATCGAATCCGCTCCCAATCCCACCGCCGCTGTGATCTGGCTGCATGGCCTCGGCGCCGACGGCAACGACTTCGTGCCCATCGTGCGCGAACTCGACCTGTCCGGCAGTCAGGCCATCCGCTTCATCTTCCCGACCGCACCGACGATGCCGGTGACCATCAACGGCGGCTACATGATGCGCGCCTGGTACGACATCTTCACGCCCGACCTGGTGCGCCGCGAAGACGAACCCGGCCTGCGCGCTTCGCAGGCGCTGGTCGAAGCGCTGATCGCCAAGGAAAAGGCGCGCGGCATTCCGGCCGAACGCATCGTGCTGGCCGGCTTCTCGCAAGGCTGCGCGATGACCCTGCAAACCGGCCTGCGCCATCCGGAAAAGCTGGCCGGCCTGATGTGCCTGTCCGGCTACCTGCCGCTGGCCGCCACGATCGAAGCGGAACGCCATGCATCCAATCACGCCTCGCCTATTTTCATGGCGCATGGCCGCCAGGATCCGGTGGTCGTCATCGCGCGTGCGGAACAGTCGCGCGATACGCTCAAGGCGCTGGGCCACGACATTGAATGGCATGAGTACCAGATGCAGCATTCGGTCTGCCAGGAAGAAATCGACGACATCGGGCAATGGCTGGCGCGGGTGTTGCCGAAGTAAATACGGCCGACGTCGAGACGTCTTTCATCAAAGAAAAAGCCTGCGATGTCGTTCACATCGCAGGCTTTTTTCATGTTGCCCCTGGTTTGCCGGAACAACGCTGATTACACGTTGATTACATCGAATAGCGCAGCGTCAATGCAGCGTTGCGCGGTGCGCCCGGCAAGCTCAGGTTCGGGCTGGTGCCGTGACCGGAGACGATGTAGCCGGTGTTGAAGATGTTGTTGATGTTCAGCTGCACCGAGTACTTGGCCGCCTTGTACACCGCCATCGCATCGGCAGTGAAGTAACCCGGCAGGCTCACGGTATTGCCGGGATTGGCGAAACGGCTGCCAACGGCGTTGGCGCCGCCGCCGACCGTAAAGCCGTAACCGATATCCTTGGTCAGCCACAGGTTGGCGCTATGCATCGGCGTCAGGGTAGCGCGCTTGCCCTTGAACGGAACGTTCGCAGGGCTGTTCACGCTGCCGTCGACGGCAACCGATTCGATCACCTTGGCGTCGAGGTAAGCGTAACCTGCCAGGACTTTCCAGCCCTGCTTCAGGTCCGCGCTCAATGTGACTTCAGCACCGTCGGTGCGTTGCTTGCCGACCGGGATGATGGTGGTGGTGCCGGGAATCGTCGCCTTCATGTTGTCGCGTTCCAGGCGGAAGATCGATACGGTGGCATTGGCGCGGCCGTCCAGGAAATCGTACTTGGCGCCGATTTCGGTGTTGCGCGTATTTTCGGGCGCGAGATCGGCGTTGTTGGTCGCCAGAGGCAGTGTTTCGCCGGAAGGCTGGAACGAACGGCTCCACGACAGGTAGTACGATTGTGTCTCGCCCGGTTGCCAGACCAGGCCGGCGCGCGGGCTGAAGGCATTGTCGGTGCGCGACAGGTTGCCGACTGTTGTGCCGGTCAGACGCGACTGTTGCTTGAAGCTGTCGTAACGCAGACCGACCAGTGCTTTCCATTGATCGCTGAAGGCGATCGTGTCTTGCACATACGCCGCCATCGTGTCGTAGGTGCCGAAGGTATACGCCGCTGCGCCGCGGATCGCCGGATTCACGACCGGCAACACCGGATTGAAAATTGAGATGCCGGTAGCGACCGGCACGCCTGCGTAACTCGCCGCATCCTTGCTTTGCTGGCCGATTTCAATGCCATACAGAATCTCATTCTTGACCGTGCCGAAGTTGACTTTCTGCGTCAGCTCGGTCTGGTTGAACCAGCCGTTTTCATCGCGGATCAGCGTCGCGTGATTCAGGTTCATCGTGCGCGCAACTTCATTGACGTTACCGTTGATATTGGTGTTGTTACGATTCAGATGATAGTCGTAATAGCGGAACGCATTGCGCAGCGACAGGCTGTCGTTGAAGCGGTGCGTCAATGTCGCCGCAGTCGACGCCACGCGCGACTGGCTGAAGTCAGCATCGCGCGCATTGGCGGCACCATAGTACTTGCCCGGATCCACGCTGACCGGACGGCCCTGATACGAAGGGATGCCGAAGTCGGTCAGGCGGCGATCTTCGATGTAGTCTGCCTGCAGCAACAGCTTGGTGTCGGAAGTGAACTTGACCTCGACCGATGGCGAGATCGCCGTGCGGTCGATGAATTGCTGGGCGCGGTAGCTGTCGGATTGCTCGCGCGCGCCGGTCAGACGCCACGACACCGTTTCGCCGCTGCGGCCGACATCGATTTCGCCACGACGGCCGGCGGTGCTGGTGAAGCTGACGCTGACGTCGCTGATGTCGACGCCCGGCTTCTTGGTGACGCGATTGATCAGGCCACCCGACGAACCGCGGCCATACAGCACGGCTGCCGGGCCCTTGATGACTTCCAGGCGTTCGACGTTGGACAGGTCGCGAAAATACAGCGCATCGTCGCGGAAGCCGTCAACGAACTGGTCGCCGATGGCGGTGAAGCCGCGAATGAACACCTGGTCGCGCTGACCGTCGCCGGTCGACAGGCCGATGCCCGGCACGTTCTTGAGGATGTCCTGCAGCGAAGTCGCGTGCTGGTCGCGGATGACTTCGGCGGAAATGACGTTGATGGTTTGCGGAATGTCGCGCAGCGGCGCTTCGCTCTTGGTGGCGCTCACCGACGTCGGCGCGACGTAGCCCTCGCGGGCTCCGCTGACCTGGACTTCGGGCAGGCTGCCTGCACTTTGCGCCCATGCGACGTTAGCGTTGATTGATGTCAGCGACAGTGTCGCCAGGACTGCCAGGTAACCAGGCTTGATGCGAAACTCCATTGTTCCTTACCTCATTATTAATGTTAATCGTTCTCATTAATATTAGCTTTCAATTGTAAGTGTGTGTAAATTCTTGTAACAATTTGGTGCCAAACATCCCATAAAACGGCGAATTGTCACGAGTATGTTGTAGTTATACGTCAGGTTTTCGTCAGCAAAGGCGGCACGCTCGCCATTAATTCGTCGATGACGACGCGCAGGCGCTGTGGCACGTGCCGGCTCGCCAGCCACATCAGATGCATGTCGAAAGAAACCTGGGAAAACTCTTCCAGCACCGGCACCAACCGCCCCTGCGCCAGATGCTCGGCAATGCTCCAGCGTGGCAGCCGCGCCAGTCCGGCGCCGTCCAGCGCAGCCTCGGCGATGGCCTCCAAGTCATCGAAGCGCAGTTGATATGGAATGACAACGTCGCGCAATTTACCCTCTTCATCACGCATCTTCATCTGTACATCGCGGCTGCTGCGACCATACAAGATGGCGCTATGGCTCGCCAGATCGACGATACTCCGCGGCATGCCGCGACGGGCGAGATACGCCGGCGCCGCGCACAAACAGGTTTCCTGCATCCCCAGACGACGCGCAACGATGCCGCTGCTGTCGAGCAAAGGACCGCTGCGGATCACCAGATCCACGCCTTCATCCACCAAATCGACGACACGGTCAGTGAACGAGGTGGTCAACTCCAGCGCCGGATAGCGTTTCGCCAGGCGCACCAGCACCGGCGCCACGCAACGGCGTCCGAACAGCACCGGCATGCTCAGCCGCACACGCCCGCTCGGTACACTTCGGCCCGCATTGACGGCGGCCTCGCCGCTCTCGAGCTCATCCAAGGCACGCAGGCAGCGCTCGTAATACGCCTGCCCTTCGTCGGTCAGACTTTGGCTGCGCGTGGTGCGGTGAAACAGCCGCACGCCCAGACGTTCCTCCAGCCGCGCGATGCTTTTTGCCACGGCCGAGCGTGACAGGTGCATGCGTTCCGCGGTGCGGGCGAAGCTGCCCGCCTCTACCGCCTGGACAAAAACGGCGATACCACTGAGCCGGTCCGACATGATTTTTCTCCATCAATTGAAGAATTAAATTCTACATTCAAAAGAAAAACTGCCGCCACATGACGGCATACATCGCCGATAGACTCATGCTCATTCCCATCCATGAAGGAGCAAGCAATGAGCAACACCATGCGGCAATGGCGTCTTCCCCAATTCGGCCGGCGACACCTGCAACTGGAACAGGTCGCGATCCCGACTCCGGCAGACGATGAAATCCTGGTCAAGGTCGCGGCGGCAGCGTTGAATTACCGCGACAAGCTCAATATCGAAGACGGCAGCGGCGGCCTGCAAATCACGCCGCCGCTGGTGCCTGCGTCGGACCTGAGCGGCGCCGTGGTGGCGACCGGCAAGCGCGTCACCCGTTTCCGTACGGGTGACCGCGTGCTTGGCACCTTCTGGGCCGACTGGATTGACGGCCCCTGGCCGGCGCATGCCTTGACACTGGGCGGGCCGTTGACCGGCGCGCTGGCCGACTACGTCGTGCTGAAACAGGAATGGGCAGTGCACGCACCAGCCACGCTGGATGATATCCATGCCAGCACGCTGCCTTGCGCTGCCCTGTCGGCGTGGTTTGCGCTGGTCGAGCAAGGTCATCTGCATGCGGGCCAGACCGTGGTGATCCAGGGCACCGGCGGCGTGTCGCTGTTCGGCCTGCAATTCGCCGCGGCGCACGGTGCCCACGTCATCGTTCTCTCCGGCGACGACGACAAGCTGGCGCGCGCAAAAGAACTCGGCGCCACGCATGCGGTCAACCGCCGCAAGACGCCGCGTTGGGACGTTGCCGTGCGTGACCTCACCGCTGGACGCGGCGCCGACCACGTGCTGGAAATGGTCGGCGGCGACAATCTGCTGCTGTCGCTGCGAGCCTTGAAACAGGCTGGGCGCGTATCCGTGATCGGTACGCTTGGCGAAGCTGAAATCCACAGCCCGAGCGTGCCCTTGTTCCTGGGCCGGCCGACCATCCAGGGCATCGGCGTGGGTCATCGCCGCGGGCTGGAAGACATGATCCGCGCAGTCGATCATCTCGGCCTCAAACCGGTGGTGGACAAGGTCTATGCGCTGGAGGAGTTGCCGGACGCACTCGATCACTTGGAGCGCGGTCCTTTCGGCAAGCTGGTGATGCGCATGGATTGAGTGCGCTTGCATTCAGACGAATCCGACACAAGCAAAAACGGCGCATTCCTTTCGAAATGCGCCGTTTTTCTTGTTGCTTGTTGCTTGCTGATCAGCCTGACTTGGCTGGGATCAACGCTCCGACATTGCATCCATGACGCACAAAGCCGTCATGTTGACGATGCGGCGCACCGTTGCCGATGCCGTCAGGATATGCACCGGCTTGGCGCAACCCAGCAGGATCGGGCCGATGGCCACGCCGTTGCCGGATGCTGTCTTCAGCAGGTTGTAGGCGATGTTGGCGGCGTCGATGTTCGGCATCACCAGCAGGTTGGCGTCGCCCTTCAATGGCGAATCCGGCATGATTTGCGCCAGCAGCTTCGGATCGAGCGCGGTGTCGCCGTGCATTTCGCCGTCGGCTTCCAGTTCCGGCGCTTGCTCCTGGAGCAGCTTCAAGGCGGTACGCATCTTGACGGCCGACTCGCTGTTGCTGGAGCCGAAGTTGGAATGCGACAGCAGCGCTGCGCGCGGGTGCAGGCCGAAGCGGCGCATTTCTTCCGCAGCCATGATGGTGATTTCCGCCAGTTGCTCCGCCGTCGGGTTTTCATTGACGTGCGTATCAACCAATACCAGTTGGCGGCTCGGCAAGATGACGCCGTTCATGGCGGCGTAGACGTTGACGCCTTCACGCTTGCCCAGCACCTGATCGATGTAGTGCAGGTGCAACTGGGTGGTGCCATAGGTGCCGCAGATCATGCCGTCGGCATGGCCCTTGTGGATCGCCATGGAACCGATCAGGGTGTGGCGGCGACGCATTTCCAGCTTGGCGTATTGCTCGGTGACGCCACGACGCTTGGTCATCTCCAGGAAGGTCTGCCAGTAGTCGCGATAGCGTTCGTCGAAGTTCGGGTTGATGACTTCGAAGTCGACGTTCGGACGCAGGCGCAGGCCGAATTTCTTGATGCGTTGTTCCAGAACTTCCGGACGACCGACCAGGATCGGTTTGGCCAGGCATTCGTCGACGATGACTTGCACCGCGCGCAGAATGCGCTCTTCTTCGCCTTCGGCAAAGACGATGCGCTTCTTGGCGTCCGGCGCCTTCTTGGCGGCCTGGAAGATCGGACGCATGAAGGTGCCGCTGTGGTAGACGAACTGTTCCAGCTTTTCGGCGTAGGCGCCCATGTCCTGGATCGGACGGGCGGCGACGCCGGAAGTCTCGGCTGCACGCGCCACCGCAGTGGCGATCTTGATCATCAGGCGCGGATCGAACGGCTTCGGAATGATGTATTCCGGACCGAACGACAAGTTGGTCACGCCGTAAGTCGCAGCGACGATGTCGGATTGCTCGGCTTGCGCCAGTTCGGCAATCGCGTGCACTGCGGCGATTTCCATTTCACGCGTGATGGTGGTCGCACCGGAATCCAGCGCGCCGCGGAAGATGTAAGGGAAGCACAAGACGTTGTTGACCTGGTTCGGATAGTCGGAACGGCCGGTCGCGATGATCGCATCGTCGCGCACTGCCATGACGTCTTCCGGCAAGATTTCCGGGGTCGGGTTGGCCAGCGCCAGCACCAGCGGACGCGGCGCCATCTTCTTGACCATGTCTTGCTTGAGCACGCCGCCGGCGGACACGCCGAGGAAAATGTCGGCGTCAGGGATAACGTCGGCCAGGGTGCGCGCATCGGTTTCGCGAGCGAAGCGCTCCTTGTCCGGATCCATCAGTTCGACGCGGCCCTTGTAGACCACGCCGGCCAGGTCGGTGACGTAAATGTTTTCAATCGGGAAGCCGAGATCGACGATCAGGTCCAGGCAGGCCAGCGCCGCAGCGCCCGCGCCGGAGACCACCAGCTTGACTTCCTTGATGCTCTTGCCGACGACCTTGAGGCCGTTCAGGATCGCTGCGCCGACGATGATCGCGGTGCCGTGCTGGTCGTCATGGAAGACCGGGATCTTCATGCGGTCGCGCAGCTTGCGCTCGATATAGAAGCACTCCGGCGCCTTGATGTCTTCCAGGTTGATGCCGCCGAAGGTCGGTTCCAGCGAGGCGATGATATCGCACAGCTTGTCCGGGTCGGTCTCGTTGATTTCGATATCGAAGACGTCGATGCCGGCGAACTTCTTGAACAACACGGCCTTGCCTTCCATCACCGGCTTGGAAGCCAGCGGGCCGATGTTGCCCAGGCCCAGCACGGCAGTGCCGTTGCTGATGACGGCAACCAGGTTGCCGCGCGCGGTGTATTTGAATGCGTTGGCCGGATCGGCGACGATTTCTTCGCAGGCCGCAGCCACGCCTGGCGAGTACGCCAGAGACAGGTCTCGTTGATTGGTTAAAAGCTTGGTGGGCGTGACGCTGATCTTGCCCGGCGTTGGAAATTCATGGTACTCCAGCGCTGCCTGGCGAAGTTGCTGACGCAATTCTTCTTTCTTGCTGATCATCGAATCCATACTCTGCGTTCTCTTTTAGACTTGTCGAAGACCTGCGATTTTAGCAGAGCTCGGCCCGCTCTCATAGCGCGGATGCAAGCCATTTATGGTGCACCGCGACATTCGGCGAGCCTTTACCGGTGCGGGTTCCGTGGATAAAACAAAGGACGCAATGGTCCTACCAATCCGCACCAAAATAGCGCCCGCAGATGCACCGAAATTCATCGAAGGCCAACGCGTAATATCTCTGATGTATTGGTTACAATCACGCCCATGCTTAGCGAATTCGAACTTATCTCCCGTTATTTCACGCGTCCGATGGCGCAGGACAGTCGCACCGCGCTCGGCGTGGGCGACGACTGCGCCCTGCTGACGCCGGCCCCGGGAATGCAATTGGCGGTGTCGACCGACATGCTGGTCGAAGGCCGTCATTTCTTCCCGCATGCGGACCCGTATGCGCTCGGCCACAAATGCCTGGCCGTCAATCTGTCGGACCTCGCCGCCATGGGTGCACAGCCGATCGCCTTCACGCTCGCCTTCGCCCTGCCGGAAGCGCGCGAAGACTGGCTGGCGCCGTTTTCACAAGGCTTGCTGAAGCTGGCCGACGAGCACGGCTGCGAACTGATCGGCGGTGACACCACCAAGGGTCCGCTGACGATCAGCATCACGGTGTTCGGCGAAGTGCCGTTCACCCAGGCCTTGCGCCGCGACGCCGCGCGCGACGGCGACGACATCTGGATTTCCGGCACGCTCGGCGATGCACGGCTGGCGCTGGCCGGCTATCGCAAGGAACTCGCGCTCGACGCCGAAGTGCTGCATACCGCCGGCGCACGCATGCACCAACCGACGCCGCGCGTGGCGCTCGGCATGGCCCTGCGCGGCATCGCACATGCCGCCATTGACATCTCTGACGGCCTGGCCGGCGACCTCGGCCATATCCTCGCACGCTCGCACGTGGGGGCTCGCCTCGACGTCGACGCGCTGCCGGCCGGCCCGGTCCTGAGCACGCAGGCGCAAACGCTACGCCGCGCCTTCACGCTGTCGGGCGGCGACGATTACGAACTCTGCTTCACTGCACCACAGAGCCGACGCGAACAGGTGCTTGCCGCCGCCGAACAAGCCGGCGTCGCGGTCACCCGCGCCGGTGTCATTGAATCGGTTCCCGGCCTGCGCCTGGTGGACGCCGGCGGCGAACCGCTCGACCTGACGCCTTCTTCTTTCGACCATTTCAGTTCATGACAACAACAATAAACCCTGCCCGCAAGACGTATTCGACCAAACCAGTGCGCCCGACTGCGCGCTTCATGCTGGGACATCCGGCGCGCCTGCTGGCGCAGGGCTTCGGCAGCGGCCTCTCGCCGATCATGCCGGGCACCTCCGGCACGTTGTTCGCCTGGCTGGCGTATGCGGTGCTGAACGTGCGCTGGCCCGCCGTCTTCACGCCGTCGGCGTGGCTGCTGATTATCTTCGTCGGCTTTTTCATCGGCGTATGGGCGTGCCATCGCACCGGTCGCGACCTCGGCGCGCCCGATCACGGCAGCATGGTGTGGGATGAAATCATCGCGTTCTGGCTGGTGCTGGTGGTGCTGACGCCGGCCGACTTCAAGACGCAGTGCTGGGCCTTTTTCTGGTTCCGCGTCTTCGACATGGTCAAGCCGCCGCCGATCGCTTATTTCGATCGCCGCTTCAAGGGCGGCTTCGGCGTGATGTGGGACGACATCGTGGCGGCGTTTTACACGCTGCTGGTATTTGCGTTCTGGCGCTCCATGTAAAACCGCTTCAACAAGAGTATGCTGAACACATGGGAATGCGACGGACTATTCCATGAACTATTGGTGAACTGTTTCATGTCGATGTTCGTCAAGAAGTACATCGCGCCCATCACGTTGACCACCCGCCAACCCTGAAGGATGACATCAACATGGATACCTCGACTGACCTCGCCGCGCGCGTCGGACTCGCGCTCAAAGCCAGGAAATTGCTGCTCTCCACCGCCGAATCCTGCACCGGCGGCGGCGTAGCCCAGGCCATCACCGACATCGCAGGTTCTTCGGAATGGTTCGATTGCGGCTTCATCACCTATTCCAATACCTCCAAGAACGAATTGCTGGAGATTTCCGAAGCATTGATCGCCCAGCACGGCGCCGTCAGCGAAGAAATCGCCGCCGCCATGGCTGAAGGCGCGATTGCCAACAGCAGCTCCGACGTCGCCGTTTCCACCACCGGCATCGCCGGTCCGGGCGGCGCGGTGCCGGGAAAACCGGTCGGCACCGTCTGCTTCGGCTGGAAGGTCGGCGACCAGACCTTTACCGAACGCCTGGTGTTCACCGGCGACCGCCGCGCAGTGCGTGAGCAAGCCGTAGTGCATTCGCTGCAAGGCTTGCTGCGCTTGCTGACCTGAGCTGCCGGCAAACGTGCATGAAAAAGAGCCGCAGCGAGTGATCGCGACGGCCCTGGTTTCTGCTGCTGCGGCTGCAGCGACGCTGCAAGCCGATACGTTTCCTCAGCGATACTGATTGATCGCGTCGCGCGTCTCCAGCGCCACACGGCGCGCTGCTGTGGCGTAGTCTTCGCCGGCCTGCGGCTTGGCGTACAGGATCGCCCGCGACGAATTGATCATCATGCCGCCGCCGTTCGCCGTCTTGCCCGACTTCACCGTCGCCGCCACGTCGCCACCCTGCGCACCCACGCCCGGCACCAGTAAAGGCATGTCGCCGATGATACTGCGCACCTGCGCCAGTTCCTCCGGGAAAGTCGCTCCCACCACCAGTCCGCACTGGCCGTTGGTGTTCCACTTGTCGGCCACCAGACGCGCCACGTGCTGATACAGCGGCACGCCGTCGACCGTCAGGAATTGCAGATCGGAACCGCCCGCATTCGAGGTGCGGCACAGCACGATGGCGCCGCGATCCTTCCACTCCAGATACGGCGCGACCGAATCGAAACCCATATAGGGGCTGACCGTGACCGCCTGCGCGCCGTAGCGTTCGAAGGCTTCGCGCGCATATTGCTCGGCAGTGGCGCCGATGTCGCCGCGCTTGGCATCGAGCACGATGGGAATATGCGGATAGGTGGCGCGGATATAGGTGCAGATTTCTTCCAGCTGGTCTTCCGCGCGCAGGGCGGCGAAGTAGGCGATCTGCGGCTTGAACGAGCAGGCCACGTCGGCGGTGGCGTCGATGATGCCTTTGCAGAAAGCAAAAATGGCGTCGGGCTGGTCCTTCCACTGCGCGGGAAATTTGGCGATATCCGGGTCGAGGCCGACACACAGCAGCGAATTATTGGTCTTCCACGCAGCGGATAATTGTTCGATAAATGTCACGGTAAGCCTTAATATGCAAAGATGCGATATTGTAACGCGCCCGCAGCCCGCCCTACCCGCTTGACGGCGTCGGCAGTAGTACGCACAGTATCGAATCTCCCTATCTTCCCGAGGCACACAATGAAAAAATGGTTTGCATGGCTGGCGATCGCCGCTTCCGTCCTGACGCTGAGCAGCTGCGGCTACAACGACTTCCAGGCCAAGGATGAGGCCACCAAGGCCGCCTGGAGCGAAGTCGTCAACCAGTACCAGCGCCGCGCCGACCTGATCCCGAACCTGGTCAATACCGTCAAGGGCTACGCCTCGCATGAAAGAGAAACGCTGGAAGCCGTCACTCGCGCCCGCGCCGCCGCCACCAGCTTCCAGATCACGCCGGAAGTGTTGAACAATCCGGAAGCCTTCAACAAATTCCAGCAGGTCCAGGGCGAACTGTCGTCCGCGCTGTCGCGCCTGATGGCAGTGTCGGAAAACTATCCGCAACTGAAGGCCGACACCAGCTTCCGCGACCTGCAGTCACAACTGGAAGGCACCGAAAACCGCATCACCGTGGCACGCCAACGCTACATCGCCTCGGTGCAGGAATACAACGTGCTGGCGCGCAGCTTCCCGACCAACATCACCGCCAAGATCTTCAGCTACCCGGTCAAGCCGTCCTTCACGGTCGAGAACGAGAAAGCGATTTCCACCGCCCCCGCTGTCAATTTCGGCAAATAAGTTCGACCTGAATCTTGCCCATGTCGCAGTTTTCCCGCCTGCTGGCGTTCTGTCTCTTCTTCCTGCTGGCCGGCTCCGTCCAGGTTGCCGGCGCGCAGGATTTCGTTGCCGTCCCTGCGCTGACCTCGCACGTGATGGACCAGGCCGGGATGCTGGACGAGCAGCAGCGACGCACACTGGACCAGGTCCTGACCGACTATGAAACCCGCACCGGCAGCCAGATCGCGGTGCTGCTGATCGCCAGCACCGCGCCGGAAGCCATCGAGCAATACGGTATTCGCGTCGCCGACGCCTGGAAACTGGGCCGCAAAGGCATCGACGACGGCGTCATCCTGATCGTCGCCAAGGACAACCCCAAGGCCTTGCGGCGCTTGCGCATCGAAGCCGGCCGCGGCGTCCAGGGCAGCCTGACCGACGCCCAGTCGAAACGCATCCTGGAAGACGTGATCGCGCCGCACTTTCGCCAGAACGACTATTACGGCGGCCTCGCGGCGGGTATCTCGGCGCTGACCAGCCTGCTTGATCGTGAGAACCTGCCCGCGGCGGAGAAGAAAGAGGCAAGCGGCCAATCCGATGCCGGCTGGCTTGAAGTTGCGATCCTGGTAATCATGCTGGCGGTATTCTTCACCGCGCTGCTGCTGGTGCGACGCCGCACCACCGGCCGCAACAATCTCAACAACAATAGCTGGGGCAATGCCGCCGGCGTCATCATCGGCAGCATCCTCAACGAGGCCGCTCGTGGCTCCGGCAGCAGCGGACGCGGCGGCTTCGGCGGCGGTGGTTTCAGCGGCGGCAGCGGCGGCGGCGGATTTTCGGGCGGCGGCGGCAGCTTTGACGGCGGCGGCGCCTCGGGGGACTGGTAATGCATACATTCAAGCGCCTCCTCAGGCATCTGCGCCACACCCGCGCCGCAGCACGCGCGCAGTTTCCACCGGCCACGCTGCAGGCGATACAGGCCTGCATCGGCGCCGGTGAAGCGGAGCATCGCGCCGAGGTCCGTCTGGTGATCGAAGCATCCCTGCCTCTGGGCGCAGTGCTGCGCAACGAGTCCTCGCGCGCCCGCGCTCATGAGCTGTTTTCGCACTACCGCATCTGGGACACCGAAGAAAACAGCGGCGTGCTGATCTACCTCAACCTGGCTGATCATCGCGTCGAAATCGTCACCGACCGCACTGTCGGCCGCGCCCTCAAGCGCGCTGACTGGGAATCCGTTTGCAGTACAATGACCCGAAGCTTTGCCGGCGGGATTTACCATGACGGCGCGCTGGAAGGGCTCGCACAGTTGAACCGTTTGCTGACCCTGCATTTTCCCCAGACGTCGCAGCACAAGAACGAGATTTCCAACCGGCCGCTGATGCTCTGACATCCCTGAGCGACCGATGCCTGGCACACAAGCTTCGACTCAACAATAACGATGGGGGAAATGATGAGCACATCCGGTCCCGAACAATCGCATGAGCCCGCAGCACCTTCACGCCAGTCCGCCGTCGCGGAGCAGGAATACCGCTTCAGCGTGCTGCTCATTGATGACCAGCTGGTGGTCCAGGAAAAAGTCCGGCGCGCCGCGCGCCCGGAAACCGACATCGACTTCCACTTTTGCGGCAAGGCCGCCGATGCCCTGGCCAAGGCTGAAGCCTGTCGGCCCACCGTCATCCTGCAAGACCTGATCATGCCCGACTCCGACGGCCTCGAGTTGGTGCGGCAATACCGCAGCAGCCCCCTGCTGGCGAATGTCCCGGTGATCGTGCTCTCCAGCACCGACGAACCGCTGATCAAGAAAGATGCCTTCCTGGCCGGCGCCAACGACTACGTGGTCAAGTCCTATGACACCATCGAACTGGTGGCGCGCATCCGCTACCATTCGCGCTCCTACATCAATCTTCTGCAACGCGACGCCGCCTACGCCGCCCTGCATGAAAGCCAGAAACAGCTGGAAGCCAGCAACGCCGAACTCAAGCGCCTGACGCATACCGACGGCCTCACCGGCATCGCCAACCGGCGCTATTTCGACGACTACATGAAACAGGAATGGCTGCGCGCACAACGCGAGAAGACGACGTTGTCGCTGCTGTTGATGGATGTGGATTGCTTCAAGCTGTACAACGACACCTACGGCCATGTCGCCGGCGATGACGTACTGCGCCGCGTCGGCGCGGCGATTGCGGCCGGCGCTGCGCGCCCTGCAGATCTGGCGGCGCGTTACGGCGGCGAAGAGTTCGCCGTCGTCCTGCCCAACACGGACAGTGCCGGCGCGAAGGAACTTGCTGAAAAAATCTGCCGGGCGGTAGCCGCTCTCGGCATTGCACACGCCACCTCGAAAGCGGTCGATCACGTCACCGTCAGCGTCGGCGCCGCTACCGCGCATCCCGTTCAGGGCGGCGACATCGTCAGCCTCATCAAGCACGTCGACGACTGCCTCTACAACGCCAAGCAAAGCGGGCGCAACCGCGTCAGTGCGGCGCCATGACGCAACCCGGTCAGCCCTTTTCAAACACCCATTGCAGCAAGGCGTCCTGCGCCGCTTGCCCGAGCGGCGCGTTCGGATGATTGATCAGGCATACCACCACATACATCTTGCCTGACGCCGCCTGCACATAACCGGCAATCGAGCGCACGTCGTTGAGCGAACCGGTCTTGATGTGCGCCTGCCCGGCCACGCTTTCGCCGCGCAGGCGCTTGCGCATGGTGCCGTCGTAGCCGACCAGCGGCATCGAGGCGATGAACTCCGGCATCACCGGCGAATGAAATGCCGCCACCAGCACCTGGCCCAGCGTGGTCGGCGCGATGCGCTCGTTGCGCGACAAGCCCGCGCCGTTTTCAATCACCAGTTCATCGGCGCCGATGCCTTTGGCCGACAACCAGCCGCGAATCGCCTGCGCGCCGCGCACAGTGCTGCCCGGCGCCTGCGATGCCTGCGCACCGATGGTCAGCAGCAACTGGCGCGCCATCACATTGTTGCTGTATTTGTTGATGTCGCGGATCACCTCGGGCACGGCTGGAGACTGCCACTCCGCCAGCAAGCGCGCCACCGGTGCGACATTGCCGGGCATGACCTTGCCCGAGATGGTGCCGCCCAACTCGCTCCACATCTGGCGCAGCACCGCGCCGAAATACTGCGTCGCGCTCATGCGGTAGGGATGGATGTACCAGACTTTTTCTCCGCAGGCCGCAGGAAAAGCGCCGTTGAAGACTGCCGCGCCGACGCCGACGTCGGCCTGCAACTTGCCCTGCCAGTCGCCGCAGACGGTTTCTTTCGACAAGCGTGGCGCCATCACGGTATAGCCCGACAGCGGAGGTTCCATGACCACGCTGACCTGGCCGCTCGCTTCGTCCGGCATGAAGCGGATCGCCACTGTCTTGTAGTTCAGCAGCAAGGCGTCGGGACCAACGTTGTAGGGCTTCTGCGGATCGCCGTCGAATTGCGCCGGATCGTAGACGTTCTCTTCAAACACGCTGCGGTCCAGCACGACGTTGCCGCGAATGTCGCGGATGCCCTTGGCGCGGATCTGGCGCAGGAACATCCAGAAGTTCTCCATCACCAGCTTGGGGTCGCCGCTGCCCTTGATGCTCAGATCGCCCAGCAGCACGCCGTCGTTGAGCACGCCGTCGGTGTAGGCCTGGGTTTTCCAGTTGAAGGCGGGGCCGAGCAATTCGAGCGCGGCGTCGGTGGTCACCAGCTTCATCACCGACGCCGGATTGAACGGCGCCGTCGCATTGAAGGCCAGCGTCGGACGCGTGGCGTCGACGGCCTGGACAAACACCCCGACATTGCGCGCCGGGATCTTCGCCTGGCGAAGTGCGCTGCTCATTGCAGGCGGCAATTCTTGCGCTGCAAGGTGTTGCGCGGAAACGATACCGCCGGAAGCGAAGGCGCAGAGCGCCAGGATTCGGAATTCTTTGAGGATCTGCATGAGCGGCCAAGGACAGGGGAACAAAATGACCCGAAAGAAGGGACCCGGCATTATATGTCGTCTTTTCGCTCCTCTCTCCGCGCGACATTCTGGCGATAGGGCGGCAGATGTTGTAATCTAGACATATATTGGCTGGATGCAAATCATGCCCGACAACAAGAACGCCGCCGCGGCCGGCATGCCAACATTGGAAAGCACCCCAGATCATGTCGCATCGCAACGCCCCATCTCGCACGCACGGCAGCCACGGCACTGACAGCTCGCATGGACGCTCGGCGTCCTTCTTTTCGTTCAGGCGGGCGCGGCGTGCATTGCGTGACTCTCCGTCACCGGAAGAACTGATCGGCAAGGGTGTGCGCTTCGTCAAACGCATCTACAAGCTGCGCGTGATCGGCCTGTCGATCGGCTTCTTTTGCGTGGCCGCCGGCTTCCTGCAAAATCCGGTCGGATGGCCGCTGTGGGCCCTGCTGATATTCCACGGCTACCTGTGGCCGCACCTCGCGTACCACCTGGCGCTGCGCAGCAAGATCCCGTATCGCACCGAACGCCTCAACCTGGTGATCGACACCACCTTCGGCGGCTTCTGGCTCATCGCCATGCAAGGCAACTTGGTGCCCGGCGCCGTGATCCTGGCGATGCTGTCGATGGACAACATCGCCGCGGGCGGTACCAGGCTGTTCCTGCGCGGGCTGATCGGCAGTGTCGTGGGGGTCTTGCTGGGTCTGCTGCTACTCAACTTCCGCTTCCTGCCGCAATCCGACATCTACACCGTCGTCGCCTGCCTGCCGATGCTGGCGCTCTATCCGCTGGCGCTGGGCAAGTCCACTTATGACATGTCCAAGAAACTGGCCGAACGTTCACGCGAGTTCGAAACCGTCAGCCAGCGCGACGGCCTTACCGGCCTGCTGAACCGACGTTATTGGGAAACCCTGCTGATCGAGGAATTCAACATCTGCCGCGAACGCAAACAGAGCTCCTCGCTGCTGTTGCTCGACCTCGATCATTTCAAGAACATCAACGACACCCACGGCCATCTGGTCGGCGACGAAGTACTGAAGAACTTCGCCCAGCTGCTGCGCGAAAACCTGCGCGCGGATGATCTGATCGGCCGCTACGGCGGCGAGGAATTCGTGGTGATCCTGCGCGACATCAGCCTCAGCGAAGCCGAAACCCTGGCGGCGCGGCTGATCGAACAAGTGCGCCGGCACCGCTCGGAAAAAAACTTGCTGTGGGGCTGCACCATCAGCGCCGGCCTGGTGTGCTTCCATAGCGACATGGAGGCGCATTACTCCTGGCTGCAACGCGCCGACAACGCGATGTATCGCGCAAAGGATAGCGGACGCGATTGCCTGGTGGTCGAAGGTAACTGAAGGTGGCCGAAGGTGAAAGGCGGCAAGGCGGAGAACAAGAAAAAGCCGCCGCGTCATCTTAGGGAATGACGCAACGGCTTCGGAAAAAAGGTGGAACGCCCGACGAGTTCTCGGAGTACACGCATACTGAAGATGCCGACTCCCTCCGACGTTCCAGCCACCGCCGCTTGCGCGGCGAACGAGCAAGAAAGCTCGTTTAGATTAGCACTGGCAGTACCTCCAGCACTAAAAGCGCAATCAGCGCCCCACCTACGGCGCCAATCGTTCGCAACACCGTCCTCACAAATTTTGACGCTACGGGCACTTCGCCGAACAACACCAACCCGGCGAATGCCATCGGTAAAAAGAACATGAGATTGTTCGTGACGATATTGGGCATGATCTGTGTCTCCTACCTGTTTTCTTTATGATTTGAGTATAGGTCGCCGTTCGCATAAAACAAGGAATGTTTTCGAGGCCGCCGCCCCGCAGCGCACATCCCGCGCCGCTTGCAGCGATGCCTCCTATTTGCGGAAGTGTTGTTGAATAGGCTTGACCATGCTGCGGCGCGGGAGTAGACTCCGCCCGTTCTTATTTTATGGAGTCCCTCTCATGGGCACTTGTTCGAGTGACAGTTGTTGCCGGGAAATTTCCCGGTTCGCCTCGGCAAGATAACGCAGGACTTCCCTGCCGTCATCTTGCAAGAGAAGATGACGGCATCAGGCATGCACCGCTTCAGGCGCAGGCCTTTTCCACCGTACAACACAGCACGCTACAGACCGACCCGCACCGGCGCACGTCCGGATGCTGCATGGCTTGCGGCCATACGCGTCCACGACATATGCATTGATTCGCCGATGCCTCTCGCGGCCGTCGCCACAGTCCAGACTGCGCGCCGGCCGGACCTGCCATTGCCCGGCCTGGCCGCCGGCGCCGTGCGCACGCCGTCGATGGAACAATTACCGATGAAAGGGTCTTCGCAAACCTGACCTGCGGAGGCCTTATGCCCGATATATCTCGCACCTGATCGCCTGCTGTCATCGAGATGTCAGGAGGATTCGTTACAGTCTGACGCTTTCCTCATCTTTCTCTCCGATGACCGCACGAACCGGACCGCCACGCCCCGTCAAGGCATGCCGTCCGCACTGCAAACCGCTGCAAAAAGAAAAAGAGCTTCATCATGAATCTGGATCTGTTGAAAGAAACCTTCGCGAACTTCATCCGCGCACGCGGCATGGATCGCCACTTCCATCGCATCGGCGTGGACATGTTCCGCAGTTCGCCGACCACCAAGGAAGTCCCGCAAACCGTGGCGCAAAGCCTGGTGGACGCCTCCCGCACCGAGCTGTCCGGACTGCTGGAAAAACTGCACTCGCGCACTGACGGCCTGACCGAACAGGAAGCTGACGCCATCCGCCTCGAGGTCGGCCCCAATGAAGTCGAACACGAAAAACCGCTGAGCTGGTGGGTGCACCTGTGGCACTGCTACAAGAACCCGTTCAACCTGCTGCTGACCGTGCTGGCCGCCGTCTCCTACTACACCGAAGACATGAAGGCCGCGATCGTGATCGGCACCATGGTGGTGGTGTCGACGCTGATGCGCTTCATCCAGGAGTCGCGTTCCAACACCGCCGCCGACAAACTCAAGGAAATGGTCAGCAACACCGCGACCGTGATCCGCCACGACATCGTGCAGGACATCGCCGAAGAAGCCCAGCGCTACTTCGACGTCACCCTGCACCCTAAAGGCGCGCGCCGCGTCGAGGTGCCGATCAAGAAGCTGGTGCCCGGCGACATCGTGCAGCTGTCGGCCGGCGACATGATCCCCGCCGACCTGCGTCTGCTCGCAGCCAAGGACTTGTTCGTCAGCCAGGCCGCCATGACCGGCGAATCGCTGCCGGTCGAAAAATTCGCCGAGCATCGCGGCGTCGACGCCGGCAATCCGCTCGAGCTCGACAACCTGTGCTTCATGGGCACCAACGTCGTCAGCGGCTCGGCCACGGCCGTGGTGCTGACCACCGGCAAGCGCACCTACTTCGGCGCGCTGGCTGAACGCGTCACCGCCACCGACCGCACGCCGACCGCGTTCCAGTCGGGCGTCAACAAGGTCAGCTGGCTGCTGATCCGCTTCATGCTGGTGATGACGCCGGTGGTGTTTTTCATCAATGGCTTCACCAAAGGCGACTGGGTCGAAGCCTTCCTGTTCGGCCTGTCGATCGCGGTCGGCCTGACGCCTGAAATGCTGCCGATGATCGTCACCTCGACGCTGGCCAAGGGCGCGGTGGCACTGTCGCGCAAGAAGGTCATCGTCAAGCGCCTGGACGCGATCCAGAACTTCGGCGCCATGGACGTGCTGTGCACCGACAAGACCGGCACGCTGACGCAGGACAAGATTTTTCTCGAGCGCCACACCGGCATCCTGGGCGAGCCGAACGATGAGGTGCTGCAATACGCTTACCTCAACAGCTACTACCAGACCGGCCTGAAGAACCTGCTCGACGTCGCCGTGCTGGAACACGCCGAACTGCAACGCGAAATGGCGCTCGCCTCGGCCTATCGCAAGGTCGATGAAATCCCGTTCGACTTCCAGCGCCGCCGCATGTCGGTGGTCGTCAGCGAACGTGAAGATCACCATGAGCTGATCTGCAAAGGCGCGGTCGAAGAAATCGTCTCGATCTGTACCCACGCGCGCAACAACGGAGAGATCGTGCCGTTCACGCCCGAACTGCTGGCCGAGATCCGCGAAACCACCGCCAGCCTGAACTCCGAAGGCCTGCGCGTGGTGGCCGTGGCCGCCAAGGACCTGCCGCCGACCAAGGAAACCTACAGTGTCGCCGATGAATCGGACCTGGTGCTGATCGGTTACATCGCCTTCCTCGATCCGCCGAAGGAATCGACCGAACCGGCGCTGGCGGCATTGCGCGCGCATGGCGTGACGGTCAAGATCCTGACTGGCGACAACGAACTGGTGACCGCCAAGATCTGCCGCGAAGTCGGCCTCGAAGTCGAAGGCATGCTGCTCGGCTCGCACGTAGAGAAAATGAGCGATGCGGAATTGTCCATCGCCGTGGAAAAGACCACGGTCTTCGCCAAGCTCAGCCCGACCCACAAGGAACGCATCGTGCGCGTGCTGCACGACAAGGGCCATGTGGTCGGCTTCATGGGCGACGGCATCAATGACGCACCGGCATTGCGCGCAGCCGACATCGGCATCTCGGTCGACACTGCGGTAGATATCGCCAAGGAAGCGGCCGACCTGATCCTGCTGGAAAAGAGCCTGATGGTGCTCGAAGAAGGCGTGCTGGAAGGCCGCAAGACCTTCGCCAACATGCTCAAATACATCAAGATGACCGCCAGCTCCAACTTCGGCAATGTCTTCTCGGTGCTGGTAGCGAGCGCCTTCCTGCCCTTCCTGCCGATGCTGCCTTTGCATCTGCTGGTGCAGAACCTGCTGTATGACGTGTCGCAGATTTCCATCCCGTTCGACAACGTCGACAAGGAATTCCTGGAGAAGCCGCAGCGTTGGAATCCGGGTGAAATCGGCCGCTTCATGGTGTTCTTCGGTCCGATCAGCTCGATCTTCGACATCAGCACGTTTGCCCTGATGTGGTACATCTTCGGCGCCAACTCGCCGGACCATCAAACCCTGTTCCAGTCGGGCTGGTTCATCGAAGGCCTGCTGTCGCAGACGCTGATCGTGCACATGATCCGCACCAAGCGCATTCCGTTCTTCCAGAGCCGCGCTTCGTGGCCGCTGATGGGCATGACGCTGGTCATCATGGCCATCGGCATCATCCTGCCGATGTCGCCGCTGGCCAGCTACTTCAAGCTGCAGGCGCTGCCGCTGAGCTACTTCCCGTGGCTGCTGGCGATCCTGATCGCGTACGCCGCGCTGATTCAGCTGATGAAGAAGTGGTACACCCGGCGCTATGGCTGGCAATAAGGCCGGTGTCGTGACGTAAAAAAAACGGGATGCGTGCAGACGCATCCCGTTTTTTATTGCGTGTTGAGAACGCGCCGAATCAGCCCACCAGGCTCGCCGCGATGTTGATCGACAAGCCCAGAATCGCCGCATTGAACAGGAAGCCGATCACCGAATGCGCCAGCACGGTCTTGCGCAAGGAGCGTGTGCCGACGGCAACGTCCGAGGTCTGCACGGCGACACTGATGGTGAACGCGAAATAAAGGAAGTCCCAATAGTCCGGATTTTTCTCGCCGTCGGCAAAACGCAGCGGCGGCTCGGCGTCGTCATCCTCGGCGTAAAACAGGCGCGCATAATGCAAGGTGAAGACCGTGCCGATCAGGAACCAGGAACCCAGCACGGTGCCGCCGGTGAAAGCATAATGCAGCAGCTTCTGGCCGCGCTCCAGATGCGAAGTATCGGCAAGTTCAATGACGATGGCGGCCAGGCTGGCGATAGCGGCCACGCAGACGGTGGCCAACACCAGCTCTGCACTTTCATCCTCCTTCTCGGCGAGGCGTTTGGTGTCGTCCGCCCTGGAGCGGAACATCATCACCCAGATCGTCAGCAGGTAGCAGGCCACGCCGGCATTCCACCCCGTCAGCAGGCGCGTGATGGGATCGCCTCCGGAACACAATAAATACCCTGCCGCGCCGACCGCGACAGCGATGAGCAAACGGGGATGGACCTGGACGATATGACGAGCGACTGACATGGTGTGGGGCGGGTCGCGTGACCCGCAGCAATTGAATTGCTGCAACCTTATCATGCGCGCGGCCGGCTGCGCATGCCGCCGGTCGGATGCGCCCTATTGGATTACTTCTTCGGCGCAATGCCCTGGGCGATTTCCTGCGCTTCTTCCAGCGACCTGAAGCCGGTGATGGCAAAGCGATTGCCCGACAGCGGCGCCGACACTACCGGCGCCGTCATCACCTCGCCGTTGATCATCACCGCCATGCGCTGGCGCAGCAGCACGCGTGAAGCCATGCCCATGCGGATCGCGCCGGCCGGCGTCATCTGGATCACGATCAGGACCTGGCCGCCGAGGTCTTTCTTGGCATTGGCCAATTCCACGTCGGAATTGTCCAGCAGAACGTCCGGCGCCACGTAGACCGTGGTGCCGGGATCATCGAGCAGGTTGGCTTTTTGCCAATCCGGACTGGCGACCAGGCTGGCGGCGTGGATTTCGAAGCGCGTCCCTGATTGCGAATGGCCGGCCGCGCAGGCGGCCAGGCCGATGCTCAGGATCAGCAGGGAAAGAGTACGTTTGAACGAGGTAAAAGAAGCTGTTGCCCGCATCAGAACTCATGTTCCTTGAGCGCCCGCTCGGCGCGCTGTTTGGCATTATCCAGCGCTTCCTGCATGGAGCCGAACAGGCCTGCGGGGATGTAGGTCTCGGCAATTTCCGGTTCACGTGTGAGACGTACGAAGACTTGCGCTTCGAACACGTCGTCGTCTTTTTTGACCGCGTCGAAACGGGCGATGTGGGTGCCGCTCTGTAGGACTTGCTCTGTCATGGATACCTCCATCAATGGCGATAGAGGATTGGACAGAGGCACGCCGAACAGGTTCGGTCCAATTTTGAACCCTAAGCTGAAACTCAGGCCTGGCGCGGGAAACGGACCGTAAATACGGTCCCGCAATTGGCCTCGCCCGAGGTCAGCGTAATCTCCCCGCCATGATCCTTGGCAATATCGCGCACGATGGCCAGGCCAAGTCCGCTGCCGGCGATCTTGTCGTTGACGCGATAGAAGCGGTCGAAAATCAGTTCGCGATGTTCGGGCGCGATGCCGGGGCCGGAATCCTCCACCGTCAGCAGCGTGGCGTCTTCCTGCTCGCGGCAACTTACCGTGACGGTGCTCTGCGGCGGCGAATAGCGCACGGCATTGTCGACCAGATTGTCGATCAAGTCGCGCAGCATGAAACGGTCGCCCTTCATGCGCGCCGGTTGCAAGTCGAAGCCGAGGTCGATCTGTTTCTTGTCAGCCTGTTCGATGAAGTGCTGCACCGATTCTTCCACCAGCTTGTCGAGCAGCAGGTCTTCCAGATGGGTCGGCTTGAAGCGGCTCGGTTCGGCGCGCGCCAGCGCCAGCAACTGATTGCTCTGGCGCACCATGCGCTCGACCGACGAGGTCATCAGTTCGGTGGAATGCGCGGTCTCGGGCTCGTCGGCGTGACGCTGGTGCAACCATTCCAGTTGCAGCCGCAGACCGGTCAGCGGCGTGCGGATCTGGTGCGCGACATTGGCCAGGAAATTCTGCTGCGCACTCGCGCCCTTGCGGATGTTTTCCAGCAGGCTGTTGATCGCGCCGATCACCGGCGACAGCTCTTCGGCGGTCTCCTTGAATTCGATCGGCGTGAGGTTGTCGTGATTGCGCTGGTCAAGATTCTGCCGCAATTCTCGCAGCGGACTCAGGCCCTTGTTGACCGCGATCATCACGATGGCGATCGAGAAGAACGTCAGCGCACCGTCCAGCAGCAGCAACGAAATCAGAATCACGTAATGGGTCTGGTTGCGCTTGCGGAAGGTCTCGGCGATGCCGATGTAAATCGGCGTGCGCTCGATGCTGACGTACAGCGCGGCGATGCGCACCTGTTCGCCGTTCATGACGCCGTCGTAGGTAACCGGTTCGTTGGGCGCGGTGACCTGATTGACCGGCGGGAAGTTGTGATCGCCGGCCAGGGTCTCGCCATTGGAGTCGCGCACCACGAAGTACATGGTGTCGAAATGATCCGAGCGCAGCATCTGCTCGGCCTGCTTGGTCAGCTCCAGCGAAGTCTTGCCGCGCACGCGCTTGATCTGCGAGGTCAGCGCCCAGGCGGCATCGGTGATGCTCTGGTCAAACGCATCCTGCGCCGGCAGCCATGCCAGCCAGTAAGTCAGGCCGGCGCCGATCAGGTTGACCGCGAGCAGCGGCGCGATCAGCCATTTGAGAAGATTGATTTTGATGCTGGGGCGCATGGCGATCTCAGGCCCTCAGCCGACGCGGCAGAAAAAACACATGCCGGCTTGTCCCCACGTGCTTCAGGCTTCGCTCTTTTCCAGCATGTAGCCAAACCCGCGGATGGTGCGGATGGCGACGCCTGAGCCGGCAGTCTTGGTGCGGATGCGGGAGACGTAGACTTCCACCGCGTTGAGCGTGACGTCTTCGCCCCACGGCAGCACGGCGTCGATGATCTGCTGTTTGGAGACCACGCGCGACGCTTGCTGCATCAGGTATTCCAGCACGGTCCACTCGCGCACCGAGAAGTCGACTTTCTTGCCGTCGATGGTCGCGCGCTTGGAGGAGGTATCGAGCGACAGGCCGCCGATGGTCAGTTGCGTCGGCTGCGGGCTGCTGCGGCGAATCAATGCCTTGATGCGCGCCACCAGCTCCGGCGTCGCGAACGGCTTGACCAGGTAATCGTCGGCGCCCAGCTCAAGGCCGTGCACGCGATCGGGAATGGTGTCGCGCGCCGTCAGCAACAGCACCGGCATGTTGCTGCCGCGTGCGCGCAAGCGGCGCACCACTTCAAAACCGTCGAGGCCGGGCAAGCCGATGTCGAGCACCAGCACGGTCGCGGTATAACGCTGCAGCAGCGCGTCGGCGTCGGTGCCGTTGTTGACCGTGTTGACACTCAGACCATGCGACTTGAGCATGCGCGACAAGCCGTCGGCCAGCACCAGATCGTCTTCCACCAGCAGAACGTTCATATTTCGGGACCAGATGAGAAATTCGAGTTGCGCCGGAGAAATCCACAACGCATCGGGCAGCGCAAGTCAGACCAATTCACGCTGCAAGGAACGTATTGTAGCGCCGGCAACACCGCCGGACAGGGACTTTGAGCGCGATCATCGTTTTATTTTAGCCACAGTCAGTATTGCGTCAGCATATCGTCAGCACGTCGACAGCACACCGCTTTAGTCTAGCGCACACGCAATTGGAACGAGAATCAAAATCAATTCCACACTGCCTTCAGCCAGCCAGACGGCCTTCGCCTTCATCGCCAGCCAATCTTCATATGAACCAACCAGACAGAAAACGCCAAAAATGAACCGTCTTACGCCGATCGCCGCTGCACTTGTCGCCGTGTTTGCCGCGCCAGTTGCCGTGCATGCGCAACAAACTTCCGCCCCCGCTTCTTCTACGGCGCCTTCCTCCTCGCTCAAGGAAGTCGTCGTCGAAGGCAAGCGTGATGATTTCAACACCGGGACGACCGCGCTGACCAAATTGCCGGCCGATCTGCACGACGTGCCGCAATCGGTGGTGGTGGTCAACAAGGCTCTGCTGCAATCGCAAGGCGCGGCATCGCTGTCGGATGCGCTGCGCAATGTCGCCGGCATCACGCTGGGCGGTGCAGAAGGTGGTCAGATCGGCAACAACATCAACCTGAACGGCTTCTCGGCGCGTACCGATATTTACCTGGACGGCTTCCGCGACCGCGGCCAGTACTTCCGCGATACCTTCGCGATGGAAGAGATTGAAGTCCTGATGGGACCGTCGTCCATGCTGTTCGGCCGCGGTTCAACCGGCGGCATCATCAACCAGGTCACCAAGAAGGCCAACCTGAAGCAATCGACCGAGGTCTCCGCTTCGGTGACCACCAACGGCCTGGTGCGCACCACTGCCGATTACAATCATCCGCTGTCGGATACTTCCGCCGTACGCGTTTCCGTGATGGCCCAGGATGGCGCAGCCACCACGCGCAACCAGACCAACGTGCAGGACTTCGGCCTGGCCGCCTCCTATGTGACCGGCATCGGCACCGCGACGGAAATCACCCTGTCGACGCTGATCCAGCACAACCACGATCAACCCGATTACGGTCTGCCGGCGCTGAACGGCCGTCCGGTCAATGTCGACCGCGACACTGCCTACGGCCTCAACTCCGACCGCACGGACCAGGACGTGGTCTCGCTGAACGCCGGCATCAAGCACAAGATCACGCCGGACGTGACGCTGCGCAACCAGACTCAATTCAACTACGTGCGCACCAACGCCGTGGAAACTGCACCGCAAGGCATCGGCACCGTCGGCGCAGGCGGCTACACCGCAGTGACCGGCGGCGCCAGCACATTGCCGCTGTCCAGCCTGTTCGTCCAAGCACAGAGCCACGATCGCACGATTCGCGATTACTCGATCTTTAACCAGACCGAGCTGTCTGCCAAAGGCTCGTTCCTGGGCTTCAAGCATGATGCGCTGGTCGGTCTGGAAGTGGGTCATGACGGTTACGACGTGCAAAACTACTATCGCAACGGCACTTGTAACGGTGTCGCGTTGACCGGCGCAGCGACGCCGACTTCGGGTTACGCCGACTGTATTCCGCTGGTCAATCCGACCTACAGCGCCGCCGGCACCGGCGTCACCAGTAGCATCGGCAACCATCAGGGCGGCAGCTCCAACACCATCGCCACCTATGTCGGCGACACACTGGAACTGACCCCGCAAGTCAAGCTGGTGGGCGGCTTGCGCTATGACAAGTTCGTCGCGCAGATCAGCAACTCGCTCAACTCCGGCAACATGCCCGCGGCAGCGAAGAACACCGCCCTCGCCTATGCCAATCAGAGCGTCAACTTCCTGAGCGTACGCGCCGGCGCCATCTGGCAACCGACCGCAGCGCAGTCGTATTACCTGTCCTACGGCACCTCGTTCAATCCTTCGCTGGAACAGTTGACCGGCACCGTCGGCCAGACCAATCTCGATCCGGAAAAGAACCGTTCGTACGAAGCGGGCGGCAAGTGGGACTGGGCGGAAAGCCTGTCCTTGAATGCGGCGGTATTTCAGATCGACAAGCAGAATGCCCGCAGCCTGGTCTCGACCGGCGTCTACGAACTGTCCGGCAACGTGCGCGTCAAGGGCGCCCGCGCCGGCGCCACCGGCCGCATCAACAAGCAATGGCAGATCGCCACCGCCTACACCTACCTGGACGCCAAGGTCATGAGCGGCGCGGCCGGCGACACCGCCGTCGGCAAGGTGCCGAGCAACACGCCCAAGCATACGCTGACGGCCTGGAGCACCTATGACGTGGCTCCGCACTGGCAACTCGGCGGCGGCGCAACCTACATGTCGCAACGCTACGTCACACCGACCAACAACGTGCAGGTCGGCGGTTACACACGCTGGGATGCGACGCTGGCTTATCTGCAACCGAAATACGATATTCGTCTGAACCTCTTCAATCTGACGAACAAAATGTATTACGATGCGCTGATCCAGTCCGACGGCGGACGCTCGGTGCCAGGCACTGGTCGCACCGGCATGATCTCCGTCAACTATCGTATGTAATCTGAAGTAAATGAAAGAGATCCACCCATGCTGATCGCCATTCCCAAGCTGCTCGACGCGCAACAACTCAATGCTGTACGTCAGCTGCTGGAACAGGCCGGTCCGGCATGGGTGGATGGTCGTGCGACCGCCGGCTATCAAGGCGCACCGGTCAAGTACAACCAGCAGATCGACGAACGTTCGGAAGTCGCTGCGCAATGCCAGCACATCATCCTGTCGGCCTTGGAACGCAACCCGCGCTTCATCAGCGCCGCCTTGCCGAATACGGTCTATCCGCCGATGTTCAATCGTTATAGCGAAGGCATGACCTTCGGCGCGCATGTGGACGGCAGCGTGCGGATCGATCCGCATACCGGGCGCAAACTGCGCACCGATATTTCCGCGACCCTATTCCTGTCCGATCCGTCGACTTACGACGGCGGCGAATTGCAGATCCACGATACCTACGGCGTGCATTCCGCCAAGCTGGAAGCCGGCGACGTGCTGGTCTACCCCGCCACCAGCCTGCATCAGGTGACACCGGTGACGCGCGGCGTACGCACGGCGTGTTTTTTCTGGGTGCAGAGCCTGGTGCGCGACGACGGCCAGCGCAGCATGCTGTTTGACATGGACAATGCCATTCAGACACTCAACCAGACCGGCGCCGACGAAGTTGCGCGGCGCACGCTGGTCGGCTGTTATCACAATATCTTGCGCCAGTGGAGCGATACATAAGGTACTTCAGAATCAATTGAAGTAACGCGCATCCATCCGGCGAAAAACCAGCGCCGACAACAAGGTCACCATGCCGACGCAGACGAAGGTCAGCGTAAAGCTCCAGTCCCTCGCCCACGCCACGCCGTCGAGCCCGCTCAGCATCGAGCCGGCGATCGTCACGCCCAAACCCAGCGCCAGCATCTGCACCATCGAGAACAGGCTGTTGCCGCTGCCGGCATCCTTGCTGTTGAGTCCCTTGAGCGTGACGCTGTTCATCGCCGCGAACTGCATCGAGTTGCACACGCCAAAGACCGCCAGTTGCACGATGCCGACCCAGATCGGCCAGGCCGGCGTGATCAGCGCAAATGAAACAATCGCGGCGCCGACCATGATCGTATTCACCAGCAGGAAATTCTCATAGCCGTAGCGACGCACCAGCGGCGCGATCCACGGCTTGGCAATGGTGCCGGCCACCGCCGCGGGCAGCAGCACCAGCCCGGCATGCAAGGGCGAAAATCCGAGCTTGACCTGCAACAACAACGGCAGCAGGAACGGCACCGCCGACGAGCCGATGCGGCAGATCAGATTACCGATCAGGCCGACGCTGAAATTGGGTTCATTGAACAGTCCGAGTCGGAACAGCGGCTGCTCGTCGCGCCGCGCGTGGGCGACATACCACCACACCGTCAGCACCGAAATACCCAACAAGCCTGCGCTCCACCACCCGCGATGCTCGTCCATCGGCACATCCAGCGCCAGCGAAAACGTCACCATGCAGGTCGACAGCAAGGCGCAGCCGAGCATGTCGAAACGCGGCGGCGAAACGATTTCTTCGGCGGGCAGGAAACGATGCACGGCGAACATGCCGACCACGCCGACCGGCACGTTGATCAGGAAAATCCAGTGCCAGCCGATGGTCTGCGACAGCCAGCCGCCGGTCACCGGCCCGACCACCGGCCCGAGCTGCCCGGCAATCGAAATGAAGGCCAGTGCTGAAATGTATTGCGCTCCCGGCACGCTGCGCAGCACCGCGAGGCGGCCGATCGGCAGCAGCATGGAGCCGCCCACGCCCTGCACCACGCGCGCCAGCAGCAACTGCGACAGCGAATGTGCATTGGCGCACAGCAGCGAGCCGAGCACAAAGATCAGAATTGCGAGGAAGTAGACGCGGCGTGTGCCGAAGCGGTCAGCCAGCCAACCGGATGCCGGCGTCAGCGAAGCCATCGCCAGCGTATAGGACACCACCACCGGGTGCATCGCCAGTACCGGTTCGCCGAGGCTGGCGGCCATGGAAGGCAAGGCGGTGTTGACGATAGTGGTATCCAGCGTCTGCATGAAAAAGCCCGATGCGACGATCCACAACAGGGCTTTTTGGGAACGGGAGGAAGTGAGGGACATAGGCTGTGATTCTATCGTCCCTCGGATAACAGCAACAAGATCAGAATGCCGCCGGACGCCATTTCAGCAGACGCTTTTCCAGCGACGTCAGCAGGTAATCCGCCAGCAAGGCCACCACCGCCAGCACGATCATCGCCGCAAACACGCCGCTGGCGTTGAATGCGCCCTGGGCTGTCGAGATCAGCAGGCCGATGCCCTGCTTGGAGCCGAGGAACTCGCCCACCACGGCGCCGACCAGCGCGAAGCCGAAGCTCACGTGCAAGCTCGCCAGGATCCAGCTCAATGCCGATGGAATCACCACCGACATCGTCACCTGACGACGCGAGGCGCCGAGGATTTGCGCATTGGCGATCATGTAGCGATCGGCTTCACGCACGCCCTGGAAGGCGTTGCCGAATACCACGAAGAACACCATCACCACCGCCAGCGCCACCTTGGACGCCATGCCCAGGCCCAGCGCGATGACGAAGATGGAACCCAGTACCACACGCGGAATCGAGTTGGCGATCTGGATGTACAGGCTGAACACGTCCGACATCAGCTTGTTGCGGCCGAGCGCGATGCCGGCAATGATGCCCGCGACGGAACCGATCAGGAAGCCCAGCACGGTTTCTTCCAGCGTGACCATGACCTGCACCCACAACGGGCCTTGCGAGGTGCCTTCCATGATCCAGTCATAGATCTGGATCACGATCAGCGACGGCTGCGAGAAGAAGAAAGGATCGATCCATTGCATCGTGGCGGACAATTCCCAGCCGCCGAGGATGATGACCAGAATCGCCAGGCGCAGTGAAATCACCAGCCAGTAGCGTTGTTTGATCTTGCGTTGCGCTTCGCGTTCGACTTCGGCGATCGCTTCCGGGCTCATGGCGCGGCTTGTATTTACTTGTGTCATGTTGCTCACCTGTCTTGTCGTTGGTGTGGTGTAAGGAGCAGAAGCTGTTTCTGTGGAAAACGTCTATTTGATTTGGACTTCTTCGCGCAGATCGGACCAGATCTTGCGTGAGATATCGATGAAGCGTTGCTCGTAGCGCACTTCTTCCATCACGCGCGGACGCGGCAGGTCGATCTGGTAGGTGCTCTTCAAGGTCGCCGGACGCGCGGTCAGCACATACACCTTATCGGCCAGCGCGATCGCTTCTTCCAGGTCATGGGTGACGAACACCACCGAGCCGGAATGCGCCGACCACAATTGCAGCAGCTCGTCCTGCATCAGCGTGCGGGTCTGCATGTCGAGCGCGCTGAACGGCTCGTCCATCAGCAGGATTTCCGGGCTGTTGATGAAGGTCTGCGCCAGCGCCACGCGCTTGCGCATGCCGCCCGACAATTGATGCGGATAGTGGTCGCCGAACTTGTCGAGGCCGACGCGGCGGATCCATTCATTGGCCAGTTCATAGGCCTGGTCCTTCGGCTTGCCGCGGAACAGCGGGCCGGCGGCGACGTTGTCGCGTACGCTGCGCCAAGGAAACACGGCGTCGTTCTGGAACACGAAACCGATGCGCGGGTCGATGCCGTTGACCGGCTCGCCCATCACGCGCACTTCACCGATGGTCGGTTTCAGCAGGCCGGTGATCAGGCTCAGCGTGGTCGACTTGCCGCAGCCGGTGGGGCCGACCACGGCGACGAACTCGCCGCGCGCGACGCTCATGGAAAAATCACGCAAGGCGACGGTGACGTTACCGTCGGCGGTAATGAAACGGCACGACACGTTGTCCAGTTCGATGGCCGGCGTGTCGAGCTTGTTGGCCGTTTTTGCAGAAGCGGTGGCGGTTTGATTCATGGAGACTCTCTCGTCTGTTTTTTGGATTGCTGACCGCGAAGCGTCCCTCCGTGGGCATTCCGGAGAACGCCCGCGTCAGGGGTCTGCCATTCGCGCTTGGGTAAAACCGACCTGCCCGGCTGATGAAAATGGACAGGCCGTCGAGCCGTTTTAGTTGCGTACTTGCTTACTTGACCTGATTCACGAACTCGTTGGTGTACGTCTTGGACAGATCGATGTGCTTGCCCTTGACGTTGGGGTTGAAACCGGCCAGCACCGACAGCACGGTTTCAGGCCCGCCGACCGGCATCTTGCCGTCGGCCGAATACATCGGCAACGAGTTTTCCAGCGCCTGGATGTACAGCGGCTTGTTGTTGCCGTAGTAGTCTTTCGGCATCTTGTCGGCAATCTCGGCGGCGCTGTGGGTCTTGATGAACCTGAGCGTCTTCACGAAGGCGCGCGCCAGCTTGGCGGCGTCATCCTTGTGGCCGTTCAGCCAGCTGCGCTGCACGTAGAGGCTGGATGCCGGATACAGGCCGCCCAGCGCCTTCACTGTGCCTTCCACCGAGCGCATGTCGACCAGTATCTTGGCTTCGCCGGTCTTGAGCATTTGCGACACGGTCGGCTCGGTGGTCATGCCGGCATCGATGCGGCCCTGCTTCATGGCGGCGATGAAGGTATTGTCGGCCCCGACCGGCAACACCGAGTATTCCTTGGAGCTGATGTTGTAGCGCGACGCCAGGTATTGCGTCAGGAAGTTGGTCGACGAGCCGAGACCGGTCACGCCCAGCGTCTTGCCCTTCACGTCGCCCATGTTCTTGATCGTGGCGGAAGCCTTGGTCGAGACCAGTTCCACTTCACCCGGCACCTGGCCGAAGATCACGATCGCGGTGATTTCCTTGCCCTTGCTTTGCAGGTCGATGGAGTGGTCGTAGAAACCAACCACTGCCTGCACCGCGCCTGCCAGCAATTCATTCTCCGCATCGACGCCGGCCGGTTGCGATTGCAGCTCGACGTCCAGGCCTTCTTCCTTGAAGTAGCCCAGTTGCTCGGCCAGCTTGGCCGGCAGGTAAACCATCTTGGTGATGCCGCCGACCATGATGGTGATCTTGCCTGCAGCAGATGCCGTGCCCGGCAGGGCCATCATGGTGGCGCCGGCAACAGCCAGCGAAATCAGCGTGCGACGGATGTTCTTGTTCATGGAGTCTCCTGAAGGTTGTAGTTGTGAAGTTCTTATTTCACCTGATTGACGAATTCGTTGGTGTAGGTCTTGGACAAGTCGATTTTCTTGCCCTTGATGTTGGGGTTGAACCCTGCCATCACCTTGAGCACCACTTCCGGACCTTCGGCCGGCATCTTGCCGTCCGGCGAATACATCGGCAGCGAGGCCTTCAATGCCTGCACGTACAGCGCCTTGTTGCCGCCGTAATAATCGGCCGGCATCTTGGCCGCGATTTCTTCCGCGCTGTGGCTCTGAATGTATTGCAGTGTACGGACAAACGCGCGCGCCAGCTTGGCTGCTTCAGGCTTGTGCGTCTTCAGCCAGGCGGCCTGGACGTACACGGCCGAAGCCGGATACAGGCCACCCAGTGCGGCGCGCGTGCCGGCGGCGCTGTTCATGTCGACCAGCACCTTGGCTTCGCCGCTGGCCAGCAGCATCGAGGTGGTCGGTTCAGTAGTCCACACCACGTCCACGCGCTTTTGCTTGAGCGCGGCGATCAGCGTATTGCCGGCGCCGACCGGCAGCATCGAGTAGTCGCTGGTCTTGAGGCCGTTGCGGCTGGCCAGGTATTGCGCCAGGAAACTGGAGGACGAACCAAGACCGGTCACGCCCAGCGTGCGGCCCTTGAGGTCGGCCATGCTGCGCACTTGCGTCGCCAGGTCGCTGCGCACCATCTCCATGCCGCCCGGCACCATCAGCAGCTGGGTAATCGACAGGACTTCCTTGCCCTTGCTTTGCAGGTCGATGGAATGATCGTAATAGCCGACCACAGCCTGGACGGCGCCGGCCAGCAGTTCATTTTCGGCATCCACGCCGGCCTGCTGCGATTGCAGCTCGACGTCGAGGCCTTCATCCTTGAAATAACCGAGGTTTTCCGCCAGCTTGGGCGGCAGGTAGATCAGCTTGTTGATGCCGCCGACCATGATGGTGATCTTGTTGTCCGCAGCCTGGGCTGCCGGTGCTGTGACTGTCAGAACGGCTGCGCCGATCAGCGCGGTGGAAAATAACGTACCGATGACATAAGCACACACTTTGAAGCGTTGACGCATTATGATGCCTCCTGAATGAGATGGAAGACTGCCGGCAAGGGATGCAAGCAGTTCGCTCAAGTTCTTATGTGAACTCATTTCACCAATAGGCGTGAGATGCGTTCTTCCCAGAAAGGGCGCTGGCAAGGCGTGCGACGCGTCGCGTGGCGGTGCCACGCGCAAGGAGCGCAACGCAGCCAGCGCCCTTTCTGGGAAGAACCCGGAGGGAGCGGCCTGTTTGGGCGGATTGCTGCGTTACGACTTATGGTCAAGACGCCCAGTCTTGACCATAAGTCGCGCCTTGCACTCCATCCCAAACAGGACACGCTCGCACTCACGCCTATTGGTGAAATGAGTTCTAATAGTGGTCGCTATTCTAAGAACCGGAAACCTTCATCCAGCTTTCCAAATCCGGTGTTTCTTCTGTGCACCGCAACAAAAATATGGGCCTTTTGCATGAAATTGCTGCTGATCGAAGACAACCCGCCGTTGGCGCATTGGCTCACGCAGATCCTCAGGGAGAACAAATTCAGCGTCGACGTCGCCAGTGACGGAGAGATGGCCGATCACGTCCTGCATACGGAAAACTACGACGTCGTGCTGCTCGACCTGATGCTGCCCAAGATGCACGGCAAGAACGTGCTGCGCCGCCTGCGCGAGCGCCACAATGCGGTGCCGGTGATGATCCTGACCGCCAGCGGCTCCATCGACGAGAAGGTCGAATGCCTGGGCGCAGGCGCCGACGACTACCTCGTCAAACCCTTTGAAGTGCGCGAACTGGTTGCCCGCATCAAGGTGCTGATCCGCCGCCAGACACCCGACAAGGCCGCCGAAATCCATTGCGGCGATCTCAGTTATGACAGCAACACGCGCCAGTTCGCCATCGCCGGCAAAACGTTGGCGCTGCCCGCACGTGAACACGATGTGCTCGAAATCCTCATGCTCAAGCAGGGCAAGACGGTGTCCAAGAATGCGCTGGTGAACGGCATCTTCAGTTTGTCCGACGAGCCCAGCGCCGACGCCATCGAAATCTACATCTCGCGCCTGCGCAAGAAACTGGAACCGTCGCAAGCCGCCATCATGACGCTGCGCGGCCTGGGCTATCTGCTGAAACAAAAAGATGATAGTTAGCGATGATCGTTAGCCTGCGCCTGCGGCTGCTGCTGTGGCTGCTGATTCCGCTTACCGTCTATGTCGGCGTCAGCGCCAGCTTCACGCACGACAGCGCGGTCACGAGCGCCGACCTGGTGCAGGACCGCGCGCTGCTGGCCTCGGCGCGCATGATGGCCGGCCAGGTCACGTGGGAAGACGGCGCACCGGTGGTCAACATCCCGCCGGCCGCGTTGGAAATGTTCGCCTCGCCCGATCACGACGAAGTCTATTACCAGGTGCTGATGGACGACAACACGCTGCTGGCCGGGCGTCCCGACTTCCCGGTCGACGTCGACTTTTCGCTGATCGCACCGGCTTATGCCACCACCTATTTCAACAACCAGCCGCTACGCGTGGTCAGCTACGTACGCGCGCTGTACGACAACGGCACGCTGCGCATGGTCGCGGTGTCGGTGGGCCAGACCATGCGCGGCCATGCACAACTGCTCGATGAATTGTGGCGCCCCGCCCTGCACCGCCAGATCATCATGCTGCTGCTGGCGATCGCGCTGGTGGTGGTCGGCCTGACGATGGAGCTGCGCCCCATCCTGCGCGTCAAGGACGAACTCGCCACGCGCGAACCCAACTCGCTCACGCCCTTGCGCGCCGGCGAGCTGCAGGTGGAACTGCGCCCCATTGTGGTCGCCATCAACCAGTATATCCAGCGCCTCAATACCCAGGTCGCGGTGCAGAAGCGTTTCATCGCTGACGCCGCGCACCAGTTGCGCACGCCGCTGACGCTGATCGATTCGCAGATCCAGTTTGCCCGCCAGCTCAACGATCCACAGCGCCTGCCGCAAGTCTTGCAGGCCTTGCAGGACAGCAGCCGCAACATGACCGACCTGACCAACAAGCTGTTGCAACTGTCGCAGGCGGAAGCATCGAACAGCACTGCGTTCCCGCGTCAACCGATCGAGCTGGTGGGACTGGCGGCGACCGTGCTGGAAGAAGTGGTCAGTCTGGCGCAGCGCAAGCACATCGACCTCGGCATGGAAACCGCCGTCGACGAAGCCTGGGCCATGGGTAGCCAGGCTTTGTTCTCCGGCATGCTGATGAACCTGATCGACAACGCGCTGCGCTACACCCCGGAACACGGCAAGGTGACGGTGGGTGTGGCGCTGGAAGACAACAAGGAAGTAGTGATCACCGTGGCCGACAACGGACCGGGCATTCCCGCCGAAGTACGCGAACGCGTGTTCGAACGCTTCTACCGGAACGCCGCGCCGGACCAGCACGGTGCCGGCCTGGGCATGGCGATCGTGAAGGAGATCGTGCAGGCGGCGCAGGGGACGATTACCCTCGGGACGGACCGGAACGGCAAGGGATTGACGGTGACGGTGAGGTTGCCGGCGAGCGCGCAGCCTTGATCTCTTCATAAAAATACAAAGAGGTTTGCATGCAATCACGATCGACCGCCATCACCTTGCTCGGCGCCCTCATGCTGGCGACAAGCTGGATTCACGCCGAAGCCGGCCAGCCGCAAATTGTGACGGCGGATTACGACGAGGCGTTTCCAGCCAAATACATCAGCCAGGGCGCGCGGCAGAAATCAAAGGAGCAATGCGACGCCACGCCGAACGCGGTGTGGGTCGAAGCGATCTGGCTCGACAAGGGCGCGTTCAGCGACAGCAATGCCACGGCGGCGGAATGCATTCGCTATTTTCCGAGCGACAACGCCATCGGCGCGAAGACGGCAATTCTCTTTTTCTCCGGCGACATCGTCCTGCAGGCCGGCGCTGGCGACAACACCAACAATCCCGGCTACGGCGCGAACAGCTACAAGGCCCAGATCGCGCTCGCCAATCGCCAGGCTGCCGCCGCCTGCGTCGCCTACATCCATGTCGCGCGTCCAGGCATGTATGGCAGCACGGGCAATACCGCCATCTACCGCCATTCCGCCAAGGAGGCGGCCACCATGAGCGCCGCCGTCGATGCCGTCAAAGCGGCGCTGGGCTATGAACGCATCAGCATCGTCGGCCAGAGCGGCGGTGGCGGCGTGGCCGGCGTGCTGCTGACCAGCGGCCGCACCGACCTCGACTGCGTATCGCTCTCAAGCGGCACGGTGTCATTGAAGACCAGCCTGAAAACCACGCCAAGCAAATCCTGGGTGCGCAATGGCCAGGACACTACCGGCCTGCCCTATCGCCAACTGTACGATCCGCTCGATCATCTGGACCAGATCAAGCCGGATGCACGACGTCGCATTTTCATGTTCTCGGATCCCGACGACGAAGCAGTGAGCTTCGTCTCGCAAAAGGAATTCGCCGACCGCGCCAATGAAAGAGGCGTTCCCGTCAGACAGATCGTCACCAAGGGTGTCGGCAAGCAGCATCACGGCACGGCCGCGCAAGGGATACATGTGGCGGCTCGCTGTCTGCGAGGAATCAGCGATGAGGAGATTGTGGCGAAGATTGCGGAGAATTATCCGCGGTGATTACGCCCGACCAGAGCACGCAATAAAAAAGCAGCGCAAGCGTTTAAAGAAAAGATAAATCTGCTACGAGGCATTTATGCCTCGTAGCATACCAAATTTGACTTAACTTCACAAGAGCCCTTTTTGCCACAGTAGAACTTAATAAGGTCGCTTACTAGACAGGATTCTTGAGTTTAAAGAAATATTGTGCTATGCTAAGCAGCGTAAACGCTGCTTAGCAGAAAACATTTAAAATAAAAAAGCCTCATCACAAAGGCTGCTAAACAGAGGTTTATTTCATTTATTTGCAATATCTGGTAGCATGAATGCTACCAGATAGATTTTTTCAATTTGCACCGGACACTTAAATGAACCGATCGCGAATTCAAATCGCCAAAACAGATATTGTTAGTTATTTTGATGAGCTCCCCATTCAAGTTTTAAAATTGAAGGAAATTCGAGCAATTCTGACTCAACAACGCGGTTTTTGGCGCCTTGCTCAAAACACTACAGCAGAGCAATTCATTGGTTTTCTTGAAAAACATTCCAAATTAAAATCAATCGAATTTCCATTTCCCCAACGAATTGAAAAATGTTACGTGTGGGGAGATACTTCATTGCTGACTATCCTACTCGCATTAAAGAAAAAGCTTCATCTCAGCCACTACACTGCAATGAGAATGCACGGGCTAACCGAGCAATTTCCCACATCCATTTACATAACTGAAGAACGCAGCACCAGCTATAAGCGCGAGCCTGTGAAAGTTACGCAAACAGAAATAGATCACGCCTTTCAACTTCCCTCTAGACTTTCTCAAAATTGGATCGAACACCTCGGGAAGAAGATTTATTTATTAAACGGAGCCGACACGAATCAGCTTGGAATTGTTACTGAAAGAGTTAACGATGATGATGGCCGAGAAGTACAAGTTTCAATTAGCAGCATAGAACGCACACTTATAGATATAACTGTCAAACCTTTTTACGCTGGAGGCATTCACGAAGTAGCGAAGGCCTTTGAACTTGCAAAAGATCGCGTATCAGTCAACAAGCTAGTTGCAACGCTGCAAAAATTGAAATTTACATATCCATATCATCAGGCGATTGGATACTACTTAGAACGCGCGAACTATAAAACCAGTCAACTCGATTTAGTTCGTCGCCTTCCAATGGAAGTAGATTTCTATTTAGAGCACAACATGAGAGAAACTCGCTATATAAATAACTGGCAATTATTTGTCCCAAATAGTTTTTAATTTTTCGACTACGGTTAATACATACTGAAAGTAAAAATCGAATTCTTTTAAATCAAAATCAGGAGAAACCGTTGCGCCAACAGCTGGAAAACCGGCGAGATGAAAGTCGTAAGAATTTTTTATCTCCCCCAGAAAACTTAACGGCACCCTTTTAATTTCAAACATCGCAATCAATATTTTTTGCATTTCCTCTCCTTGAATGTCCAAATCCAAGGCATGCAAAAGCACAAATATATCTACAAAGTCTTTTGGTCGAGCCGTCCCTATTCGATCGCGCTTGATAATGGGGCCATATTCCACCATTTGCTGGCAAATAGCGCGCAATTTTTCACATACAATCATTAACGGGGAATATACGTAAATTACAGTTCCATCAAAATCAAAAAGCTGCTTATCCTCTACATATTCAAATCTACTTATATCTATAAGAAACTTCGGCCCCTGCCCCAAATTGATCGCCCGTCTTCGCAACTCTTCAATATCGGCAACAGATGCAGCGTGGATATCTTTCGAAACCAGTTTAAATTCCAACGCATACCCGCCCCAGAAATCTCTCATGTCTGCGGTAATTGCCTTCGGCTTTTCGATCATTTTAAAATCAAAGACTTCTAGACCATTGGCACGAAAAGTTTCAGCAAGAGTTTTCTGAATACGCTGCTCTATAGCGCCGACATCATCGCCAAAGTCCTGCTTCAGTGAAAAGTCGAGATCAACAGACGCCCGAGCACTAATCTGATGGATTAGTGCCATTGCATTCCCACCCTTCAAGACCAGCAAATCCAACAATTCATCGTCAGAGAACATCGCTTGAATAGCCCAGATTTTGATCTGCTGCGCAACCTTACCAATTGCATTCGCACTCGTCTTTGATTTCGTCATTTTCCCCATCCTTTTTAGGCACCCTGAATCGCCATGGTATTTTGCCATAGAGGAGAAAATCTCATACGACCGCAATCATGTTTCGAACCCGATATAACAGCAGTGATCGAAATCGATGCGGAAATGAAAAAAGCCAGCGCGAACGCTGGCTTTTTTTGAATTCTGGTGGAAAGTCGCAGTTTCGAACTGCGGACCCCTGCAGTGTGAATGCAGTGCTCTACCCCTGAGCTAACCTTCCATTTTGCTATCGCCACCGACCGCAAGGGTTGGTGTGAAGCGGCCCGAATTATGACACAAAATTGACGGCACGGGCAAGCTGCTTGTTATTTCTTCCCGTTTCCCGCCATTTCCCTCAAACAATTTACGCCGGCGGCGCTTCCGTCTCGGGTTCCTTGCGCCATACGCACGTGCCGCGCACTTCCTTGTCGAGCGTGTTCAGGAGGGTTTCATGCAGGCCCAGTTCGGCTTCGCTGGCGGCGACCACGATGACGTCGGCCAGCGGCGCCAGTTCGAGCTTGACGGCGCCGTCTTCATCGTCGCCGCCGGCGGCCAGGTCCATGGTCAGGCTGTTCTGGCCGCGCGTCATGGCCAGGTACACCTCGGCCAGCAGGGCGGCATCGAGCAGGCCGCCGTGCAAGGTGCGGTGGGCGTTGGAGATGCCGTAGCGGTCGCACAGCGCGTCGAGCGAGTTGCGGCGGCCGGGATGCTGCTCCTTGGCCATTTGCAGCGAGTCGATGATGTTGTCGACGTGCTCCTTGAACGGCGGCAGGCCGAGCAGCTTGAACTCGGCGTCGAGGAAGCCGACGTCGAAGGGCGCATTGTGGATGATGATCTCCGCGTCGCGCACGTAGTCGCGGAACTCGTCGACGATGGCTGCGAACTTGGGCTTGTCGCTGAGGAACTCGGTGGTCAGTCCGTGCACCGCCAGCGCGCCTTCTTCGGAGTCGCGCTCGGGGTTGATGTAGAAGTGCAGGTTGTTGCCGGTCAACTGGCGGTTGAGCAGTTCAACACAGCCGATTTCAATGATGCGGTCGCCGGTGCGGGGATTCAGGCCGGTGGTTTCTGTGTCGAGGACGATTTGTCGCATGAGGATTCCGTTAGCTGGTGCTGAGCCTGCGCTCAGAGGACGGTTTCAACGCCGCGGTTGGCGAGCTGGTCGGCGCGCTCGTTGCCGGGATGGCCGGCGTGGCCCTTGACCCAGCGCCATTCGATCTTGTGCTGCGCCTGGGCGGCGTCGAGCGCCTGCCACAGGTCGACGTTCTTGACCGGTTCACGCGCCGCGGTTTTCCAGCCGCGCGCCTTCCAGCCGTGGATCCATTCGCTGATGCCTTTTTGCACGTACTGGCTGTCGGTGTAGACGGTGACGTCGCAGCGGCGGGTCAGTGCGCCGAGCGCTTCGATCACGGCCTTGAGTTCCATGCGGTTGTTGGTGGTGTTGCGTTCGCCGCCGCACAATTCCTTCTCGCGGCCGCCCGCGATCAGCAGCGCGCCCCAGCCGCCGGTGCCGGGATTGCCCTTGCAGGCGCCGTCGGCGTAAATCTCTACACGTTCCAACTCGTCTTTGTTCATGCTTGCGTCTGTCATTTCCTGATTACTTTGTTCGTTGATGTTGATCGTTGAGGATGCCCCCGCTTTTTTGCGGGAAGGCGGCATTCTATTCCTTATGGATGCGATTGGTCGCGGGCATGCCCTTGGGCACCTTGACCTTTTGCTTGCTCCAGGCCGGGCCGATCAGGCGCATGCCCTTGACGCGCTTGATCGCCTGCACGATGTAGACCGCGCCGAAATACGGCCACCAGCGGTCGCCGGCTTTTTCCATGAAGTCGAAACGGTCCAGCCATTTGTCGGTGGCGCACGGCGGCGCATAGCAGCCGAAATGGCCGCGATTGACTTCCATGTTGAGCAGCTTGAGCCAGTCCTTCAGGCGCGGCAGGCGGATGAATTCGCCGTCCTGCGGCAGGAAGTGCGCGCCGGTCAGCCGGCCTGCGGCCTGGCGTGCGCCCCACAGGCTGGTCGGATTGAAACCGCAGATGATGACCTGGCCTTCGGGGATCAGCACGCGCTCGACTTCGCGCAGCACCTGGTGCGGCTCGGCGCTGAACTCCAGCACGTGCGGCAGCACCACCAGGTCGAGGCTTTGCGTGGCGAACGGCAGTTCGGAAAAATCATGTGCGACCACCAGCGGAATTTCGCGGCCCTCTTGCAAGCCGGCCGACGCTTCGATCGGCAGGCAATTGTCGGTGAGCCAGCGGTAAGGCATGCGATTAGCCTGCAGCGCGTTGATCTGCGGCATGCCGATCTGCACGGCGTTGAATCCGAAGATGTCGGCCGTGAGTGCGTCCAGGTGCTTCTGCTCCCAGGCGCGGACGTAGTTGCCCATCGGCGTATGCAGCCAGTCGTCGAGGGCTATAATGGCTTTTCCCGAATCCGTATCGACTTCCGCCATCACGCGCACCCATCCAGCCATGTCAGCCATCCCGCCAGCAGCATCGTCCGATTCATCCACATCCTTGAGTATCCTGACTGTTCCTGCATTTGACGATAATTACCTGTGGTTGATTCATGACGGCGTCAATGCGGCGGTCGTCGATCCCGGCGATGCCGCTCCGGTCCTGGCAGCGCTCGAGGCACATGGCCTGACGCTGGCCGCTATTCTACTGACTCATCATCATGCTGACCATGTCGGCGGCGTTCCAACCTTGTTGCAACATGGACAAGTTCCGGTCTACGGCCCCGCCGGCGAAGCGATTCCGACGATTACCCAGCCCTTGTGGGAAGACGATCTGGTGCACCTGGCCGCGCTCGGCCTTGACCTCAAGGTAATCGACGTACCCGGCCACACCAAGGGCCACATTGCCTACTACGCCGCACGCCAGGGCTGGCTGTTCTGCGGCGACACGCTGTTTGCCGGCGGCTGCGGCCGCCTGTTCGAAGGCACGCCGCAGCAGATGGTGGCCTCGCTCGGCAAGCTGACCGCCCTGCCGGCCGACACCAAAGTCTACTGCGCCCACGAATATACCTTGTCCAACCTGCGCTTCGCGCGTGAAATCGAACCGGGCAATGCGGCGCTGGCCGCGCGCATCAATGTGGAACAGGCCAAACGCGCCCGCAACGAGCCGACCGTGCCCACCACCATCGCGCTCGAAATCGCCACCAATCCTTTCCTGCGTTACAAGGAAAGCGCCGTCATCGCCCGCTTGCAACAAGCCGGCCGTTTGCCTGCCTCAGGGAAACTAGTTGATCCGGCAGAAACATTCGGCGCGCTGCGCGAATGGAAGAATACCTACAAATAGAGGGTGTATAGGCCTTTTTTCGGACAAATACCAAGCGAATCAAGGGCTTAAGCTTTGTAACATAAGTGAATTTTTACTTGACGAGTGAAAAGGGGCTTACGTACACTCCGTCTAGACTCCAAATCCACCGGCTTGCAAGCCGTTTTTAGATAAACAGGCGCTTTTGTTGTTTTTTAATGACAGAACCGCCAGATGCATTATTGCTTTCGTTCGGACACATACTTCCTCGCAGGAGGTGCCGTGCATCCGAGACGACCGGTGAATTTACCCATGCGAATTTAATCGCTACTTCAGCCTCAGGCACAGGATCAGGTACCCATGCAGCTAACATTCAGGAAACTGGCGATCGCAACGCTTTTCTCTCTCGGTACTCCCCTCCTGGCCCACGCCAACGACATCTCGATCTACCCCGCACCTTTCAACGCCATCAATCCGAATGATCCGGCTTCCGCATTGCCAGGCATGGAAGACATCGATATCTGGGCCCGCATCCGCAAGGGCTTCGGCATCCCGAATCTCGAAAACCCGCTGGTCGACAACCAGACCCAGTGGTACAGCTCGCGTCCCGACTATATCCAGCGCACCACCGTGCGCGCGTCGCGCTACCTGTTCCACGTCGTGCAGGAACTCGAAAAGCGCGGCATGCCGACCGAACTGGCGCTGCTGCCGTTCATCGAGTCCGCCTTCAACCCGCAAGCCTTGTCGACCGCCAAAGCGGCCGGCATGTGGCAGTTCATCCCGTCGACCGGACGCGACTACAACCTGAAACAGAACCTGTTCACCGACGAGCGCCGCGACGTGCTGGCCTCGACCGATGCGGCGCTGACTTACCTGCAGAAACTGTATGGCATGTTCGGCGACTGGCAGCTGGCGCTAGCCGCTTATAACTGGGGTGAAGGCTCGGTGCAGCGCGCCGTCAACCGTAACCTGGCCGCCGGCCTGCCGATCGACTTCAACACCCTGTCGGCGCAGATGCCCAATGAGACGCGCAACTACGTGCCAAAGCTGCAAGCCGTCAAGAACATCATCGCCGTGCCGGGAGAATTCGGCATCGACCTGCCCAAGGTCGACAACCAGCCCTACTTCGTCACCATCGGCAAGACCCGCAACATCGACGTGAAGGTGGCTGCGCAACTGGCCGAATTGTCGCTCGATGAATTCAAGGCGCTCAATCCGCAGTTCAACCGCCCGGTCATCATCGGCGGCGACGACACCAAGATCCTGCTGCCGGAAAGCAATGCCGAGAAGTTCAAGACCAACATGTCGAAGTTCACGCAAGCGCTGAGCTCGTGGACCGCACACACCGTGTCGAGCGCGCGTGAACGCATCGAAACCATCGCCAGCCGCTTCGGCACCACGCCGGACGTGATTCGCAGCGTCAACCAGATTCCGCCGAAGATGGTCCTCAAAGCCGGCTCCATGATCCTGGTGCCGAAGACCGAAACCTCGATGGAAGCCGACATCACGCCTGAGATGGCCGACAGCGCCCGCCTGGCCGTGGCGCCGGACGTACCCGACTTCAAACGTATCTACGTGAAGGCCGGCAAGCGCGACACGCTGGCCTCGATCGCCGGCCGCTACCGCGTCAGCGTAGTCCAGATCAAGCAGTGGAACAGCCTGCACCACGACACGCTGGCCAACGGCCAGAGCCTGCAGCTGCAAGTGCCTTACCAGACGCCTTCTGCGGCCCCGGTGCGCGTGCGCCAGGTAATCCATTCGCCGGCCAAGCCGATTCGCAAGGCGCCTGCCGTCGTCGCCAAGAACACCCGCGCGGCACCGGCGCCGGCGCGCAAGGGCGCGGCACCGATCACGCTGGCATCGGAAAGCGGCAACCGCCGCCGCTGATACAGGCACTCAGGAATCGTCAAAAGGCCGGGATGCGTTCCCGGCCTTTTTATTTCCGCCGCTTTCTACCGCACTGCAAAACGACAGCTTTCCCCCAGGTTTATCCTGCAAGCTTCAATCAATTCGATATTCTCCCTCGGAAATATTCAAGTAAAACCCCGCCGCCTCTGCCGCGCCGCCGCATGAATGATCGTGCCGATGGCCTTCATTTTCCCGAAATCCGGTGCTATGATTCAGTCGCGCAAACGTTTGCGCATATCAGTACACAGCACGCAGAACTCACCAATAACAGCATGCCGATCCACACGAATTGCTGCTCACCCCGAATATCTGGAACCTGGAGACATCATGAATAAACGTATCCGCCTCAAGCTGATTGCCGCTGCCGTCCTGGCCTGCGCCCTGCCTGCACTGCCTGGTTTGGTCCAGGCGCAAACTGCCGCCAAGCCCAAGGTCGCCCTGGTGATGAAGTCGCTGGCCAATGAATTCTTCCTGACCATGGAAAACGGCGCCAAGGAACACCAAAAGGCCCACGCAGCGCAATACGACCTGATCGCCAACGGCATCAAGGACGAGCAGGACACCGCCAACCAGATCAAGATTGTCGAACAGATGATCGTCTCCAAGGTCAGCGGCCTGGTGATCGCACCGGCTGACTCCAAGGCGCTGGTGCCGGTCATCAAGAAGGCTATCGACGCCGGCATCATCGTGGTCAACATCGACAACAAGTTCGACGACGCCGCGCTGAAGGAAAAGGGCATCACCGTACCATTCGTCGGTCCTGACAACCGCAAGGGCGCCAAGCTGGTCGGCGACTTCCTGGCCAAGCAGATCAAGAGCGGTGACAAGGTTGCGATCATCGAAGGCGTCTCAACCACCTTCAATGCGCAGCAACGCACGCTGGGCTTCCAGGACGCCATGGGCGCGGCCGGCGCCAAGGTAGTATCGGTACAATCGGGCCAATGGGAAATCGATCCTGGCAACAAGGTCGCCGCCTCGATGCTGAACGCCAATCCTGACATCAAGGCGATCCTGGCCGGCAACGACAACATGGCGCTGGGCGCGGTTGCCGCGGTCAAGGCAGCAGGCAAGGCCGGCAAGGTGCTGGTGGTCGGCTATGACAACATCAACGCCATCAAGCCGATGCTCAAGGATGGCCGCGTGTTGGCGACCGCCGACCAGTTCGCTTCGCAGCAAGCCGTGTTCGGCATCGAAACTGTGTTGAAGGCGCTGACCGACAAGAAGAAGCAAAGCAGCCTGAGCGGCGCGGTTGAGACCAAGGTCGAGCTGGTGACCAAGGACAGCAAGTAAGCAGCAAGTAAGCAGCAACTAAGCTGTAGCGCACAAAATGAAGCATCGGGCGGAACGCGCGTGCGTTCCGCCCTTCCCGCAACACCGAATTTCTGAACCACACCTTCACGGTGGAGACTGCATGTCCAATCCATCATCCCCGGCTTTGCTCTCGCTCAGCGGCATCGGCAAGACCTACGTCGAGCCTGTGCTCAGCGATGTCGCGCTGGAAATCCGTCCCGGCCAGATCCTGGCGCTGACCGGCGAAAACGGTGCCGGCAAAAGCACGCTGTCGAAAATCGTGTGCGGCCTCGTACAGTCGACCACGGGCGCCATGCTCCTCGACGGCCAGCCCTATCAGCCGCGCTCGCGCACCGAGGCCGAACAGCTCGGCATCCGCATGGTGATGCAGGAACTGAACCTGATCCCGACGCTGAGCATCGCCGAAAACCTGTTCCTGAACCAGTTGCCGCAACGCTTTGGCTGGATCGACCGGACCAGACTGGCCGCGCTGGCGCAAGCACAAATGGCGGCGGTCGGCCTGACCGACATCGATCCGTGGACGCCGGTTGGCGAACTTGGCGTGGGCCATCAGCAAATGGTGGAGATCGCACGCAATCTGATCGGCAGCTGCCGCCTGCTGGTGCTGGACGAACCCACCGCGATGCTGACCAGCCGTGAAGTGGAATTGTTGTTTGCGCAGATCGCGCGGCTGCAATCGGAAGGCGTGGCGATCATCTACATCTCGCACCGCCTGGAAGAATTGAAACAGGTCGCCGACCGCATCGCTGTGCTGCGCGACGGCAAACTGGTCTGCGACGACGCCATCGGCGGCTACAGCAGCGACGCGCTGGTGCAACTGATGGTCGGGCGCGCCGCCGAAGCGGAACTCGATCTCGGCCATCGCGAGATCGGCGCCCCGCTGCTGCGCGTGCGCAATCTCGGTCGTGGCGATGTCGTGGCGCCGGCCTCATTCGATTTGCGCGCTGGGGAAATCCTCGGCATTGCAGGCCTGATCGGTTCCGGCCGCACCGAACTGCTGCGCCTGATTTTCGGCGCCGACCGCGCCGACCAGGGCGAAGTCTTTATCGGCGATCAGACGCAAGCTGCCGACATCCGCTCGCCGAAACATGCGATCGCCGCCGGCATCGCCATGATCACCGAAGACCGTAAAAGTCAGGGCCTGCTGCTGCCGCAGTCGATCGCCGTCAACACCACGCTGGCCAGGCTCGGCGACGTCAGCAAGATGGGCCTGCTTGACGGCGACGCCGAAACCAACGTCGCCGCCGACTACATCAAACGCCTGCGCATCCGCTCGCGCGACGGCGCGCAGGCAACGGGCGAACTGTCCGGCGGCAACCAGCAAAAAGTCGTCATTGCGCGCTGGCTCTACCGCGACTGCCCGATCATGCTGTTTGACGAACCGACCCGCGGCATCGACATCGGCGCAAAATTCGACATCTACAAACTGATGGCCGACCTGTCACGCCAGGGCAAGGGCCTGCTGATCGTGTCCAGCGACTTGCGCGAACTGATGCTGATCTGCGACCGCATCGCCGTGATGAGCGCGGGCAAGCTGGTCGATACCTTCGAGCGCGGCCAGTGGAGCCAGGAAGCGATCCTCGCCGCGGCGTTCAGCGGCTACATGAATTCGCCGTCCACGACCGCAGCCGCAGCGGCCGAACAGACCGCCTGACCATGACGTCACCAATATACAAACACAACAAGCCAAGATCATGAGCCATCCCAATCGCACCTTCTCCGTCTACGGCCTGTCCGCCGTCAAGAACTACCTGGGCCTGATCGGCGCCCTGCTCGCGATGTGCGTGCTGTTCTCCTTCCTGAGCGAAAACTTCCTCACGCTGGGGACCTTCAGCACCCTCTCCAACGACATCCCGACGCTGGTAGTGATGGCGGTCGGCATGACCTTCGTGCTGATCGTCGGCGGCATCGATCTGTCGGTGGGCTCTGTGATGGCACTGGCGGCATCGATCCTGTCGATGGCGATGGTCCGCTGGGGTTGGCCGCTGTTTGCCGCGGGCCTGCTCGGCATCCTGGTAGCGAGCCTGTGCGGGATGCTGACCGGACTGATCTCGGTGGGCTGGCGCATCCCCTCCTTCATCGTCTCGCTGGGCGTTCTGGAAATGGCGCGCGGCATGGCCTACCAGGTCACCAATTCGCGCACTGAATACATCGGCAGCGCGGTCGACGGCATCAGCTCGCCGATTTTCCTCGGCCTGTCACCGGCCTTCATCGCATCGATCGCCGTCGTCGTCATCGGTCACCTGGTGCTGACACGCACCGTGCTGGGACGCCACTGGATCGGCATCGGCACCAATGAAGAGGCGGTGCGTCTGGCCGGAATCAATCCGCGTCCGAGCAAGATCCTGGTGTTCGCGCTGATGGGCTTGCTGGCCGGTGTCGGTGCGCTGTTCCAGGTGTCGCGCCTGGAGGCGGCCGACCCCAACGGCGGCGTCGGCATGGAGCTGCAGGTGATCGCGGCGGTCGTGATCGGCGGCACCAGCCTGATGGGCGGACGCGGCTCGGTCATCAGCACCTTCATCGGCGTGCTGATCATCTCGGTGCTGGAAGCCGGGCTGGCGCAGATCGGCGTGTCCGAGCCGATGAAGCGCATCATTACCGGCCTGGTGATCGTCGCCGCCGTGGTGCTGGACACTTATCGCCGTCGCGGCGAACGCAACACGCACTGAAAAACCACCAAGCTGCACCCAACAACATTCATTCAGCGACAAGAAAAACATGGCAACCATCAAGGACGTAGCGCGCCACGCGGGGGTCTCCTACACCACCGTGTCACACGTGCTGAACAAGACCCGCCCGGTCAGCTCCGAAGCGCGCGACCGCGTGCTGGTGGCGGTCGAGGCGCTGGCCTATGTGCCCAGCGCACTTGCCCGCTCGCTGCGCAGCAACGCAACCGGAAGTATCGGCCTGATCATCCCGAACAACACCAATCCGTACTTTTCGGAAGTGGCGCGCGGCATTGAAGACAGCTGCTACGAGGCGGGTTATAGCGTGATCCTGTGCAATTCCGACGACGATCCTGCCAAGCAGCGCGACTATCTGAACGTGTTGCTGACCAAGCGTTGCGACGGCCTGATCGTGGCAACGCTGGCGCAGACCGACGGCGAGCTGCTGCGCAAGATGAAGGTGCCGACCGTGCTGCTCGACCGCGCGCCGAAAGACATGGCGATCGACCTGGTAGCGGTCGACAATGCGGCCGGCGGCGCGCTCGCTGCGGAACATCTGCTTACGCTGGGACGCCGTCGCATCGCCTGCATCGGCGGCCCGGAAAGCCTGGACATTTCCGCAGAACGGATTGCCGGCCTGCGCCGCAAACTGCAAGCCGCAGGTGTCGTGATTGCACCCGACCTGCTGGCCTATGCGGACTTCACCAGCGCCGGCGGTTATGCCGCGGCGCGAGCACTGTTGTCGACATCACAGCCGCCGGACGCCATCTTTTGCTGCAACGACCTGATGGCCATCGGCGCGCTGCGCGCCGCCGCCGAGCGCGGCATCGACGTGCCGGACCACTTGTCCGTGATCGGCTTCGACGATATCGACCTGGCCCAGTTCGTGCATCCGCCGCTGACCAGCGTCTCGCAGAACACGCGCACGCTGGGCCAGTTGACAGCGCAATGCCTGCTCGAACGCATCGCCGATCCGACGCGCCCGGTACAACGCAAGACCATCACGCCGCAATTGCATGTGCGCGGTTCTACCGTGCGCTCGCCCACATGAGCGCGGGATGGCATCCGTTCAACAATTCCATTCAATCATCAATCGTCGGAAACACATGATAGTCATCATCGGCAGCATCAACATGGATCTGGTCTTGCGCGTGCCGCGCATGCCGCTACCCGGCGAAACCATCACCGGCGGCCAGTTCCGCACCATCCCCGGCGGCAAAGGCGCCAACCAGGCCGTGGCCTGTGCGCGCCTGAGCGCCGACGACGTCAAAGTCGCGATGGTGGCCTGCCTGGGCGACGACGCCTTCGGTACCGAGCTGCGCGCCGCGCTGCGCAAAGACGGCATCGACGACAGCCACGTGGCGACGATTGCCGGCACGGCGTCCGGCATCGCCTCCATCCTGGTGGATGACAACGGCCAGAACAGCATCGTGCTGGCTTCCGGCGCCAATGCCGAACTCAGCCCGGCCCACATCGACGCTGCGCGCGGCCTGATTGAACAGGCGCGCATCGTGGTGCTGCAGCTGGAGTCGCCGCTGCCGACCGTGATCCACGCCATCAAATTGGCGCATGCGCTGGGCAAGACCGTGGTGCTCAATCCGGCCCCGGCGCAAGCCTTGCCGACTGAATTGCTGGGACAAGTCGATTACCTGGTGCCCAATGAAATCGAAGCCGCGATGCTGGCCGGCATGCCTGCCAGCGGTATTGACAATGACGAACAGATTGCCGCCGTGATCGGCAAGTTGCGCGCGGCGGGTTCGACCAACGTGCTGGTCACGCTGGGAGAAAAAGGCGTCTACGCGGCGTTGGAATCCGGCTCCGAACATTTCAGCGCCCAAGCCGTCAAGGCGGTCGACACCACCGCCGCCGGCGACACCTTCATCGGCGGCTTCGTCGCCGCGCTGGCGGAAGGCCGCAGCGAAGCCGATGCCATCGCGCTGGGCCAGCGTGCGGCAGCCATCAGCGTGGCGCGCGTGGGCGCACAAACCTCCATTCCTTCCCGCCGGGAAGTTGCGGACTGAACAAAGGAGATCCGACATGAAGAAAACGCCGCTGCTCAACATCGCGCTGTCGCAGCTGATCGCCTCGCTCGGCCACGGCGACAGCATCGTGATCGGCGATGCCGGCTTGCCGGTGCCGGCCGGCGTGCCGGTGATCGACCTGGCGCTGACGCGCGGCATCCCCGGCTTCATGGACACGCTGCAAACCGTACTGGCCGAAATGCAAGTAGAACATCATGTGCTGGCCGATGAGCTGGCCGAGCGCAGTCCTCAGTTGGCGCAGCAGATCGGGCTGCTCGGACTGGCCGGCAAGCAGACCCTGCCGCATGAGGAATTCAAGCACCGCACACAGCAGGCGCGTGCGGTGATCCGCACCGGTGAATTCACGCCTTACGCCAACATCATCCTGATTGCCGGTGTGACGTTCTGAGTCAGACCCGGCGAAGCAATCTCAATTAAAGGCAGACTCCTCACGTCCCTGCTACGTTGTCAGCCGCATAAGTCGCCGCCGCCAGCAGTCGCTGGGTGTAAGCATGCGAGGGCTGCTGCAGGACGTCGGCAACCGCGCCGCCTTCCACCACCTTGCCGTCTTTCATCACCAGCACCTGATGCGCCATGGCACGGATGACGGCGAGGTCGTGACTGATGAACAAATATGCCAGGCCGTACTTGCGCTGCAACTGCGCCAGCAGTTGCAAGACCTGCTGCTGCACGGTGACGTCGAGCGCCGAGGTCGGTTCATCCAGCAACAGCAGATCGGGCTTCAACACCACCGCACGCGCAATCGCGATGCGCTGGCGCTGGCCGCCGGAGAATTCATGCGGATAGCGTTGCAGCATGTCTTCCGACAGGCCGACTTCATGCAGCGCCGCGACTACCTCGGTGCGCTGCTGCGCGGCGCTCAGTTGCGGCTGATGCAAGGCCAGTCCTTCGCCGACGATCTGCGCAACCGTGCGGCGCGGTGACAGCGAGGCGAACGGATCCTGGAACACCACCTGCATGCGCGCGCGCAAAGGCCGCACCGCAGCCGAACTCATGGCGCTGACCTGTTGACCGTCGAAGCGGATATCGCCCTCGACCGTGGCCGTCGACAGCCGCAGCAGGGCCATGCCCAGGGTCGACTTGCCGGAACCCGACTCGCCCACGATGCCGAGCGTTTCGCCCTTGCGTAGCGTCAGGCTGACATCGTCGACGGCTGCGAATTTTTTCTTGTGCAGCCAGCCTTGTTTGATCGTGAACGTGCAGCGCACGTTCACGCCGGTCAGCAGCACCGGCGCATCCGGCGCGACGTCGTCGACATTGCGCTGCGGCTGACTGGCCAGCAGTTTGCGCGTGTAGGCTTGCTGCGGCGCTGCGAACAAGTCAGCGGTGGCGGCGGTCTCGACCAGCTTTCCTTTTTCCATCACGCCAACGCGATCGGCGAAGTGGCGCACCAGGTTGAGATCGTGAGAGATCAGCAGCACGGCCATGTTCTCGTCGCGCTGCAATTGATTGAGCAATTCCAGGATCTGCACCTGGATGGTCACGTCCAGCGCGGTGGTCGGCTCGTCGGCGATCAGCAGCTTGGGATGGCAAGCCAGCGCCATCGCAATCATCGCGCGCTGGCGCTGGCCGCCGGACAACTGATGCGGATAGGCCAGTGCGCGTCGCGCTGGCTCCGGAATACCGGTCTTTTCCAGCAAGGCCACGGTGCGCTGTGCAGCGGCCCTGGCGTTCAACCCCTCGTGCAGCATCAGTACTTCAGCGATCTGGTTGCCGATGGTGAACAAGGGATTCAGGGCCGTCATCGGCTCCTGAAAAATCATCGCTGCATCCATGCCTCGTACACCGCGCATGGCGGCCTCGCTCTTTTGCAGGATGTCTGCGCCGTTGAACAAGATCCGGCCATCGTAGCGCGCATCCTGGTTCAGGCGCAGCACCGACAAGGCACTGACGGTCTTGCCGGAACCGGACTCGCCGACCAGCGCGAACTTCTCGCCGGGTTGGATGCTGAAGCTGACGTCGTCGACCACGGTGGCGTCGCCGAAGCGCACCGAGAGATTCTGAATATCGAGCAGGCTCATGCTTTCCTCCGCACGTCGAGGGCATTGCGCAAGGCGTCGCCGATATTGGTCAGCAGCAGCAAAGTCACGGTCAGCACGATGAAGGTCGACAAGGCAATCCACCAGGCGTCGAGGTTGTTCTTGCCCTGCGCCAGCAGCTCACCGAGGCTAGGCGTAGAAGGCGGCACGCCGAGGCCGAGGAAGTCGAGGCTGGTCAGCGCCAGGATCGACGCGCTCATGCGGAACGGCAAAAAGGTGACGACCGGCGTCAGGCTGTTGGGCAGCACATGGCGCCAGATGATCTGCAGGTTCGACAGGCCGAGCGCGCGCCCCGCCTGCACGTATTCAAGATTGCGGTTGCGCAGGAAATCGGCGCGCACGTAGTCCGACAAACCCATCCAGCCGAACAGCGACAGCAGCACCAGCAACAAGCCGATGCTGGGCTCGAAGATCGAGGAAAAAATGATCAGCAGATACAGCTCGGGCATGGAGCCCCATATCTCGAGAATGCGCTGCATGAACAGATCGATGCGGCCGGCAAAGTAACCTTGCACCGCGCCCGCCAGCAACCCGAGCACCACGCCGGTGATCGTCAGCGCCAAGCCGAACAGGATGGAAATACGGAAGCCGTACAGCAAGCGCGCAAACACGTCGCGGCCGCGGTCGTCGGTGCCCAGCCAGTTCTCGGCAGACGGCGGCGCCGGATTGGGTTGTTTGGCGAAATAGTTGAGCGTGTCGAAGCGATAGTGGTTGGGCGGATAGATCGACCAGTTGCCGTCCTTCCTGAACTGGTCCTGGATGAAGGGATCGAGGTAGTCGGCCGGCGATTCGAAGTCGCCGCCGAAGGCCTTCTCCGAATAATCATGCACGATCGGGAACAGGATCTTGCCGTGGTAGCTCGCCACCAGCGGCTTGTCATTGGAGACCAGTTCCGCGCCGAGGCTGATGACGAACAGGATCAGGAACAGGATCAGGCTCACGTAGCCGTTGCGGTTCTGGCGGAAGCGCAGCCAGATGCGGCGGCCCGGGGAAACCGAAGGAGAGGAAGCAGGAGAAGCAGTCACGATGGTCACGCTCATTTGGCCAGGCTTTCAAACTGGACGCGCGGATCGGCCCAGACATAGCAGAGATCGCCGAGCAGCTTCACCACCAGGCCAATCAGCGTGAACAAGTACAGCGTGCCCATGACGACCGGATAGTCGCGCCGGATCACCGACTCATATGACAGCAGACCGAGCCCGTCGAGTGAGAACAGTGTTTCGATCAGCAGGCTGCCGGCGAAGAAGGCGCCGATGAAGGCGGCCGGAAAACCGGTCACCAGCGGAATCAGCGCATTGCGGAACACGTGCTTGTACAGCACCTTGTTTTCGGAGAGTCCCTTGGCGCGCGCGGTCAGCACGTATTGCTTGCGGATTTCTTCAAGAAAGGTGTTCTTGGTCAGCATGGTCATGACCGCAAATGAACCGGCCACGGAGGCGATCACCGGCAAGGTGATGTGCCAAAGGTAATCCTTGACCTTGCCCACCAGCGACAGCGTGGCCCAGTCATCCGAAGTCAGTCCGCGCAGCGGGAACCACTGCACGAAACTGCCGCCGCCGAACACCACCAGCAGGAACACCCCGAGCACGAAACCGGGGATCGAATAGCCGACCAGCACCAGCGCGCTGGTGGCGGAATCGAAACCACTGCCCTCGCGCACGGCCTTGGCGATGCCCAGCGGCACCGAGATCAGGTAGGTCAGGAAGAAGGTCCACAGACCGATCGTGATCGACACCGGCATCTTGGATTTCACCAGTTGCCAGACGTCGCCGTGATGGTAAAAACTCTTGCCCAGGTCGAAGCTGGCGAAGCCCTTGAGCATTTGCCAGAAGCGTTCGACCGGCGGCTTGTCGAAGCCGTACAGCGCCTTGATCTCGTTGACGCGCTCGGCGTCGATGCCCTGACGTCCGCGGTATTGCGAAGCGCCGCCGCCGGAGGCTTCACCGCCGCTCCCGAGGCCTTTCATTTCGATCAGCGCCTGCTCGACCGGACCGCCCGGCACGAACTGGATCACGGCAAAGGTGATCACGACGACGCCCAGCAATGTCGGCAACATCAGCAGGATGCGTTTGAGGATATAGGACCAGATATTCATGGCAGCGCCGGCAGGTTAAAAATAGTAATCACGACAATCATTTCGGCGACACTTCCCACCAGCTCGAGATCACGTAAGGATCAGCCTGGTAGTACAGCGGCGCCACGGCGGGAATGCCGAAACGGTTACGATAGGCCACGCGGTGCGTTGACGAATACCACTGCGGCACCACGATGTATTTGTGCAGCAAGACGCGGTCCAGCCCGCGTGCGGCCGCGACCAGGTCCTTGCGCGTTTCGGCGGCGACCAGCGCCTCGACCAGCTTGTCGACGGCCTTGTCCTTCAGGCCCCAGACATTGTTGGAGCCTTTTTCGTCGGCCGCCCTGGAGCCGAACATGTCGAACATTTCGTTGCCGGGGCTGCTGACATCGGGGAAGCGGATGCTGGTCATGTCGTAGTCGAATTCGTCCATGCGCTTGGCTACCAGGGCGAAATCGGCGGTGCGCTGCGTCACCTGGATGCCCAGCTTTTGCAGATTGCGGACGTAGATGCTGATCACGCGCGACAGCGCCGACTGATCATCCAGGACCTCGAACGCGAACACTTCACCCTTGGCGTTGCGTAAGGCGCCGTCGCGATATTCCCAGCCGGCCTGACGCAGCAGCTCACGCGCCTGCAGCAGGTTGGCGCGCAGCGAGCCGGGCGGATTGGTGTTGGGTGGCACCGGTGCCGGGCCGAAGACGGCCGGATCGATCTTCGTGCCGGACGCGCGGATCGACTCCAGCAATTTGAGCTCGTCGCCTTCCGGCACGCCGGTGGCGGCGAGCGCGCTGTTGTTGAAGAAGGAATAGATGCGGGTGTACTGACCATAGAACAATTGCCGGTTCATCCACTCGTAGTCGAGCGCAAGTCCCAGCGCCTGGCGCACGCGTGCATCCTTGAACTGGTCGCGCCGCAGGTTCATGACGAAACCCTGCATGCCGGCGCCGTTGGAATGCTTGAGTTCACGCTTGACGATTTCACCGCTGACAAATTTGGGACCGTTGTAGTTGCGCACCCAGTTCTTGGCGCTGTACTCCACCACTACGTCGAACTCGCCGGCCTTGAAGGCTTCCAGCCGCGCGACGTCGTCCTTGTAGAAACGATAGGCGATGCGTTCGAAATTGAAGCTGCCCTTGCGCGTCGGGATGTCCGTGCCCCAGTAGGCGGGATTGCGCTTGTAGGTGATGTTGCGGCCGACGTCGTAGGTATCGATCAGATACGGGCCGCTGGTGATCGGCGGCGTCAGCTGGATGTTGTCGAAGGCAGTGCCGGCCGCCCATTTTCTGGAAAACACCGGCACGCCGCCGACGATCAGCGGCAGCTCGTGGTTCCTGGTCTTGAATTCGAAGCGCACGGTCTGCGCGTCGACCACGACGCATTGCTTGACGTCGGCGAACATCGACTTGAACTGCGGCGCGCCCTTGGCCAGCAGCGTGTCGTAGGAATACTTGACGTCGGCCGCGGTGACCGGATCGCCGTTGTTGAAGCGAGCCTTCGGATTCAAATGGAAAGTCATCGCCATGCGGTCCGGCGCCAGCGTCATGTCGTCGGCCAGCAGGCCGTACATGGTGGCGACTTCATCGGAGGAACCTATTGCCAGGGTTTCAAACATCAGCGTCGACACGCCCGCCGCCGCCACGCCCTTGAGCGAGAACGGATTGAACTTGTCGAAGCTGGTGCGGCGGTCCGGATTGGCCAGGTACAGCGTGCCGCGTTTGGGGGCGTCAGGGTTGAAGTAATCGAAGTGGGTGAAGCCGGCGGGATACTTAGGAGTGTCGTACAGCGAGAAGGCGTGGTCGGCGAAGGCCGGGCCGCTGAATCCGAGTGTTGCCGCGAAGCTCAGGAGCAATGTGGAGAGGGTGAATTTACGCATGCGTACTTGTCATGTCGAATTTCTGGTTCCTGAAAGTGATGTGCTTTATGCGCTATTTGAAAGCAATTCGACCATTTTACAGAATAAATTTTTACACAATGGCAATAACGGGAGACCGCAAAAACGCCAGAAGTTGCCCCCGCCGTCGCAAGCCCCTACAATCTTGCCCAGTTCAAGCGCAAATATACTGCATAGAACCGGAATCCCCCTTATTTCGCCTGTTCCGGCGCGGCTTTCAGCCTGCTGCCGCTGTACGGCGAATCACTCGGAGTCAACATGGCATTTCTGCAAGGCAAAAAAATCCTGATCACAGGTTTGTTATCGAATCGTTCCATCGCCTACGGCATCGCCCAGGCGTGCAAGCGCGAAGGCGCGGAACTGGCGTTCACCTATGTCGGCGAGCGTTTCAAGGACCGCATCACCAAGTTCGCGGAAGAATTCGACACCAAGCTGATTTTTGATTGCGACGTCGGCAGCGATGAGCAGATCAACGCCCTGTTCGCCGATCTCGGCAAGTCCTGGGATCAGCTCGACGGCTTGGTGCACGCGATCGGCTATGCGCCGGCCGATGCGATTGCCGGCGACTTCCTGGAAGGCTTCTCGCGCGAAGGCTTCAAGATTGCCCACGACATCTCGGCCTACAGCTTCCCGGCCATGGCCAAGGCTGCCCTGCCGCTGCTGCGTCAGAACTCGGCGCTGCTGACACTGACTTACCTCGGCTCCGAGCGCGTCGTCCCGAACTACAACACCATGGGCCTGGCCAAGGCGTCGCTGGAAGCCAGCGTGCGCTATCTGGCCGAATCGCTGGGTCCCAAGGGCGTCCGCGTCAACGGCGTTTCCGCCGGACCGATCAAGACCCTGGCGGCCAGCGGCATCAAGGGCTTCGGCAAGATCCTCGGCTTCGTCTCCGATCACGCTCCGTTGCGCCGCAACGTAACTATCGAGGACGTTGGCAATGCATCGGCCTTCCTGCTGTCGGACCTGGCGGGCGGCATTACCGGCGAGATCACCTACGTGGACGGCGGCTTCTCGCGTGTTGTCGGCGGTATTTCGGAGTAAGACGCATTAAAGTTCAGGGCTTGTTCGAAGCAAATCTCCGAACAAGTCCTAGTGCCAACTTCGACATTTTCCTGTATGATCCGGTTTGTGCGTTGCAATACGACGTACAAACCGTGATCCGGCCTACCGGATTACTCCGTAGCTTCGCAAGCCCTAATTGTCGCGCTAGACAGTCGACAGTACGTAGTAAAAGCCCTCCCGCCTTGAGTGTCCTTATTTTCTAAGCGACACCGTCCCGGCGCAAAGCTTTTGTGCCGAAATTTCTTTGTTTTTCATAGTCATTTCGTTGGTTGGCGTTGCTTTTTTGCGTTCACCGCTTTTGCTGTGCGCTCGTTGCGTTCGTTCAAACCGACGCAATCGTTGCGCTGCATAGCATTTGTCTGGCGCTCATACTAAACGAAAGAAAACATGACTTTTGAATCACTAGGCCTGCACCCATCGATCATCAAAGCCTTGACCGACTCCGGCTACACCGCGCCGACTGCGGTCCAGGAACAGGCTATCCCTGCGGCCATCGCCGGCAAGGATCTGCTGGTGTCGTCGCAGACCGGCTCAGGCAAGACCGCAGCGTTCATGCTGCCGGCGCTGCACAAGTTCGCCTCGATGCCGCCTGCCGCTCCCGGCGCCAAGACGCCTAACCAGGAAGCCCAAGCCGCCAAGGCGCGCGGCGACCGTCCACGTTTCCGCCCTGCCCAGCCGAAGATGCTGGTGCTGACCCCGACCCGCGAACTGGCCCTGCAAGTGACCACCGCGACCGACAAGTACTGCGCCCACATGCGCCGTCTGAAGGCCGTGTCGATCCTGGGCGGCATGCCTTATCCGAAGCAGATGCAATTGCTGTCGCGCAATCCTGAAATCCTGGTGGCGACACCTGGCCGTCTGATCGACCATATGGATTCGGGCAAGATCGATTTCTCCGAACTGGAAATCCTGGTTCTGGACGAAGCCGACCGCATGCTGGACATGGGCTTCATCGAAGACATCGAAAAGATCGTCGCCGCGACACCGGCGACTCGCCAAACCATGCTGTTCTCGGCAACGCTGGACGGCGTCGTCGGCAACATGGCCAAGCGCATCACCAATGCACCGCAGATCATCCAGATCGCCGGTTCCGCTACCAAGCATGAAAACATCGCCCAGCGCGTTCACTTCGTCGACGACCTGTCGCACAAGAATCGCCTGCTCGACTTCCTGCTGCGCGACGTCACCATGGACCAGGCGGTTGTGTTCACCGCCACCAAACGTGACGCCGACACCATCGCCGACCGCCTCAACATCGCCGGTTTCGCTGCCGCCGCTTTGCATGGCGACATGCACCAGGGCGCGCGTAACCGCACTCTGGACGGTATGCGCCGCGGCCAGGTGCGTGTGCTGGTGGCAACCGACGTCGCCGCGCGCGGCATCGACGTGCCGGGTATCACCCACGTGTTCAACTACGATCTGCCGAAATTCCCGGAAGACTACGTTCACCGTATCGGCCGTACCGGTCGTGCCGGCCGTAACGGCGTTGCCGTCTCGCTGGTCAATCACGCAGAAGGCATGCACGTCAAACGTATCGAGCGCTTCACCAAGCAACCGATCCCGGTGGACGTCGTTGAAGGCTACGAGCCGAAGAAGACAGCAGCACCTGCACGCGCCGCGCGCAAGCCGGGCGGCTGGCGTCCAGGCGACAACCGCAGCGGTCCTGCTCGTCCTGCCGGTAGCGGCAATGGCAATGGCGGTGGTCGCAGCTTCGGCGGCAAACCGGCCGGCAGCGGCGGTCCACGCAAAGAAGGCGGCGGTGGCGGCTACAAGGGTACTGGCGCACGTTCTTCCGACGGCGGCGCACGTCGCTCGTACGGCGATCGCTGATCTGCATTAAAGACTGACCGTACCGGTGATGTTTGCCGGTGCAGCAAAACAAAAGGCCGCTTCGATGAAGCGGCCTTTGTCATTTCCGGCAAGGTAAAACTGCGCAGTGCTAGCGGCTGCAGACTCCAGTCTTGCCTGCACGCAATGCCGTCACGTCGGCGGCGATGGCGTCGGCGGCATTGCCCACCGCGCGTTGCATGCCCTGCACTACGCCGTCAACACCAAGCCCTGACGCCGGCTCTACCACGCTCAAACGGCACACTGCACTGCTGCTGTTGTCGCTGCGCGTGATGGTCCAGCCAAACGTGGCGTCGACCTTGCCGCCCTTCACCGCGTCGAGCTGGCGCAATTCGACCACGATGCGATAGACCGGTTGGTTGTTGGGGCGGCCACCGCGCGTCACGTCGACCGCGCCGAGCCGGTTGGCCACACCACTCGCCAGCGCGTCGCGCAACTCATTGTTGAACGGCGCCGACCAGCGATCCTGCTCCAAAATATCCACGCGCGTGGCGTCGGTGCGCACCACGATTTGCGGTCGCGCCAGGCGTTCCGGCACGCTGACCGGCGCGACCTCGATGAAGGTCTGACCGGTCGGGATCGATGCAGCCGCTGCTGCTGTCGGCGCCGCGGTATCAGCCAGCGTATAGAAACGCGTCGGCGCCGATGCGCAGGCGCTCAGCAGCACCGCTGCTGTTGCCGATGTTGCCAACGAGATGAGAGTGAAACTGCGCTGCATTATTTATCCTCCTGCTTGCCGCGAATCAGCGATTCGGGATGTTGCTGCAAATAATCGGTCAGCACGCGAATTGATGCCGCTGCACGCGACAGCTCCTGCATGGTCTGACGCACGTCCTGCTGCAACGGTGCGTCCTCGGACAACGTCCGTTCGGCGGCGCTGAGCGTCTTGCGCGCATCGCGCATGGCGGCGGTGATTTCCGGTGCGACGTCGTTGTTGATCTTGTTCATGGTCTGCTCGGCACCTGTCAGGGTGCGGTTGAGCGTCGCCAGCGTCTTGCGCAGGTCGTCGCCGATCTTGTCGAACGGCACCTTGCTGAGCTTGCGCGTAATGTCGCCAATCTGGTTCTGGATCTCGTCGAGGCTGTTCGGGATCGTCGGGAACACCAGCGGCGTCCTCTCGATATCGATCTGCGCCGGCGCCGCGTTCGGGAAGAAGTCCAGCGCCACATACACCTGCCCGGTCAACAGGCTGCCGCTGCGCAGCTGCGCCCGCAGGCCGCGCGAGACCAGATACTTCAGGCGCTGACGCGGCGTATAACGCGACTCCTGCTGCTCGTTGAACTTGCGGCCGAGGCGATCCGGATACAGCTGCACCACCACCGGCATCAAGAACTCCCGGGTCTTGTCGTCGTATTCAATGCCGATGGACTTGACCTCGCCCAGCACCACGCCGCGGAAGTCCACCACCGCGCCCGGCTCGAGGCCGCGCAAGGACTGGTTGAAGTACAGCAGCACGGTTTGCGAGCGGCCGTCCGGTTCCTTCATCGCCGCCGCTTCGTCTTCGGCCAGGCGGAAGCTGGTGTTTTCCTTGGCGGGGGCCGGCGAGTCGAGATCGTCGATGCTCTTGAACGCGATACCGCCGAGCACCACCGTCGCCAGCGATTGCGTGTGCAGCTTGAAGCCGCTGGCGTTGATCTGCATGTCGAAGCCGCTGGCGTGCCAGAAGCGCGAACTGATGCCGACGAACTTGTCGTAAGGGGCATTGACGAAAATGCGCAACGTCACGCCGCGGCCATCCTGGTCAAGGTCATAGGCAGCGACCTGGCCTACCTTGATGCGGCGGTAGAACACCGGCGAGCCAATATCGACCGAGCCGAGGTCGGCGGCATGCAGCACGAACTGCTTGCCCGACGTGTCGCGCGTAATGATCGGGGGTTGTTCCAGACCGGCGAATTCCTTCTTGGTTTCTTCCGACTTGCCGGCGTCGGCGCCGATGTAAGCGCCCGACAACAAGGTGTTCAAGCCGGAAATGCCCGACGCCGCCACGCGCGGACGCACCACCCAAAAGCGGGTGTCGTCGGCAGTAAAGCTTTCCGCTTCCTTGGTCAGCTGCACGGTGGTGATGACGTGCGAGCGATCCTTGCTGAGCGTGATCGACTGTACCTGGCCGATGTCGACGTCCTTGTACTTGACTTTGGTCTTGCCGGCTTCGAGGCCTTCGGCCGAGACGAAACTGATGGTGATGATCGGGCCGCGTTCGACCAGGATCTTGGCCACCAGCGTCAAGCCGACCACGGCGGCAACGATGGGGATAAGCCAGACCAGCGACGGCAGCCAGTTACGCTTGCGCTCGCGTTTGGGTTCCGGCCGGTTCGGCTGCGATGGTGCCGATGTCGGCGTCGTCGGTTCAGTCATTGCTATCCTTTTCTTGTTGCTCTTTATCTGCGGCAGGTTCGGCTTGTTCGGATTCCGGATCGAGCTCATCCCAGATCAGGCGCGGGTCGAAGCTCAGCGACGCCAGCATGGTAAACACCACCACCGAGCCGAACGCCGCCACGCCGATGCCGGCGGTGATCTTGGCGAATCCTTCTATCTGCACCAGCCCCGTCAGCAGCGACACCACGAAGACATCCAGCATCGACCAGCGGCCGATGGTTTCCACCACGCGGTACAGCTTGGCGCGCTGCAGCCGCTGCCAGCTGCTGCGACGGCGCGCGCTGACGGTCAGGATGATCAGCGCCACCAGCTTGAACAGCGGCACCATGAAACTGGCGACGAACACCACGATGGCCAGCTCCCATGAACCCGACGCCCAGAAATAGACGATGCCGCTCATGATGGTGTCGCGCTGCTCATCGAGCAGCGTCGAAGTGATCATCACCGGCATCAGATTGGCCGGGATGTACATGATGCAGGCGGCGATCAGAAACGCCCACGTGCGGTTGAGGCTGTCGATGCGGCGCCGGTGCAGCGGCGCATGGCAGACGCCGCATTGTTCATCCTGCTGCGCGCCCTGCCAGACCGTGCCGCAATGGTGGCAGGGGAAAATATCGGTGCCGATGGCGCTGTCGAGCCGGGGTGCGGCCGCAATCGGATGCGAGGCGCGGTCGATGCCGTCGACGCCGGTGTTGTGCATGCCCGCGCTCATGCAATCGGCTCCCCGCTGTTGCGGCGTTCGCTGACCAGGATGCGCCACAGGTAACGCGGGTTGAACGACACCACCACGGTCAGCAGGATGGTCAGCGCACCGAACGCCCATAAGGCGACGCCCGGCACCACGGCCGCCATATTGGAAAGTTTCACCAGCGCCACCAGCACGCCGAGCAGGAACACCTCGACCATGCCCCAGGGGCGCACCACCTGCATCAGGCGCAGCAATATCTTCACACCGGGACGGCGACCATCATGCGCGCCGTGTACATCATTCGCGTCATTCACAACAGGCGCAGACGGCAGCAACAGATAGAGCAGCACCAGCATTTGCATCAGCGGGAACAGGATCGTGGTGGACAGCACCAGCATCGCTACCAGCGACATGCCCTCGCCATTGAGCACCATCACCGCGCCGAACAGGGTCGTTTCGCTGGTCAGGCCCTGCAACTCGATCTGCACGATAGGGAAACTGTTGGCGATCACGAACATGATCAGGCTCGCCACCGTCAGCGGCAGCAAGCGCTCCAGGCGGCTGCCGGTGTCGCGCTCGAGCTCGGCGCCGCAGCGCAGGCAGCGGGCGACCTCGGCATGCGCGAGCACCGGCCGGCGATGGACGGCATCGCACTCTTCGCAAACGATCAGGTCGGGGCGCTCTTGCATGGAGAGGGAGAGAGGTTCAAATTGATGACTTATTGGTTAATTAGGCAAACTTGGATTCTAACAACAAAAAATGACCGGATCGGCTCGCTTTCCGGGGATATTGGGCCTGATCGGGCAGATAAAGCTTGACAATTCAAACGGCAATCTTCTAAAGTGACCAGATGAACTCCGCAACACAATTCTCCCTGACACTATCGCACTTCGCTGGCGCCCTGCTAGCGTTGCTACTAGTGACGCTACTACCAGCTTCGCGCTGATCCAAGTTTCTCCCCTGGTTTTTGCAGTTTCCTCGCTGGTCATGGTCTGAAAAGCATCCGAAATGGGTCTTCAGGCACACATGGCGGCACAATTAAAAAGTTGTAAATTTTTCCTGAAAAGCCGTCCATGCATTTCACGTCCATCACTGCATTCCTGATTTCCGGCGAATTGATCGCTGCGATGGTCGTTGCACGTGCGCCGGCGCGCTTGCTGCTAAAACTACCGATCGGTCGCCTGGCCTTGCGTTAGTGGCAGTCAGGCGGCCCTACTTCCAGCCACATCAGATGATTTCCCCAGTTACGTTTCTCTGTTCAGCAGTGACCAATTAAAGAGGTTCCACCATGATGTTAAGCAACCCGGCAGCAAAATACCGCGCATTCCCGACGATCCCGTTATCTGATCGCACCTGGCCCAATCAGTTCATTTCCAAGCCGCCGATCTGGATGAGCACCGACCTGCGCGACGGCAACCAGGCGCTGATCGAGCCGATGAGTCCGGAACGCAAGCTGCGCTTCTTTGAAATGCTCCTGCAAATCGGCCTGAAGGAAATCGAAGTCGGCTTCCCTTCAGCCTCGCAAACCGATTTCGATTTCGTGCGCAAGCTGATCGAAGAAAACCGCATCCCCGACGACGTCACCATCATCGTGCTGACACAGTCGCGCGAAGAACTGATCCGCCGCACCATCGATTCGCTGGCCGGCGCCAAGCAAGCCATCGTCCACCTGTACAACTCGGTCGCGCCGGCATTCCGCAAGATCGTCTTCAACATGTCGCGCGACGAAATCAAGAACATCGCCGTCACCGGCACCCAGCTGGTCAAGGAATTGACCGACGCCCGTCCGGAAACTCAATGGCGCTATGAATATTCGCCGGAGTCCTTCAGCACCACCGAACTCGACTTCTCCAAAGAAATCTGCGACGCCGTCTGCGAAACCTGGGGAGCGACGCCGGAACGCAAGGTCATCCTCAATCTGCCGTCGACCGTCGAATGCAGCACCCCGAACGTCTACGCCGACCAGATCGAATGGATGTGCCGCAACCTGAAATACCGCTCGTCCTCCATCATCTCGGTGCACCCGCATAACGACCGCGGCACCGCCGTCGCCTCCGCCGAACTGGCCGTCATGGCAGGCGCTGACCGCGTCGAAGGCTGCCTGTTCGGCAACGGCGAGCGCACCGGCAACGTCGACCTGGTCACGCTGGCCCTGAACCTGTACACCCAAGGCGTCAACCCAGGCCTGGACTTCTCCGATATCGACACCGTGCGTCAGTGCGTCGAAGAGTGCAACCAGATCCCGGTCCACCCGCGCCATCCTTACGTCGGCGACCTGGTCTTCACGGCCTTCTCCGGCTCGCACCAGGACGCGATCAAGAAGGGTTTCGCCAAGCAGCAAGCCGACGCCATCTGGGAAGTGCCTTACCTGCCGATCGACCCGGCCGACCTGGGCCGCAGCTACGACGCCGTAATCCGCGTCAACAGCCAGTCCGGCAAGGGCGGCATGGCTTACCTGCTGGAACAGGAATACGGCCTGGCCCTGCCGCGTCGCCTGCAGATCGAGTTCAGCCGCGCCATCCAGCGCGAAGCCGACGCCAGCGGCAAGGAAATCGTCGCCACCGACATCTACACGATCTTCAAGACCGAGTACCTGGACCGCAGCGCACCGTACGTCTACCGCGCGCATCGCATGTCGGAAGACACCTCGCATGAAGAATCGATCAAGATCGAAGTCGACATTGAGCGCAACGGCGAAAAGACCACCGTGCGCGGCACCGGCAACGGTCCGATCGACGCCTTCGTCAATGCGCTGGGCCTGGACATCAAGCTGATGGATTTCCACGAACACGCCATCGGCGCAGGCGCCAACGCGCAAGCCGCCAGCTACATCGAACTGCGCCTGAACGAAGCGCCAACCGGCTTCGGCGTGGGCATCGACGCCAACATCGTCACCGCCTCGTTCAAGGCCGTCCTCAGCGCCGTCAATCGCCAGATCGCGATCGACCAGAGCGCCAACCAGTCTTCTTCGCCAAAAGCGAAAGCAGCCTGATTCGGGATCACGCAAAAAAAGCCGCCGGTTTATCCAACCGGCGGCTTTTTTACGTCTCTGAATTTCTTCAATATGCAGCGTGTCGCCCTCAAGCGAAAGAGGGCGTCTTCGGATTGATGCCCTGCGCCGCACGAATGAAGGCGGCATCGAGTGAATCACAATCAAAGGTTGACGAAAAATCGGCGCCGTCGCGATACTTTGTAAACTCACCATTCACGAGAAAATAAAAATAATCACAGTTGTCAGCGATCTCGCTTACCAAATGAGAAGAAACCAGAATCGTTTTCTGGCATTTTTTCAACGTCGAAATTGCTTGCCAGATGTAGAACCGATATTCAGGATCAACTCCGCTAGTGGGCTCATCCAGTATGTAAACATCCCGGTCAATGGCCAGCAGGCACATCGCGATATACCAGCGTTTTTCACCGTAACTGCAAACGCCCGAACGCAATGCACCGATTTCATCAAACCGAGATTTTTTGTGCTCCCCAATCAGTTCATCCCTCCTCGCCTTTATCGCAGTCTTGTCAATAACGCCTGACATCAACTCAATCATTTCCGCGATTTCATGCATTTTCAGTGCAGCCGGCGTCGTAATGGCTTGGGACAAATATATGCATTGCCCCGGACTCAATGCTTTTTCAGTTCTCAGCGTGGCGGTAGGATTTATTCCGCAGAGAATATCGAAGAAGCTGCTTTTCCCTGCACCGTTTGAGCCCAGCAAACCCACAATCTCTCCAGGCTCCGCCCGCAACTTAGCCCCTTCTAAAACTATCTTGTCCTTATACCTCAGCGTCGCCTCAATAACGTTAATTCCTGAATTCGAGTTCAATATCGACTCCATATAGGATTTATCTTGAAACACAACAAACCATAGATACCCAACGCCAGCAACAGAACGAAATGCAATATTGGGGCCACTGAAAAGTCCGTCACACCACCACTGATGAATTCTCCGGCAACAAAATAGGGGTTAACGAAGTTGATCCAATGCAGCGCCACTGCATCGGTCCTCGTCGAAGCCAGTCCCAGCATGATGAGCGGCATAGACAAAATTGACATCAGGCTGCTTGCCGTTTGAAACGTCAACGGCAGTGCACTGAATGTCACACATCCAACCATCAGGATCATCGTCGTACATATGAAACGGATCAATAGGGCGAATAACGGCGCGCTACTTATATTCGGCTGAAAAGCCAGACTCGTGACGAGCATAAAGAACAAGCCGTAGAGAATTGACAGCGTCAAAGATGCCAGAAATTGCGCGCCGATAAACTGCATCCGCGAACGGCTGGCGTAGGCGAATGTTCGGATAAATCCGCTTTCCCGTCGCCCTATCAGGTACAAGCCAAAGCCGAAGAGCGCTGTCATTAATCCGATATAGGCCAGATACCAACCTGCACGAAGCAAGAATGCCCCGCCCTCTTCTAAAAAGATATTTCGATCCGACCAATTGGCAAAACAGAAGAAGCCTGCCGGCGCGATCAGGGCCCAGAAAATACCTACAGGCTCGCGGCATTGTTCTCTGATTAGAATAAGACTGAGTTTTAAGGTAGCGAGCATTTTTTAATAGGCGCGAAAAAAACTTGGCGAAATAGATCATCCACGTTGCTGCAGCAGCAACTGCCAGATCAACTACCAGTTCACTTTAGTGAAAATTATCATAATTACAATTAATCTTTTAGAATTCAGGAGATACTTGAATCGGAATTACCAGGCAAAAAAAACGCCGGTTTATTCAACCGGCGGCTTTTTTAATTTGTACTACAGCGGACTCGTTACAGCGATCGCGCCAAACGAATCCCGCTGTATTGCCAGCAGGCCGTCGCCGGGAAGAAGTTGCGATAGCTGGTGCGCGAATGCCCGAGCGGCGTTGCGCCCGAGGAGCCGCGCAAGACGTATTGATTGACCATGAACTTGCCGTTGTACTCACCCACCGCGCCGTCGGGAATCGCATAGCCCGGATACGGCGCATAGCTACTCGAAGTCCACTGCCACGCCGTGCCGAAGAATTGCCGGCCTTCGTTGCCCAACTCGCCGGCGGCATATTCCCACTCCGCTTCGGTCGGCAAGCGTGCACCGGCCCAGCGCGCAAACGCGTCGGCCTCGTAATAGGACAAATGCAGCACCGCCGCATGCGGGTCCAGCGGCAGCGTGCCGTGCAGCGTGAACTCGCGCCAGGCGCCGTCCTCCTGCCGCTGCCAGTACAGCGGATGCGCGATGTGATTGCTGCTGCGCCAGTCCCAGCCGGCCGACAGCCAGTAGGCGGGATTCTCGTAACCGCCCTGTTCGACGAACATCAGGTATTCGATATTGCTGATCAGGCGCGAGCCGATCGCGAATGCTTCGACGAACTGGCGATGCGACGGCAGCTCGTTGTCGAAACAGAATCCACCATTGCGATAACCGATTTCCACCACGCCGGCGTCGAAGGTATTCCACTCCAGCTCGGTCTGCACCGGCATGGCCTGCAAGGCGCGCGGCAGGTAGGCGGGCTTGAGCGGATTGAGCGACAGCAGGTGCTTGAGGTCGGTCAGGATCAGTTCCTGATGCTGCTGCTCGTGCTGCATGCCCAGTTCCAGCAGGCGCAGGCAATTGTCATCGCACACATCCGACAGCAGCAGGGCTTGCATGCGCAGATCGATGTTGGCGCGATAGGCGCGAACCTCGGCCAGCGAAGGGCGCGTGAGCATGCCGCGCTGCGGACGCGGATGCTTGTCGCCGACACCTTCGTAATACGAATTGAACAGCACCCGGAACGCCGGATGGAACGCCGCAAAGTCTGGCTCGTACGCTTCGAGGATGAAGGTTTCAAAGAACCAGCTGGTGTGCGCCAGGTGCCACTTGACCGGACTGGCGTCGGGCATCGACTGCGCCCCACAATCCTCGTCAGACAAAGGCGTTGCGAGGATCATCGAATATTCGCGCGTGCGCAGGAAGTCGTCGACGATGGCCGCGTTCGTTGCCGCCAGTACTGCCGTCTCGTTATGCATGCTGCTTATCTCCTTTTGTACCTCTTCGCCCGTGAGGCCTGGTGCTGCTTACACCGGTCGCGCGTAACATAGCATGAACCATTTCTGCGGGTCGAACCACATCTTGGCCTGACCGAAACCGGCCTCGCGCAGCAGGTCGCTGAAACCGTCCGGCGTGAATTTATGGCTGTTTTCGGTATGGATGCGTTCACCCTGGCTGAATTTGCGCTCGCCGCCGCACCATGTCACGGTGAGGTCGCGGCGCGCTTCCAGGTGCATCTCGATACGCGACAGTTCCGGATTGAAGAAACCGCGATGCTGCCAGTCAGCCACCACGAAATCGCTGCCGAGCAGGCGATTGACGTGCAACAGCGCGTTGCGGTTGAACGCCGCCGTCACGCCGAGCGCGTCGTCGTAGGCGGCATCAAGCACCGCCTTTTCCTTGACCAGGTCAATGCCCAGCAAGACGCCGCCGCCTTCGCCCAGTTGCAAGCCGTGACGCATGCGACGGAGGAATTGCAGCGCCTCTTCCGGCGCGAAATTACCGAGCGATGATCCGGGATAAAAGAACAGGCGATTTTCACGTCCGACCGTGGACGGCAATTGCAGCGAGGCGGAAAAATCCATCGCAATTTCCTGCATCGGAATCGCCGGGAATTTTTGCCGCAAGCCGTTCACCGCCTCGCGCAGGAATTCCGTCGAGATATCGATCGGCACATATTGGCGCGGCTGCAGCGCAGGGAACAGACGCGCCGCCTTGGCGCAATTGCCGGCGCCGAGGTCGATCATCGTCACGCCCTTGCCGACGGTCGCGGCAATGTCGTCGGCGTGCTGCTCGAAGATTTGCGCCTCGGTGCGGGTCGGATAGTATTCCGGCAGCGCGCAGATCGCCTCGAACAAAGTGGAGCCGAGCGCGTCGTAAAAGTATTTGGGAGAAATTCTGGCAACGTCGGCCATCAGGCCGTCTTGCAATTCGCTCCGGATGGGACAGGGTTCTGACCAATCGTCCTGCATGTCCTGCAACAATCGTTGAGCCAATTTGCTCTCCTGGTTGAAACAGCATGAAACATCATGAACGCGATCGGCACGGTAGCCGCGCATGCAATACACTAGATCGCGTTTAAAGAACCAGATATGGCGTGCACCCTGCGCATTTCAAGCTCTGCGCCAGGAAAAGAACAGCGGCTTGCATATCTGATGAATGCATATACTTATGCATTCTATCGACTTGCAATCAATCGCGTGGTTCACCGCCCGATAAAAAATCCGACATCCAGCCGCCAAAGTTGCTTCATCAACATCAAGAATCTTGCCAACATGTCATCAAGCGTCAAACCAGAACCAGCCAAAGGCAGCATCAAAACCCTGATCGGCCTGCTCCCCTTCCTGAAACCCTACAAGCGTCAATTCATGCTGGCCGGCCTGGCGCTGATCGTGGCGGCCGCAGCGACACTGGCGATTCCCTATGCCTTCCGGCAGATGATCGATCTGGGCTTCGGCAAAAGCGGCATCGGCGGCGCGGATGCCGCCGCCAGCACCTTGCACATCGACCTGTACTTCCTCGCCCTGTTCGGCGTCGCCTGTATCCTCGGCGTGGCGACGGCGGCGCGTTTCTACATGGTGTCTTGGCTGGGTGAACGCGTGACGGCGGATCTGCGCAGCGCGGTCTACGCGCACGTGGTCACGCAAAGCCCGCAATTCTTCGAAACCACCAAGACCGGCGAAGTGCTGTCGCGCCTGACCACCGACACCACGCTGATCCAGACCCTGGTCGGCACCAGCATTTCGATGGCGCTGCGCAATGGACTGCTTTTTATCGGCGGCATGGTCATGCTGTTCATCACCAGCGTCAAACTATCGTCCATCATCATCGTGATGCTGGCGGCGGTGGTGCTTCCGATCGTGTTCTACGGCCGCCGCGTGCGCAAGCTGTCGCGCGAATCGCAGGACCGCGTGGCCGACGCCTCGGCGCTGGCTGGCGAAATCCTCAACGCCATGCCGACCGTGCAAGCGTTCACACATGAAGAGATTGAGGCCAAACGTTTCGGCACCTCCGTGGAACGCGCTTTCCACACCGCCATGCAGCGCATCCGCGCGCGTTCGGTGCTGACCATGATGGCGATCCTGCTGGTGTTCGGCGCGATCGTGTTCGTGCTGTGGCTGGGCGCCCATGCGGTCGTGCAAGGCAGCATGAGCGGCGGGCAGCTCGGCCAGTTCATCCTGTATGCCTCGCTGGTGGCCGGTTCCATCGGCGCCCTGTCGGAAGTGTTGGGCGACACCCAGCGCGCCGCCGGCGCCACCGAACGCCTGCTCGACCTGCTGGCGGCGCAGTCGCCGGTGCAATCAGTGCTGCTGCCGGAGACATTGCCGCCGCGCACCGCCAACGGCGCCGCCCTGCGGCTGGACGACGTGATGTTCCACTATCCGTCGCGCCCTGACAGTAACGCGCTGATGCATCTGTCGCTGGACATCAAACCGGGCGAAACGATTGCCGTTGTCGGCCCGTCCGGCGCCGGCAAGACCACGCTGTTCCAGCTGCTGCTGCGCTTCTACGATCCGCAGCACGGCAAGATCACGCTGGACGGCGTCGACATCCGTTTCCTCACTTTGTCTGCGCTGCGCAACGCCATCGGCATCGTGCCGCAAGACACCGTGATCTTTTCCGAGAACGCACTGGAGAACATCCGCTTCGGCCGCGCCGACGCCAGCGACGAGGAAGTCATCGCGGCCGCCAGGATGGCCGCCGCGCACGAGTTCATCGAGCGCCTGCCGCAAGGTTACCAGTCCTTCCTCGGCGAGCGCGGCGTGCGCCTGTCCGGCGGCCAGCGCCAGCGCATCGCGATTGCGCGCGCGCTGTTGAAAAATCCGCCGCTGCTGCTGCTCGACGAAGCCACCAGCGCGCTCGACGCCGAATCGGAGCGACTCGTGCAGATCGCGCTGGAAGCAGCCATGGTCGGCCGCACCACGCTGGTCATCGCACACCGCCTGGCGACCGTGCAGCGCGCCGACCGCATCGTGGTGGTCGAACACGGCCGCATCGTCGAGACCGGTACGCATACCGAGCTGATTGAGCAGGATGGACTTTACGCCAGCCTGGCGGCATTGCAGTTCAATACCGACTGAGGGTGCCGACCGGACTCCGGCATCCGGCCTCCTCGTACGCGCTTTCAAAAAATAAAATAGACTTTCGTGTTGAAGCCAGATTCAGGCCACATTCAGGCCGCAACCATTTTCCGTACTTTCCCCAATCCGCGAAGACGCGCCTTTATCCCGGGCGCGCCGCGCACAACCAGGAGTTTCCGATGAGCAGCAAACTGTTTTCTCCGTTCACCTTGCGCGGACTGACCCTGCCCAACCGCATCGTCGTCTCGCCGATGTGCCAGTACTCGTCACAAGACGGCTTCATCAACGACTGGCATCTGGTGCATCTGGGCAGCCGCGCCGTCGGCGGCGCCGGACTGGTGATCGTGGAAGCCGCCGGCGTACTGGCCGAAGGCCGCATCACGCCGGAAGACGTCGGCATCTGGAAAGACGAACACATTGAGCCGCTGCAACGCCTCACGCGTTTCATCGAAACCCAGGGATCGTTCGCCGGCATCCAGCTGGCGCATGCCGGCCGCAAGGCCAGCGCATGGCGTCCATGGGCAGGCAAAGCCGGCACCGTGCCCGCAGCAGAAGGCGGCTGGGAAACCGTCGGCCCGTCGGCGCTGCCGTTCGACGCCACGTTCAAGCCGCCGGTCGAGCTGAGCGTCGCCGCCATCGCCGAACGCGTCCAGGCATTTGCGGACGCCGCCCAGCGCGCGCTCAAGGCCGGCTTCAAGGTGGTCGAAGTGCATGCCGCACACGGCTACCTGCTGCATGAATTCCTTTCGCCATTGAGCAATCAGCGCACCGACCAATACGGCGGCACGCTGGAGAACCGCGCGCGCTTCCTGCTGGAAGTCGTCGCCGCCGTGCGCAAGGTGTGGCCGGCCGATCTGCCGCTGTTCGTGCGCGTCTCGGCCACCGACTGGACCGAGGGCGGCCTGACGCCGGACGATATCGTCGCCGTCTCGCGCCTGCTGCGCGAGGCAGAGGTCGATCTGGTGGACGTCTCCAGCGGCGGCAATGTCGCCACTGCGGTGATCCCGACCGGGCCGGGCTATCAGACTGCATTCTCGGCGCGCGTGCGCAACGAAGCCAAGATCCCAACCGGCACTGTCGGCATGATCACCGACGCCACCCAGGCCGAACACGTATTGCGCACCGAACAGGCGGACCTCGTGCTGCTGGCGCGCGAACTGCTGCGCGATCCGTACTGGCCGCTGCACGCCGCCGACGAACTCAAGGAAAACGTCGCCTGGCCGCCGCAATACGTGCGCGCCGCGTCGAGCAAGACACCGCTGCGCGAGAACGTCGACTACAGCGATCTGGATTGATTGCTTCCCTGCGCCGGCCTGCCGGGTCGGCGCAGTTTTTGATGGCGTGGTATAAATGACGCCTGCCCTTTTTGTTTCTGCATTGAGCCGTTGCCGGCTGTGAATTCAACACCCTGCTTCTCCTCCATAAATTTCCCCCACCCGATCTGCAAAGAGATATTCATGTACAAAGACGTCCAACTCTTCATCGACGGTCGCTGGACCGCCAGTGTTTCCAACCGCACCATTGCGGTCGTCAATCCGGCCACCGAAGAAGTCATCGGCCATATCGCCCACGCCAACAAGCAAGACCTCGACGCCGCGCTGGCTTCCGCGCAAAAAGGTTTTGACACCTGGCGCAAGATCTCCGCCTTCGAACGCTCCAAGATCATGCGCAAGGCCGCCAACATCCTGCGCGAACGCGCCGATGAAGTGGCGCTGCTGATGACGCTGGAACAAGGCAAGCCGCTGGCCGAAGCCAAGGCCGAGACCCTCGGCGCCGCCGACACCATCGACTGGTTTGCCGAAGAAGCGCGCCGCACCTACGGCCGCCTGGTGCCGGCACGCGTGCCGAACGCCTACCAAATGGTGATCAAGGAGCCGGTCGGTCCGGTTGCCGCGTTCACGCCGTGGAACTTTCCGCTCAACCAAGTCGTGCGCAAGCTGTCCGCAGCGCTGGCCGCAGGCTGCTCGATCATCGTCAAGGCGCCGGAAGAAACCCCGGCCTCGCCGGCCGAACTGATCCGCGCGTTTGCCGATGCCGGCATCCCCGATGGCGTGGTCAACCTGGTCTACGGCGTGCCGTCGGAAATCTCCGAATACCTGATCCCGCATCCGATCATCAAGAAGATTTCCTTCACCGGCTCGACCCCGGTCGGCAAGCAACTGGCCGCGCTGGCCGGCACCCACATGAAGCGCGCCACCATGGAACTGGGCGGTCATGCGCCCGCCATCGTGTTCGACGACGCCGACATCGACGCCGCCGCCAAGCAGCTGGCAACGGCCAAGTTCCGCAACGCCGGCCAGGTGTGCGTGTCGCCGACCCGCTTCCTGGTGCAAAAGAGTGTGTTCGACGCCTTCGTCGAGAAGTTCATCGCCGTCGCCAGCCAGCTCAAGGTGGGCGACGGTACGGTTGCCGGCACCACCATGGGTCCGGTTGCCAACAAGCGTCGCATCCCGGCGCTGGAAGCATTGATCAGCGACGCGGTTGAACAAGGCGCGCAATTGCGCTTCGGCGGCAAGCGTGTCGGCGACAAGGGTTATTTCTTCGAGCCGACCGTGCTGACCAACGTGCCGTTGTCGGCGCGCGCGATGAACGAAGAACCGTTCGGCCCGCTGGCGCTGATCAACTCGTTCGACACATTGGATGAAGTGATCGCCGAAGCCAACCGCTTGCCGTTCGGCCTGGCTGCCTACGCCTACGCCAAGTCGGCGCAGACCAAGCACGCGCTGTCGTCTCGCGTCGAAAGCGGCATGATCACCATCAACCACCTCGGCCTGGCTCTGCCGGAAGTCCCGTTCGGCGGCATCAAGGACAGCGGCTACGGTTCCGAAGGCGGCACCGAAGCGATCGAAGCTTACGTCAACACCAAGTTCGTTTCGCAGTTGGACGTGTAAGCACGCGGTATCGTTACAAAAAAAGCCCGCGCTCTTCAAAGGAGCGCGGGCTTTTTCATTGCGGTAAATGCGGCGGTGTTACTTGGGCTGCTTGTGTTTGCGACCGTGGCAGTGGCAACCGACGACGTGGTCGTCAATAACGCCTATGCCTTGCAGGTAGGCGTAGATGATTGTCGAGCCGACGAACTTGAAGCCGCGCTTGAGCAGGTCTTTGGACACCTGATCCGACAGCGCCGTCTTGGCCGGTGCTTCACCCAGGCTTTTCCATTTGTTGCGAATCGGCTTGCCGTCCACATACGCCCACAGGAAGGGATCAAGGCCGCCGACTTCGTCGCGCAGGCGCAGATAACTCTGCGCATTGGTGATCGTCGCGGCTACCTTCAGCCGATTACGGACGATGCCAGGATCGGCCAGTAGCTTGGCCACCTTGGCGTCGGTGTAGCGCGCGATCTTTTCCGGATTCCACTGATCGAAAGCGGCGCGGTAAGTCTCGCGCTTGTTGAGCACGGTCTCCCAGCTGAGGCCCGCTTGCGCGCCTTCCAGGTTGAGCATTTCAAACAGGCGCGTCTCGTCGTGGCAAGGCACGCCCCATTCTTCGTCGTGGTAAGTTACGTAGCGCGGGTTGGCGAGATTGACCCAGGCGCAGCGTTGTACGCTCATCTATTCCTCACTCATTTCATAAAGGCCACAAGGGCGGTTCATCCATCAGCGCGATCTGCTCGCGCAACTCCAGAATTCTGTCCTGCCAGTAACGCTGCGTATTGAACCACGGGAAGGCCTGCGGGAACGCCGGATCTTCCCAGCGCCGCGCCAGCCAAGCCGAGTAATGGATCAGACGCAGCGTGCGCAGCGCTTCGATCAGGTACAACTCGCGCTGCTCGAATTCGCAGAAGCTCTCATAGCCGGCCAGCAAGTCGGACAGCTGGCGCACCATCTCGCCGCGCTCGCCCGACAACAGCATCCACAGATCCTGGATCGCCGGACCGCTGCGGCTGTCGTCGAAATCGACGAAATGTGGTCCGGCATCGGTCCACAAGACGTTGCCGACGTGGCAGTCGCCATGCAATCTCAATTGTCTGATGTCGCCGGCGCGGTCGAAGCAGCGGCGCACGCCATCCAACGCCAGATCGACGGTGCTCTTGTACGAACTCAGCACATCCATCGGGATGAAATCATTGGCCAGCAGATAGTCACGCGGCTCTTCACCGAAGGTGGCGATGTTCAACGCAGGCCGGTGCGCAAAAGGACGCTGCATACCGACCGCGTGGATGCGGCCGATGAAGCGCCCCAGCCATTCCAGCGTGTCGGGGTTGTCGAGCTCGGGCGCGCGACCGCCGTGACGTGTGAAGGCGGCAAAGCGAAAACCCTGGAATTCCTGCAGGCTGCGCCCGTTGGACAGCAGCATCGCCGGCACGACCGGGATTTCCTGTTCGACCAGTTCGCTGACGAAGGCGTGTTCTTCGAGGATCGCTTCATCGCTCCAACGCTGCGGCCGGTAGAACTTCGCCACCAGCGGCGGGCCGTCCTCCATGCCGACCTGGTAGACCCGGTTCTCATAGCTGTTGAGCGCCAGCAGGCGGCCATCGCCGTACAGGCCGACGCTGTCGAGTGCATCGAGCACGGTATCCGGCGACAGCCCGGCGAAATTGAATACGGTGGTGGAATCGGTCATGGCTGTCATTGTACGTGCCAGAGGGGGGCTGCGGTAATCCTCGCCTCCGCAGCCGAATGGAATTAAACTGCGGTTTTATTAAACTGCGGTTTTACTCGCAATACGGACGCACACCATGCAACTCGACCAACCTCTCTCCGACGAAGAGTTCGACGAACTCGACGATTTCCTGCTGTCCGACCGCTGTGCGGAAGACGCCATGACCATGGATACGCTGCACGGCTTCCTCACCGCGCTGGTGATCGGCCCGCAGGAAATCCTCATGGCCGAATGGCTGCCGCGCGTCTGGGGCAGCAAGCCGGAAGACACGCCCAAGTTCAAAAACCCCAAGGAAGCCGAACGCATCACCGGCCTGATCGCGCGCTCGATGAACGAAATCGCGATCACGCTGGAAGTCGCGCCCAAGGAATATGAACCGCTGTTCTGCGAGCGTGAGCACGAAGGCAAGAGCCTGCTCGACGGCGAAGCCTGGTCGTGGGGATTCTGGGAAGGCATCCAGATGCGCGTCAAGGAATGGGATCCGATTTTCCATTCCAACCTGGCTGCACTGATGCGCCCGATTTACCTGCTCGGCTCGGACGAGCTGGAAGAAGAAGAAATCGCGCTGGTCGAAGATCCGGTCAAGACGCACAAGCTGGCGGTGGAAGTGGAATCGGCGATCCCGCACATCTACAAGTACTGGCTGCCGCACCGCAAGTCGGCGGTGGAAACCGTGCGCCGCGACGGCCCCAAGGCCGGCCGCAACGACGACTGTCCGTGCGGCAGCGGCAAGAAGTTCAAGAAGTGCTGCGGCGCCGACAACGCGTAATCAGTTGGTTTCAGCGCCGGGGCTTATTTATCCCAGATAAGCTCCGGCGGCATCCCACAACAGCTTGCAGCCGGCCACGAACAAGGCCGCAATGGTGATCTGGTAGAAGCGCACCTGATCCACCTTCATCAGCAATTTCAAACCCAGCCAATATCCGACCGGCGCCAGCGGCAGCAAGGCCAGCGAGGTCGTCAGGTTGCGCGCGTCGAACAGGCCCAGCAATACGAACGGCACGACCTTCACCGCATTGATGACGGAAAAGAAAATCACCGAGGTGCCGACGAACACCAGCTTGTCGAGTTGCTGAGGCGCAAGATAAATCACGAATGGCGGTCCACCTGCATTGGCGATGAAGCTGGTGAAGCCGGACATGGTTCCCCACACCGATCCGCGCACTACGCTGGGCGACGTCGGCTGCAATACACGGCCGCGGCCGAGCAGGCGCTGCGCCACGAAACCGATCGACAACACGCCGATCAGGCCGCGCAGCATGGCGTCGGAGGTGAAGCGGAAAGTCAGCGCGCCGATGGCGATGCCGACCAGCGCGGCCGGAATCAGGATGCGCAGATTGCGCAGGTCGCCTTTGCCGCGAAACGTGATCAACCCCATGATGTCCATGGCGATCAGCAAGGGCAGCATGATTGCCGCACCGACCGAGGGCGAGGCAACCAGCGACAGGATGGGAATCGAGAGGATGCCGAGCGAGCCGCCGCCCAGCCCGGACTTGGAAATGCCGACGATCAGCACCGCGGGAATCGCCGCTGCGTAGAACAGCGGGTCCTGGATCAAGGCAAGGTCCCCGACCGCAATCCCGTCGTCGGCATGGTCATCAGGATTACTCCTTGATGAAATGCTCGCGGTAGTACTTCAGTTCTTCGATCGATTCGATGATGTCGGCCAGCGCGGTGTGCTTCTGATGCTTCTTGAAACCGCTTGCCAGCTCGGGCTTCCAGCGGCGGCACAGTTCCTTGAGTGTGGACACGTCAAGGTTGCGGTAGTGGAAGAAGGTTTCCAGCTTGGGCATGCCGCGCGCCATGAAGCGGCGGTCCTGGCAAATCGAATTGCCGCACATCGGCGACTTGCCGACCGGCACGAAAGGCTTGAGGAAGGCGATCAGCGCCGCCGAGGCTTCTTCTTCGGTCACGGTCGAGGCCTTGACGCGCTCGATCAGGCCGGAGCGGCCGTGCGTGCCCTTGTTCCAGGCGTCCATGCCGTCGAGGATCTCATCGGACTGGTGAATCGCGAACACCGGGCCTTCGGCCAGCACATTGAGTTCAGGATCTGTTACCACAACGGCAACTTCGATGATGCGGTCGTTATCGGGATCCAGGCCGGTCATTTCCATATCGACCCAGATCAGGTTGAACTCGTTTGGACGCGCCGGGATCGTATACGGAGCGGCGTTGGTGTCGGTGGCTTGTGACATAATCGTTCTTTCTTCATATTCTGCTTGAATCGGCCGCTCACCCCATTCGATTCGCCATTTTCATCGAATTTTTTGAGCGGTCTTGATCCGCCATTTTCGCACAGGGAAAGAATGTATTCACTCACGTTTTCAGTTTTGTTTGTCGGTTTTCTGCTGGTGACGCTGCTCGTCCGGTTCTGGCTCAGCTCGCGCCACATCCGCCACGTGCTGGCGCATCGCAGCGCAGTGCCGGCTGAATTCGCCGAAAAAATCCCGCTCGCGGCGCATCAGAAAGCCGCCGATTACACCGTCGCGCGCACCAAGTTCGGCATCCTTGCGCTGCTGGTGAATGCCGCCGTGCTGATCGGCTTTACCCTGCTGGGCGGACTGCAACTGCTGTCGACCCTGCTGCTGCAATGGCTGGGCGGTCCCGGCATGGTGTACCAGTTGTGCCTGATCGGCTCCTTCGCGGTGATCTCCGGCCTGATCGATCTGCCGTTCGACTATTACCGCCAGTTCGTGCTGGAAGCGTACTTCGGTTTCAACAAGATGACGCGCACGCTGTTCTTCGTTGACGCCGTCAAAACCGGCCTGATCGGCGCCGCCATCGGCCTGCCGCTGCTGTGGGTGATCCTGCTGCTGATGGACCAGGCCGGTGCGCTATGGTGGTTCTACGCATGGCTGGTGTGGAGCGGCTTCCAGCTGCTGATGCTGGTGCTGTATCCGACCGTGATCGCGCCGCTGTTCAACAAGTTCACACCGCTTGACGACGACAGCCTGCGGGCACGCATCGAGAGCCTGATGCAGCGCGTCGGCTTTGCGTCCAAGGGCTTGTTCGTGATGGACGGCTCCAAGCGCAGCGCGCACGGTAACGCTTACTTCTCGGGCTTCGGCGCGGGCAAGCGCATCGTCTTCTTCGATACCTTGCTGGCGCGTCTGGCGCCGCAGGAAATCGAGGCGGTGCTGGCGCATGAACTGGGTCATTTCAAGCTCAAGCATATCGTCAAACGCATCAGCGTGATGTTCGCGATTTCGCTGGCGTTCCTGGCGCTGCTGGGCTACCTCAAGGGCCAGGCGTGGTTCTACACGGGCCTCGGGGTGAACCCGCTGCTGTTCGGCAACAACGACGCCATGGCGCTGATCCTGTTCATGCTGGCGCTGCCGATTTTCACCTTCCTGCTGTCGCCGTTGTCGTCGCTGTCGTCGCGCAAGCACGAGTTCGAAGCCGATGCCTTCGCCGCCCAGCACACCAATGCGCAAGACCTGGTGTCGGCGCTGGTCAAGCTGTATGAAGACAACGCCTCGACGCTGACGCCGGATCCGCTGCATTCCGCGTTCTACGATTCGCATCCTCCCGCCTCGCTGCGGATAGGAAAACTGCACGACAAACTGAACGCGGCACACTGAGGAGCACGCCATGACACTGACAACCCAAACCCTGCTGGCGCAAAAGAGCCAGCATCAGGTCGCCGCCTTCAACGATGCCGATATCCAGCAATACCTGCCGCTGGTGCCGGGCTGGGCGCTGGAACAAGGCAAGCTGGTGAAGGCGTTTTCCTTCGAGGATTACCATGAGACGCTGGCGTTCGTGAATGCCATTGCCTACGTGATCCATGCCGAAGACCATCATCCGGAACTGGTCGTGACCTACAACCGCTGTGTCGCGAAGTTCGACACGCATAGCGTCAACGAAGGACGCGGCGGCTTGTCGATCAACGATTTCATCTGCGCCGCCAAGGTGGATGCGATTTTCCACCAGACGTTTTCCTGAGCATGAACGCACCCAAAAACAATACCGAAGTCGGCACCGTCATCGCCGCCCACGGCCGCCACTATCTGGCGCAAGTAGGCGAAGAAAAACTGCAATGCGTCACCCGCGGCAAGAAAAGCGACGTCGCCGTCGGCGACAAGATCAACCTCAAGCGCACTTCGCTCAACCAGGCCGTGATCGAATCCATTGCCGAGCGCAAGACCTTGCTGTATCGCTCGGACCAATACAAATCCAAACTGCTGGCTGCCAACGTCACCCAATTGTTCATCGTGGTGGCGACCGAACCAGGTTTTACCGATGACCTGATTTCACGCTCGCTGGTGGCGGCGGAGTCCGCCGGAGTCACCGCCCACATCATCCTCAACAAGACCGACATCGAAGCAGCGCTGCCGCGCACGCGTGAACGTCTTGAGGTGTACCGCAAGCTGGGCTACCCGATCCACGAAGTGTCGGCAACGGCGCAACCCGAGGCGACCCACGCCACCATCATGCCCTTGCTGCAAGGCCAGACCACGATCCTGATCGGTCAATCCGGCATGGGAAAATCATCAATCATCAACCTGATCGTGCCGGACGCCGACATCGCCGTGCGCGAGATCTCCGCTGCGCTCGACACCGGCAAGCACACCACCACTTTCACGCGGCTGTATGTGATGACGGACGATACGGCGATCATCGATTCACCGGGTTTTCAAGAGTTCGGCCTGTATCAGTTGAGCGAAGGCATGCTGGAGCGCGCCTTCCGCGAATTTGCGCCGCATCTCGGCCACTGCAAGTTCTACAACTGCCATCACCTGAGCGAGCCCGCTTGTGCGGTGCTGGCAGCAGTGGAAAGCGGCGAGATTGCGCGCATGCGGCATCAGTTGTACGTGCAATTGCTGCATGAGTCGTCGCAGAAACTGTACTGATTGCGATCGTCTCAACGTAAAAAGCCGCTCAATCCCGAGCGGCTTTTTTATTGTGCACAACGGCGATCAGAACTTGTAGGCCGCACTCAGCAAGGCGCTGCGCGGCGCGCCCGGTATGATCTGCGACAAGCCGGTCGACGTCGCGTAATAGCTGCGGTTGGTTAGATTGGTGACCGCCAGGGTGAGCTCGACCTGGGGAAAACGGTAGCCAGCCTTGGCGTCCCAGCGCGTGTAGGCCGGCAGATCGAGCTGATTGGCGACGTCGACATAACGCGAACCTTCATAGATCATGCCCGCTTCCGCGAAGAAGCCTTGTGGCGGCGCATAGCCGACGAACACGCTGCCGTTGGCGCTGGAGACGCCGGCCGAACGCTTGCCCTGCACGTTGGCGCCGCAAGCCACGCAGGACTTCGCTTCGACAATGCGCGCGTTCTGCATGCTGAAGCCGCTGCGGATGAACCAGTCCGTCGCCAGTTGGCCATTGACGCCCAGCTCGACGCCGCGGTTGCGCTCCAGCCCGGTCAGCACGAACAAGTCGGGGCTTGCAGAAACCTGCGTGCGACGGTTGTACAGATCAAGCTGGAACACCGCCAGCGTGGTGCTGATCTTCTTGTCGAACCAGTCGCTCTTGACGCCGACTTCGATCTGCCGGCTGAACTGCGGATCGAGCGCGTTGACGTTGCTGCCGCCGCTTGCCGTGCTCAGGCTGATGGTGTCGGCGCCGCCCGACGGGATGAAGTTCTTGCTGTAAGACGCGTAAAAACTGTGCGCCGCCAGCGGCGACCACACCACGCCCAGACGGGGATTAAACGCTGCAGTGGTGCGTCGCGCGCGGCCGTTGTTGAGCAGGCTCAGCGAATCCGCTTCGAAATGATCCCAGCGCAGACCGGCCAGTAGTTGCCACTGCGGCGACAAGGTGAGCTGGTCCTGCGCATATAGCGCATAGGCGCGCGCACGGTGCACGCTGTCCGTGTTGATGACGGGCGCGGCGCCGTTGTCCGGGCGGTTGTCAGGCGCCATCAGCGACACGGGCGACGCGTTGGCGCGCCACAGCCGCGGATGACGGTTCTCGTTGCTGTATTCGGCGCCGAACAACAACTGGTGTTGCATGCCGTCGGCATCGAGCTTGCCCTCCAGCTCCAGGTTGCTCTGCCAGTTGCGGTGTTGCAGATCCTGCTGCCAGCGTGAACGTGTCACCTGGCTGTTGCCGACGCCGGTCAGGCCGCCGGCGAAGGTGTTGTCGAAGCGACTGTCGAGATTGAGCAGACTGAGGACGTTGCGGACTTTCCATTGCGCGTCAAGCTTGTGCTCAAAGGTCGAGCGCACGTAGGTGCTGGAGTCCTTGATGAAGTCGCGGCCGAGCGCGCCATAGGTCGTGGATTGCGGCGCCGGCGGCAGGAAGTAGCTGCCGTTGGCGCGCCGCCCGGCCGGCATGCCGCGATCGGGCACGCGTTCGAACTCGCTTTGCTCGAGCTGCAGCAGCCAGCTGGTGCGCTGGTTGTCCCACTTGACCGACGGCGCCAGGTATTGCCGCGTGGTGTCGACGCCGTTGCGGAAACTGCCGGCATGGTCGCGCCCGGCATTGATGCGCATGGCCCATTCTTCGGACAACACCTGATTGACGTCGGCCGCCGCGCCGATGCGGCCATAGCTGCCGGCGTTTATCCTGACGCTGCTTTGCACGTCATGGCCGGGCTGCTTGCTGATGCGGTTGATCACCCCGCCGCCGCTGCCGCGTCCGTACAAGACGGCGGCCGGGCCCTTGAGCACTTCCACGCGTTCAATGTTGCCGAGGCTGCGCACGTATTGCGCGTCGTCGCGTACGCCGTCGAGGAACACGTCTCCGGCGCCGGCGAAGCCGCGGATGCGGAATGAGTCGAAGCGCGTATCCGAGGTGTTGGAGATGCCCGGCACGCCACTGAGCGCATCGGCCAGGGTCTGCCCGCCGTAGGAAGCGACGTCTTCCACCTTGATGCTGTTGACGGTCTGCGGCACGTCGCGCAAGTCGGTGTCGGTCCTGGTGGCGGTATTCACGGAAGCCGGACGCGGATCGTAATGGCTGCGCTTGCTGCGGATCTCGATGGCGGGCAGATCTACGGATTCTCTCTCAGGGCCATCGGCCGCATAAGCGTAGTCAAAGGAGGAAGCGATGGAACAAATGGCGATGGCAAGGGGCCGGAGCCGTGCGTCGCGACGGATAGGAAAAAAAGGCATGTTGATCACTCGACTGGTCTTTGAAAGAGGCGCAGTCTAATGACTTACGTTGAGAACAATTCTCAACAAGTACGAAAATCCTGAGAAAATCGTTGAGTACCGATCATCTCGTCGTGAATCTGAAAATGCCAGCTGGAATTGATTTCAATAAATATCAAAATGACAATTCAAAATTACCCGATCGCGATCCCACATCCGGACAGCCGCCGACATGCTTCCCTGCCCCTTTGCCGCGACGGCCCTCATCCCATAGAGCGACACCCTGCCATCCCGCCCTCGACATGCCTGCTTTTGGGTATCTTTTTGGCCCGAATCCCTTATAATTGAAGCAGTTACAACAATCGGCGGCAGGCGCCCACTGGCCGCCGTTTTTATTTATGGCAATCAAACACTACCTGCAGTTTTCCGACTTTACGCTTGATGAGTATGAGTACGTGATCGAGCGGTCGCGTGTGATTAAACGCAAATTCAAAAACTACGAGCCGCATCATCCGCTGGCCGATCGTACGCTGGTCATGGTCTTCGAAAAGAATTCCACGCGTACCCGCCTGTCCTTCGAAGCCGGCATGCACCAGCTCGGCGGCGCGGCGATCTACCTCAACACCCGCGACAGCCAGCTCGGCCGCGGCGAGCCGATCGAAGACGCTGCACAGGTGATGTCGCGCATGTGCGACGTCATCATGATCCGCACCTTCGGCCAGGAAATCATCGACCGCTTCGCCGCCTATTCGCGCGTGCCGGTCATCAACGGCCTGACCAACGAACACCATCCCTGCCAGGTGCTGGCCGACGTCTTCACCTACATCGAGCAGCGCGGCTCGATCAAGGACAAGGTCGTGGCCTGGATCGGCGACGCCAACAACATGCTGTATTCGTGGCTGCAGGCGGCCGAAGTGTTCGGCTTCCACGTCAATGTCTCGACGCCGAAAGGTTACGACATCGACCAGAAGCTGGTCAGCCCCGGCCACCAGCGCTACACCTTCTTCGCCAATCCGGCCGATGCCTGCCAGGACGCCGATCTGGTCACGACCGACGTCTGGACCAGCATGGGTTACGAGGACGAAAACGCCGCCCGCCTGAAGGCCTTCGACGGCTGGATCGTCGACCAGGCCAAGATGGCGCGCGCCCGCAAGGATGCCTTGTTCATGCACTGCCTGCCGGCGCATCGCGGCGAAGAAGTGTCCGCCGAAGTCATCGACGGTCCGCAATCGGTGGTCTGGGAAGAAGCTGAAAACCGCCTGCACGTGCAAAAGGCCTTGCTCGAATATCTCGTCCTGGGGAAAGTAGCATGATCGACCATACCGGATTTACACCTTCCGATTACGACCGCACCAAGGCGTTTTACACGCAGGCATTGGCGCCCATCGGCTACACCTTGCTGATGGAGCTTCCCGCTTCGGTCACCGGCGGCACCGACGTTGCCGGATTCGGCGAAGCGCCCAAGCCCGATTTCTGGCTGGCGCGCGCCACCACCGACAAGCCGGCACACAGCCCGACGCTGCATTTCGCCTTCCGCGTGAATACACGCGGCGCAGTGGATGCGTTTTACCAGGCGGCCCTGCAGGCCGGCGGCAAAGACAACGGCGCTCCCGGCATCCGCGCGCATTATCATCCCGATTACTACGGCGCGTTCGTCCGCGATCCGGACGGGCACAACATCGAAGTTGTCTGCCACGACCCTGCATAATTACGCGCAAGTCAATTCAATCCATCCGTCATAACCAGCCACTACGAACATCATGTCCAACATCCTGCAATCCGTTCCGGTCAACGAAAAAGTCGGCATCGCCTTCTCCGGCGGCCTCGATACCAGCGCCGCACTGACCTGGATGCGCCAGAAAGGCGCCATTCCTTACGCCTACACCGCCAACCTGGGTCAACCGGACGAGCCTGACTACGACGCGATTCCGAAGAAGGCCATGCAATACGGCGCGGAACTGGCGCGACTGATCGATTGCCGCGAACAGCTGGCCAACGAAGGCATCGCGGCGCTGCAAAGCGGCGCCTTCCACATCTCGACCGCCGGCGTCACCTACTTCAACACCACGCCGCTGGGCCGTGCCGTCACCGGCACCATGCTGGTGGCCGCCATGCGCGAAGACAACGTTGATATCTGGGGCGACGGCAGCACCTTCAAGGGCAACGACATCGAGCGTTTCTACCGCTACGGCCTGCTGGTCAATCCGAACCTGCGCATCTACAAGCCATGGCTGGACAATACCTTCATCGACGAACTGGGCGGCCGCAAGGAAATGTCCGAGTTCATGATCAAGTCCGGCTTCGACTACAAGATGTCGGTGGAAAAAGCCTACTCGACCGACTCCAACATGCTCGGCGCGACGCACGAAGCGAAAGACCTGGAGTTCCTCAACAGCGGCATCAAGATCGTGCAACCGATCATGGGCGTGGCGTTCTGGCGCGACGACGTCGAAGTCAAGGCGGAGGAAGTCACCGTGCGCTTTGAAGAAGGCCGTCCGGTCGCGCTGAACGGCAAGACCTTCGACAACATGACCGACCTGATCCTGGAAGCCAACCGCATCGGCGGCCGTCACGGCCTCGGCATGAGCGACCAGATCGAAAACCGCATCATCGAAGCCAAGAGCCGCGGCATCTATGAAGCGCCGGGCCTCGCCCTGCTGTTCATCGCTTACGAGCGCCTGATCACCGGCATCCACAACGAAGACACCATCGAGCAATACCGCGACAACGGCCGCAAGCTGGGCCGCCTGCTGTACCAGGGCCGCTGGTTCGATTCGCAGGCGATCATGCTGCGCGAAACCGCGCAGCGCTGGGTGGCACGCGCCATCACCGGCGAAGTCACGGTCGAACTGCGCCGCGGCAACGACTACTCGATCCTCAACACCGAGTCGGCCAACCTGACCTACCAGCCGGAACGCCTGACCATGGAAAAGGGCGAAGGCGCCTTCACGCCGCAAGACCGTATCGGCCAGCTGACCATGCGCAACCTCGACATCATCGACACCCGTCAGAAGCTGGCGATCTACCAAAGCACCGGCCTGCTGGCAACCAGCAACGCGGTGTCGCTGCCGCTGCTGGAAAAAGACAAGAACGCGAAGTAATCACGCAACCAATCAACGAAAACCAGACAACATGACGACTCAATTCGACAACGTTACCGTCCTGAAAAAGGGCAATGTTTACTTCGACGGCAAATGCGTTTCGCACACCGTGATTTTTGCCGACGGCACCAAGAAGACGCTGGGTGTGATCCTGCCGTCCTCGCTGACATTCAACACCGGCGCACCGGAAATCATGGAAATCAACGGCGGCAGCTGCAACGTCCGTCTGAAAGGCGAAGACGCCTGGAAGACCTACGCGGCCGGCACCAGCTTCAACGTCCCGGGCGACTCCAGCTTCGAGATCGAAGTGACCGAGACTGTGGATTACGTCTGCCACTTCGGTTAATCGCCGGAACGCAGCAAACAAAAACGCGGCCGGGGAAACCTGGCCGCGTTTTTATTTGCGTGTCGATTGTGTTGCTTGTGCGAGTGCCGGAATGATCAGATGAACACCGGCTCCGGTTCCAGCTGTACGCCGAACCTGGCCTGCACATCGGACTGGATGGCCAGCGCCAGCGCGGCGATCTCCTTGCCGCTGGCGCCGCCTTTGTTGACCAATACCAGCGCCTGCTTTTCATACACGCCGGCCGCACCCAGCGACCGGCCCTTCCAGCCGCACTGATCGATCAGCCAGCCCGCAGCCAGCTTGTAGCCGCCATCGGGCTGCGGATAACTCACCAGTTGCGGATGTTGCGCAAGCAAGGATTCGCGCTGCTGCGCCGGCACGATTGGGTTCTTGAAGAAACTGCCGGCGTTGCCGATCTGCACCGGATCGGGCAGCTTGCGTGTGCGGATTGCAATTACGGCGTCAGCAATGTCGCGCGGCGACGGTACGGTGATTTGTCGCAGCGACAATTCCTGCATGACGTCGGCGTAATTCATGTTGGGCTGCCACTGCTTGGGCAAGGCGAACGTCACACCGATCACGACGGCGCGGTCGCGGAGTTCCTGTTTGAAAACGCTGTCGCGGTAAGCGAACCGGCATGCCGCGTTATCGAGTGTGAAGGTCTTGCCGTCGACGAAATCGAAAGCCGTCAGGCTGTGAAAGCGATCTTTCACTTCAATCCCATAAGCGCCGATATTCTGGATCGGCGCGGCCCCGACACTGCCGGGAATCAGGGACAGGTTTTCCAGTCCGCCCAGACCGAGGTCCAGCGACCATTGAACGAAACGATGCCAGTTGTCGCCTGCTGCAGCCGTCACGTAGACGAAGTCTTCATCCTCGTTGACGATACGCATGTCGGCGCCACGCATGTGCAGCACCAGTCCGGGAAAGTCCTGCGTCAGCAACAAATTGCTGCCGCCGCCGAGAATCAGGCGTGGCAAGGCCGACAATTCCTTGTCGGCTCTCACCGCGAGCAAAGTATCGACGCTGTCTACCGGCAAATAGACGGCTGCCTTGGCGTCAATGCCGAAGGTATTGAGATGGCGCAGGGAAAAATCCCGCTGGACAGGTATGGGAAACATAAGCGCAGGATTATAGCCTGCGCTATACGGGAACGGCGCGGGCATAGCCGCAAACCCGGTTGTCCGTTAAAATCACGTCTTTCGGGTGCAAGCGCCCTGCCGCAGTCTTCTCTACTTTGCGCGCACCCACAAGATATAAAGGAAATCGCCATGCCCTCATTTGATACCGTCTCCGAAGCCAATCTGGTTGAAGTCAAGAACGCCGTCGAGCAGTCCAACAAGGAAATCACCACGCGCTTCGATTTCAAGGGCAGCGACGCCCGCGTCGAACAAAAGGAACGCGACCTGACCGCCTATGCCGACTCCGAATTCCAGCTCGGCCAGGTGCGCGATGTGCTGACCAACAAGATGACCAAGCGCAACGTCGACGTGCGTTTCCTCGACCACGGCAAGATTGAAAAAATCGGCGGCGACAAGGTCAAGCAGGTCATCAAGGTCAAGAATGGCATCGAGACCGAAGACGCCAAGAAGATCGTGCGCGTCATCAAGGACAGCAAGATGAAGGTGCAGGCCAGCATCCAGGGCGACGCCGTGCGCGTGACCGGCGCCAAGCGCGACGACCTGCAAGCCGCCATGGCGATGCTGCGCAAGGAGATCAAGGATCTGCCGCTGGAATTCAACAACTTCCGCGACTGACGATCATTGTCTGAACGAATAAAAAACGCTGGCACATCATGATGTGCCGGCGTTTTTTTATTGCTGTGCGCTTTCTTGACGCCATCAACCGCATTGCATCTTCTGCTCCTTGCTCATCTTTTCCATCGCCTCCCTGATTTCGTCCGGCGACAGGTCGCGCTGATGGGTGGCGACCGACCAGCGATGGCCGAACGGATCTTCGAGCTGGCCGTAGCGGTCGCCCCAGAACATGTCGGCCAGGGGCACCACGACTTTGGCGCCGGCGGACTGCGCCTGGGCAAACACGGCATCGGCGTCTTCGACGTAGAGATGGACGATGACAGGCGAACCGCCCAGCAGATGCGGACCGCGCGAGCCTGCACCCCATTCTGGCATTTCATCGACCAGCATCAACGACGAATCGCCGATGCGCACCAATGCGTGCATGATCTTGCCGTCCGGCCCCGGCAACCGCGCCAGTTCAATGGCGCCGAAGGCCTGTTTGTAAAATTCGATGGCTTGCGCGGCCCCGGCGCATATCAGATAGGGCGTCAGCGTATGCATGCCTTCGGGGATAGCCTTGACTTGGGAAGAAGTGGCCATGCTTGTCTCCTTTGATGAAATCAGGACGCTCATTGTGCGCCCTGCGTCTCAAAAATCAAGTTGACGAAAAGCCAAGCCAAGATGCAGTGTCGGAATGAAAAAAAGCCCCGACATGTGGGGCTTTTCGTGTTTCTTCTGCTTGCAGGCACATCGCAAACGGAGCGAGCTTACTCCTTGTCGCCGATCAGCCGGCGTTGCTTGACCGCGTCGGCCAGACCTTGCAGCACGCCCAGGCTTTCTTCCCAGTTGATGCAGCCGTCTGTGACGGATTGACCGTAGGTCAGCTCCTTGCCCGGCACCAGGTCCTGGCGACCTGCCACCAGATTCGACTCGACCATCACGCCGACGATGCGCGTGTCGCCGCCGGCGATCTGGCCGGCGATGTCGGCGCAGACCGGGATTTGATTCTCCGGCTTCTTCGAGCTGTTGGCGTGCGAGGCGTCGATCATCAGGCGCGCCGCCAGGCCGCTCTTGGCGATGTCCTGGCAGGCTGCTTCGACGTTGGCGGCGTCGTAATTCGGCGCCTTGCCGCCGCGCAGGATAATGTGGCAATCCTCATTGCCGGCGGTCGAGACGATGGCCGAGTGGCCGCCCTTGGTGACCGACAGGAAATGGTGAGGCTGCGAGGCCGCCTTGATGGCGTCGACGGCGATCTTGATGTTGCCGTCGGTGCCGTTCTTGAAACCGACCGGGCACGACAGGCCCGAAGCCAGTTCGCGGTGCACCTGCGATTCGGTGGTGCGCGCGCCGATCGCGCCCCAGCTGATCAGGTCGGCGATGTATTGCGGGCTGATCACGTCGAGGAACTCGGTGCCGGCCGGCAGGCCCAGCTCGTTGATGTTCAGCAGCAGCTCGCGCGCGGTGCGCAGGCCGTCATTGATGCGGAAGCTGTTGTCCATGTAGGGATCGTTGATCAGGCCCTTCCAACCCACTGTCGTACGTGGCTTTTCGAAGTAGACGCGCATGACGATTTCCAGCTCGCCCTTGAAGCGTTCACGCTCGACCACCAGGCGGCGGGCATATTCCATCGCGGCCTTGGTGTCGTGGATCGAGCAAGGGCCGATCACGACCATGACGCGGTCGTCCTGGCCGTGCAGGATGCGATGCAGGGCCGTGCGGCACTCTGCGGTGGTGCTCTCGACTTTTTCGCTGCCGCCGAATTCACGGATCAGGTGCGAGGGGGGTGTCAGTTCTTTCATTTCTCGGATGCGTAGATCGTCGGTGCGCGGCATTTTTTTCTCCTGATTGCAATCTGAATTTGGGAATTCGAATGGGTAAAAAAAAACCGCCATCACTGGCGGTTTTTTAGAAATTCGGTTTGGTCTCTACTTACGAACGCTTACCGCTTTTCACCGCCGTGGGGCTGGAATAGCTAAAGTAAAAATAAAAGAAGTAAGCGCGGGCGAAAGACATTGTGTGATCTATGCGAATAGTCGTTAGTGACAACAGAAAACGATAATGCAACAATTTCCCGGCTTTGGCAACACCGGTCATTAATTTTTCACAAAAACCGCATTGAATGACGTTTTTTTGCATTCAAACCGTCATCCAATGCCTGCAACGCACAATTTATGCCGTACCACCCACCGTAACGCCATCGATGCGCAAGGTCGGCTGACCGACGCCGACCGGGACGCTCTGGCCTTCCTTGCCGCACACGCCGACGCCGGAATCGAGTTTCATGTCGTTGCCGATCAGCGAAACGCGGTTCAGCACGTCAGGACCGTTGCCGATCAGCGTGGCGCCCTTGACCGGGTAGGAAATCTTGCCGTTCTCGATCATGTAGGCTTCGCTGGCCGAAAAGACGAACTTGCCGTTGGTGATGTCGACCTGGCCGCCGCCGAAGTTGACGGCGTACAAGCCGTTCTTCACCGATGCCAGAATTTCGGCAGGATCCTTGTCGCCGGCCAGCATGTACGTATTGGTCATGCGCGGCATCGGCAGGTGCGCAAACGATTCGCGGCGGGCATTGCCGGTCACCGGCATCTTCATCAGGCGCGCGTTCATGGTGTCCTGGATGTAACCCTTCAGGATGCCGTCTTCGATCAGCGTGGTGCACTGGGTCGGATTGCCTTCGTCGTCGATGTTGAGCGAACCGCGGCGATCGGCAATGGTGCCGTCATCCACAACAGTGACGCCCTTGGCGGCGACGCGCTCGCCGATGCGGCCGGAGAAGGTGCTCGAGCCCTTGCGATTGAAGTCGCCCTCGAGGCCGTGGCCGATGGCTTCGTGCAACAGGATGCCGGGCCAGCCCGGTCCGAGCACAACGGTCATCGGACCGGCCGGCGCCGGACGCGCGTCCAGATTGACCAATGCAGTGGAGACCGCTTCGGAGGCGTATTTTTCCAGCAACTCGTCGCTGAAGTAAGCATAGCTGTAGCGACCGCCGCCACCACTGCTGCCCATTTCGCGGCGACCGTTCTGTTCGGCAATGACCGTGATCGACACGCGCACCAGCGGACGGATATCGGCGGCAATGATGCCGTCGCTGCGCGCCACCAGCACCACGTCGTATTCGCCGGCCAGGCTGGCCATGACTTGCACGACGCGCGGATCCTTGGCGCGGGCGATGCGTTCGATACGTTCCAGCAGATTGACCTTGGCCGTCGCATCGAGGGAGGTCAGCGGATCGTGCGGCAGGTACAGCGAACGACCGCCGTTGGGCTGCATGCTGCCGGCAATCTTGACGCGCCCTGCGCCCTGGCGACCAATGGTGCGGGTTGCGGCAGCGGCGTCGAGCAGGATCGCTTCCGAGATTTCATCCGAATACGAGAACGCCGTCTTGTCGCCCGACACGGCGCGTACGCCGACGCCCTGGTCGATGGAGAAGCTGCCGGTCTTGACGATGCCCTCTTCCAGGCTCCAGCCCTCGCTCTTGGTGAACTGAAAATACAGGTCGGCGTAATCGACCTTGTGCGTAAACATGGTGCCCAGTGTTTTCAGCAACTTGGCTTCGTCCAGGCCGAACGGCGTGAGCAGGACATCGCGTGCAATACCGAGCGCGCTGAGATTGGGTTCGAATGTTTTCATGAATGATTTATTTAATTTACAGCAACTATTGGCGCTCAGAGTTTGCGGTGCCTGAGCGCAGGCAGGCTTTCACGTACGTATTGTAGACGATGGGGGTCAATGCCGCCGATAACAAGGCCTTCGCCTTCCGGCAACACGCTGACGATTTCACCCCACGGGTCGATCAGCATGCTATGGCCCCAGGTGCGGCGACCATTGACATGCTTGCCGCCTTGGGCCGACGCCAGGACGTAACACTGGTTCTCGATCGCGCGGGCGCGCAGCAGGGTTTCCCAATGCGCCTGGCCGGTGGTATGAGTGAATGCCGCCGGCACCACGATCAGCGCGCAGTCGCCCATGGCCCGGTACAGCTCGGGGAAACGCAGGTCATAGCAGATCGACAGGCCGACCTTGCCGAACGGCGCGGTAAAGCCCCCGACTTCGTTGCCGAAGACAATGGTGCGCGCTTCGTCATAAGCCTCTTCGCCGCGCACGAAACTGAACAGGTGGATCTTGTCATAGCGTGCCACGCGGCGACCGGCCGGGTCGTAGACCATCGTCGTGTTGAGCACCTTGTCGGCTTCATCGGAAGCCATCGGCAAGGTGCCGCCGATCAGCCAGACCTTGAACTCGCTGGCCAGCGCCACCATGAAATCCTGGATCTTGCCGACGTCGGTCTGCTCGGCGTGCGCGAGCTTGGCTTTTTCGTGCATGCCCATGATGGGCCAGTATTCCGGCAGCAACACCAGTTGTGCGCCCTGTTCTGCGGCTTGTCCGACCAGCCGGCGCGCAGCCGCGAAATTCTCTTCGACTTCGGGCGTCGACACCATCTGTATCGCCGCAACTTTGTACGTTTCACTCATGTCAGCCTCGCTGGAAATCGTTTGCGCCGAAAGATGACGCAATCCGGGGATGGGAATGCCGTATGAATATTATTTGGCGGCAGGTTTGCTGTTGGCGTCAGCGGTGCGTTCCTGCTTGACGACCAGAGGATCGCTCCAGGACCCGGTTACATTATATTCAAAGGTCAGCGTCTTCATCAGCGGGTTGCGCAGGAACAGTTGCGCCAGGTAAGTGCCGACCCCGACCACCGGATTGATCGCCAGCGCCACCAGCGACGCCGTACCGAGATTGACCTCCGGGATCACCACAAGGTGCAGGTTCTGGGTTTCCCTGGCGATGTCTGCCGAACCGTTCATCAGCACTGACGCCGCCACGCCGGTCATCTTGAGATTGTCGGTGGTGGCGATGCCTTGTGCGATGGATGCGGTGCCGACGATGTTGTCAAAGGCAAAGCCTTCCGAAAACACGTCGCGGAAATCCAGCGCCAGACGACGCGGCAAGGCCTGCAAATTGAGCACGCCGAGCAGCTTGGCCGCACCCGGATCAACCTTCAGGAACTGCCCTGAATGGATATCCATGTGGACCTGTCCGCTCAGGCTCGGGATGTCCAGTGAATACGGCAAGCCCTTCCAGCTGACGTCGCCGTCGAGTTGCCCCTTGCCGCCGCGCACCACACCGACGAAACCGAAGCGCTCAAGCAGCTTGCCGGCGTCATTGATATCCAGCGCATAGGTCAGGTTGGAAGTATTGTTGCGGCCGAACGCCATCCAGTTGCCGGCGGCGCGCAGCTCGGCGTCGGGATTGATCAGCGTGAGCTTGTTGATGCGCCATTCGCTGCCGACGCTGACGCGCACGTTGTTGGCGTTGAGTTCGAGGCGGCCGAGCTTCTTGCCGAACAGGCGGAAGTCTTCCGCCACGATGTCCAGCGCCGGAATTCGGCTGGCACTGTTGGCGTTGGTATTGTCGGCTGCATCGGCGTTATTTTCCAACAGGTCGGCAGGATCCGTGCCGGCGCCCTTCTGGATATTCAGCGTGGCCAGGCGCGCCGTGACGCGGCCCAGTCCGCGGCCGCTACCTGACTCGCTCCAGGTGGCGTAACCGGTGGCTTGGTCAGAAGATATATTCACCTGCCAGGCTTTGTTCTGGTGCGAAGCGCCCAGCACGACGTTGTCGAGCTTCTTGCCCATCAGCAGCAATTCACTGGTGCGTCCGGCGATGACGTCAGGCTCGAGATAGGCGCTCAGGCCCGGATCGGGAGCGCCCTCGCTACCGTCGGACTGCTTCAGCATCGCAGAACGGAAGCTCATCCACTGATCGATGTTCATCGATTTGGCGCTGGCGTAAATCGCCAGGCCGCTATCCGGTTGCGGCGCCGGCTGGCCGAAGCCGATACCGCCGCTCAGCACCTGCCAGTCAGCCTTGCCGGGCGCCTTCTGGCGCAGGTAGCGCGCAGCCAATACCGACCCGAGCGACAGTTTGATTTCATCGCGCTGAAGCAAAGGATCAGACGACGGCATGCCGACGATTTCAAACTTCAAAGGCCAGCTTTCACCGGCAGCTTTCTGCATCGGCGCCGGCAAGTCCACCGCCAGCCCTTGCAAGCTGGACTCGATGGTGATTTCCGGCAGATGCTGGCGCACCGCGATGGTGGCGATGTAGCGTGAAGCACCGCTCAGGCGGCCCAGCAAACGCTGCAGCACTGGCTCGCTGTATGCCTTGCGCAAACCGTCTGCGGTAACTGCGCCGTCGACCTTGACCAGCGTCGTGCCGTCGCGCTGGGTGCCGCCCGCCACCGTGACCGGCTCATTGAGAAACATGCCCTTGATACCGTTCAGGTTGAAGCCCTTTTCATTGAACTCCAGCTTGCCGTTGGTGCGGTAGACGGTCGGCAGTCCGGTCATCAGCGCGACGTCGTTGTTCTGGAATTGCAGCGCGCCGTCGACCTTGGCCTCGATCATGTGATGCAACGGCAGCTGGAACTTCAATTGCAGCTTGGCGTTGCCGGTCGCTTGAGTGTCTTCGGTGAAATTGCCGATCCAGTGCGCCACCGGACTGTCCTTCACATAACGCAGGAAATCCGGCATGGCGCCGGCGGCACTGCCGTCAATCTCCAGCGACGATTCGGCACTCAGCAAATCCGGGATCACGGCCTTGACGTCCGACACCCCGACGCCATGGGTCTTGCCCGAATCGGCCAGAATTTCCAGGCGCGTGCGGTCGATCGTGATGCTGCCCTTGACGTCTTCCAGCAGCGGCCATTCGGGCGACTTGCCGTCCTTGCCGGTATGCGACGGCGCATAGTTGATCTTGAGCTTGTCGAACTTGCCGGAGACCTTGAATTCGCCAGGATTTTTGCTGCCCGGCTTGACGTTGCGGAACGGGAAGTCGGCCAGATCGCCACGTGCGACGATGTCGACATCCGAGGCCTGGCCGTCGAGCAGCGCGCCGCTGATCCAGTCCATCGCCGGCTTGGCCGTGTGCAGCGGCAGGTAGCGCGACAGCTTTTGCAGATCGAAGCGCGACAGCTTGGCTTTCAGGTCGATGACGCCGGGCGACTTGCCTTGCAGCGGCAGCGTGTGAGTGCCGCTAAGCGTGCCCGCAGCGCTGTCCTGCGCAAAGTCGAGGCTATCGACGTGGAACTGCAGGATCTCGTTGTTCTGGATTTCCCAGTGGCTTTGCAGATTGAGCTTGTCGAACGGCATGGCTGCATCGGCGAACAATGCCGGCAGTTGCAGCGCAACGTCCTGCGACGCCAGGCTCAGCTTGCCGCCGCGCTCCGTCGCATCAATCTGCCCATCCAGATTGGCAAAGCCGGGAATCGCCGGTGCACCGGCGCGCGCGGGCTGCGTTGCGGTCTTGGGCTGGGCCAGGCGGGCTGCCTGCGGCTGCATGCCGAGGCCATTGAAGGCGCCGCGGAGACGATAGGCGCGCACATCCGGATAGCTGCCTTCCCATTGCACCGAAAAATCCTTGAGTTGGCCGTGCGGCGCCAGGTCGGCGAGCAGTTTGTGCTGCGACGTCGTCAGCGGCAGGCGGCTGCCGAGGTCGGAAAGAATGGCGAGGTCGAGCAGCTTCGCTTCCACCGTCATTTTCTCGGGACGGAAGCGCGTGGCCGGTTCGAACACTTCGGAAATTGTGGTCGGCGGCAGCGTGAAGCCGTCATCGGTCTCCAGCGAGAAATTGCTCAGCGTCAGCTTGTGGCCGTTGGCGCCGAAGGTCGGGATGCCGTCCTGCAGGTCGGGGGCATAAATCTCGCTGCCGGACACGCGGCCGCTGACGCGCGCCAGTTGCAGCGGCTCGAGTTTTTTGTCCAGCCGCGCCGACAGGTTGGTCAGGCTGAGGTCGGCGGTGAAGTTGGCGATCTTGGTGTGATCCAGGTCGAGCCAGGCGCGCACCGAGCCGCGGCCCTGTGTCAATTCCAGCGGATAGTCAACATAGGCTTTCCAGACTGCAAGATCGGTATTGCGCACGTCGGCGTACAAGGTGCCTTTCCAACGCGTCACGTCGGAAATTTTGCTGGCGAAACTGGGATGGTAAAAATTCGCGCGCACGTCGAGCGGTGCCGCATAGTCGGCCGGCGGCGTCGCCTTCAACGCCATCTGGTGCAGGCGCCATCGGTTGTGCAGCACCAGGTTGACCTGGTCGAGCGCCAGCTCGGGCGCACCGCGCTTGTCGTCGCGCCAGCGAATCTTGCCGTCGCGGATGACGACTTCGCGTTGCGACAGCAGCCAGTCGGCGCCGGCGCTGTTGTCCTTGCCGCTGGAGGCCGGCAGGCCGGCGACGAAGAAGTTGCCGTCGGCGTCGCGCAGCACCGACAAATCAGGCCGCAGGATGGTCAGGTTGTCGAAGCGCAGCTCACCGACCAGCACCGTGGTCCAGGACAGCGTGGCGGAGACCTTGGGCAAGGTCAGCGCCGCTTGTCCGGCGCTGTCGTGGATCACGACTTCGGTCAGTTCCAGCTGCGGCCGCAGTCCGCTCCAGGAGGCGTCGATGTCGGCGATGGTGACCGGACGGCCGACGGCGCGGGTGGCGATTTTTTCGATGTCGCCCTTGTAGCTGTCGATTTCGGGCAGGATGCCGTAGCGCAGCGTCAGGAACAGCGCGCAAAACACGAAATAAGCCAGCACCAGCAGCTTGAAGACAAAGCCGATGACGCGGCGCGTGGCGCTGCTCAGATGGCAATACGCCCCCTTGGCCGCACCCCACGCAGTACGCCAGGCGGCAGCGCGGCGGCCGGTCGGCGGAGTGGCGTCGTGTTGGTCTTCGGACATCAGGGGCAAGAGGAAAAACTCACGGTAGAATGAAACAAGCGTCGTAGCCCAGCATCATCGCATGGAAGCGTGGTTTGACCTAGAGGACGGCGGCCCGTTTTCATGGTGGAAAACCCCGGCTTTACCATCTTTAACCTCGTATTCAACCCGATATCCTGACAATTTGTGACTAACTCCCTTCTCGACAGCATGACGGCCTCCCGGTTCCTGGCCCGTTGGGCAAATGCCGATGCGGCGCGCCCCGCCCAACTGGCGGCATTCTCGCAATTATCCCTGAACCGTGCGGTTTTCGAGCGCGTTTTACAAAATGACATAAGTACCGCCCGCGCCCCTGAAAGTGGTGCTGCGGCGCTCAACGGCCCGATGCGGCGGCTGCGCAACCTGATCGTCTGCACGCTGATCGAACGCGACCTGAGCGGCAAGGCCGATCTGGCCGAAGTGGTCCGGACCATGAGCGAATTCGCCGACTTCGCGGTCCAGACCCACCTGGCGGCGCTGATGCAGGAGTTGACCGCGCTGTACGGCATGCCCATCGGCGAGGAGTCGGGCAGCGAACAGGAAATGATCGTCCTCGGCATGGGCAAGCTGGGCGGCGGCGAACTCAACGTGTCCTCCGACATCGACCTGATCTTCGTCTATCCCGAGGATGGCGACACGCGCGCCGACCAGCCCGGCCAGCGCTCGCTGTCGAACCACGAATTCTTTATCCGGCTGGGCAAGAAACTGATCGCCGCGCTGTCCGAGATCACCGCCGACGGTTTCACCTTCCGCGTCGACATGGCGCTGCGTCCCAACGGCGGCTCCGGCCCGCTGGTAGCCAGCCACAACATGGTCGAGGAATACCTGATCCGCCAGGGCCGCGAATGGGAGCGCTATGCCTGGACCAAGGCACGCGCGCTGACCGGCAAGGACAGCGACATCGCCGCGCTGGAAGCCATCAGCCGGCCGTTCATCTACCGTCGCTATCTCGACTTCGGCTCGATCGACGCGCTGCGCTCGATGCACGCGCAGATCCGCGCCGAGGTCAAACGCCAGGAGTCGCTGCACCCTGAACGCAGCAACAACGTCAAACTAGGTCGCGGCGGCATCCGCGAAATCGAATTCACCAGCCAGGTATTCCAGCTGATCCGCGGCGGCCGCGACCCGGAACTGCGCGACCGCTCGACCCGCGTCACGCTGCGCACGCTGGCCGACAAGAACCTGCTGGAGCCGGACGTGGTCGCGCAATTGCTCGAGGCGTACACCTTCCTGCGCAATCTTGAACATCGCCTGCAATATCTGGAAGACGCGCAAACCCACACGCTGCCGGTCAACGACAGCGATCAACTGATCGTCGCCCAGATGATAGGCTACCCTGACGTCGCCGCGTTGCTTGCCGAACTGGAACGCCATCGCCGCATCGTGGCCGGGCAATTCGATACCATCTTCAGCGACAAGCAAGGCGGCAACAACACCGACGATCGTGCAGACTCGGAAGGCGATGGCGCTGTCTGTGAACTCAATGACGGCGAGAGCGCCGACTCGATCGCCGATACGCTCACGCTGCTCGGCTACGACGACGTCGAGGGCGCCACCCAGCGCGTGCTGGCGACGCTGCAGTCGCCGCGCCTGCAATCGCTGCCTGAAGCCAGCCGCACGCGCCTGATGACGCTGATCAATGCGGCGCTGCCGATCATCGGCGCGATGCCCGACAAACGCCTGCCGACCTTGCGCCGGCTGCTGGATTTCTTCGAAGCGATCGCGCGCCGCGCGGCCTACCTGGCGCTGTTGACCGAATATCCGCATGCACTGACACGCCTGATCCGCATGATGGCCGCCAGCGACTGGGCCGCCCAATACCTGACGCAGCATCCGATCCTGCTCGACGAATTGCTGGACGATCGCAACCTCAAGGCGCCGCCCGACTGGCCGGCGTTCGCCCAGGATTGCCAGCGCCAGCTCGACACCGCGCCGGGCGACACCGAGCGGCAAATGGACATCCTGCGCGAAGTCCATCACGCCCAGCTGTTCCGCTTGCTGGCGCAGGACCTGGAAGGCGACCTGAGCGTCGAACACCTGGCCGATCACCTGTCGGCGCTGGCTGATATCCTGGTCGCCGCCACCATCCAGGCGGTCTGGCAGACCGTCGCCAACCGCCATCGCGACGTGCCGCAATTCACCGTGATCGCCTACGGCAAGCTCGGCGGCAAGGAGCTCGGCTACGTGTCCGACCTCGACGTGGTGTTTCTCTACGATGACGACGACCAGGAAGCGCCAGGCTTGTACGCCAAGCTGGCCCAGCGCTTCATCACCTGGATGACCTCGCATACGCCGGCCGGCACGCTGTTCGACATCGACATCGCGCTGCGCCCGGACGGCGCCAGCGGCTTGCTGGTCTCATCGTTTGCTACCTTCGAAAAATACCAGCGCACCTCGGCCTGGGTATGGGAACACCAGGCGCTGACGCGGGCGCGCTATTGCGCCGGCGACACCGGCATCGGCAACCGTTTCGAAGCCTTGCGCGAAGACTTGCTGCGGCAGGAACGCGATCCGCAGAAACTGACCCAGGAAGTACTCGGCATGCGCATGAAGATGCATCAGGCGCATCCCAATCCCAGCACGCTGTTCGACCTCAAGCATGACGACGGCGGCATGATCGACATCGAGTTCCTGGTGCAATTCCTGGTGCTGCGCTATGCCTCGCAATACCAGCAGCTGACCGGCGATATCGGCAACATCGCGCTGCTCAAGCTGTGCGGTTCACTGGCGCTGATCGACGCGGCACTGGCCGATGAAGTGGCCAATGCCTACCGCCTGTTCCGCAAGCTGCAGCATCAGATCCGGTTGCGGGGCGAAGAGCGCGCACGCACGCCGATCGAACGCGTGCAAAAGGAAACCGACAGCGTCAAGCGCTTGTGGCTGGAAGTGTTCGGGGGATGAGGGGTTGAAGCTGGAAGTGCAGCCGGATCAGAACGAACCGGCTGCAAAAATTCAGACGACCGGCTTGACCGCGACCAGGTTGATCAGAGTTTCTTCACGCACGGCATTGGGCTTGATGCGCAGTACGCGCTCCATCAGACCGAGGTCCTCGCGGCTCCACCACAGGTAGGGATAGGAAATCGACTGCGGCGCCACCTGAAAGCCGGCGCTGCGCACCAGCGCCAGGTATTCGCCGGCGGTCTTCTGCACTTCCATCGGATGGCGAAACAGCAGCCGGATCATCCACGAATGGATGTAGCGCTTGGTCGATTCGGCGAACAACAGCACGCCGCCCGGCTTGAGCACGCGGAAAAACTCCTGGATCGCCTCTTCCTGCTCGATCAGGTGATGGAAAGTCTGGTGGCAGAACAGCAGATCGACGCTGTTGTCTTCCAGCGTCATGTGCGAGCTCGAGCACTGGATGAATTCGGCGCGGATGCCGGCGCCGGCGACTTCTTTCGCGGACGCCTCCAGCATCGCGGAATCGATGTCCATGCCGATCAGCCGCTGCGGCGCGAAACGCTCATGCAGCTTCGTGAGCGAACGACCCCAGCCACAACCAACGTCGGCCACCACCGGATACGACGCGCGCCGCTCCGGAATCAGCGGCTCGAGATCCTTGAAGGCGCGCTCCAGCACATGCAAGGTCCAGGTATGGGTCTGCAGGAACCAGATGCCGAAGGCGGTCTCGGGGACGTGGGGATAGCTGTGAGGCGATTTGACGATCAGGGGAGCGTTCATATTCTTATGGTCTTGCGTGACGAGCGAGCATGATGCCCTGCCTTGCCGGGAAAAGCAAAACCTGTACCGACATTCCCGGAAGAATGCCAATCGCCGCGGCAAGCCGCTGCGTAGCGCTGTCCCCGCTTAGCCGGCGTCCCGCAACGCCGCGCCAAATCGCTGCACCCGCGGCAGATAGTGACGCTGCGGATCGAGCGAAAACATCACGCGGCTGACGCGTCCGGTCAGCAAGGCGCGCGGCACGAAGCCGATGTAGCGTGAATCCTTGCTGTCGTCGCGGTTGTCGCCCAGCACCAGGTATTCCCCTGCCGGCACGGTCATCGGGCCGAAGCTGCGCAAGGCCATGCGCTCGGGCAGCAGCATCACGCCGTGCGCCATTGCCGGCAGGCTTTCCCGGACAATCAACTGGCTTCCTTCATAGTCCGGCATGCGGTGCGATGCGGGCGCCGCCGTCGCGGCGTCGTAAGACATCGGCGTACCGTTAATCACCAGCTGCTCGTCGCGCATCTCAATGATATCGCCGGGCAGGCCGATCAGGCGCTTCACCAGCCGCGTACCGTCTTGCGGCGAACTGAAGGTGACGATGTCGCCGCGCCGGGGATCGGCGATGCGGCCGACCACGATATCGGTGAACGGCAGCTTGACGTCATAGGCAAGACGATTCGAAATGATGCGGTCGCCGATCAGCAGCGTCGGATACATCGACGCCGACGGCACGCCGTACCAATCCGCGACGGCGCTGCGGATCAGCAACATGCCGAGCAGGAAGCACAGGAAGCCCTTGTTGGCGGAAATCAGTTTCTTGATCGCTTGCATATCGTTCATTCCATGAAAAACGCCCCGACTGGCGGGGCGCATTGTCTGCCTTGAGCTGCTCGTTGCAGGCCGGCGCGCAGCGAATCGTCAAGACTCGCTCCCGCCGTCCAGTCTACTTACTTTTTGCTCGAGCTGCTGTCGTCGCGATCACGATTGCTACGGCTGCTGCGGCTGCTGCGGTCGCTGTCGCCACCGCCACCATCCTTGCTCTTGCTATCCTTGCTCTTGCTGTCTTTACTGTCTTTGCCATCCTTGGCATCTTTCTCGGCCTTCTCACGCTCACGGCGTTCGCGGCGCGCGGCGCGATCGTCCTTCGGCGCTTCCTTTTCCTTGGCGCTATCGGCCTCGGTCTTTTCAGGCACCGGCGGCGGCACCACGGTCGGGATGTTCTTGGCCGCCATGTACTCGTGCATGTCCTTCCAGCCGGCGAAAATACCCGCTTTCAGCTTATCTGGGTTGCGTTGGTAGCAATCTTCCAGGCTCTGGCCGGCCTGGCGGCAACCCGCGCCCAGTGCGATGCCTTCGGCCTTGGCTTCTTCGGGCGTCTGCTTGGGTTTGGTGAAGCTGGCGACATAGTCGCAGCCGCCGAGCGTGAAGCTCAGGGCCAGCATGGCGATCAGCTTGACGCCGTGGCTACGCAAAATCGGTGTTGAAGAAGGTGACGACATTACAGCCCTCGATTAATTATTGTTAAATCGTCAATAAAAAAGGCTATCGCAAAACGGATTTGCAACAGCCTTTCCAGAACACATCGTCTGGTTATTGATCCGCCCAAGATATTTTCTTAGACATCGCCTGACAAGCATGCGAAGAAAAGAAGCCAAATTAGGCCGGATCAATCAAAAATGACGGTTTGAGACCGATTATTTTGCCGAAACCAGTGCGACTGTGGTGTCCAGCATGCGGTTCGAGAAGCCCCACTCGTTGTCATACCACGACGAAACCTTGACCAGACGGCCGGAGACCTTGGTCAGGGTCGAGTCGAAATTCGACGATGCCGGGTTGTGGTTGAAGTCGACCGACACCAGTGGCTCGGTGTTGTAGGTCAGGATGCCCTTCAGCGGACCAGCTTCGGAAGCGGCCTTCATGATGGCGTTGACTTCGTCCACAGTCGTGTCGCGCGCGGCGATGAACGACAGGTCGACGATCGAGACGTTGATGGTCGGCACGCGGATCGCGTAACCGTCCAGCTTGCCGTTCAGTTCAGGCAGCACCAGGCCGACTGCCGAAGCGGCGCCGGTCTTGGCCGGAATCATCGACTGGGTGGCCGAACGCGCACGGCGCAGATCTTCGTGGTAGACGTCGGTCAGTACCTGGTCGTTGGTGTAGGCGTGGACGGTCGTCATCAGGCCGTTGACCAGACCGATCTTCTCGTGCAGCGGCTGGACCAGCGGTGCCAGGCAGTTGGTGGTGCACGATGCGTTCGAGATCACGGTGTCGGAGGCCTTCAGCACGCCGTCATTGACGCCGAACACGACAGTCGCGTCGACGTCCTTGCCGCCTGGTGCGGAGATGATGACTTTCTTGGCGCCGCCCTTCAGGTGGGCGCTGGCCTTTTCTTTTGTGGTGAAGAAGCCGGTGCATTCCAGCACGACGTCAACCTTCAGTTCGCCCCATGGCAGTTCTGCCGGATTGCGTTGCGCCAGCACCTTGATGCGGTCGCCGTTGACGACGATGGAATCGCCATCGACAGTCACGGTGCCCGGGAACTTGCCGTGGGTGGTGTCGTATTGGGTCAGGTGGGCGTTGGTCTTCGGATCGCCGAGGTCGTTGATCGCCACGATCTGGATGTCGTGTTTCTTGCCGCCTTCGTAATGAGCGCGGAGGATGTTGCGGCCGATGCGGCCATAGCCATTGATTGCGACGCGGATAGTCATGTTTTCTCCTTAAGAAACAGTAGTAATTCTGCCGATGGATTGGATGTCGCGCCAGCCATAGGCGACTTCGATCAAATCCAGTTCATCCCACTTGAAGGTCTGTTCAGCCAGCAGCAGCGCATCGAGGTGCGCGTAAAAGTCGCGCGCCTTCTTGTTCTGCGCCAGCACCCAGACCAGCAGGTTGGGCGCGCCTGCCGCGCCCAGTGTTGCAGCCACTTCGGTCAGCAGGCGGCGGCCAATGCCGGCGCGCTGGGCCGAAGGTAAAACGTACAGGGCTGTCAGTTCGGCATCGAAATCCAGCTTGCGTTCCGCCAGCGTAATGCCGGCGGCGAAACCGACCAGTTCGCCCTCCACTTCCGCCACGAAGGTGCAGGCGGCGTCGGACGCCGCGCCCAGCACGCGCGTCCACATGCGTGTGCTGTCTTCCACCTTCATGCCGTCCAGATAGGCGTCCGGAATCATGCCGCGATATGCCGCGCGCCAGCTGTCGATACGCACCTGAGCGATCAGGGCTGCATCATCGACCGTCGCGCGCCGGACCGTCACCGGACCGACGACATTGATGATGTCGTTGCCGGAGACACTCATGCCAGGATCAGCTTGGCCTTGGCGACGACGTTTTCGACGGTGAAGCCGAAATGCTTGAACAGCACGCCTGCGGGAGCCGATTCACCGAAGGTGTCGATACCGACCACGGCGCCTTCCAGGCCGACATACTTGTACCAGGTCGTGGTCACGCCAGCTTCGATCGCGACGCGAGGCACGCCGCGCTGCAGCACGCTGGCCTTGTAGGCTGCATCCTGGCGATCGAACACATCGGTGCTCGGCATCGACACGATGCGCGCGGGGATGCCTTGCGCCGCCAGTTCGTCGGCCGCCTTGACCGCCAGTTCGATTTCCGAACCGGTGGCGATCAGGATAACCTTGGCGTCCTTGGCTTCCCTGAGGATGTAGCCGCCGCGCTTGATGTCGGCGACTTGCTGAGGAGTACGCTCCTGGAACGGCAGGTTTTGGCGCGAGAAGATCAAGGTGCTCGGACCGTCGTTGCGCTTGACCGACTGCTCCCATGCCACGGCCGATTCGACCGTGTCGCATGGACGCCAGTTGTCCAGATTCGGGATCAGGCGCAGGCTGGAAACGTGCTCGACCGATTGATGGGTCGGGCCGTCTTCGCCCAGGCCGATGGAGTCATGCGTGAACACGAACAGCGCACGCAGCTTCATCAGCGCGGCCATGCGCAATGCATTGCGGCTGTAATCGGAGAAGGTCAGGAAAGTCGCGCCGAACGGAATGTAGCCGCCGTGCAGGGCGATGCCGTTCATGATCGCGCTCATGCCGAATTCGCGCACGCCATAGTTGATGTGGTTGCCGGCGACATCGGCGCGCACGGCCACCGATTCTTTCCAGTTGGTCAGATTGGAGCCGGTCAGGTCGGCCGAACCGCCGAGGAATTCAGGCAGCACTTGCGCGTAAGCCTGAATCGCGTTCTGGCTGGCCTTGCGGGTGGCGATGGTTTCTTTCTTGTCGATGGTGCTGGCGATGTAAGCCTGCACCGCCGCGTCGAAACCGGCCGGCAGCTCGCCCTTCAGGCGGCGCACCAGTTCGGCGGCTTCGGTCGGGTACTTGGCCTGATAAGCCTGGTACAGCTTGTTCCAGTCGGCTTCCAATTGCTGGCCTTGGACCTTGCCATCCCACGCGGAATAGATGTCGGCAGGGATTTCAAATGGCGCCGAAGTCCAGCCCAGCGCTTCGCGCACTGCCGCGACTTCCTTGTCGCCCAGCGCCGCGCCGTGGACCTTGTCGGTGCCGGCCAGGTTCGGCGAACCCTTGCCGATCACGGTCTTGCAGCAGATCAGGGTCGGCTTGTCGGCCAGCTTGGCCTGATGGATGGCGGAATTGACCGCTTCGACGTTGTGACCGTCGACCGCAGGGATCACGTTCCAGCCGTAGGCTTCGAAGCGCTTCGGGGTGTCGTCCTTGAACCAGCCTTCGACCTTGCCGTCAATGGAGATGCCGTTGTCGTCGTACAGCACGATCAGCTTGGACAGGCGCAGCGTGCCGGCCAGCGAGCAGGCTTCGTGCGAGATGCCTTCCATCAGGCAGCCGTCGCCGACGAAAGCGTAAGTGTAGTGATCAACCACTGCCAGATCCGGTTTGTTGAATTCTGCAGCCAGCAGCTTTTCAGCCAGCGCCATGCCGACGGCGTTGGTGATGCCCTGCCCCAGCGGACCGGTGGTGGTTTCCACACCTGGGGTGATGTGGACTTCCGGATGGCCGGCAGTCTTGGAATGCAGTTGGCGGAAGTTCTTGATCTCGTCCATCGACAGGTCGTAACCGGTCAGGTGCAACAAGGCGTATTGCAGCATCGAACCGTGGCCGTTGGACAGCACGAAGCGGTCGCGGTTGGCCCATTGCGGATTGGTCGGGTTGTGGCGATAGTGCTTGGCCCACAATGCAACTGCGATTTCCGCCATCCCCATCGGCGCGCCTGGGTGTCCTGAGTTTGCTTTTTGTACTGCGTCCATTGCCAGCGCGCGGATCGCGTTGGCCATCTTGTCGGTAGGGAGTGTGGAAGTCATGTCGATGTCAAAGAGTTGCGGATTGCGGTCGAACTACGCCGTTACGAACAATTTGGACCTAACGCGCGCATGTCGGATGCCTTGCCGGTCGGCCCGGATGAACTCCCGGATCAAGCCAGACTGAGCCAACTATTTTACCAGAGACCAGCCCGAAGAATTAAAATCGCGGCATGTCGGCGGCGTATTACGGCATGTAAAAAAACAATTTTTTATGCATTTTTGCCCTCGCCTCCGGTTAAATCGCTTCAAATCGTTGCCAATTGCCATTTTTCTATCGGATCGTCCATCCCATGCCTCGCTTTTACTGCCCCGACTCCCTGGCCATCGGCATGACGCTGGCCCTGCCCGAACAGGTCGCGCACCATGTCCAGGTGATCCGCATGCAAATGGGCAATCCGATCACCCTGTTCAACGGCCAGGGCGGCGAATATACGGCGGTCATCACCCAGATGGAAAAAAAGCGCGTGTACGCCGAGGTCAAGACCTTTTCGCCGCGCGAAGCCGAGCTGTCCTACGCCGTCACGCTGGCGCAGGCGCTGCCGGAAGCATCCAAAATGGACTGGATCATCGAGAAAGCCATGGAGCTCGGCGTGACCGCGATCCAGCCGCTGGCGGCGCAACGTTGCGTGGTGCGCCTCAACAGCGAGCGTGCCGAGAAGAAGCAGAGCCACTGGCAAGGGATTGTCCAGGCCGCGGCGGAACAAAGCGGACGCAATCGTTTGGCGCATCTGGCGCCGCTGACCGAATTCAACAGCTGGATCGGCCAGAGCGACCTCCACAAGCGCATTCTGCTGTCGCCGCGCGGCGAGCAATCGCTGTCCGACTGGGCGCGCCATCACCCGGCGCAGGCGCTGAGCCTGGTAGTCGGCCCGGAGGGCGGCTTTACCGAAGCCGAAGAAAACCTGGCCTGCGACCAAGGCGCGCTGATGCTGTCGATGGGACCGCGCGTGCTGCGCACCGAAACCGCCGGCCTGAGCGCGCTGGCGGCGATCAATGCGATCTGGGGCGAGATGTAGGCAGCTTCCCGGCAAGGCCGCTTCAGAGAAGTCAGCAGAAATATGAAGAAGCAGGAAAAGCAGTAAACATAGGCATAGAGAGACAAAAGAAGAGATATCTCCACATCCTTCGACAACGCAGTCAGCGTGCCATCCGTTGCCTCTCCACCCGTTCCGGCAATTCTTTTCCTCCCCTGCCGGATCGTTCCTTCACTTCCTTTCAGGAGAATCTCATGGGCTTACTCGACAGCGTACTCGGCGCACTCAATGACAGTACAAACGGCAATGCAACCGGCGGCGACCCCAAAGCAGCGTTGATCCAGGCGGTGCTGAGCATGCTTGCCAACAATCAGTCCGGCGGCTCGGGCGCGCTGGGTGGGCTTGGCGGATTGGGCGGCTTGCTCGGCACCCTGCAAAACGCCGGCCTCGGCCAGATTGTCGACTCCTGGATCGGCACCGGCAAGAACCAGCCGGTCTCGGGCGATCAGCTGGCGCAAGCGCTGGGCGATGATCAGTTGAGCAGCCTGGCGCAAACGGCCGGCATTCCGCAAAGCGATATCGCCGGCCATCTGGCCCAGATTCTTCCAGGCCTGGTCGATCACCTGACGCCAAACGGCCAAGTGCCAGAATCCGGCGGCGATCTCGGCTCGGAAATCGGCAACCTGCTTGGCGGCTTTCTCGGCGGCAAGTCGGCCTGAATGTCGAGCTTGAATGTCGAGCTTGAATGTCGAGCTTGAATCTCGAGCTTGAATCTCGAGCTTGATTTTCGAGCCTTATTCTTGTGACTCTCGGCGGGGCAATCGCCACGCCATCATTGCCCGCTAATCATTAGCTGCCTGCGTCCCCGCCTGCACCAAAATCTGGTGCAGGCACCAGTTTGGCGTTGCTGAACGCGCCAATCGAACGCACTCCTCCGCGTTTCCGATCAAGTCCATCCTCTTTTCACCATCAATCTCCCCTCATTGTGGCGCTGGCTGCGATGCCGCCAAACAAGCTGCGGCAAGCGGTTTCGGCGCCTCCCGTCGTTCTCAGAGCGCCCCCAAAGATCCGCTGGCACGCAATCTGCTTAATATTTTTCATCTTGTATTCAAGAATGCATATATCCATGTCAGCAACTACTTTGCCCCAATACGCCTCCTCCGCCTCCTCGAATTCCGCCGCCCCGCAGCGGACCATCGCCGATTTGCTGGCCTCCTATCGCACCGGCAACCTCAAGCCGAGCAAGCTGATCGGCGACCTGTTGATGCAGATCGAGCAGTCCGATCGCACCGAGGTCTGGATTCATCGCGTGTCCGCCAAGACGCTCAAGCAACAGGCCGCCGCACTTGACCTGATGCTGCAGATCAAGGGCGAAGCGGTGTTCGAGACGCTGCCGCTGTTCGGCATCCCGTTTGCGGTGAAAGACAATATCGACGTCGCCGAACTGCCGACCACCGCCGCCTGCCCTGAATTCAGCCATGTGCCGCAGGTCAGCGCCACGGTGGTCGCGCGCTTGCAAAAAGCCGGCGCGCTGCTGATCGGCAAAACCAATCTCGACCAGTTCGCCACCGGCCTGGTGGGCGTGCGTTCGCCCTACGGCGCGGTGCGCAACGCGCTGCAACCCGAATATGTATCGGGCGGCTCCAGCTCCGGCTCCGCCGTCGCGGTCGCGCTGGGACAGGTGTTGTTCTCGCTCGGCACCGACACCGCCGGGTCGGGCCGCGTGCCGGCCGCCTTCAACAACCTGGTCGGGCTCAAGCCGACGCGCGGCCTGCTCAGCGGCAGCGGCATGGTGCCGGCATGCCGCACGCTCGATTGCATTTCCATCTTCGCGCACGACGTCGCCGATGCCTGGCGCGTGCTGCAAAGCGCGGCCGGCTTTGACGCCGCCGACGCCTACTCGCGCACCCCGGCCATGCTCGGCGTCAAACGCCGCGGCTATCGCGTCGCCGTACCGGCCAAGCCGGAGTTCTATGGCGACGAGCAAGCCCGGCTGGCGTTCGAGCAGGCGTTGGAAAAAGTCACGGCCATGCCGGGCGTTAGCATCACGCGCATTCCTTTCGACGCGTTCACCGATGCCGCGCAATTGCTTTACCAGGGCCCGTGGGTGGCCGAGCGACGCGCCGCACTGGGAGATTTTTACGACACCAATAATGCGGCGATCCATCCGGTAGTTCGGGAGATCACCGCGCAAGCCGACAAGTTCAATGCGGTCGACGCCTTCAACGGCCAATACCGCCTGGCCGAGCTGCGCCGCGAAGCGGAAAAACTGCTGCAAGACACCGACCTGCTGCTGGTGCCGACAACGACGACGATGCCAACCATCGCTGCAGTGGAAGCGGATCCGGTGGTGCGCAATTCCCAGCTCGGCTACTACACCAATTTCGTCAACCTGATGGACATGGCGGCGCTGGCGATTCCTGCCGTGTGGCGCAAGGACGGCTTGCCCGCCGGGATCACGCTGATCGGGCCGGCCGGTTCCGACCACTTGCTGGCTGAAGCCGGGGCGAAGTTCCAGCAACTGCTCGGCGGTGCGGCGCAGGCCGACGCCGTGGCGGCAGCGCCGCTGCCCTTCAATGAACCGACCATCAAGGTCGGCGTGGTCGGCGCGCATCTGAGCGGCCAGCCGCTGAACTGGCAACTGCTGGAAGCCGGCGCGCGCCTGCATGCCACCACCACCACCAGCAAACATTACCGCCTTTACGCGCTCGCCAACACCACACCGGCCAAACCGGGCCTTGTCCGCATCAATAGTGCAAATGGAGATGACGGCGTCGCCATCATCACCGAAGTCTGGGAAATGCCGCTGCGCAATTTCGGCAGCTTCGTCGCCGCGATTCCTGCGCCGCTGGGCATCGGCACGATGGAGCTGGCCGACGGCAGCAGCGTCAAGGGCTTCATCTGCGAACCGGCAGCGCTGGACAATGCGCGCGACATCACCGGTTACGGCGGCTGGACTGCGTATCTCGCTGCAAAAATCTGAACAACCTTCGACCTTATTTTCCGCCCCCACCTCACGGAGCCAGCATGAAAAAAACAGCAATCTCTGATACAGAAAACGCACTTGGCACACAGACAGAGGTGAAGGTGGAGTCGGCGCGACGCCGCCGCTTCCTCGGTGCCGCCGGCACGGTCGCGACCACGCTGGCGCTGGGCGGCGCGCCGGCGATCCTGCGCGCGCAAAGCGTGCCGATCCGGATCGGCTACTGGCCGGTCGCCGCCGGCCTGCCCTTTTACGCAGCGGTGGAAGCCGGCTACTTCAAGGAAGCCGGCCTTGATGTGCAACCAATCAAATTCGCCGGTGCGCAGCAAGTGATGGAAGCCATGCTGTCAGGTCGCGCTGATGGTTCGGCCAACGGCACCGGCGCCGGCAACCTGGCCATTGGTGAAATCGCCCAGCCCGGCCTGTTCAAGATCTTCGCGACGAATCCGAGCAATGCGCAATACGTGCTCGACGAATTCCTGGTGCCGAAAGACAGCACCATCAAATCGATCGCCGAACTCAAGGGCAAGAAGGTCGCCTCCGGTCCCGGCATCCAGAACGTCACGCTGGCCAAGACCGTGCTCGAACGCGCGGGCGCGACCGGCGCCACTGTTACCGAACTGCCGATCGGCCAGCACGTCGCCGCGCTTGCCGCAGGTCAGGTCGACGCCGTCTACACGCTGGAGCCGACCGGCACCGTCGGCCGCATGAACAACACCACCCGCGTGCTGGAAGCCGGCGTCATCGCCAAGTACATCCTCGGCAATCCGAACGCGCCATGGCATGGCGGCGCAGCGGCGCTGACCACCGAGTTCATCAAGAAGCATCCGGCCGAAACCAAAAAATACATCGCCGCTTATGCGCGCGGCATCGAGCTGATCCGCAAGACGCCCGACAAGGCGCGTCCTTACCTCAAGGGCTACACCGCCATCGAAGGTTCGCTCACCAATGAAGTTCCGCTGGCGTCTTACATGCTCTACAACGAGTTCAAGGCCAGCGACGTTGCCTACTTCCAGAAGTTCTACGACCTGTTCGTCGACAAGGGCATCTTCGCCTCGCGCGTGATGGTGGATTCACTTCTTTACAAGGGTTGATCATGGCTGACTCCCTCACTGTTGACGGCGCCGATGCTGCCGCCAAGCCGGACACCGCAGGCGTTGCGGCGGCTGAAATCAAGCCTGCACCGGTTGTCAAAAAGCGCCGTGCGCTGCCGTCCTTCGGCAAGCTCCTGCCTTTCATCGGCCCGATCGCCTTGTTCATCATCTGGGACCTGGTGGTGCGCGCCGGCTGGATCAAGGCGATCCTGCTGCCGACGCCTGCGGCAACGCTGATCACGCTGGTCAACGGCCTCGCCGGCGGACCGCTGCTGATGGATTTCCTGGTGACGGTGATGCGCACGCTGGAAGCCTTCCTGATTGCCGCCGTGGTCGGCGTGCCGCTCGGCGTTCTGCTGGGCAGCAACGAGCGCGCCTATCGCAGCGTGGAGTTCCTGATCGACTTTTTCCGCTCGACGCCGTCGTCGGCACTGATCCCGCTGTTCCTGCTGATCTTCGGCGTGTCGGACATCAACAAGGTCGCCATCGCCGCCTTCGGCGCGCTGCTGATCGTGCTGTTCAACAGCGCTTACGGTGTGCTCAACGCCCGCAAGCAGCGCGTGATGGCGGCCAAGGTCATGGGTGCGTCGCGCTGGCAGATCTTCAAGGACGTGCTGCTGTGGGAAAGCCTGCAACCGACCTTCGTCGGCCTGCGCAGTGCGGTGTCGATGGCGCTGGTGATCGTGATCGTGGCCGAAATGTTCATCGGCTCCGAAAACGGCCTCGGCCACAAGATCATCGACGCCCAGCAAGTGTTGAACGTGCGCGAAATGTATGCCGCGATCCTGGCCGCCGGCGCGCTCGGCTATGCGTTGAACGTGGTGTTCATCGTGATTGAAAAACGTATCGTCCACTGGAGCGGAAGATGAGCGTCGTCATTTCCCCGAAATTGAAGCACGAAGAGCCGATCGTCCCTTTCGTTCCCGGTCCTCCCGGCACCCACATCACGATCCGAGGGCTGACCAAATATTTCGCCGGCTGGCCCCTGTACGAGGATTTCAACCTTGACATCCCCAAGGGAAAGATCGTCTCGGTGTTCGGCCCCAACGGCTGCGGCAAGTCGACGCTGATCAACATGATCGCCGGCCTGATCCCGATCGACGCCGGCCAGATCCTGTTCGACGGCAAATCGCTGGCAGACACCAAGATCGGCTACGTCTTCCAGAACTACCGCGAAGCGATGTTCCCGTGGTTGCGCACCATCGACAACATCGCCTACCCGCTCAAGCTGGAAGGCAAATCCAAGGTCGAGATCAACCGCCGCGTGGAAGAACTGGTGGCTTCCTTCGACGTCAAGTTCGACCTCAACCGCTATCCGTATGAAATGTCGGGCGGCCAGCAGCAGACCGCTTCCATCATGCGCGCACTGGCGCCGGGGCCGGAGGTGCTGTTTCTCGACGAACCGTTCTCCGCGCTCGACTTCGAGATGACGCTGTTCATCCGCGAAAAGCTGCAGGAAGTCTTCATGCAGACCGGCACCACCATGATGCTGGTCTCGCACGATCTGGAAGAAGCGGTCTACCTCGCCGACGAGATCCTGCTGCTGACCAAGCGCCCGACCAAGGTGGCACACATCCTGCATTACGACGATGCCCGTCCGCGCACGGTGGAGACGCTGACGCAACCGCGCTTCATCGACGCCAAGAAGATGAGCCTGGAAATTTTCCAGACTGAAGTGCGGCGCGAGGCTACTGCTCAGCCGCCGAAATAAGATTTTTTTCAGCATCACTTTGCCAACAACACCACCAACGTTTCCCTTTACCGGAGCCAAAGATGAACAACCGTCGTGACTTTCTCAAACTGACCGGCGCCGCCGCGCTGGGCTCGGCATTTCCACTGGACCTGCTGGCTGCCGCACCGCTGACGGTCGGCTTCATCTATGTCGGCGCACGCGACGATTTCGGCTACAACCAGTCGCATGCGCAGGCTGCCGCCATCATCAAGAAAATGCCCGGCATCAAGGTCATCGAAGAAGAGAAAGTCCCGGAAACCGTGGCCGTGCAAAAGACCATGGAAGCCATGATCCAGCAGGACGGCGCATCGCTGATCTTCCCGACCTCGTTCGGCTACTTCGATCCGCACGTGCTGAAAGTCGCGGAGAAATATCCCAAGGTGCGCATCGCCCATTGCGGCGGCCTGTGGACGCAAGGCAAGCATCCGCTCAACGTCGGCAGCTTCTTCGGCTACATCGAAGAGTGCGAATACCTGTCCGGCGTGGTCGCCGGACACATGAGCAAATCCAAGAAGCTGGCCTTCATCGCCGCCAAGCCGATCCCGCAGGTGCTGCGCAACATCAACGCCTTCACGCTGGGCGCGCAGTCGGTCGATCCGGCTATCACCACACGCGTGATCTTCACCGGCGACTGGTCGCTGCCGGTCAAGGAAGCCGAAGCCGCCAACAGCCTGATCGACCAGGGCTGCGACGTCATCACCTGTCACGTCGACGGCCCCAAGGTCATCGTCGAAACCGCCGAGAAGCGCGGTGTCATGACCTGCGGCTACCACGCCAGCCAGGCCGCGCTCGCGCCCAAGGGCTACCTCACCGGCGCCGAGTGGAACTGGGCCACGCCTTATACCGAGATCGTCAAGGCCACGCTGGAAGGCAAGCCGATGATCAACTTCCTGCGCGGCGGCCTCAAGGACAATTTCGTCAAGATGTCGCCTTACGGCGCCAACGTCAGCGCCGCCGCGAAGAAGAAGGCCGACGACGTCAAGGCGCAGATGCTCGCCGGTAAATTCCAGATTTTCAAGGGACCGATCAAGGACAACAAGGGTGCAGTCGTGATCCCGGCCGGCACCACGCAAATTCAGACCGACGTCGCGCTCGAGAAGATGAATTATCTGGTGGCGGGCGTCGTCGGCCAGGTATGAAAACTGCTTAACGCAATGTGATACGGCAGCGCGTTGCAGCGACAAATAGTCGTCACCGCAACGCGCCGCTTACGGATTTTTTCGCCATTCATTGTTCATTGATCGCCATGACCACACACGACCGCGCGGAAAGCAGTGCTTTCATTTTGCAGCTGAAGGCCCGTATCGGTATCGCGCTGGCGCCGGTATTGCCGACGCTGTGCGCGCTGGCCGGTACACTGTTGCTGTTCGTGCTGTTCCTTCTGGTGCAGGGCAAGCCCGCGACCGAAGCCTGCCTGCTGATTTTCCAGGGTGCGTTCGGCTCGATGTTCGCCTGGCAAAATACCTTGCAGCGCGCAGCGCCTTTGCTGCTGACGGCGCTGTGCGTGGCGCTGCCTGCGCGCGTGGGCCTGATCGTCATCGGCGGAGAAGGCGCGCTGGCGATGGGCGGTTTGTTTGCCGCCGTGCTTCCTTCTTTCTTACCCATGCTGTCGCCGTGGATCATGTTGCCGGCCATGGCCATCGTTGCGATGATCGCCGGCGGTCTCTGGATCGCGCTGTGCGGCGCCCTGCGTCAATGGCGCGGTGTCAACGAAACCATCTCCAGCCTGCTGCTTTCCTACATCGCGGTTGCACTGTTCAAACATCTGGTCGAAGGTCCGCTGCGCGATCCGGCCAGTCTCAACAAGCCGTCGACCGTGCCGCTGCCGGACGCCTATCTGATCAATCCGCTGCCCGGCCTCGATGTCCATTGGGGATTGGTGTGGGGTGCGCTGGCCTGCGTGGCGGCATGGATTTTCCTGCGCCATAGCGTCATTGGTTTCGCCATGGCGATTGCCGGCGGCAATGGCCGCACCGCACGCCTGGTCGGGTTGCCGGTCAACCGCCTGGTCGTGATCGCCTGCGCCATGGGTGGCGCTGCAGCAGGTCTGGCCGGCATGTTCGAAGTCACCGCCGTGCATGGCAGCGCCAACAGCGCGCTGCTGGCAGGCTACGGATTCAGCGGCATTCTGGTTGCCTTTGCCGCGCGCCAGAATCCGCTCGCCATCATCGTCTGCGCGGTCGTCATCGGCGGCGTCGAAGCCAGCGGCAGCCTGCTGCAACGCCGCCTCGACCTGCCCGACGCCACCACGCTGGTGTTGCAGGGACTGCTGTTCTGCAACCTGTTGGCATGGGAAGCCATCACCGGTCGTCTCGGCGCGTTGAAGACGCGCTGGCAGCAGCAGGCGCAACCTTTGCCGACCACTGTCGCGGAGACCATCCATGGTTGATTTCGATTTCACCACGCTGCTGCTGGCCTTGTTCGCGGGCGCGATCCGGGTCGGCACGCCCTTCCTGTTCGTCAGTCTGGGCGAATGCCTGACGGAAAAAGGCGGCCGCGTGAATCTCGGCCTCGAAGGCATCCTGGTTTGCGGCGCGATGACCGGCTACGCCGTCTCCTTCTTCTCCGGCTCGGCCTGGCTGGGTGTGCTGGCGGCGGGCGCCTCCGGCATGCTGCTCGGCACCTTGCACGGTTTGGTGTGTTCGCTGCCGCGCGTCAACGATATCGCCTTCGGCATCGCGCTGATGCTGCTCGGCACCGGCCTCGCCTTCTTCCTCGGCAAGCCGTTCATCCAGCCGCAGGCGACGATGCTGCCGTCGATCGATCTCGGTCGCTGGAGCAGCAATCCGCATCTGCATCACGCGCTCGAAATCAATGCCCTGTTCCTGATCGGCGTGCTGTTGGCCGCCGCCTTGCAATGGGGCCTGTCGAGCACCAGCTGGGGCCTGGCGCTGCGCCTGGTCGGCGACCATGCCGAGACCGCGCGTGCACTCGGCTATCGCATCAATCTGACGCGCATCATCGCGACGGCTTGCGGCGGCTTCCTGGCGGCGGTGGGCGGCGCTTATCTTTCGCTCTACTACCCCGGCAGCTGGAACGAAGGCCTGTCCAGCGGACAAGGCTTGATGGCGGTGGCACTGGTGATTTTTGCGCGCTGGCAGCCGCTGCGCTGCCTGCTGGCGGCGCTGCTGTTCGGCGCTGCGGGCGCACTCGGTCCGGCCTTGCAGGCGGTCGGCGTGACGTCCGGCTATTACCTGTTCAACGCCGCCCCTTATGCGCTGACCTTGCTGATCATGATCATTACCTGCCGTCCCGACCGCACGCTGTCGAGCGCGCCGGGCGAGCTCAGCCTTACCAGATAAATCAGGAGAAACCGATATGTCCGAATTGTTCATCCAGTCCGAACCCTACCCGTGGCCCTACGACGGTGCGCTGACGCCGGGCAACACCGCGCTGATCGTGATCGACATGCAGACCGACTTCTGCGGCATCGGCGGCTACGTCGACAAGATGGGTTACGACCTGTCGCTGACGCGCGCACCGATCGCGCCGATCAAGAGCGTGCTGGCCGCCATGCGCACCGGCGGCTACACCATCATCCATACCCGTGAAGGCCATCGCCCCGACTTGTCCGACCTGCCCGCCAACAAGCGCTGGCGTTCGCGCCGGATCGGCACCAACGGCGTCGGCATCGGTGATGACGGCCCCTGTGGAAAAATCCTCGTGCGGGGCGAGCCGGGCTGGGAAATCATTCCCGAACTGGCGCCCATCGCCGGCGAAATCATCATCGACAAACCGGGCAAGGGCTCGTTCTGCGCCACCGACCTGGAACTGGTGCTGCACACGCGCGGCATCCGCAACCTGATCCTGACCGGCATCACCACCGACGTCTGCGTCCACACCACCATGCGCGAAGCCAATGATCGCGGCTTCGAATGCGTGATGCTGGCCGACTGCTGCGGCGCCACCGATCACAACAATCATCTGGCGGCGCTGTCGATGATCAAGATGCAAGGCGGCGTGTTCGGCGCGGTGTCGGACTCGTCATCGCTGTTGCAAGCGATAGGCAAATAATCATGCACGCGCTCGAGCTGGAAGTCATCGGCGCCGGCAAATCCTTCGGCGAATTCCGCGCGCTGGACGAGGTCTCGATCAAGATCAAGGCCGGCACCATCCATGCGCTGCTGGGCGAAAACGGCGCGGGAAAAAGTACGCTCGTCAAAGGCCTGGTCGGCTACAGCCCGCTCGACCAGGGCATCATCCAGGCCGATCGCCGCGAGGTGGAAATCCGTGGCCCGCGTGTGCCGAATACGCTGGGCATCGGCATGGTGTACCAGCACTTCACGCTGGCGCCGAGCCTTTCCGTGGCCGAAAACCTGCTGCTGGCGCGCGGACTGGTGCGCTGGCGCATCCACTGGAACCTGGAACGCCAGGCGCTGGAAGAATTCATGGAGGCCATGCCGTTCCGGCTCGGCCTCGATCGCCTCATCAGCAGCCTGTCCGCCGGCGAAAAGCAGAAGCTCGAAATCCTCAAACAGCTTTATCTGCGCCGCCGCCTGCTGATCCTCGACGAACCGACCTCGGTGCTCACGCCGCAGGAAGCCGACGAAGTGCTCGGCCTGATGCGCGACCTCACGCGTCGCGAAGAACTGACCGTGCTGATGATCACGCACAAATTCCACGAAGTCACCGCCTACGCCGACGATGTCACGGTGCTGCGCAAGGGACGGCTGGTCGGCAGCGCGGCGGTAGCCGACACCAGTCCGGCCGAACTCGCACACTGGATGATGGGACAGGCGCGCGTCGAAAAAGAAGCCGTGGCGCGACCATCCGTGCCCGCCGGCGCGCCGGTCGGACTGAACGTGGATTCCCTGCTGGTGCTCAATGACCGTGGCGTCACCGCCGTCAACACGCTGTCGCTGCAGGTAAAGCGCGGCGAGATCGTCGGCCTGGCCGGCATCTCCGGCAACGGGCAGAAAGAACTGGTGGAAGCCCTGCTCGGCCAGCGCCGCCGCTTGTCCGGCGAAGTACAGATCAACGGCGCCGATTACCAGGCAAGCCGTACTGAAATGCGCGAGCGCAAGGTCTTTGCGCTGCCGGAAGAACCGCTGCGCAACGCCTGCATCGCGGGGATGAACGTCGCCGAAAACATGGCCTTGCGCAATTTCGACGTCGCGCCGTTCCGTCGCAGCGGCTGGCTGGGCTGGAGCGTCAATCGCGCCGCCATGCGCAAGCAGGCGCAGGCCCTGATCGCCGCCTTCAACGTCAAGCCGCCGCTGCCGGAACGCGCCATCGGCACGCTCTCGGGAGGCAACGTGCAACGCGCCGTGCTGGCGCGCGAACTGGGTGATTCCACCCGTCAGGAAGACGCGGTGAACGTGCTGATCGTCGCCAATCCAGTCTTCGGCCTGGACTTCGCCTCGGTGGCCGACATCCATGCGCGGCTGTTGCAGGCCCGCGCATTGGGCACCGCGATCCTGCTGGTCAGCGAGGATCTCGATGAATTGCTGGAGTTGTCCGACCGCATCCTTGTGATGACCGACGGCGCCATCGTGCATGCGACTGATGCGGCCAGCGCCGACCGCGCCGAATTGGGACGCTGGATGGCCGGGCACGGTCAACATGCGGAACCATCGGCACATCATATTCAACTGGAGACCGCATGATCACCGTCGACGCCATTCCCTATCCTTACCAATTCGACAGCCGCCGCACGGCGCTGGTGGTGATCGACATGCAGCGCGATTTCGTCGAGGAAGGCGGCTTCGGCAGCGTGCTCGGCAATGACGTGCGGCCGCTGACGATCATCGTGCCGACCGTGGCGAAACTGCTGGCGCTGGCGCGCGAACAGAACATGCTGGTGGTGCATACGCGCGAATCACATTTGCCGGATCTGTCCGATTGCCCGCCGGCCAAACTCAAGCGCGGCAATCCGACGCTGGGCATCGGCGATGAAGGCCCGATGGGCCGCATCCTGGTGCGCGGCGAACCGGGCAACCAGATCCTGCCGCTGCTGGCGCCGCAAGACGGCGAGCTGGTGATCGACAAACCCGGCAAGGGTGCGTTCTACGCCACCGACCTGCATGCCCAATTGCAGGCGCGCAGCATCACGCACCTGCTGTTTGCCGGCGTCACGACCGAAGTCTGCGTGCAGACCTCGATGCGCGAAGCCAACGACCGCGGTTACGAATGCCTGATCGTCGAAGATGCCTGCGCCAGTTACTTCCCCGTCTTTCATCAGGCCACGCTGGCCATGTTAACCGCACAGGGCGGCATCGTCGGCTGGCAAGCGCCGCTATCCACTTTGCAAACCGCATTCAAAGAAACCGCCGGAGAAACCGCATCATGAATCCGCAAGTCAATCTGCCGCACATCGTGGAAGAAGTCGAACAAGCCTTCGCCGACTACGAACACGCCCTGCTGATCCACGACGTGCCCGCGCTGGACCGCTGGTTCTGGTACGACCCGCAGACGGTGCGCTACGGCGTGGGTGAAATCCTGCTGGGCGGCGAAGCGATCCGCCAATATCGCCAGACCTGCGCGCCGGTGCATCCTTCGCGTAAATTGCATCGCACGGTGGTCACGACCTTCGGCAGCGACTATGCTACTGTCAGCACCGAATTTACCGGCGAGGACTCCGATAAAATCGGCCGCCAGATGCAAACCTGGGTGCGCATGGACAATGAATGGCGTATCGTCGCGGCCCATGTCAGCCTGATGCTGTGAACAGGTTCCAAGATAGTTGTTCCGATTTCTTCTTTGTATTGACGACGTCCCGCCATGACCGTAACTGCTGCAAATCCGCTTGCTGAACAGGTTTACAACCGGCTCAAGGAAGACATCTTCAATTTCCGCCTGCTGCCGGGCGACAACTTTACCGAAACCGAGATGGCGCTGTCCTACGGCGTCTCGCGTACGCCGCTGCGCGACGCCCTTTTCCGGATGCAGCGCGAAGGCTACCTGGACGTCGGCTTCAGGCGCGGCTGGAAGGTGCGGCCCATCGACTTCGACCGGCTCGACAATCTGTATGACTTGCGCATCGTGCTGGAAATGGCGGCGCTCGAGCGTCTGTGCCAGAATCCCGATCCTTCGCCGGGCCTGCTGGCGCTGAACTCGATCTGGCTGGTGCCGGAAGACGAACGCGAAAGCGAAGCCGTCAAGGTTGCCGAGCTCGATGAAAGCTTCCACACCAACCTGGTCGCCGCCGCCGGCAACGAGGAAATGACGCGCATCCACACCGAGGTCACGGAAAAGATCCGCATCGTGCGCCGTCTCGACTTTCTCAAGAAGAACCGTGTGCTGGCGACCTATGAAGAACACGGCAAGATCCTCAAGCTGATCGCCAAGCGCAAGGCCACCGAGGCGCAGATCCTGCTGCGCGCCCACATCACGCAAAGCAAGCTGGAAGTGCGCAAGATCACGATCTGGATGCTGGCCGAGGCGCGCCAGGAACAATTGAAAACACTGCCTTAGCGGCCAGAACAACTCTCTACGCCGCCTCGCCCAAGTTTACAGACGCAAGGTCATGAACAGGCTGTTCGGATCTTCTTCGTAAGTCCCGAACGGGCCGCAGTAGACGAAACCCACACTCTCATACAGTTGCCGGGCCGGTTTGAATGCATCGAACGATCCGGTCTCGAGGCTGAGACGTTCATAGCCGCGCGCCCTGGCTTGCCCGATGATGTGCGCCAGCATTGCCCGGCCGGCGCCTTTGCGGCGCAGCGCTTGCGGGGTGCGCATGGACTTGATCTCGCCGTGCAGGCGATCGAGCTCCTTGAGCGCACCGCAGCCAATCAGTTGCGCATCCTCCCACGCCGTCCAGAACGTGATGTCCGGGCTGCGCAGCTTGTCGAGATCGAGCGCGTGGACGCTTTCCGGCGGCGATATCTCGCGCATATTGCGCAAATGCTCTTCGAGCAAGGCGTGAATGGCGGGGCGCGAAAGATCGTCGACTTCTATGTGCATCGCTGCTTCCTTGGGGGCGGGAGTCTGTAGAGTGAAGTTCTGCCGGATTCGGCCATTATGCCAAGGGTCGGGGACGCTGGCATTGGCGCCGAACAATATTTCCAATTTGAAATAATTGCAATTTGATCAATTCCCCTTGAAAAACCGCCTCGCCGGTCAGCCCGATGCCTTGGAACGGCTTCAGCCGCGGCTTGTTTCCCGCCGTTTCGCCGCCAAATCAGGGGTGGGCCTCCGAAAACATTTATAATGGAAGGCTTTTGCAACGGCATCACTTTTAACCTCTTCCATGAAGGTATTTCGCGGACTTCCCAATGCTGAATCGCGTGCGCCCTGCGCGCTGACGATCGGCAACTTCGACGGCGTGCACCGTGGCCACCAGGCGCTGCTGGCGCAGGTGCGCGAAGCGGCCACCCGCCTGAACCTGGATGCCGCCGTGATGACGTTCGAACCGCATCCGCGCGAGTTCTTCGCACAGCTGGCCGGCACCCCGGAAAAAGCCCCGCAACGCATCGCCAACCTGCGCGACAAGCTGCAATCGCTGTCCAATGCCGGTGTCGACCGCGTCATCGTCGAACATTTCAACGCCAACTTCGCCGCCCTGTCGCCGCAAGACTTCATCGAGAAGATCCTGATCCAGGGCCTGCACGTGCGCTGGCTGCTGGTCGGCGAAGACTTCTGCTTCGGCTCGCGCCGCGCCGGCAATATCCAGACGCTGATCGACGCCGGCAAGCAATACGGTTTCGAAGTGCACACCATGCCGAATGTGAACAACGACGGCGTGCGGATTTCGTCGTCGGCCATCCGTGCGGCGCTGGCAAAGGCGGACTTCCCGCATGCACGCCAGTTGCTGGGCCATTCGTACGCGATCTCCGGCCACGTGGTGCACGGCAAGAAGCTCGGCCGCACCATCGGATTCCCGACGCTCAACATGCGCGTGAGCCACAAGCATCCGGCGCTGTCAGGCATCTTCATCGTGCAGGTGCACGGACTGGGCGACCAACCGTTGCCGGCCGTTGCCAGCCTGGGCGTACGCCCGACCGTGGACGACAGCGGCCGCGTGCTGCTGGAAACGCATATCTTCGACTACAGCGGCGATTGCTACGGCAAATTGCTGCGCGTGGAGTTCCTGAAGAAGATTCGCGACGAAGAGAAATACGTCGACCTGCCGACATTGACGGCAGCCATTGAGCGCGATGCGCAACAGGCGCGTGCCTGGTTCAAGGAACAGGCGAGTTTCGCCGTGTCCGCCACCGACCGAATTTGACGCTGGCCCGCCCCGCTCGCTCGCCGGCAGTCATTCGCGGCACCGCTTCTTCCGGCATCAGCCGTCACCGATTTCCCGAATTTAACTGAAAACAACTTATGTCGAACAACGAATCCTCCAAGCCGAACAAGCCCGGCAAGAACGAAGGCAAACCGGCCGGCAAGTATCCGGTCAACATGACCGAAACCGCGTTCCCGATGCGCGGCGACCTGGCCAAGCGCGAGCCGCAATGGGTCAAGGAATGGCAGAGCAAGAAGCTGTATCAACGCATCCGCAAGGCCTCGGCCGGTCGTCCGAAGTTCATCCTGCACGACGGTCCGCCGTACGCCAACGGTGAAATCCACCTGGGCCACGCCGTCAACAAGATCCTCAAGGACATGATCGTCAAGGCCCGCAACATGGCCGGCTTCGATGCGCAATACGTACCGGGCTGGGATTGCCACGGCATGCCGATCGAAATCCAGATCGAAAAGAAATACGGCAAGAACCTGCCGGTGGCCGAAGTGCAAGCCAAGGCGCGCGCTTACGCCAACGAACAGATTGAGCTGCAGAAGAAGGACTTCATCCGCCTCGGCGTATTGGGCGAATGGGACAATCCATACAAGACCATGAACTTCTCCAACGAAGCCGATGAGCTGCGCGCGCTCGGCACGATCCTGGAGAAGGGTTATGTCTATCGCGGCCTGAAGCCGGTCAACTGGTGTTTCGACTGCGGCTCCGCATTGGCGGAAGCGGAAGTGGAATACCAGGACAAGCGCGACCCGGCCATTGACGTCGGCTTCCCGTTTGCGGAACACGACAAGATCGCCAAGGCCTTCGGCCTGGCCAAGCTGCCAACAGATAAAGGCTACGTGGTCATCTGGACCACCACGCCATGGACCATCCCGTCCAACCAGGCGCTGAACGTACATCCGGAATTCGACTATGCGCTGGTGCAGACCGAGCGCAACGGCGAACCGACCTTGCTGATCCTGGCCAACGACCTGGTCGAAGCCTGCCTGCAGCGTTACGGCCTGGAAGGCAAGGTCATCGCCACCGCCAAGGGCGAAGCGCTGTCGCTGATCGCCTTCCATCATCCGCTGGCGAAAGCCGACAAGGGCTACGACCGCCTGTCGCCGATCTACCTGGGCGACTATGTGACCGCCGACAGCGGCACCGGCATCGTCCACTCGGCGCCGGCTTACGGTATCGAAGACTTTATCTCGTGCAAGGCGCACGGCATGAAGGACGACGACATCATCAGCCCGGTCATGGGCGACGGCCGCTACGCGTCGTCGCTGCCGCTGTTCGCCGGCCTGACGATCTGGGAGGCCTCCAAGCCGATCTGCGCCAAGCTGGAAGAAACCGGCGCGCTGTTCAAGCTGGTGATGTTCGACCACAGCTACATGCACTGCTGGCGCCACAAGACGCCGATCATCTATCGCGCCACCTCGCAATGGTTCGCGAGCATGGACAACACCCCCAAGGATGGTGGCAAGAGCCTGCGCGACACCGCGCTGCAAGGCATCGAGGACACCGCCTTCTTTCCGGCCTGGGGCAAGGCGCGCCTGCACGGCATGATCGCCAACCGTCCCGACTGGACGCTGTCGCGCCAACGCCAATGGGGCGTGCCGATGGCCTTCTTCGTGCATAAGGAAACCGGCCTGCTGCATCCACGCACGCCCGAGCTGCTGGAACAGATCGCCCAGCGCATCGAGCACGGCGGCATCGAGGCATGGCAGGCGCTGGATCCGAAGGAATTGCTGGGCGACGAAGCCGATCAATACCTGAAGAACAAGGACACGCTGGACGTCTGGTTCGACTCCGGCTCGACCCATCAGACCGTGCTGCGCGGTTCGCATAAGGATGAGCTCCAGTTCCCGGCCGACCTGTACCTGGAAGGTTCGGACCAGCATCGCGGCTGGTTCCACTCCTCCTTGCTGACCTCGTCGATGCTGAATGGCTGCGCACCGTACAAGGCCCTGCTGACGCACGGCTTCGTGGTGGACGGGGAAGGTCGCAAGATGTCAAAGTCGCTCAAGAACGGCGTCGAACCGCAAAAGGTGGCCGACTCGCTGGGCGCTGAAATCCTGCGCCTGTGGGTGGCGTCGAGCGACTACTCGGGCGAGATCTCGATCTCGGACGAAATCCTCAAGCGCGTGACGGAAGCCTATCGCCGCATCCGCAATACGCTGCGCTTCCTGCTGGCCAACACGGCCGATTTCGACATGGCCAAGAACGCCGTGCCGGTCGCCGAGATGCTGGAAATCGACCGCTATGCGATCGCCAACATGGCCAACCTGCAGAAGGAAATCCTGGCGCATTACGAGACCTATGAGTTCCATCCGGTGGTCTCCAAGCTGCAGATGTATTGCTCGGAAGACCTGGGCGGTTTCTACCTCGACATCCTCAAGGATCGCCTGTACACCAGCGGCGTCGATTCGCACGCGCGCCGTTCGGCGCAGACCGCGATCTGGCACATCACCCAGGCGCTGCTGCGCCTGATGGCGCCGACGCTGTCGTTCACGGCGGAAGAAGCATGGAGCTTCTTCGCCAGCAAGGAAGCCTTTGCCGACAGCAGCGAAACCATCTTCTCGCAGACCTATTACACGCTGCCGGAAGTGGCGCAGGCCGAGGCGCTGGTCGCCAAGTTCAACGTGCTGCATGAAGTGCGCGCGACCGTGACCAAGCAACTGGAAGAAGTCCGCATCGCCGGCAACATCGGTTCGTCGCTGCAGGCTGAAGTTGAACTCAAGGTCAGCGGCGACAAGGTGGCCTTGCTGCAAAGCCTGGGCGACGATCTGAAGTTCGTGCTGATCACCTCGGCCGCCAAGGTCACTGCGGTGGCGGCAGAAGCCGACGAAGCCATCGTCGTCACGCCATCGGCCAATCAGAAATGCGAACGCTGCTGGCACTATCGCGCGGATGTCGGCTCACATGCCGAACACGAAGGCCTGTGCGGCCGCTGCGTCGCCAATCTGTTCGGCAGCGGTGAAGACCGCCACTTCGCTTAAGCATCAGGCAAGCCGGCGCGTGACATATGACACGTGCCGGCGCTTTTTCCGAGCTTTTCTCCCGATATCATCAACGTCCGTATCCATATTCATCCTCCATGGCTTCCAATAAAAAACGCCTCATGCCCAGCTCCAGCAACAACAACAGCCTGCTGCCATGGCTGGGTATTTCGCTGATCGTCCTGCTGCTGGATCAACTGTCCAAGATCACGATTCTCAAGCTGTTCCACTACGGCGAATCGCGTCCGATCACCGGCTTCTTCAATCTGGTGCTGGTCTACAACAAGGGCGCGGCGTTCAGCTTCCTGGCCGCCGAATCGGGCTGGCAGCGCCACCTCTTCACCGCGATCGGCATCGCCGCCGCGATCTACATCATCTATCTGCTGCGCAAGCACGCCGGCCAACGCATGTTTTGCTGGGCGCTGGCGCTGATCCTGGGCGGCGCGGTGGGCAACGTGATCGATCGCATCCTGTACGGTCATGTGATCGACTTCCTCGATGTCTTCATCGGCAACTGGCACTGGCCGGCTTTCAACATCGCCGATAGTGCGATCTGCGTCGGTGCGGTATTGTTCGTGCTGGATGAATTGCGCCGCGTCGGCAAATAGTGGCGGGCGGCAAGGCTGCAGCAATTTTCTTGATTGCTGCGGTCGTCACGATTGAGTTCTATAAGGAGTAGGGCAATGGATCTCGCTGGCAAAAAAATCCTTCTCGGCCTGACCGGCGGCGTGGCCTGCTACAAGGCCGCCGAACTGGCGCGCAGCCTCGGCAAGGCGGGTGCCTCGGTGCAAGTCGTCATGACGCAGGCGGCAACACAATTCATCACGACCGTCACCATGCAGGCGCTGACCGGCAACACGGTCTACACCGATCAATGGGATGCGCGCATCGGGAACAACATGCCGCACATCGACCTCACGCGCGGGATCGACGCGATCGTGATCGTGCCCTGCTCCACCGATTTCATTTTCAAACTCGCGCACGGCGCCTGCGACGATCTGCTGTCCACGCTCTGCGTGGCGCGTCCGCATGGCGTGCCGCTGATGATCGCCCCGGCCATGAACGTCGAGATGTGGCAGAACCCGGCGACCCAGCGCAACATCGCGCAGGTGCAGCAGGACGGCATCAAATTGCTCGGCCCTGATTCGGGCGACCAGGCCTGCGGCGAAGTCGGCTATGGCCGGATGCTTGAGCCTGAACAACTGCTGGAAGAAATCATCGCCGCGTTCCAGCCCAAGCTGTTGTCCGGACGCCGCGTATTGCTGACAGCCGGTCCGACCTTCGAGCCGATCGATCCGGTGCGCGGCATCACCAATCTGTCATCGGGAAAAATGGGCTATGCCGTGGCCCGCGCTGCACGCGAAGCCGGCGCCGAGGTGGTGCTGGTGTCGGGACCGACCGCACTGGACGCACCTTACGGTGTACGTCGCATTGACGTGCAGACGGCGCAGCAGATGCATGACGCGGTGTTCGCCAACATCGCCGGCCAGGACATTTTTGTCGCCGTCGCTGCGGTGGCCGACTGGCGCGTCGCCAACGTCAGTGAGCAGAAGCTCAAGAAGAGCGCCGACGATGACAGCCTCAAGCTGGCCTTCGAACAGAACGCGGACATCCTGGCGGATGTGGCTGCTTTACCGAAGCGCCCCTATTGCGTGGGCTTTGCAGCCGAGTCGGAAAATCTCGAACAGTACGGCGCCGCCAAACGCGTGAAGAAAAACATTCCCCTGCTGGTCGGCAACATCGGCCATCAGACCTTCGGCAAGGATGAAAACGCACTGACGCTGTTCGACGACAAGGGCCATACCAGCTTGCCGCGCGCCGACAAGCAGACGCTGGCGCGACAACTGGTGCGCGAAATTGCGTATCGCTTGTCTGCAGCCGTCTCGCATTGATTTTTAACTTAATTATTTTGTTTCCATGAAAACTATCGACGTCAAAATCCTCGACCCGCGCATGAAAGATCAACTGCCAAGCTACGCTACCGCCGGCAGCGCCGGACTGGACCTGCGCGCCTGCCTGGACGCGCCGCTGACGATTGCGCCGGGAACCACGCACCTGATCCCGACCGGCCTGGCGATCCACGTGGCCGATCCCGGCTATGCGGCGATCATCCTGCCGCGCAGCGGCCTTGGCCACAAGCACGGCATCGTGCTGGGCAACCTGGTCGGACTGATCGACTCCGATTATCAGGGCCAGCTGATGGTCTCGACGTGGAACCGCGGACAGACCGAGTTTGTCCTAAACCCCATGGAGCGCCTGGCGCAACTTGTGATCGTTCCGGTCATGCAAGTGGGCTTTAACGTGGTTGAAGAATTCGACAGCAGCGAGCGCGGCGCAGGCGGTTTCGGCAGTACCGGAAAACATTAAGGAGATCACTGGATGCACGCTCGACACCTGGCTTATTGGGGAAGAATAAAAATCGCGCTGGCGGTCATGCCAGCGGCATTGCTCGCAGCATGCGTCACACCGCAAGACAGCAACACACTCAACAGGCCGGCGCAAACAGCGACGGCGCCGACCGCCGTCAAGACGCCGGTGCTGACGCCCGACCAGACTGCATTGCGCGCGCTGACGGCGCAGCAGGACCGGCTGTACAACGTGGCCGCGCCCCTGCTGACCGCCAATGCGCAGCTGTGCCGCGGCAATGCCCGCAACTTGCTTGGCTTCACCGCCAAGAACAAGTATTCCTATCCGAGTGAGTTCGCCGATGCGGCCCAGTCGCTGGGCTTCGACGATCGCCTGCAAGTCACCGGCGTGCTGCCAGGCAGCGGCGCTGCCAAGAGCGGCGTGCAACGCGGCGATGTGCTGGTGGCGGTTGCAGACAAACCCCTGCAGCAAGGCCCCGATGCCGAGCGCCAGGCGGCCAATCTGCTGGGGCCATTGGTCACCAACGGCCGCGCACCGATCAAACTGACCGTGATGCGCAACAAGGCGCAGCAAAACGTCATCGTACCGCTGACGCTGGCCTGCGCCTTCAGCATCGAGTTGGGCAACGCCGACAACGTCAACACTTACGCCGACGGCCGTCGTGTGCTGATTACGCGCGGCATGATGAATTTCGCCAGGACGGATGAAGAACTGGCCTACCTGATCGCCAAGGACATGGCCCACAACTCGCTGGGCCATGCGATTCGCCAGCGTATGGTGGCGACCACCGGCAGCGTCATCGACAACTTGATGCGCGCACGTCCCGATCCGACTGCGGCGGCGGGCACCGGTGGCATTCGCCCGTATCCGCAGGACCTGGACGCGGCAGCCGACAATCTGGCCCTGTACATGCTGGTGCGCGCCGGTTACGGCATCGACGGCTACGCCGCATTCTGGCAACGGCTGGCGACGCAATATCCGGCCAGCGTGCCGAGCGGCTACACAGCGCTCCATCCGGGCACGGCCTATCGCATGACGGCGATAGACAAGTCCGTGCAGGCACTCAAGGCCAAGCAGGCCGCAGGCAAGCCCCTGACGCCGTGATGTGACGCCGTGGGTCTCCGGCGTCCTGTGCACACCACAGGACGCCTGCGAGGCGCACAGATGCCTGCAACTGCAACACTGGCGCATTGCCGCCTCAGCGCCAGGCAGCGTCGCCAACACACCGCAAAAACAAAAAGGCCGGAACGATCAAACGTTCCGGCCTTTTTTGCTTGGCCACTCCTGACGCCTCTTGCGAGGCGCCCGGATTGGCTTCTGCTTACTCGACTTCCAGCTTCTCTTGCGGCTCTTCCGGCGGCGGCGTCGGGTCGTCGCCTTCGGGGAATTCCAGCTTGACCTGATCCTTGTCGTCCAGCTCGACCGTCACGCGACCGCCTGTCACCAGACGACCGAACAACAGCTCGTCGGCCAGCGCCTTGCGGATCATGTCCTGGATCAGACGCGACATCGGACGTGCGCCCATCAGCGGATCGAAGCCCTTCTTGCTCAGGAACTTGCGCAGTGCGTCGGAGAATACGGCTTCCACCTTCTTCTCGTGCAGTTGCTCTTCCAGTTGCATCAGGAACTTGTCGACCACGCGCAGGATGATTTCTTCGTCCAGCGCACGGAAGCTGATGATGGCATCCAGACGGTTGCGGAACTCCGGCGTAAACATGCGCTTGATGTCCGCCATCTCGTCGCCGGCTTCCTTCTTGTCGGTGAAACCGATCGAACGCTTTTGCAGGCTTTCTGCACCGGCATTCGTGGTCATCACGATGATGACGTTGCGGAAGTCGGTCTTGCGGCCGTTGTTGTCGGTCAGCGTACCGTGATCCATCACCTGCAGCAGGATATTGAAAATATCCGGATGCGCCTTTTCGATTTCATCGAGCAGCAGCACGGCGTGCGGCTTCTTGGTGATCGCTTCGGTCAACAAACCGCCCTGGTCGAAACCGACGTAACCCGGAGGTGCGCCGATCAGACGGCTGACCGCGTGGCGCTCCATGTATTCGGACATGTCGAAACGGATCAGCTCGATGCCGAGGATGAACGCCAGTTGCTTCGCCACTTCGGTCTTGCCCACGCCGGTCGGACCGGAGAACAGGAAGGAGCCGATCGGCTTGTCGGTCTTGCCCAGACCGGCGCGCGCCATCTTGATGGCTGACGCCAGCGCTTCGATGGCAGGATCCTGACCGAACACGACGTTCTTGAGGTCACGATCGATCGTTTGCAGCTTGGTGCGGTCGTCCTGATTGACCGATTGCGGCGGAATGCGCGCGATCTTGGAGATGATTTCTTCGATCTCGGACTTGCCGATGGTCTTCTTCTGCTTCGACTTCGGCAGGATGCGCTGTGCTGCGCCTGCTTCATCGATCACGTCGATCGCCTTGTCGGGCAGATGACGGTCGTTGATGAAGCGCGCGGCCAGTTCGGCTGCCGAGGTCAACGCCGAAGCAGAATACTTGACGCCATGATGTTCTTCAAACTTCGATTTCAGGCCACGCAAAATCTGGATGGTCTGTTCGACGGTCGGTTCGTTGACGTCGATCTTCTGGAAGCGACGCGACAGCGCGTGGTCTTTTTCAAAGACGCCGCGGAATTCGGTATAGGTGGTCGCGCCGATGCACTTCAGCTGGCCGCTGGACAATGCCGGCTTGAGCAGATTCGATGCATCCAGCGTACCGCCCGAGGCCGAACCGGCGCCGATGATGGTGTGGATTTCGTCAATGAACAGAATGCCGTTGGGCGCATCCTTCAATTGCTTGAGGACGGCCTTCAGACGCTGCTCGAAGTCACCGCGATACTTGGTGCCGGCCAGCAGCGCGCCCATGTCGAGCGAATACACGACGGCGTTCTTGAGGATTTCCGGTACGTCGTTTTGCGTGATGCGCCATGCCAGGCCTTCGGCGATGGCAGTCTTGCCCACGCCGGCCTCGCCGACCAGCAGCGGGTTATTCTTGCGGCGGCGGCACAGGGTCTGGATCACGCGCTCGACTTCGGCGTCGCGGCCGATCAGCGGGTCGATCTTGCCTTCTGCGGCGGCCTTGTTCAGATTCTGGGTGAACTGATCGAGAGGACTTTCCTTTTGCTGGCCTTCGGTCTGCACGTCTTCCGCTCCTTCAGGCGCTTTTTGCGAATCGATCTGCTGATCCTTGCGCACACCATGAGAAATGAAATTGACTACGTCCAGGCGGGTCACGCCTTGTTGATGCAGATAGTAGACAGCGTGCGAATCCTTCTCGCCGAAGATGGCCACCAGCACGTTGGCGCCGGTCACTTCCTTCTTGCCGTTGGACGCCGACTGCACGTGCATGATCGCGCGCTGGATCACACGCTGGAATCCCAGCGTCGGCTGCGTGTCGACCTCGTTGGTGCCGGGCACGGTCGGGGTGTTGTCCGTGATGAAATTGGTCAGTGTCTTGCGCAGATCGTCGATATTGACCGAGCACGCGCGCAGCACTTCCGCAGCCGATGGATTATCCAGCAGCGCGAGGAGCAAATGTTCCACGGTGATAAATTCATGACGCGATTGTCTGGCTTCGACAAAGGCCATGTGCAAACTGACTTCCAATTCCTGCGCAATCATGCTTCCTCCATCACGCATTGCAGGGGGTGCCCTGCTTTTCGAGCGTGGGTTAAAACGAGTTCAACTTTTGTGGATGCGATATCTTTGGGATACACACCACACATACCTTTCCCATCGCGGTGAACGTTGAGCATAATCTGCGTCGCAGTTTCACGGTCTTTGTTGAAGTACTCCTGAATGACTGCGACGACGAATTCCATCGGCGTATAGTCATCATTCAACAACAATACCTGGTACATAGGGGGCGGCTTGAGCTTCTGCTCCTGCCGCGCCAGGACCGTACCGTTATCATTATCGTGCTTGGTAGCCATGCATTTATTCTAAAACCATCAATCCACTGTGCACCGCACAACATGAAGAAAATACCTAATTAGATTAGATATTACGCGTTTTCCTGATAGTGCGCAGATAACGCTCATTTATCCTAAATCAAGAGCGTACTATTCAATTCGCGGAACAAAAGCTTAATAATTCCATTGAAAACGACTTGACTTTTGTATTTTTAACGAGAACAATGGAATTCATTGATAAGTAGTTACTGCTTGTTAATACGAAGGGGGCAAGTTTAAGGGGGGCTGCGGAAGATTCAATCTCGCGAGGCTTCTTGCTTTTACGGCTCGTGTGATTTTTTTTAATTGAAAGATGCTTTTTATGGCAACAGGTACAGTCAAGTGGTTCAACGATTCTAAAGGCTTCGGCTTTATCACTCCGGATGACGGCGGTGAAGATTTGTTCGCACACTTCTCGGCAATTCAAATGAACGGCTTCAAGACCCTCAAAGAAGGTCAAAAAGTACAGTTCGAAGTCACGCAAGGCCCTAAAGGCAAGCAAGCTTCCAACATCCAGGCTCCTTAATTCGTATTAAGTCGCTTTTGTAAAAAGCTCCTGTTTCGGCAGGAGCTTTTTTTATGCCTGCACCATTTGCGGACTGCATCTGCAGCAGGCAATAAAAAAGGCCGGCAACACAGCCCGGCCTTTCTTCAGCAAGAATCACCCGCTGAATTACATATTTTCGATTACCGCGTCACCGAAGCCGGAGCATGACACCTGCGTCGCGCCTTCCATCAGGCGCGCAAAGTCGTAAGTCACCTTCTTCGACGAAATCGTGGTTTGCATGGCCTCGATGATCAAGGCCGCCGCTTCGGTCCAGCCGATGTGGCGCAGCATCATTTCCGCCGACAGGATCAGTGAACCCGGATTGACGTAATCCTTGCCGGCATAGCGCGGCGAGGTGCCGTGGGTGGCTTCGAACATTGCCACGGAATCCGACATATTGGCGCCGGGAGCAATCCCGATGCCGCCCACCTGGGCCGCCAGCGCGTCCGAGATGTAGTCGCCGTTCAGGTTCATCGTTGCAATCACGCTGTACTCGGCGGGACGCAAGAGAATCTGCTGCATGAAGGCGTCGGCGATCACGTCCTTGACGATGATGTCGCGCCCGGTCTTCGGATTCTTGATCCTGATCCATGGACCGTCATCGATCACCACGCCGCCGAATTCCTTCTGCGCCAGGGCATAGGCCCAGTCGCGGAAGCTGCCTTCGGTGAACTTCATGATATTGCCCTTGTGGACAATCGTCACCGACGGCTTGTCATGGTCGATGGCGTACTGGATCGCCTTGCGCACCAGACGCTCGGTGCCTTCCTGCGACACTGGTTTGATGCCCAGGCTGGAGGTCTCAGGAAAGCGCAGCGTCTTGACACCCATTTCCTTGACGAGGAAGTCGATCAGCTTCTTGGCGCCGTCGGAGCCGGCCTGCCATTCGATGCCGGCGTAAATGTCTTCCGAGTTTTCGCGGAAGATGACCATGTTGGTTTTTTCAGGTTCGCGCAGCGGCGACGGCACGCCCTTGAAATAGCGCACCGGACGCAGGCAGACGTACAGGTCCAGCTGTTGGCGCAGCGACACGTTCAGGGAGCGGATGCCGCCGCCGACCGGCGTCGTCAGCGGGCCCTTGATGGACACCACGAATTCCTTGACCGCAGCGACGGTCTCTTCCGGCAACCAGACGTCGGCGCCGTACAGCTGCGTCGATTTTTCGCCGGCGTAGATTTCCATCCAGTTGATCTTGCGTTGGTCGCCGTAGGCCTTGGCGACTGCGGCATCCACAACCTTGAGCATGACAGGCGTGACATCGCGACCGGTGCCGTCGCCCTGGATGAACGGAATGATCGGATTGTCCGGGACGTTGAGGGAAAAGTCGGCGTTGACGGTAATCTTCTTACCTTCGGCCGGCACCTGAATGTGTTGATACATTACGGTCTCCGAGAATAGTGCGGAAAAGAGGGGAATTCGGCCTCGCTGCGGACATGGGCGAACGCGGACTTGTCGCGCGCAACATCGCAGCCTCGGGGCGATTAAATTCAGAGTCAAGTCTCATATAAGACATAAGACATTGATTTATATTATGCACGAGTATTTTACTGGACGTCATGTTTTTGCGACACTGACGCATGCCCCTCATTTTATTCAACAAACCCTATCAGGTAATGTGCCAGTTTTCGGCGCAGGATGACCGAGAAACGCTGGCCGACTACCTGGACATTCCCGACATCTACCCTGCCGGACGTCTCGACGCCGACAGCGAAGGATTGATGCTGTTGACCGATGACGGTGAATTGCAGCACGCCATCAGCCATCCCAAACGCAAGCAACCCAAGGTCTACCTGGTGCAGGTGGAAGGCACGCCCGATGCAAACAGCCTCGAGCGCCTGCGCAACCCGCTCGATCTCGGCGATTTCGTCACCCAGAAAAGTGAAGTCCGCCATGTGCAGGAACCGGCCTGGCTGTGGCCGCGCAATCCGCCCATCCGCGAACGCAAGAATCACCCGACCAGCTGGCTGACGATACAGATATCGGAGGGAAAGAATCGTCAGGTCCGCCGCATGACGGCGGCGGTCGGACTACCGACGTTGAGGCTGATCCGGATTGCCATCGGACCGTTTGCACTGGCGACCGATCCGCTGCTGCCGGGAGAGTGGAAAACCGTCGATCCTCAGGAATTCCGCCGCAATAGCTGACAAACTACTGACAAAACCGGCTTTTCAAAGACAGTCCGCAAAGAAATTTTGTTTTTTGGAATTTTTTGTCAACCAAGCCTTCGGCGCGTCGTTATTGGCAATGATTCACGAGAATCACCGTCTTCTTAACATGTTAAATTGAAGGACTGCAAAATGAAAAAATTGATCGCCGCTCTGATCGCTGGTCTGTTCGCCACTTCCGTGTTCGCACAAGCTGCAGCTCCTGCTGCCGCACCTGCTGATGCTCCTAAGGCTGAAGCTGCTGCACCGAAGGCTAAGAAGGCCAAGAAAGCCAAGAAGAGCCACAAGGCAAAGAAGGCTGCTCCAGCTGCTGACGCTGCCAAGTAATCTTGCTTTCGCATTGCTAAAAGGCAGGCTAGTCCTGCCTTTTTTCATGTCCGCTGCATTTGTCGGCTTCCTTTATAATCGCCGCATTCCGGCAGATTTCGGATCTGCAGTCGATTCCCATACAGCCACGTACATCCCATCATGCGTCGTCTCCTCCCTTTCGCCACCCTGCTCGCCACCCTCGCCGCTATTGCGGTCGCTCTGCCCGGCCAGGCCCAGCAGCTTCAGAAATTCCCGACCACCACGCTCAATGCCGGCCTGTACCTGATCAAGGCCGAAGTCGCCTCGACCGAAGCGCAGCGCGAGCAAGGCCTGATGTTCCGCGACAAGATGGGCGCCAATGAGGGCATGGTGTTCGCATTCGGCGCGCCGGCCGGCGTGTGCATGTGGATGAAGAATACGCTGATCCCCCTGTCGGTCGCCTTCATGGACGAAACCGGCAAGATCATCAATATCGAGGAAATGAAGGAACAGACGCTGGATTCGCATTGCGCGACCAAGCCGGCCACCTACGCCTTGGAAATGAACAAGGGCTGGTTCAAGCAAAAGAACATCAAACCCGGCACGGTCATCGAAGGCCTGCCGCGTTAAACGCCTGACAACAAGCCTGTGACGCCGGAAGCCGGCATCAAGGTGTCGCTACAGCCCCATGGCAGGCTTTCACATAGACGTCGCACCCGAATCAGCAATTTCTCACTGAACAACACCTGGAAATGCAAAAACCCGCCAAATCGCTTGGGCGGGTTGATGTTTTCGTGATGCTTGTGAATCGACATTGCTATCGATTCGACATTGCGCGGATCCTTGCCTGAGCAAAGATCCGGTCAGCAACAAGAATTAAGCAGCCAGTGCCTTCAGGGCAGCAGCCAGACGGCTCTTGTGGCGAGCAGCCTTGTTCTTGTGGATGATTTTCTTGTCAGCGATGCTGTCGATAGTCGAGACCGAAGCCTGGAACACGGAAGTCGCAGCAGCCTTGTCGCCTGCTTCGATCGCCTTGCGGACAGCCTTGATTGCTGTACGCAGCGTCGAACGCTGGCTGGAGTTGTGCGCGTTTTGCTTAACAGCTTGACGAGCACGTTTGCGTGCTTGTGCGGTATTTGCCATGAATAATTATCCTAAATCGAGATCGAGAGCATCGCAATCTTGATAACTTGCGAGGCGGAATTCTGTAAAGCCACGGATTATAACCATTTTTCATCAAACTGGCAAATACAGCCTGACTATCGCCAGCCGCCTGTTGCAAAAGAGGCTTAATTACCTATATGCAAGATTCAAGGCGAACGTTCTTTGCGCGTTCGCCTCCAACCGCGTCAGCCCTGCGGGAATCCCTTGCAAACCCGTGGCTCCCGCGAAAACGAAAGCTATAATGCCGTCCCATGAACTTGCATAAAACGCTTGCCACCGTTTCTGGCATGACGATGCTCTCCCGCATTACCGGTCTCGCAAGAGAAATCCTGTTCGCTCGCGCATTTGGCGCCTCGGCCTATACCGACGCCTTCAACGTCGCCTTCCGCATTCCCAACCTGTTGCGCCGGCTGTTTGCCGAAGGCGCCTTTTCGCAGGCCTTCGTACCCATCCTCGCCGAATACAAGAACCAGAAAGGCGACATCGCCACCAAACACCTGGTTGACCACGTCGCGACCGTGCTGATCTGGGTGATGGTCGCCACCAGCATTGCCGGCATCGTGGCCACGCCGCTGATCGTGTACTTCATCGCCACCGGGCTCAAGTACAACCAGGGCGCGTTCGAGGCCTCGGTGGTCATGACCCGCATCATGTTCCCCTACATTGGGTTCATGTCCTTCGTGGCGCTGGCCGGCGGCATCCTCAACACCTGGCGCGAATTCAAGATCCCGGCATTCACCTCGGTGCTGCTGAATGTGTCCTTTATCGTTGCGTCCCTGTTCGTCGCCCCTTACATGGACCAGCCGATCTACGCGATGGCGTTTGCGGTGTTCGTCGGCGGCGTGCTGCAAGTCGCGCTGCAGATTCCCGCGCTGATCAAGATCGGCATGCTGCCGCGCCTGTACCTCAATCCGATGATAGGCCTCTCCGACGAAGGCGTCCGGCGCGTGCTCAAGAAAATGGGCCCGGCGGTGTTCGCCGTCTCGGCCGCGCAGATCAGCCTGATGATCAACACCAATATCGCTTCGCGCCTGGCGCACGGCAGCGTGTCGTGGCTGTCGTACGCCGACCGCCTGATGGAATTCCCGACCGCCCTGCTAGGCGTGGCGCTCGGGACCATCCTGTTGCCCAGTCTGTCGAACGCGCATGCCGAAAACGACATGGCCGAATATTCGGCATTGCTGGACTGGGGCTTGCGCCTGACCTTTCTGCTGGCGCTGCCTTGCGCGGTGGGGCTGGCGACGCTGTCGGAGCCGCTGACCGCCACGCTGTTCCATTACGGCAAATTCGACACGGTCTCGGTCGACATGACCGGCCGCGCATTGATCGCTTACGGCGTCGGCTTGATCGGCCTGATCCTGGTGAAAATCCTGGCGCCCGGCTTCTATGCCAAACAGGACATCCGCACCCCGGTCAAGATCGCCATCGGCGTGCTGATCGCGACCCAGCTGATGAACTACATTTTCGTACCATGGATCGCGCATGCCGGCCTGGCCTTGTCGATCGGCCTGGGCGCCTGCCTGAACGCAGCGTTCCTGTTCTGGGGCCTGCGCCGCCGCAACATCTACACGCCGCAACCGGGCTGGCGCATGTTCCTGATCAAGCTGACCGGCGCGCTGTTCCTGCTCGGCGGCGTGGCGCTGGCGGTGGCGCGGCATTTCGACTGGATCGCCATGCGCGCCCATCCGGCAGAGCGCATCGGCGCCTTGCTGCTGGTGTTTGCGGCATGCGGCGTGGCGTATTTCGGCGCCTTGATGGCGATGGGATTCCGATTCCGCGACTTCAAGCGCATCGGTCGCTGAGAGCGTACCTGGCCGCTGCAATGTTGCGTTGATGCTCCATTGCCAGCCAAACATTTCACAAGCGCGCATATTTTGATAGCATGTTCAACATATGACGCTTACACCGCTCGAATATTTTTCTTCGCTGGTTCGTCAAGACGATTCGATTCCGCTTTTTGAATCGGCTCTGGCGCTGGGGCAAGATGCGCACCCCGATCTGGATTTGTCCGCGTGCCAGATCGAGATGGATACCCTGGCGCTCAAGTTGAAGCAGCGTCTGTCCTCGGATGCATCGCATATCCAAAAATTGCGGATGCTCAACCACTTCTTTTTCCAGGAGCTGGCGTTCGCCGGCAACATCAACAATTATTACGATCCCGACAACAGCTACATCCATCGCGTGCTGACGTCGCGCCGCGGCATTCCGATTTCGCTGGCGGTGGTGTACATGGAGTTGGGACAGCAGATCGGCCTGAACATGAAGGGCATTTCCTTCCCCGGCCATTTCCTGATGAAGCTGTCGGTGCAATCGGGTGACATCGTGCTCGACCCGATGAACGGCGCCAGCCTGTCGCGTGAAGAATTGGAAGAACGCCTCGAGCCTTATCTCGAGCAACAGGAATATGGCGACGAGTTGCCGCTGGCGGCATATCTGCGCGCCGCCCATCCGCGCGAAATCCTGACTCGCATGCTGCGCAACCTGAAAGCCATCTACACCGACTCCCAACGCTGGCAGGGTGTGCTTGAAGTACAGGAACGCCTGGTGATCTTGTTGCCGGATGAAATTACCGAACGTCGTGATCGCGGCCTGGCCTACGCCAACCTGGCTGAACCGCAGGCGGCGCTGGACGATCTGGAGGCTTACCTGGCCTTGCGTCCCGATGCGGAAGACGCCGACAGCATGCGTGAAAGGCTGCCGGAACTGCGTCACGCCAGCAGGCGCCCCAACTGAAGTTGGAGACGCCAGCCTCGCGTCACTGACTACTGACTACTGACTACTGACTACTGACTACTGACTACTGACTACTGACTACTGACTACTGACTACTGACTACTGACTACTGCTTACCCCTTCGAACGCGCTTCAATCACTTCCCAGCGTTCGAGATTTTCCAGCAACAAACCGTCGATTTCAGCGAAACGCGCATTCAGGCGTCCCGCTTCGTCCCCGCCCGCCTTGTACAGATCCGGATCAGCCAGCTTGGCGGAAATCGCCGTCTGCTCTTCTTCCAGTTGCGCGATCAGCTTCGGCAGCTCTTCGAGTTCGCGCTGCTCCTTGTAGCTGAGCTTCTTCGGCTTGGCGACGGCAGGCGCCGCCACCGGCAATTCCGCCGGTTTGGATTCAGCCTTGGCGTCCGCCTTCTTCGCGCTCGCCTGGGAGCTGGCGCGCACGCGCTCCCAGTCGCTGTAACCGCCGACATATTCCTTCCAGACGCCATCGCCTTCGGACGCAATCACTTGCGTGACGACGTTGTCGAGGAAGGTCCGGTCATGGCTCACCAGGAAGACCGTGCCTTCGTAATCCTCCAGCAACTCTTCCAGCAGTTCGAGCGTGTCGATGTCCAGATCATTGGTCGGTTCATCGAGCACCAGTACGTTGGCCGGCTTGGCGAACAGGCGCGCCAGCAACAGGCGGTTGCGCTCGCCACCGGACAGGGTGCGCACCGGCGAACGGGCGCGTTCCGGCGCGAACAGGAAGTCGCCCAGATACGTCATCACGTGGCGGCGCTGGCCGTTGACTTCCACCCAGTCGCTGCCCGGGGCGATGGTGTCGGCCAGGGTGGCTTCTTCATTGAGCTGGGTGCGCATCTGGTCGAAGTACGCCACCTGCAATTTGGTGCCTTGGCGGACGGTGCCGGTGTCGGCGGTTTCTTCGCCGAGGATCAGCTTGAGCAGCGTGGTCTTGCCGGCGCCGTTCTGGCCGATCAGGCCGACCTTGTCGCCGCGCATGAGGATGCCGCTGAAATCGCGCACGATGGTCTTGGCGCCGTAGGACTTGCTGACGTTTTCGAGTTCCGCCACGATCTTGCCGGAACGCTCGCCGGACGACACTTCCAGCTTGACCTGCCCCTGCCGGTCACGGCGCGCGCTACGTTCGAGACGCAAGGATTCGAGCCGGCGTACGCGGCCTTCGTCACGCGTGCGGCGCGCCTTGACGCCTTTGCGGATCCAGACTTCTTCCTGCGCCAGGAATTTGTCGAACTTGGCGTTCTCGACTTCTTCGTTATCCAGCAACTCTTCCTTGCGGCCCTGGTAGGTGCTGAAGTTGCCCGGGAAGGACAACAGCTTGCCGCGGTCGAGTTCGATGATGCGGGTGGCGACGTTGTCGAGGAAGCTGCGATCATGGGTGACGAACAGCACGCTGCCCTTGTAGTCGCGCAGCAGGCCTTCGAGCCACAGGATGGAGCCGAAATCCAGATGGTTGGTCGGCTCGTCCAGCAGCAGCACGTCAGGAGCGCCGACCAAACCGCAGGCCAACGCCACGCGCTTTTGCATGCCGCCCGACAGTTCACCGATGAGGGCTTCGCCCTTGAGGTTGAGCTTGTCGAGCGTGGTCTCGACCTTGTTGTTCAGGCTCCAGGCGTCGGCCGCATCGAGGACCAGCTGGATGTCGTGCATGCGCTCCATGAGCGCTTCGTCGTTGTCGCCGCCGAACTGGCCGGTCAGCGATTCGTATTCGGCCAGCAACGCCGGCAACTCACCGAGGCCGGAAGCGACCGCGTTAAAGATCGTCATCTCGGCAGGGAAATGCGGCTCCTGATCAACGTAGGCGATTTTCAGGCCCTGCTGCATGACCAGCAGACCATCGTCGAGCTTGGAAACGGCGGCGATGATTTTCAGCAAGGACGACTTGCCTGTGCCGTTGCGGCCGATCAGGCCGATGCGCTCCCCGGTTTCGAGAGAAAATTCCGCATGGTCGAGGAGCGGGACGTGTCCGAATGCGAGCTGCGCATTGGAGAGGGAGATGACTGCCATAAGTATGCCGAGGGATGAGATCGAAGGTCGGGGCGGGAATGCCTTTGCCGCGACTCAATTAAAGAAGAAAGACCGCATTGTACCGATTGCGCGCGATGATGGTGTATCTATGCTGCGTATGGACGCCATCTGCACATGATCGGCTGTTGCGGTCAACGCAATCCATTACCTTTGAACAACAAACGATGCGGATTATGGGTTGATTTGATGTTTTTTTATTACGACCACGCACCGAAAAGGGCCCCTGCATACATTTGGAAACACAATCGTCGCGTCGATCGGCCGCAGATCGGCTGTCGCGCCCGGCCCATGTTGTAAGATACGGCACGCCCTTCACTACGAAGCCGTTTCAAGATCAAGCTGGCGCACACCACACCGCCTGACTTTGCGACGGTTTCCTACAATAACCATGCGCTTCAACTCTCGTTTGCACCACCTTTCGCGTCAACGCGGCTTCCTCAATCCCAACATCGCCAAGTTCCTTGCCTTCTCGGTGCTCGGCCTCGTCATCATTGGCGCGCTGATCATCGCTTATGCACTGATCTTCATCAATCCGCGCCTGCCGTCGCTGGACGTGATCACTGACTACCGTCCGAAGATCCCGCTGCGCATCTACTCCGCAGACAACGTGCTGCTCGGTGAATTCGGCGAGGAGAAGCGCAGTCTGGTCAAGCTCGACGACATCCCGGCCAACATGAAGAATGCTGTGCTGGCGATCGAGGACAACCGTTTCTATCAGCACGGCGGCATCGACTACATCGGCATCGCGCGCGCCATCGCCACCGACGTGGTGCGCGGCCACGCCAGCCAGGGCGCCAGCACAATCACCATGCAGGTGGCCCGCAACGTGTTCCTGACCAAGGAAAAAACCGTCTCGCGCAAACTGTATGAAGTGCTGCTGGCCAACAAGATCGAAGCGGCGCTGAGCAAGGACCAGATCCTTGAGGTGTACATGAACCAGATCTACCTGGGTCAGCGCGCCTTCGGTTTCGCGGCGGCGGCGCGCACCTATTTCGGCAAGGACATCAAGGACATCACGCTGGCCCAGGCCGCGATGCTGGCCGGCCTGCCGAAGGCGCCGTCGGCCTACAATCCGATCGTCAACCCCAAGCGTGCGCATATTCGCCAGCAGTACATCCTGCAACGCATGCTCGACCTCGAATACATCACGCAGAAGGAATACGACGCGGCCGTCAAGGAAGACATCCAGGTGCGCGCTCCCGGCAACCAGTACAACGTCCACGCCGAATACGTGAATGAAATGGTACGCCAGATGGTGTACGCCCAGTACAAGGAAGACACCTACACCCACGGCATCACCGTCACCACCACCATCAACGCCGCCGACCAGAAGGCCGCCTACGATGCAGTGCGCAAGGGTGTGATGGATTACGACCGCCGTCACGGCTATCGCGGTCCGGAAGAAACCATCGAGCTGCCGTCGAAGGAGGACGAGCGCGCCCAGGCCATCGACGACGCCATGGACGACTATCCCGATAACGACGACATCCTCGCCGCCGTCGTGGTGTCGGCCGATCCGAAACAGATCCAGGCGGTAATCCGCAGCGGCGACAAAATCACACTATCGGGCGACACGCTCAAGTTCGTGGCCGCCGCGCTCGGCCCCAAGGCCAAGAAGGAAATCCGCATCGCTCCCGGCGCGGTGATCCGCGTCATGCAGGACGGCAAGAAGAACTGGCAGATCGTGCAGCTGCCTGAAGTGGAAGCCACGCTGGTATCGGTGACGCCGCAGAACGGCGCCATCCGCGCGCTGGTGGGCGGCTTCGATTTCACGCAGAACAATTTCAACCACGTCACGCAAGCCTGGCGCCAGCCCGGCTCGACGTTCAAGCCATTTATTTATTCCGCGGCGCTGGAAAAAGGTTTTGCGCCGGCTTCCATCATCAATGACTCTCCGGTGTCTTACCCGGCCGGCAACGGCCAGCCGAACTGGGAGCCGAAGGACGACGATCCGCCGGCCGGCCCGATGGCGATGCGCACCGCGTTGCAGAAATCGGTCAACCTGGTCGCCATCCGCACGCTTGACGCGATCGGCGTGAAGTATGCGCAGGACTTCATCACGCAGCACTTCGGCTTCGATACCGACAAGGTGCCGCCGTATCTGCCGATGGCGCTGGGCGCGGGCCAGACCACGCCGCTGCAACTGGCTTCGGCGTATGCGATCTTCGCCAACGGCGGCTACAAGATCAATCCTTATCTGATCACGCAGATCACCGACGCACGCGGCAAGGTGCTGTCCAAGGCTGAGCCGCTGATCGTCGGCAGCAATGCCCCGCGCGCGATCGATGAGCGCAACAGCTACATCATGACCAGCCTGCTGCAATCGGTGGCCCAGCGCGGTACCGGCGCCCGCAGCAACTCGCTCAAGCGCACCGACCTGGCCGGCAAGACCGGTACCACCAATGACGCCTTCGACGGCTGGTTCGCCGGTTATCAGCGCACATTGACGACGGTGGTGTGGATGGGTTACGACCAGCCCAAGAGCCTGGGCAGCAAGGAATTCGGTGCGCAGCTGGCGTTGCCGATCTGGGTCGACTACATGGGCGTGGCGCTGCGCGGAACGCCGCAGTCCGACACGCCGGCACCGGCCGGGATTCGCTTCATCGACGGCGAGCCGTACTATGAGAACTTCACGCCGGGCAACGGTTTCGTCGCCTCGCTGGGCGTTGAAGGCGGCGGCGTGGTCGATGCACTGTCGAACTTCTTCGGCTGGTCGAAGAATCCGAATTCGGAAACCCAGGCGCCTTCGTCCGGCCCCGCACCGTCTCCGCAAGAGAAGGCCAGGGACAACCTGTATCAGGGGCATTGAGCCGCAACTGATCCGCACTGATCCGATCGCCCAAAGAAAAAAGCGCAGAAGAAAAATCTTCTGCGCTTTTTTTGTCTGGCGCCCCCGACACGGATCGAACGTGTGACCTATCCCTTCGTACCACTATGGCTTTCGCCACCAAGAGCCTTGTTTGTGGTCTGGACTATACCTTGGCCATGGACTTGCAACTTGCAGCCTGCAGGCCGGAGCCGTCTAGTCTCTACACCTTCCGCATCATGAGGTCCGATGCGGCTTGGCTCGGTATTGCCAGCAGCCGCTTGCAGGAAAACAAGCGCTGTCAGGGTTCACCGAATTTGACTCCATTCACGCGGCGCCTTTCGGATGCCGGTGCCCAATTGTATTTAGGAGGGGATCGCTCTATCCACTGAGCTACGGGGGCGTGGTCGCTATTGTAACGGCTGCGGAGGTGGAAGGAAAGTTCGGCGGGGCAGATCAGGATCAGGCCTTGCGGCCTTCAAACCAGTTCTGATCCAGGCACAAACGCAATTGCATGCGCGCGCGGTACAACAGGACGCTGCAGTTGCCGGCGGTGATCTTCAGTTCCTTGCAGATTTCGCTAATCTCGAATTCGAACAGCTCGCGCATCGAAAACACGCGCGCCATCACCGGCGTCAGCTTGTTCAGGCAAAAATCCATGATGTCGAAGAACTGCGCCTGCTGCAGCGTTTCGGCAGGATTGCCCCAGTCGGCCGGCGCTTCGGCCCAATGGCCGGTATCGTCGAACAGGACGTCAAAGTCGCCGGGATCGCCGATTTCCGCCGGGCCGGCCTGGACGTATTTCTTTTCCTTGCGCAATACGTCGACGATCTTGTGCTTGAGGATGCCCACCAGCCAGGTGCGCAGCGCGGATTTGCCCGAATAGCCGGCCGGGTTCTGCAACGCAGCCAACAGGGTTTCCTGGGCCGCATCCTCGGCAGCGTCCTCCTGCAAATGCAGGCGAGCGAACCGCACCAGCATGCTGCGCTCGGCAACGACGGCCTGTTCGAAAGACTTGTCGCTCATGGTTGGGTTTTGCCTTTGCTCATTGCTTGCTCATTGATCTGTACTGCAACAGCCCGTACTGTACTTCGATTTTCGTATAACGGGTGTGCAGGCATGATAAAGGGCCGCTCCGTTACAATGCAATCACCGCGCGATCATTCGACTCCGTCGCCCGATCAGCTCGCCTCATATAACTTACAACGAGACTATATGGCCAGCCTTACGCTTTCATCCGCTTGGCGCGTTGCACGCGTCGCACTATTGACGCTGTCGACGCTCTGGATTGCCGCGACTGCCCCTGTCCAAGCGCAGCAATTACCCGACACCATTGCCCAGCGGGTGGCCGCCTGTACCGCCTGCCACGGCAAGGAAGGCCGCGCTTCCAGCGACGGCTACTACCCCCGTATCGCCGGTAAGCCGGAAGGCTATCTCTACAATCAGCTGACCAACTTTCGAGACGGCCACCGCCAGTATCCGCTGATGACGTATCTGCTTGATCATTTATCGGACGCTTACCTGCACGAAATCGCCGCCTACTTTTCCGCCCAGCATCCGCCCTATCCGGCGCCGCAACAGGTGGAAGCGACACCGGCCGTGCTGGAACGCGGGCGCGCGCTGGTCATGAACGGCGACAGCAGCAAGAAAGTGCCGGCCTGCATCGCCTGCCACGGACAGGCCCTGACCGGCGTGGCGCCGGCGGTGCCCGGCCTGATCGGTCTGCCGCGCGATTACATCAACTCGCAATTCGGCGCTTGGAAAAACGGTGTACGCAAAGCCAAAGCACCGGATTGCATGGCGCAGATCACGCAACGCTTGTCGCTGGAAGACATCAACGCCGCCAGCAGCTGGCTGGCCGCGCAGACGGTTCCGGAAGGCGCGCGTCCGGCCCCCGCAACAACAGTCAGGTTGCCGCTGCCCTGCGGCAGCGTGGCGGAATAAGGAACACGCCATGAGATCCATCAAACGTATCCTGCTGGCGCTGCTGTTGCTGGTCATCGCGGTGCCGGCCGTCATCATCGGCGCCGAATTCATCGATCGCGAGGACGCCGAAAGCGCGGCGACCGCACCGCCATCTTCGCCGGCCACCGAACAACAGATCGCGCGCGGTGCTTACCTCGCGCGTGCCGGCGATTGCATGGCCTGCCACACCGCGCGCGGCGGCCAGCCTTATGCGGGCGGGCGGGCCATCCCGACGCCATTCGGCACCATGTACGCACCCAACATCACCGCCGACAAGGAAACCGGTCTGGGCTCCTGGAGCGCGAACGATTTCTGGCGCGCACTGCATCACGGCAAGTCGAAGGACGGCAGTTTCCTCTACCCGGCCTTCCCGTACACCAACTACACCAAGATCACGCGCGAGGATTCCAATGCCTTGTTCGCCTACATGCAGACCGTGACGCCGGTGCGCCAGGCCAGCCAGGAACATGCGCTGCGCTTTCCATACAACAATCGCATCCTGCTGGCCGGCTGGCGCGCGCTGTACTTCACCCCGGGCGCCTATCGCGCCGACAGCGGGCAATCGGTGGAATGGAACCGCGGCGCCTACCTGGTGCAGGGACTGGGCCATTGCAGCGCCTGCCACACCACGCGCAACGCCTTCGGCGCGACAGTCGCCAAGTCCGACCTGGGCGGCGGCTTGATCCCGATCATGAACTGGTACGCACCCTCGCTGACCTCGGACGCCGAAGCAGGCCTCGGTAACTGGGAGCTGCAACACATCACGGCGCTGCTGAAAACCGGCGTATCGCCGCGCAGCACCGTATTCGGCCCGATGGCGGAAGTCGTCAGCCGCAGCTTGCAGCATCTCGACGACAGCGACATCCAGGCCATGGCGGTCTATCTGAAGTCGTTACCGCAAAACGATCCACCGCCCGCGCTCGACACGCCGCAACCGGACAAGGGCGCGGCAGATCGCGTGATGCAGGCGGGTGCGAAGATCTATGAACAGCATTGTGCCGAATGCCACAAGGCCGACGGTAAGGGCATCACGCCGGCTTATCCGCCGATGAGCGGCAACCGTGCATTGACCATGGGCTCGGCCGTGAATCCGATCCGGATGGTGCTCAACGGCGGCTTCCCGCCGTCAACCGAAGGCAACCCGCGCCCGTACGGGATGCCGCCATTCGGGCAAATGCTCAATGACCAGGAAGTGGCGGCGGTAGTGTCGTACGTCCGGAACAGCTGGGAAAATCGCGCGGGCTTTGTGTCGCCGCAAGAAGTGAATCGCAACCGTTCAATCCCATTGGATTGACGGTGCAGCGACGGCAGTGTGCGCCGTCGCGGAAGTGGTTCGGCTATTTGTCTTCCATGCTGAGCTTGTAGCCCATGCCACGGACGGTCTTGACGTAATCGGCGGCGGCGCCCAGCGATTTGCGCAGACGCATGATATGGACGTCGACGGTGCGCTCTTCGATGAAGGTGTGATCGCCCCAGACTTTGTCCAGTAACTGTGCCCGCGAAAAGATGCGCTCGGGATGCGCCACCAGGTAACGCAGCAGTTTGAATTCGGCCTGGTCCAACTCGACCTCCTGCTGACCGATCGTCACGCGATGGCGTTCGGTATCGATGCCGACCAATCCGTAAGCCAGGCTCTGCTGTCCGACTTCCGGCGCCTTGCGGCGCAGCAGCGCCTGTACACGCGCCACCAGTTCCTTCGGTGAAAACGGTTTGGTGACGTAGTCGTCGGCGCCCTCATTGAGTCCCTTGACCTTGTCTTCTTCCATGCCCTTGGCGGTCAGCATGATCACCGGCAAAGCTGCCGTGCGGGCATCGCGACGCCATTCACTGAGCAATCCCAGGCCGGAGGTGTCGGGCAGCATCCAGTCCAGCAACACCAGATGCGGTAGAGCGTCGGCGATCAACTTGCGCGCCTGCGCCGCGTCGCTGGCGATGGACGTGATGAATCCTGCTCCTTGCATGGTGAACCGCAGCAGCTCGGCGATGCTGGGCTCGTCTTCGACTAACAGGATGTGTAACTGGTCTTTTGACATTCGCGGATATGTTTGACTTGTCATGGGCGACGCCGGTGCAGCGCATTCGCGAGCAGCAGCCCTTCCCGGCTCCTGCTCTGCACTGATGTGTCGCGTCAGGCCGTTACTTTATCAGCAATCCGTCTTGCCATCGTCTGCGCGACTTCCGCCTGCTGCGCTTCGACCATGACCCGGATCAGCGGCTCGGTGCCGGAAGGCCGGATCAGTACGCGGCCGCTGTCGCCCAACGCCTTTTCGACGGCGTCCTTCTCGGCTTGCATGCCGGAATTGGTTTTCCAGTCGAAACCAGCCGGGATCTTCACATTGATGAGTACTTGCGGATACAGGCGGATGTCGGCAGTCATGTCCGCCAGGCTCATACTGGCGCGCTTGAGCGCGGACAACACCTGCAGCGCCGAGACGATGCCGTCGCCGGTGGTGTGCTTGTCCAGGCACAGCAAATGGCCCGAGCCTTCGCCGCCCAGCAGCCAGCCGCGTTCCTGCAAGGTTTCCAGCACGTAGCGGTCACCCACTTTGGCACGGGCGAAGCCGATGCCCATGTTCTTGAAAGCGACTTCCAGCGCCATATTGGTCATCAGCGTGCCGACTGCGCCCGGCACCGGGCCGGTAGCAAGACGATCCTTGACCATCACGTACAGCAGCTCGTCGCCGTTGTAGATGCGGCCCGTCGCGTCGACCATCACCAGCCGGTCCGCGTCGCCGTCGAGAGCGATGCCGACGTGTGCCTTGTTGGCCAGCACGGATCGGGACAAAGCCTCCGGCGCTGTCGCGCCAAAACCTTCATTGATGTTGAGGCCATTGGGCTGGTTGCCGATGGTGATGACTTCAGCGCCGAGTTCATGAAACACGTGCGGTGCGATATGGTAAGCGGCGCCGTGCGCGCAATCGACCACGATACGCATGCCATGCAGATCGAGGTCGTTTGGGAAAGTGCCCTTGCAGAATTCAATGTAACGGCCCTGGGCGTCATCCAGACGCTTGGCCTTGCCGAGCTTTTCGGAAGACGCGCAGCCCATGGGTTGCTCGAGTTCCGCTTCAATCTCGGCTTCCACTGCATCGGCCAGCTTGTTGCCCGAGGCCGAGAAAAACTTGATGCCGTTGTCGTGATACGGATTGTGCGAAGCCGAAATCACCACGCCGGCCGACAGCCTCAAGGCGCGCGTCAGATACGCCACCGCCGGGGTCGGCACCGGACCGGCCAGCATCACGTCCACTCCGGCGGCGGCAAAGCCGGCTTCCAGGGCAGCTTCCAGCATGTAGCCGGAAATCCGCGTGTCCTTGCCGATCAGCACCGTCGGTTTGGCCGAGGATGACCACTTCTTGGTCAACACCTTGCCGGCGGCATAGCCGAGACGCATCACGAAATCGGGCGTGATCGGCGCCGTTCCCACACGTCCGCGCACGCCATCGGTACCAAAATATTTTGCAGCCATGATTCTGAGCTCTCTCTTGTCAGGTATTTTTATAAATTGTTTTCATGCCGTGGCGGCCATGCCGGCCTGCCACACATTGAGCGCGTCGACGGTCTCCGCGACGTCATGCACACGGATGATCATCGCACCTTGCGCCGCCGCTGCCAAGGCCGCGCCAAGACTGCCGGCCAGACGCTGGTCGAGCGGCTTGCCGGTGATCGCGCCGATCATGGATTTGCGTGACATACCGGCCAGCAGCGGCAGGTCAAGCGTCTCGATCATCCGGCGCGTGTTCCGCAGCAGGTCGTAATTGTGCTCGACGCTCTTGCCGAAGCCGAAGCCGGGATCGATGCAGATGCGGTCATGTTGCACGCCCGCGGCGCGCAAGGCAACGACACGCTCCTGCAAGAAAGCCACAACCTCCTGCACCACGTCGCCATAGCTCGGCTGCTGCTGCATGGTCTGCGGATCACCTTGCATATGCATGATGCACAGCCCGGCCGCGCTGTCCTTGACGGCGTCAATGGCGCCGGGAGCGCGGAAACCATTGATGTCGTTGATCATGTCCACTTCGGCGATCAACGCCTCGCGCATGACTTCGGGCTTGTAGGTATCGATCGACAGCGGTTTGCCGCAATCGCGCAAGGCGTAAATCACCGGCATCACGCGCCGCAGCTCTTCATCCAACGGCACCGGCGGAATGCCGGGACGCGTGGATTCGCCGCCGATGTCGATGATGTCGACGCCGTCGGCGATCATCTGCTCGGCATGCGACAGCGCGAACTCCAGCGCGGAATAGCTGCCACCGTCAGAAAAGGAATCGGGGGTGACGTTCAGGATACCCATGACCAGAGGCCTGCGCCCCGGTGCAACGGGAAGGCGGTAGCGCCCGCATTGTAAAAAGTGTTGGCTCATTGAAGCTGCATCGTTTTCAAACCTGGCGCCCAAGGTGTCCGAGGTGCCCGCAGGCGATATTGTCTTTATTGATTCGCCGTCTCCAGACCACATACGACTGACTATCGACTATTCACGACTATTTACGACTATCCACTCCTTCACTTCGGCGCTAAACAAAGAAAAAGGGCGAGGATTGCTCCTCACCCTGAGACCAGCTATGCGCCCTGCCCCGCGATCAGGCGGGAGCGGTGGCGGTCGGCGAAATATCGCCTGGTGTATTGTCGGAAGACTTCTTGGCCGGGATACCGGACTTCGGCGGACGCGGCTCGTTGCCTGCCATGATGTCGCTGATTTGGTCGGCATCGATGGTTTCCCAGTCGAGCAGCTTCTGCGCCATGACTTCGACCTTGTCGCGATTCTCTTCCAGCAAACGACGCGACAGCGCATATTGCGTGTCGAGGATGCTGCGAATTTCTGCATCGACCTTTTGCTGCGTCGCTTCGGAAACGGTCTTCGACGACATGCGGCCGAAGTAGGCGTCTTGCTCTGTGTCTTCGTAGACCATCGTGCCAAGGGCTTCAGACATGCCATAGCGCGTCACCATGGCGCGCGCCAGCTTGGTTGCACGCTCAAAGTCGTTGGAAGCACCGGTCGACATCTGATGCATGAAGATTTCTTCCGCGATACGACCACCGAACAGGATGGCGATCTCTTCCAGCATCTTGTCCTTGTACATGTTGACGCGGTCATGTTCAGGCAACTGCCAGGTCAGGCCCAGGGCATAACCGCGCGGCATGATGGTGACCTTGTGGACCGGATCGGCCTTAGGCAACAGCTTGGCAACGACGGCGTGACCGGATTCATGGAACGCGGTATTGCGGCGTTCTTCTTCGCGCATCACGGCGGACTTGCGTTCAGGACCCATGACGATCTTGTCCTTGGCGTCTTCGAAGTCCTGCATCTCCACCAGGCGCTTACTGCGGCGCGCAGCGAACAATGCCGCTTCGTTGACCAGGTTGGCCAGATCGGCACCCGAGAAACCAGGTGTGCCGCGGGCCAGGATATCTGCCTTGACGTCAGGAGCAATAGGCACCTTGCGCATGTGGACGTAGAGGATTTGTTCGCGGCCGCGGATGTCCGGCAGACCGACCATCACCTGGCGGTCGAAACGGCCCGGACGCAGCAGCGCCTTGTCGAGCACGTCGGCGCGGTTGGTTGCGGCGATCACGATGACGCCCGAGTTGGCTTCAAAGCCGTCCATCTCGACCAGCATCTGGTTCAGTGTCTGTTCACGTTCGTCGTTGCCGCCGCCCATGCCGGCGCCACGATGGCGACCGACCGCGTCGATTTCATCGATGAAGATGATGCACGGTGCATGCTTCTTGGCGTTTTCGAACATGTCGCGGACGCGCGATGCGCCCACGCCGACGAACATTTCAACGAAGTCGGAGCCGGAGATGGTGAAGAACGGCACCTTGGCTTCGCCGGCAATTGCGCGCGCCAGCAATGTCTTACCGGTACCCGGAGGACCGACCATCAGCACGCCGTGAGGAATGCGGCCACCGAGTTTCTGGAATTTGGTTGGATCGCGCAGGAATTCGACCAACTCCTGCACTTCTTCCTTGGCTTCATCGCAACCTGCAACGTCGGCGAAGGTGACCGAATTGCTGTTTTCATCGAGCATGCGCGCCTTCGATTTGCCGAAGGAGAACGCGCCGCCCTTGCCGCCGCCCTGCATCTGGCGCATGAAGAACACCCAGACGCCGATCAGCAACAGCATCGGGAACCAGGAGATGAAGACTTGCGACAGGAAGGATTGCTCTTCAGGCTGCTTGACGTCGAACTTCACGCCGTTGTTCAACAGATCGCCGACCAGGCCGCGGTCCAGATAGGTCGCGGCGGTTTTGACTTTTTTACCGTCTTGCGTGGTCGCGACGATACTGCGGTCTTCGATGGTGGCGTCTTTGATGTGACCGGCTTTTACTTCGCTGATGAAGTCGGAGTAAGCGATCGGTGTAGCGCCCGACGCCAGGCTGCGGCTGTCGAACTGTTTAAAGACCATAAACAGCACCAGCGCGATGACCACCCAGATGGCGGCTTTGGAAAACATGTTGTTCACTAGAACTCCTCCGACGCGAGCGCGCCTCATTACCTATATATATCCGATTTTACTCGGATTCATCTGCGCTTACTAGGAAACCGTCCATACCGGCAGTCCTGCTCTGAACTACGGCAAACAGGCGGGCAAACTTGAATGCGGGGAAGACGGCAGCGTCACGTCGGAAACAACTCCAAAACCGGCGCAACCGATGCCTTTCGGACATGCAAAGGAAGGCTTCCTGCAGTTGATGTGTGGCCGGATAGCGTGAAATCAAGAAGGAAAATGGGCCAAATGCGGCTTTATTACGGAAGTTTTACCGTAAAACGCCGGAGGCAGCTTATCGCGGATTCTTTAGAATCTTGCCCAGGAGAAAAATTTCAGATGACTTGTCGCGGCTGGCCTTCGGCTTCTTCGACATTACCGTCTTGAATTCGGCGCGAAATTTGTGCACCAGTTCGTTGTAACCGGTGCCGTTGAAGCATTTCACGAGTACCGAGCCGGTCGGCTTCATGTGCGCCTGGGCGAATTCAATTGCCAGATCGATAAGATGTTCGACCCGCGCCGCATCGGAAATTGCCACGCCGGACAGGTTCGGCGCCATGTCGGACAGCACCAGGTCGACCTGGCGGCCGTCCAGGATCGCTTCCAGCTGGCGCAGGGAATCCTCCTCGCGGAAGTCGCCCTGGATGAAGTGGACGTCGGCGATCGGATCCATCGGCAGCATGTCCAGTCCGATGATGGTGCCGCGGATGCCGCCGCCTTCGAGGCCGGCCAGCTTGTTGCGGGCATATTGCGACCAGCTGCCGGGCGTCGAACCAAGGTCGACGATCACCTGGCCGGGCTTGATCAGCTTTTCTTCCTCGTCGATTTCCTTGAGCTTGTAAGCCGCGCGCGCGCGGTAGCCTTCCTTTTGCGCAAGCTTCACATACGGGTCGTTAATGTGATCGTGCAGCCAGTTTTTGTTTAATTTCTTCTTTGCCATTCGCGTAGAATACTGGTTTTAAATATTGAGGGACAGAGTTCGGTCCGGTTCTTGCCGGCCCCAGGCGACAAGCCGCTCTCCCACCGGAAACAAACTATGTTGAAACTTACTCCTGCAGAGCGCAGTGAATTGCGCGCCGAAGCGCATGGCCTGAGCCCTGTCGTGATCATCGGCGAAGGCGGCCTGACCGCCGGCGTCACCAAGGAAATCGATGCCAGTCTGAACGCCCACGGTCTCATCAAGGTCCGCGTATTCGGCGATGACCGCGAGGCGCGCGTCGCCATCTACGACACCATCTGCGAACAACTCAAGGCAGCGCCGGTGCAACACATCGGCAAACTGCTGGTGATCTTCCGTCCCAAGAAGGACGCCGTCAAGGAACGCAGCGAGACACGCGGCAAGGGCATGCGCGAAGTCACCATCGTCAAACCCAGCGCCAGCGGCACCAAGCGCCCATCGGTGACCAAGGTCATGATCAAGGGCAACGAACGCGTCACTGCGGGCGGCTCGATCAAGCGCGCCAAACCGCGTCAGAAAAGCGCCAAGAAATCCATGGGCTGATCATCCCACCATCGGATTTAGCAAGAAAAAATGCCCGCTTCAGCGGGCATTTTTTTAACCATCGCAGTGCCGTAAATTATTTTCAGCTTATCCACAGCACCTGCGTCGGCCTTTGTGCTACGACTTAAACGTAGCGCACTTCCAGGATTTCATACTCGCGCACGCCCGACGGCGCTTCGACGGCAACCACATCGCCGGCGCTCTTGCCGATCAATGCACGCGCGATCGGCGACGTCACCGACACCTTCGAGACCTTGATATCGGCTTCGTCGATGCCGACGATCTGATAGGTGACCTTTTCACCGCTGTCCAGGTTTTCCAGATCGACCGTCGCGGCAAACACCACGCGTCCATCGGCGCCCGAGCTCAAGGTCGCAGGATCGACGACCAGCGACGAACCCAGCTTGCCTTCGAGGTCGGCAATGCGGCCTTCGATGAAGGCCTGGCGTTCCTTGGCGGCATCGTATTCGGCGTTTTCCGACAGATCGCCTTGCGCGCGCGCTTCGGCAATCGCGTTGATGACTGCTGGACGTTCTTTGGTTTTCAGACGCTGCAACTCTTCCTTCAGAAGCTCTGCACCATACTTGGTGATGGGAACTGTACTCATAAAACTCTCAACAAAAAAATGAGGCACTTTTGTATGACTTGCCCCATAAGGCTGTTGGGACATTGCCCTGGAAACGGCGGCCCGCCCAGCGCAATGTCCCAACAGCCCTTGCGGGCAAATACAGAGTTTGCCGTTAAAAAAGACACAGAGGGCATCGAATACTCAGATGCCCTCTGTGGCTAGCAATAAAACGTGTATGTGGGTTTAGTGTATAGCTTTATGCAGCCCTTGTAAATCATACACATCCAGCGCATTCAGATGACGCATGCCCTCGACCGCAGCCTCTGCACCGGCGATGGTCGTGAACGTCGTCACGCGCGCTGCCAGTGCCGAAGTACGGATCGCACCGGAGTCGGCAATCGCCGTGCGCTTCTCTTCGACCGTGTTGACCACGAGTGTGATCTCGTTGTTCTTGATCATGTCGACGATATGCGGACGACCTTCCACCACCTTGTTCACGGTCGCGACAGGAATACCCGCAGCGCTGACGGCCGCAGCCGTACCCTTGGTTGCAACGATGGAGAAGCCGAGACCGACCAGATCCTTCGCCACTTGCACCGCACGCGGCTTGTCGCTGCCTTTGACGCTCAGGAACACCTTGCCCGATGTCGGCAACTTGACGCCTGCGCCCAGTTGCGACTTCACGAAGGCTTCGCCGAAGGTCTTGCCCACGCCCATGACTTCGCCGGTCGACTTCATCTCAGGTCCGAGAATGGTGTCGACGCCCGGGAACTTCACGAACGGGAACACGGCTTCCTTGACGCTGAAGTAAGGCGGGATCACTTCGTTCTTGATGCCCTGGCTGTCCAGCGACTGGCCGACCATGCAGCGTGCTGCAATCTTTGCCAGTTGCAAGCCGGTCGCCTTGGACACGAACGGCACGGTACGCGACGCGCGCGGGTTCACTTCCAGCACGAAGACGACGTCTTGCAGTTTGCCGTCGACTTCGGTTTGCTGGATCGCGAACTGCACGTTCATCAGGCCGACCACGTTCAGACCCTTGGCCATCAATGCGGTCTGGCGCTTCAGTTCTTCGATGGTGTCTTTCGCCAGCGAGTAAGGCGGCAGCGAGCACGCCGAGTCGCCCGAGTGCACGCCGGCTTGTTCAATGTGTTCCATCACGCCGCCGATGAAGGTGCGCTCGCCATCCGACAGGCAGTCGACGTCGACTTCGATCGCGTCGTTCAGGAAGCGGTCCAGCAATACCGGCGAATCGTGCGAGACCTTGACCGCTTCACGCATGTAGCGCTCGAGGTCGCGTTGCTCGTGGACGATTTCCATTGCGCGGCCGCCCAGCACGTACGACGGACGCACCACCAGCGGATAACCGATTTCCTGCGCCAGGCGCAGTGCGTCGGCTTCAGTACGTGCAGTGCGGTTCGGCGGTTGACGCAGGCCGAGGTCTTGCAGCAGTTTTTGGAAACGTTCGCGATCTTCTGCAGCATCGATCATATCCGGCGAAGTACCGACGATAGGCACGCCATTGGCTTCCAGATCCAGCGCCAGCTTCAGCGGCGTCTGGCCCCCGTACTGGACGATCACGCCGTATGGTTTTTCCAGCGCGACGATTTCCAGCACGTCTTCCAGGGTCAGCGATTCGAAGTACAAACGATCGGACGTGTCATAGTCGGTCGAGACGGTTTCCGGATTGCAGTTGACCATGATGGTTTCGTAACCGTCTTCGCGCATTGCCAGCGCAGCGTGCACGCAGCAATAGTCGAATTCGATACCTTGGCCGATGCGGTTCGGACCGCCGCCCAGTACCATGATCTTCTTCTTGTCGGTCGGCTTCGATTCGCACTCTTCTTCATAGGTCGAGTACATGTACGCCGTATTGGTCGAGAATTCGCCTGCGCAGGTATCGACACGCTTGTAGACCGGACGGATGTTCAGCGCATGACGCTTCTCGCGCACGGCGGTGTCGGTAACCTTCAGCAACTTGGCCAGGCGACGGTCGGCGAAGCCCTTTTGCTTGAGCTTGTACAGCGTGGCCTTGTCCAGACCTTCCAGCGTCTGGCCGTTTTCCAGCCACAGCTCGATGTCGACGATTTCCTTGATTTGCGACAGGAACCACGGATCGATGTGCGTCAGGCCATGCACTTCTTCCAGCGTGAAACCTTGTGCGAACGCATCGCCCACGTACCAGATACGGTCGGGACCGGGCTCGCCCAGTTCTTCCTTGATGGTTTCGTGGTCGGTGGTCTTTTCGTTCATGCCGTCGACGCCGACTTCCAGGCCGCGCAGGGCTTTCTGGAACGATTCCTGGAAGGTGCGGCCGATCGCCATGACTTCACCGACCGACTTCATTTGCGTGGTCAGGTGGTTGTCGGCTTGCGGGAATTTCTCGAATGCAAAACGCGGGATCTTGGTGACGACGTAGTCGATCGACGGTTCGAACGACGCCGGGGTCGCACCACCGGTGATTTCGTTGCGCAGCTCGTCCAGCGTGAAACCGACCGCCAGCTTGGCGGCGATCTTGGCGATCGGGAAACCGGTCGCTTTCGAAGCCAGCGCCGAGGAACGCGAAACGCGCGGATTCATTTCGATGACGATCATGCGGCCGTCGGCCGGATTGACCGAGAACTGCACGTTGGAGCCGCCGGTGTCGACGCCGATTTCACGCAGCACCGCCAGCGAGGCGTTACGCATGATCTGGTATTCCTTGTCGGTCAGCGTTTGCGCCGGCGCGACGGTGATGGAGTCGCCGGTATGCACGCCCATCGGATCCAGGTTTTCGATCGAGCAGACGATGATGCAGTTGTCGGCCTTGTCGCGCACGACTTCCATCTCGTACTCTTTCCAGCCGATCAGCGATTCTTCAATCAGCAGCTCGGTGGTCGGCGAGGCTTCCAGGCCGCGCTTGCAGATGGTTTCGAATTCTTCGGCGTTGTAGGCGATGCCGCCGCCGGTGCCGCCCATGGTGAACGAGGGACGGATGATGACCGGGAAGCCCAGTTCCTTCTGCACCGCCCAGGACTCTTCCAGGGTGTGCGAGACGCCCGAACGCGCGGAACCCAGACCGATCTTGGTCATGGCGTCCTTGAACTTGGAGCGGTCTTCGGCCTTGTCGATGGCTTCCGGAGAAGCGCCGATCAGTTCGCAACCGTATTTTTCGAGCACACCGTTGCGGTGCAGGTCGAGTGCGCAGTTCAGCGCAGTCTGGCCGCCCATGGTTGGCAGGATCGCGTCCGGCTTTTCCTTGGCGATGATGCGCTCCACCACTTGCCAGGTAATCGGCTCGATGTAGGTGACGTCGGCCATTTCAGGGTCGGTCATGATGGTCGCAGGATTGCTGTTGACCAGGATGACTTTGTAGCCCTCTTCACGCAGCGCCTTACAGGCTTGCGCACCGGAATAGTCGAATTCGCAGGCCTGACCGATGATGATCGGACCAGCGCCGATGATCAGGATGCTTTTAATGTCGTTACGCTTAGGCATGTTTCTTTTTCTCCATCATCGCCACAAATTTATCGAACAGGGGGGCGATGTCATGCGGCCCGGGCGATGCTTCGGGGTGGCCCTGGAAGCAGAACGCAGGCTTATCGGTACGGGCAAAACCTTGCAGCGAGCCGTCGAACAGCGACACGTGCGTGACGCGGCAGTTGGCCGGCAAGGTCGCGGCATCCACGGCAAAACCGTGGTTTTGCGAAGTGATCAGCACTTGCTTGGTGTCCAGGTCCTGGACCGGATGGTTGGCGCCGTGGTGGCCGAACTTCATCTTCAGCGTCTTGGCGCCGGAAGCCAGCGCCATGATCTGGTGGCCGAGGCAGATGCCGAAGGTCGGGATGCCGCGCTCGATCAGTTCCTTGGACGCAGCAATCGCGTAGTCGCATGGCTCCGGATCGCCGGGGCCGTTGGACAGGAAGATGCCGTCCGGATTCAGGGCCAGCGCTTCGGCGGCGGACGCCTGCGCCGGCAGCACGGTCACCTTGCAGCCGCGCTCGGCGAGCATGCGCAGGATGTTGTACTTGACGCCGTAGTCGAACGCGACCACGTGGAATTTCGGCGTGATCTGCTGACCGTAGCCGCGCCCCAGTTTCCACTCGGTCTCGGTCCAGTTGTAGGCTTGTTTGGTCGACACGACCTTGGCCAGGTCCATGCCGGCCAGTCCCGGGAAACCGCGCGCCAGTTCCAGCGCCTTGGCGGTTGCCGCTTCAATGTTCGTGTCGCCGGCGACGATGGCGCCGCCTTGCGCGCCCTTTTCACGCAGGATGCGGGTCAGCTTGCGCGTGTCGATATCGGCAATGGCCACAATGTTGCTGGCTTGCAGGTATTCGGTCAGTGTCTGCTTGGTGCGAAAATTGGAAGTCAGGCGCGGCAGATCCTTGATGATCAGGCCGGCAGCGTGAATCTGGGAGGCTTCAATGTCTTCGGGATTAACGCCGGTATTGCCGATATGCGGGTAAGTCAGTGTGACGATCTGTTGGCTGTAGCTGGGATCGGTCAGAATTTCCTGGTAGCCGGTCATGGCAGTGTTGAAAACCACCTCACCTGTCGTGTTGCCGGCAGCGCCGATGGAAACACCAAGAAAAACGGACCCGTCTGCTAGCGCGAGGATGGCCGGAACGGTAGGGCCAGAAAGAAGAGGCAGCAAGGGTAACTCCTGAGATTGTTACCGCCGCTGGCCTGACCAGATCGTGCTGCAGAGATTCTGCACTCAGTTACCCAACCGACGACCGGCGCAAATTCCCCGTTTTGATGCAAGGAGGAGCTTGGTTGGCGTGCTGGGACGAGATGGAGGATTCGGTATGCGCTACGGCGGAATTTAAATTAGCTAAACCGCTCGATTATAGCGCAAAATGCGCCCCCCAGCAAATCCTAAGATTGCCGGAAAGCGCATTTCAAGAGCTTGCCGGGAGTCAAAAACCGGCTAAAAATCAACTAATTAGCGAATCGATCACACGCCAATCAGGAAGATTACAGACCCAGTGCAGCGATGCCTGCCTTGCCGATCTGCACGTCTTCCGATGACTTCACGCCCGACACGCCGACCGCGCCGACACATTGACCGTCGACCACGATAGGCACGCCGCCTTCCAGCAGGCCGTCCAGTTCAGGCGCACACAGGAAGGAGAAACGGCCATTGTTGATCATGTCTTCGTAAATCTTGGTTTCGCGGCGACCCAGCGCGGCGGTCTTGGCCTTGGCCGGAGCGATGTGCGACGAAGCAGGCGCCGCGCCGTCCAGGCGTTGCAACCACAGCAAGTGACCGCCATCGTCGACGATGGCAATGACGACCGCCCAGTTATTGGCTTTTGCTTCGGCTTCGGCGCCGGCGGCAATTTTCTTCAGATCGTCGAGGGTCAGATACGGTTTCGTTTGCATGATGCTCCCAAATGGCTCAAGTAAAAAAGAATGCTGATTGTAATTCGAGATTGGCGCGCTGGCACAAAATATGCAAAAGCCCAGCGATGTCCTCCTCATTGAGGGACATCCTCCTACAGCGTAAGGCATTGACTTTATTGCAATTTTTGTAGGAAAACGTGAAATAAGCTTTTGACATTACTGGCTAAATTGTTTACATTCCAGCAGTCATACCGATAGGGAAATGTCCTGATGACAACACGCAACGCCGCAAAAACCAGCCGACTCCGACGACACCTCGCAAAATCATGCGTGCTGGCGGCCGGATTCTGGTTCTGCAGCACCGCGTGGAGTATCGAAACACCTCTTCAGCAAGACTCTCTTCCTCCCGGCAAAGCAAACATCGCTCTCGCCAAACTGCACGACATCACCAACCGCGCTTCCGAACTCGCTGTCCAGGCATTGAGCATGCTCGGCATCAACTATCGTTACGGCGGCACATCGCCGGAGACCGGCCTGGATTGCAGCGGCCTGGTGCGTTACGTATTCAAGGAAGCGCTCGGCACCGATTTGCCGCGTACGTCGGCGGAGATCAGCCGCGTCGGTGAAAAAGTCGTCGACCTGCGTCCGGGCGACCTGGTGTTCTACAATACGCTGCGTCGCGGCTTCTCGCATGTCGGCATCTACCTTGGCGACGGCAAATTCATCCACTCGCCTTCCGCCGGCGGCCAGGTGCGCATCGAAGACATGGATGTGGCTTACTGGAAAAAGCGCTTTAATGGTGCGCGCCGCATTTCGGCGACTGCTGAAGACACGCAATAAGTTTCCTGCGGAACATCAGTCCCGCAATCCCTTCATCACCTTCTTATATTAATGAGCCGGCGCACGGATCGCTTCCGGCCCCCTCGCGATTTTTCGCCTGGCAACCCAGATCAGTTCCCGCCCTTGAGTTTCAGCTTCGCCTTCAGATCCGCCATCGCCTTCATGGTCGCCTGCTCACCGGCCAGGATCGCCAGATTGCGTCCGGCGAAGTCGCTGCCCTTCATCGCGCCCAACCCCGGCTGAATCACGACGTCGGCATCCTTGAGCTCGTAGTTGTTGATGCTCTGCCCCATGATCGCGAACGTTTGCAGCATGACGTCGACCGAGCTGGCCGAGGCCTGCGCTTCAGGCTGGGCCGAGATATTCACCGCAATGACAAAGTCTGCCCCCATCTCGCGCGCGAAATGGACCGGCACCGGCGCCACCAGGCCGCCGTCCACGTAGTAGTGGTCGCCGATCTTAACCGACTGGAACACCCCCGGCACCGCCGACGAGGCGCGCACCGCGATGCCGGCATTGCCGCGCCGGAACAGGATCGCCTGCCCGGTCTTGAGATCGGTCGCCACGGCGCCGAACGGAATCTTGAATTTTTCGATCGGCAGGTTGTTTACCGAGCGGTTGACGTAGGACTGCACGCCCTCGCCCTTGAGCACGCCGCTGACCTTGGCGAAGAATGGCACCGACCAGTCTGAAATGGTCGCCTCGTCCATGTCCAGCGCCAGCTTCTGCAAGGCAAAACCGTTGTTGCCGGCAGCGTAAAGCGCGCCGACCAGGCTGCCGGCGCTGGTGCCGACCACGATGTCGGGCACGATGCCTTGCGACTCCAGCGCCTTGATCACACCCACGTGCGCAAAACCGCGCGCGGCGCCACCGCCCAGGGCGAGAGCGATCTTCGGTTTTTGCGGCGGCTTGGCGACCGGGGCAACCACCGCCACCGGAGACGGCGCTTCGGCGGGCCTGGTCGGCATCAGGCTGCAGGCGGACAAAACGGAAATAAGGAGTGCGGAGAAAGTACGGCGCAAAGCGGACATGTCATCGGGGGAAGAGTCGCGGCCTGAACGGGCTGCGGGACTCGGGCATTGTAGCCCAAACTCCACTCCCTCCTACCCGCATTGCCCTCGTGTCTGCGTCTAATATATAATGAGAATAATTCTTATTTAATTAAAGCAACACAGGGCAAGGGGAAAACAGATGGCGGCTACCGACTCGTCACTGCTGCAGGTGCAGACGCTGTACAGCCATCACGGCTGGCTGCTGGGCTGGCTGCGACGCAAGCTGGGCCACGTGTCCGGCAACGCGGAAGCGGCCGATCTGGCGCAGGATACCTTCGTGCGCATCCTGGTCTCCCATCAGCGCGAGCAAACGCCGGAACTGAGGTTGCGCGAACCGCGCGCCTATCTGGTGACGGTCGCCACGCGCGTGCTGTTCAATCACTACCGCCGGCTGTCTCTGGAGCAAGCCTATCTGCAGGCGCTGGAACAAATGCCGCAAGCACTGGCGCCGTCGCCCGAAGAACGCCTGCTGCTGCTGGAAACCCTCAACGAAGTCGATGCCATGTTGGACGCGTTGCCCGCCAAGGCCCGCAGCGCCTTCCTCCTGTCCCAGCTGGAAGGCTTGTCCTACCAGGAGATCGCCGATCAGCTCGACGTCAGCGTACGTACCGTCAAACGCTACATGGCGCTGGCCTTCGAAGAATGCATCATGCTGGGGAACTGACGTTGGCCAAACGCATGACCGGACGCACGTCGTCGCCGGAGACTCCATCCTTCGAACGTGCCATCGCCAGGCAAGCCGCACAATGGCTGGTCAAGCTGCATGACACCCCCGTCAGCGCCGCCGACCTCGACGCCTGCGCACGCTGGCGCGCCGCCCATCCCGAACACGAACGCGCCTGGCAGCGCGCCGAACAAGTCAGCAGCAAGCTCGGCGGACTGCCCGGCGGCATCGCGCTGCAAAGCCTCAACCGCGGCAGCCGTGTGGAGCGCCGCGCGGTGCTCAAGACGCTGTTGCTGCTGATGTCGGCCCCGGTCGGCTACGCCACTTACCGCACCCTGCCGTGGGAGCAATGGAGCGCCGACCTGCGCACCGGCGCGGGCGAACGCCGCACTGTGGCGCTGGCCGATGGCAGTGAGCTGATTCTCAATACCGCCACCGCGGTCGACGTGCGCTTCGATGCTCAGCAGCGGCTGCTGGTGCTGCATGCCGGCGAAATCATGATCCGCACCGCGCGAGATCCTGCCACGGCACAGGGAAGCAGCCGGCCCTTCGTAGTCCGCACTGCGCAAGGCAACATCCGCGCCCTCGGCACGCGCTTTATCGTGTCGGCCGCCGACACCCATCCGACCATGGCGCCGGCTACACGCGTCACGGTGCTCGAACATGCCGTCGAAATCCGTCCCGCCATCGACGCAGGCCGTACGCGCGTGGTCGAAGCCGGCCAGCAGGTCAGCTTCAACGGCAGCGAGATCGGCGCACCCCAACCTGCCGACCGCTACGCTGCAGCCTGGGTCGATGGCAAACTGATCGTCAACGCCATGCGGCTGGACGATTTCGTCGCGCAACTCGGCCGCTATCGCCGCGGCCTGCTGCGCTGTGATCCGCAGACTGCCGACCTGCGCATTTCGGGCGCCTTCCAGCTGGACAACATCGACGGCATCCTCAACGCGCTGCCCGACACGTTGCCGGTCGCAGTGTTGTATCGCTCACGTTATTGGGTCACGGTGATTCCCTCGCCGACGGCATCCTGAGGCGGCGTTCACCGTAGCGCCGAAGTTTTCAAAAATATTTTCATTTTCTTTGTCCCCTTTTACGTCCTCCGCGTGTCATCGAGATAAGAAGCGCCATCCGATCATCCGACCAGGGACATTCACCATGCAGCAAGCACGTCAGCAACCTTCTTCGGCCGCACCCGCGGCTGCTTCCATTCTGCGCAGTGCGCCCAAGGCGATGCATTACGCCGTGCGCGGCGCCGTGCTGAGCCTGGCGCTGGCCGCGCCGTTGCAGCACGCGATTGCCGCCGAGACCAACGCCACGGCCGCCAGCGCCAACACCACACGTCGTCATTTCGACATCTCCGCCGGCCCGCTGGGCGACGCCCTGAGCCGTTTTGCCAGCAGCGCCGGCGTCACCATGCAAATGGATGCGCGCCTGGTCGAAGGCCGCCGCAGCAATGCACTCAACGGCAACTACACCGTGGCGGAAGGCTTTGCCGCACTACTCGGCAACGCCGGTCTACGCGCCGTCGAAAGCTCCGCCAACACTTACGTGTTGCAACCGGGAGCCACCGCAACGCCGGGCGCCAACGCCGCGCCGCAGAGCTTGCCTGCCGTCAGCGTCAACGCCGCCGCGGAACGCGAGAATCCGCTGGGTCCCGTCGCCGGCTACGTTGCCACGCGCAGCCGCACCGGCACCAAGACCGACACCTCGCTGAAGGAAACCCCGCAAACCATTTCCGTCATCACGCGCGAGCAACTCGATGCGCAAGGCGTCGAGAGCATCGCCGAAAGCCTGCGCTATACGCCCGGCGTGGTCACGCAGTACGGCAACACCGACCTGCGCTACGACTGGCTGACCGTGCGCGGCTTCGTGCCGGGACGTTACCTCGACGGCCTGCGCCTGCCCTTCGGCTCGCGCGGCTATTCGCAACCGCGCATCGAACCGTTCGGCCTGGAACGCATTGAAGTCCTCAAGGGGCCGAGCTCGCTGCTGTACGGCCAGGGCACGCCGGGTGGACTGGTCAACATGGTGAGCAAGCGTCCGACCACCGACGCCGTGCATGAAATCGAACTGCAATACGGCAGCCACAACCGCAAGCAACTGGCGCTGGACCTAGGCGGCAAGCTCGATGAAACCGGCGAACTCAGCTATCGGCTGGTCGGCCTGACGCGCCGTAGCGACACCGCCTACAACTACGTCAACGAAGAGAAGACCTACATTGCGCCGTCCCTGACCTGGCGTCCGAATAGCGACACGCACCTGACGCTGATGGCGCAGTACCAGAAGATCAGTTCCCAAGGCGGCGGCGGCGCGCCGGTGCTGCCGGCCAACGGCACGCTCTACACCAGCGTCTTCAAGGCGCTGCCGCTGGAGACGTTTGCCGGCGACCCGAACTTCGACCACTACAGCAACGAGCAATATTTTCTCGGCTATGAGTTCGAGCATCGCCTGAACGACACCTGGACCGTGCGACAGAACCTGCGCTACGGCGAAACCATGTCCGACACCAAGCGCGTGCAGCTGTTCTGCCTGACGACCGCGTGCAACCCGGCCAGCATGGGCCGCTATGCATGGGCCTTCCCGGAAAAATCGAAACTGTTCACCGTCGACAACCAGGTCCAGGGCATCTTCACTACTGGCGCGGTCAAGCAGACCGTGCTGGCCGGCGTGGACTATTCTTCCGAGCGTTCGGTCTACGACGAATCCTCGCTGAGCCCGTTGCCGACAGCACTCAACCTCTATGCGCCGGTGTACGTCCCGTATAGCGGCGCGATTCCGCCGGTGGCGACGCACATCGAACAAAATCGCGATCAACTCGGCGCCTATCTGCAAGACCAGATCAAGCTCGATCGCTGGACGCTGGTGACCGGCGGCCGCTACGACTGGGCCGACACCACCACGCGTACGGTAACGAGTGCGGCCAACACGCGCGTCAAGCAAAGCGACGGCGCCTTCACCGGCCGCCTCGGTTTGCTGTACAGCTTCGACAACGGCATCACGCCTTATGCCAGCTACTCGACATCGTTCCAGCCGGCGGTCGGCACCAGCCGCACGCTGCAACCGTTCCAGCCGACCAAGGGCAAGCAGTACGAAGCCGGCGTCAAATACCAGCCTGACGGTTCCAACACCATGATCACGCTGTCGGCCTATCAACTGACCCAGCAAAACGTCAGCACGCCCGATCCGGTCAACACCAACTTCAGCGTCCAGACCGGCGAAGTGCGCATGCGCGGCATCGAACTGGAAGGCAAGGTCAAGCTGCAGAAGGGTCTCGATCTGATCGCCTCCTACGGCTACACCGACAGCAAGATCACCAAGGCCAACGCCAGCGGCACCGTCAACACCACCGGCAATCGCCTGGCGTTCGTGCCGCGCAACCAGGCCAGCGCCTGGCTCGACTACTCGGTGCAAAGCGAAGCACTGGCCGGTCTCGGCATGGGTGTCGGCGCGCGCCACATCGGCGAGAACTACGGCGATAACGCCAACGTGTACCACATGCCCGGCGTGACGCTGTTCGATGCGGCGATCCGCTTCGACTTCGGCAAGAACAACCCGCAACTCAAGGGCTTGCGTGCATCGATCAATGCCGCCAACCTCCTCAACAAGACCTATGTCGCGGCTTGCCTCTCGGCCACCGGCTGCTACTACGGCGACGGCCGCAGTGTTTATCTGACCGTGAAATACGGCTGGTAATTTCTCTCCACGGCCGGACGCCCGTCCGGCCGTATCGCTTCCTCCGCAACGCCCCGCGCTCTGCTCGTCGCACGACATTCCTCACGATTCCAGGATGGCTTCCGGGTAAAGATATCGCGTATAATTTAATGAGAATGGTTTTCATTACTAATTCATGCTTTTCGTCCGGGTGATACCGGTGATGCACTTTGTCGGAGTCGTATATCGGCTATGGTGGTCTTGCGCTACTACAATGAACTGGTCGGTTTTTTCTCCCGCTCGCTGCGTGATCGCGACGCGGCGGCCGACATCGTCCATGAATGCTATGCGCGCGTGCTGGCCATGGAAGCGGCATCCACCATCCACGAACCGCGCGCCCTGCTCTACCGCGTCGGCAAGAACATCGTCACCGACGCCGCCCGCCGCAAGATCGCCGAAACGCAGATGCTGGAAACACTGGCGCTGATCGTCCCCGATGAAGCGCCGTCGCCGGAACGTCATCTCAGCTCGCGCCGCCAGCTCGACCGCCTGCTGGCGCGTCTGGACGTGATGCCGCGCAAACGGCGCGACGCCTTCGTGCTGGTGCGGTTGTATGGTTTCACGCATGCCGAGGCGGCCACGCAATTGGCTTGCTCCGAAGCCGCCGTCGAAAAGCACATCGTGCGCGGCGTGATCGACTGCATGGATCTGGCCCGGATGCACGCCGAAGCTTCCACCTGATCCCTCATCATTCCCTTCGCCGCCATGTCGCCACGCAAATCCTTCGAACACGCCCTGCTGCTGATCGCCCGTCAATACGGCGGCAGTGCGGCCACCGCGCAATCGGCGCGGGAAGAATTGGCGCTGTGGCGCGAACAAAGCGAGGAACATGAAGCCACTTATCAGTTGGCGCTGGACGCCTGGGCCGCCTCCGATCTGCACGGCCTGAAAGACCGCGTGCCGCAACCGCAGGCCGGACGTCCGAACGCCGGGCGGCGTGCGCTGCTGTCGGCGCTGGGCGCGGTCGGCGTCGCCGCACTGACCGGCGCCGGCGGACGCTGGTGGTGGCTGCAACCGACCGAACAGGCGGCCCTGAGCACCGACCGCGCGCAAACGCTGGCCCGTCGCATGGGCGACGGCAGCCAGCTCGATCTCGGCGCACGCACAAGGGCGCAGGTGACGTACTTCCGCAACCGTCGCGAAGTCAGTCTGACGCAAGGCGAAATTCGCCTGCAGGTCAGCCCCGACGCCTCGCGTCCCTTCACGGTCAGCACCAGCTGGGGTCAGGTACAGGTACGCGGCACCGTGTTCACCGTGGCGGTGCGCGACAACGGCATGTCGGTCGAAGTGGCGGAAGGCCACGTCGCCGTCTGGGCCAGCCGCGGCAACACGCTCGCGCCGGAATCCGAACGCCGACCGCCGGACATGGAATTGCGCGCCGGCGACGCCGTGCTCGCCGACCGGAACGGCATCGGCGCACGCCGCAGCATCCCGGTCGCCAGCGTCGGCGCTTGGAAAGACGGCTGGCTGGTGTTCGACGGCGCCAGCCTGAGCGATGCCGTCAGCCGCTGGAACGACTACCTCTACCAGCCGCTGACGCTGGCCGACGATGCGCGCCTGCGCGAGCTGCGGCTCACCGGCAGCTTCCAGCTGCGCGATCCAAACGCCTTCCTGAGCGTGCTGCCGCGGATTCTCCCGGTGCGCATCAGCCGCAATACCGACGGCGCGGCGATGATCGTGCCACGCTGATTCCTTCGCCGATTGCACGTCAAAAAATAATTGTCCGGTCTTTGCGCCGCCGTTCGTCTTCACTGTGACAACTTCACAAAAGGGACACAGAAATGCGCAAGACGAATTCCAAGGGAATCCATTCCATCCGCATCAGCGCCATCATACTGGCCTGCGCCGGCGCCCTCGCCGTCATGGGCGGCATGCAGCCGGCGCAGGCGCAAAGCCTGAGTTCATCGGCCGCCTTGTCGGTCGAGAAGCAATTCTCGGTGCCGGCGCAGCCGCTGGGACAAAGCATCAACGCGCTGGCGCGCCAGGCCGGCGTAGCCATTTCGGTCGACGCCTCGCTGGTCGCAGGCAAGACCGCGCCTGCGGTGCAAGGCGCCATGACCCTGGGTGAAGCGCTGGACAAGGCGCTGGCCGGCAGCGGTCTTGCGGCCAGCACCACTGCCGGCGGCTCCGCCATCGCCATCGGCGTGGCCGGGAAAACCAGCAGCGTGCTGCCGACGCTGACCGTCAACGCCGGGCTGGAAAGCGCCGACGGCCCCGTCCCCGGTTATGTCGCGCGCCGCAGCGCGACGGCCACCAAGACCGATACGCCGCTCTCCGAAATCCCGCAATCGATCTCCGTCATCGGCCGCACGGAAATGGAAGCACGCGGCGTGCAGGACATGATGGATGTCGTCGCGCAGACGCCCGGCGTCAGCGTCAATGTGTACGGTGCGGACAACCGCGGCTGGGAATACATCAACCTGCGCGGCTTCAATGCCTACTCCGGCAACTTCCGCGACGGCTTGCCGCAGACGCCCTTCATTCCGGTCTATGCGATGACCGAAACCTACGGCCTGGAGCGCGTGGAAGTGCTGCGCGGTCCGGCCTCCGTGATGTTCGGCCAGGGCGACGTCGGCGGCGTGGTCAATCGCATCAGCAAGACGCCGACCGGCGAGCGCATCCGCGAAGTGGAAGTCCAGTACGGCAGCTTCGACCGCAAGCAGTTGGGCGTCGATCTGCGCGACCGGTTCGGCGAGAACAGCGACCTGAGTTACCGCCTGGTCGGCGTCGCCCTCGACAGCAATGACCAGGACCGCTATTCCGACGGCAGGCGCATCAACCGCACGCGCTACGCGCTGTCGCCATCGCTGCGTTGGCAGCCGAGCGCGGCGACGTCGCTGACCGTGCTGACGGAATTCCTCAAGAACGATTCCGGCGAAGATCCCTACTACGCCATCGGCGGCGACGGCAAACTCACCAACGTCAAGATGGGCGACTACTCTTTCAGCAAGTTCCGCCACGAACAGACCGCGCTGGGCTACCAGCTCGAACATGCCTTCAACGATCAATGGAAGTTGCGCCAGAACTTCCGCTACAGCGACACCACGCTCAAGCGCAACGTGGTGTGGGTCGACGAACTACAGCCGGACCGACACACCTATTCGCGCATCGCCCGGACGTGGGATGACCGCTTGCGCCAGACCTCGCTGGATACGCAACTGCATGGAAAATTGCAAGGCGACATCGTCACGCAGACGCTGTTGTTCGGCGTCGACTGGAATGAAAATCGCGGCGATGCCAACCGCTTCCGCGGCGCCGCGCCCGACCTCGACCTGCTCAATCCGGTGTACGGCTTGAGCATCCCCACACCGCAGACGCCGCTGGCCAATTATGCGCAGACCGTCAGCCAGCTCGGCGTCTATGCGCAAGACCAGATCAAGCTGCTGGACCGCTGGGTGCTGACGCTGGGAGGTCGCCAGGACCAGGTCCGCAGCGTGACCGACGACGCGCTCAACTCCACGCACAAAGTGCAGAACGACAGCGTGTTCAGCGGTCGCGTCGGCCTCAGCTACCTGCTCGGCAACGGCTGGGCGCCGTATGCCAGTTACAGTGAATCCTTCCTGCCGTCGAGCGGCGTCGACATCAACAACAATCCGTTCAAACCCAGCCGCGGCAAACAGAGTGAACTCGGCGTCAAGTTCCTGCCGGAGAATTCGCGCACCATGTTCGCTGCCGCCATCTTCGACCTGACCAAGACCAATGTCGTGACCTACGACAACCTGACCGGCGACGCGCGGCAAATCGGCAAGCAGCGCACCCGGGGCCTTGAATTGGAAGCCAAGACCGAGATCGGCCGCCGGCTCAACCTGATCGCGTCGTACACCAAGCTCAACATGAAGGTGCTGGAAAGCGCAGACGCCACCGAAGTCGGCAAAGTCCCGGCCACCATGGCCGACCGTACCGCTTCGCTGTGGCTGGACTATGACGCCGGCGGCGGTTTCGGTTTCGGCGGCGGCGTGAACTACGTCGGCCCGCGCCAGAACGACGAGGCTAATACTTCGGTGCAAGGCGGCTACTCGCTGTTCAACGCGATGATGCGCTACGAATACGGTCCCTGGCTGCTGCGCCTGAACGCCGCCAACCTGCTCAACAAGAACTACTACAGCATCTGCTATCACGGCGAGTGTTATCAGGGCGCCGAGCGCGCGGTGAGCGCGACCGTGAAGTACCGTTTCTGATCTGAAATAAATGCCGCACCGCAGGGGTGTTTTGCCGGCGGCGCGGCGCAAAAATCGCAGCGCCGGCTTGTTCTGAAAAACAACTGCGGCGGCGCCCATCTTGGCGCAAAAGTCATTTGCAGATTACAATGAGAACCATTCTCATTATTTTTTGTCGTCATGACCACCGCCGTCCATCCCCATCACCAAGACATGACAGGCCTTTATACCGGCCATCACCACTGGCTGCTTGGCTGGCTGCGCCGTCGTACCGGCAACCCGGAATTGGCGGCCGACCTGGCACAGGACACCTTCCTGCGGATCATGGTGTCGCGCCGCGACTTCTACCTGGACGAAGCGCGCGCCCTGCTGGCCACCATCGCCCGCGGCCTGGTGATCGATCACTTCCGCCGTTGCGCGCTGGAAGCCGCCTTCCTCGAAATGCTGGCGCAATTGCCGCCCGAGCACGTGCCCTCACCCGAAGCGCGGCTGACCGTGCTGGAAACCCTCAATCAGGTCGACGCCATGCTGGCCGCGTTACCGGCCAAGGTACGCAACGCCTTCCTGCTGTCGCAGCTGGACGGCCTGAGCTATGCCGAGATCGCCGTGCGCCTGGATGTCTCCCTGAGCTCGGTGCAGCAATACATGAAACGCGCCTTCACGGCTTGCTATAACGTGCAGTATGGCGACTGACATGGCTGCCGACTCCGCCGCGCCGCCCGGCGATATCGTGATGATCGCCATCGACTGGATGGTGAAACTGCAATCCGGCGCCGCCACCGAACAGGAGCGCGAAGCCTGCCGCCGCTGGCGCGCCGCAGAAGCGCGCCACGAACTCGCCTGGCAGCGGTTGCAATCGCTCAGCGAACGCGTCTCCAGCCTGCCCAGCGCGCTGGCTCACGGCAGCATCGGCGACGCCAGCAACCGCCATCGCCATAACCGCCGCTTCGCCGTCAAAACCCTCTGCGTCGCCGTCGGTGTCGGCCTGCTGGCCGCCGGCGGCAATGAAATCATGCCGTGGCGGACCCTGATGGCCGGCTATGCGACCAAAGCCGGTGAACGCCGGCGCGTAACGCTGGCCGACGGTACGGCCGTCGAACTCAACACCGCCACCGCCATCGACGCCATCTACGATGAACAGTCCCGCCTGGTGCGCCTGCATCGCGGTGAAGTACTGATCACCACGGCGAAAGAAAGCAACCGCACCTATCGTCCCTTTGTCGTGCACACCCGGCTGGGCCAGGCACGCGCGCTGGGCACCCGCTTCCAGATGCGCGACAGCGAAGCCGGCATGCAGGTCGCGGTGTTTGAAGGCGCAGTGGAATTCCAAGCGGCGGCAGCATCCCGCCCCATCCGCATCGATGCCGGACGCCAGGCCCTGTTTGATCAGCGGGGATTGATCGGCAGCCTGTCGCCGGCCAATGAAGAAGCAGTAGCCTGGACCGACGGCGTCATCGTGGCCGACCGCATGCCGCTGGGCGAACTGGTGGCGGAACTGGACCGCAGCATACCCGGCAAGCTACGCTGCGACCCAGCCATCGCCGGCCTGACCATCTCGGGCGTATTCCCGCTCGACCAACCTGTGCGCATCCTGGCCGCGATCGCACGGACCCTTCCGGTACAGGTCGATACCTTTACTCCTTACTGGATTACGCTGCGCCCACGCGCCGGCGCACAAGGTTAGAAGCAGGGCTGTAAAAAATTTCAATTTGTTCTGCAGGTTTTCGTGGCTCGTTCGGTTTACCTGATAGCACCTTTGCCAATCACCGTAATCACGCCATGAAAAACCTGACCCGTTTCCCTTCCCGCCCGACCCTGGCCCGGCTCGCCGTACTGGCTGCCTTCGCCATGCCGATGGCCGGCCTGCAAGCGCAGGTCGTCGATGGCCAGCGCCTGGCCTATGACATCCCGGCCGGTCCGCTGGACCGCGTCCTGAACAACTTCGCCCGACGTGCCGGCGTGCTGCTGTCGTTCGACCCGGCCATCACGCATGACCGCCAGACTCCCGGCCTGTCCGGCCGTTACACCGTGGCCGAAGGCTTCACCATCCTGCTGGCAGGCTCCGGCTTGCAAGCGGTGAAGAACGCCGACGGCGGCTACGTATTGAGCACTGCGACAGTCGGCAGCAACAACAATGCCGTGCTGCCCACCGTCACCATCACCGAAAGCGCCGATCCCACCGCGCCCTACGCCGGCGGCCTGGTCGCACGCGGCGGCAGCCTGGGCGTGCTCGGTACGGCCAGCGTGATGGACACACCGTTCAGCACCACCAACTACACTTCCCAGGGTATTGAAGACGTACAGGCGCGCGCGATCGGCGACGTGATCGCCAATGACTCCTCGGTGCGCAACACCAACGGCAACGGCGGCTTCGGCGACAGCTACCAGATCCGCGGCTTCACGATGTCGGCCAACGACGTCGCATTCAACGGCCTGTACGGCATGGTGCCGCTGACCCGCATGCCGATCGCCATGGTCGAGCGCATCGAAGTGCTCAAAGGTCCGGGCACCCTGATGTACGGCATGGGTCCGGCCGGCGGCATCGGCGGCGCGGTCAACCTGGTCTCCAAGCGCGCGCACGAAGATCCGATTTCCAGCGTGACCGCGACCTACCTGTCCAATTCGCAGTTCGGCCTGAAGGGCGACATCGGTCGTCGTTTCGGCGAGAACCAGGAATGGGGCATCCGCGTCAATGCGCTGTACGCCGACGGCAACACCGGCCTGTCGGGCAGCAACCAGCAGCAAAGCATGGGTTCGGTCGGTCTCGACTACAACGGCGGCCGCGTACGCTGGAGCCTGGATGCCTACACCCAGCATGAGGACACCCGCAACTTCCGTCCACAGTTCAGCCTGGGCGCCGCCCTCACTGCAGTGCCGAAGGCGCCGTCGGGCGAAACCAACCTGTATCCAGGCAACACGATGTCGAGTGACGACAAGGCCGTCGCCACGCGTCTGGAATACGACATCGACAGCAACCTGACGGCGTATGGCGCAGTCGGTTACCACGTCGCACAATCGGCACAGAATTTCCCGCGCGCCACGATCACTTCCGTGCAGGGCGCCACCAGCGTGACCAACGGCTACTACGACCAGAAGGTGACATCCACCTCGGCCGACGTCGGCATGCGCGTGCGCTTCAACACCGCCGGCATCAAGCACACGGTGATCGCGGGCGCCAACATGCTCAATCAGCAGACCGACTATTTCTATCCTGCAGCGAGCGCGGCAGTCGCGTCCAACCTGTACAACCCGGTGCCCTTGCCGGCAATGACGGGCGTACGTGGAGATCCAACACCACGCAGCCAACAGCGCCTGACCAGTCTGGCGCTGACCGATACCATGTCGTTGCTCAATGACCGTCTGATTTTCATTGCCGGCCTGCGCCATCAGCAGGTTTACACGCATAGCCTGACCGACGCGACGCAGACCTCGAACAAGACGGCAATTTCGCCGGTGGTGGCCGTGGTCGTCAAGCCGGTCGAGAATCTGTCCCTGTACGCCAACTACACGGCGGCATTGACGGCGGGCAGCATTGTCCAGCCGCCGAATGTCAACCAGGGCCAGGCATTCCCGCCATCCAAGTCCAAGCAATATGAGACCGGCGCCAAGATGGACTGGGGCCGCATCACCACCACTGCGGCAGTGTTCCAGATCGAGCAACGGAACAACTCCACCCAACTGATCAACGGCTTGCAATATGCCACCCAGGATGGCCGTGCGCGCATCCGCGGCCTTGAACTGGCGGGCTACGGCGAACTGGTCCGGGGTCTGCGATTCAACGCCAGCGGCACCTTCTTCGACACCGAGCAATCGCACACCGCCGGCGGCACCAGCGACGGCCGGGAATTGGGCGCCGTGCCGAAGAACAACTTCAACCTGGGCCTGGATTGGGATACGCCATGGCTGACCGGACTGGCGTTGAATACCCGCGTCACCCGAACCGGCGCCACTCTGTACAGCAACACCAGCAACCTGAAGGTGCCGAGCTGGACGCGTACGGACATCGGCGCGCGCTACATCACCAAGGCGGCCGGCCAGGTTATCACCTACCGCGCCAACATCGAGAACGTGTTCGACAAGAACTACTGGGTGATGCAGAACGGTTATGTCGGCACGTCATCCGGCCGCACTTTCGTACTGTCGGCGCAAGTGGACTTCTGATCGGGAAATTGCTGCAGATCCGACGCTTTATCAGCCCGCCTTTTTTGGCGGGCTTTTTTTCGTCGGTTGTAATGGAATGATGGGATTGCTGATGCTGCTTTTTTAGCTCAGCGTTTTATTGAGTTTGGCCAGATCGGCCATCATGCGTTGGTATTCCGCGCTGGTGACCGAACAGCCGTGAGCAATCGCTTCACTGACGCGCAGACCGGCTTCGCGCATGGCTTCGCCGGCGGGGGTCAGGCTCAGCAGGACGTTGCGCTCATCGCGCGCGTCGCGGGCGCGGCTAATGAGGCCTTCGGCTTCAAGGCGCTTGATCAACGGCGTGACCGATCCCGAATCCTGCTGCAGGCGCTCCGCGACATCCTTCACACCGATCCCCTGCTCCTGCCACAGCACCACCATCACCAGGTATTGCGGATACGTGAGGTTCAGCGGCGCCAGCAACGGCTTGTAGAGTTGCGTCATCTTCAGCGAAGTGCTGTAGAGCGAAAAACACAGGTGCTGGTCGAGCGTGGGCGGGTTGAATTTGGCCATGGCGAAGAAGCTGCGAAAAATCGGAATCCCCTAGCCTAACGGCTCGCGGCCGCCAAGGCAAATCGCCCTGGCGGCCGCGGCTGCAGCGCGGGTGTTGTCGATTGACGCTGTTTAACGTTGGGCGGCGGCAAAAATCACTTCCGCGACCTTCTCAGGCTGCGACACCATCGGCACGTGGCTGGTCGCCAGCGTGGTTGTGGTGGCGTTGATCTTCTTCGCAAAAGCCTGTTCCAGTTCCGGCGAGATCATGCGGTCTTGCGACGACACGATGTAGTAGTTCGGCTTGTTGCGCCAGGCGGCGACGGTGGTCTTGTCGCCGAACGCCTTGGCGGCGATCGGCCCCTGGGTTGCGGCGATCAGTGCGGCCGTGGCAGGCGATACGTCTTGCGCAAAGTTCTTGGCGACCGAGTCAGCCGGCAGCCACAGATAGCCGCCCGCATCCTGTTGCAATGTAGCGATGCCGGCCGGCACGGCGTAATCCTTGCCCAGCGTGGCGGTGGCTTCGCCTTCCGACGGCGCGAACGCGGCGACGTAGACCAGCGCCTTGATCTTGTCACTGGTGCCGGCTTGCGTGATCACGGTGCCGCCCCAGGAATGGCCGACCAGCACGACCTTGCCGGTCTGGGCATCGACCACGCGCTGCGTGGCGGCGACATCATCGGCCAGCGAGCTGAGCGGATTTTGTACGGCGACGACTTTCAGGCCCTTGGCTTGCAGCAACGGAATGACTTTGTCCCAGCTGGAGCCGTCGGCGAAGGCGCCATGCACCAGCACGACGGTAGTGGCGTCGGCGGCCAAAGGCGCGGCTTGCACGCTGAATGCAGCGGCCGACAAGAGTGTGGAAGCGAGAACGGCGTTGGCGATAGTGGTCAGTTTCATGATGAGTCCTTTTTGGTTGAAGTCAGATAAAAGTCAGATAAATTAGTTAGCGCGCTAAGTAATAAAGTATTAAAAACGCGCTTCAAGAGGCACGGCGGGGACGACGGGATTAACTATAGCGAACAATTAATTAGCGCGCAATATAATTGTAAATAAATTTGAAACTACGGCAATTTACCCCTTGTTTGCTTTCCGGCAAGAACGCCCGCGTCTATCCGCCGCCGGCACCCCCGACGGTCGGCCGCGAGGATTGCGCAGGCTGCGCCATCTCAGTCATATAGCGTCCCGGCGACACCCCGACCGCCTTGCGGAACATCGTCACGAAGCTGCTGGCGCTTTCGTAGCCGAGATCAGCGGCGACCTGTTGAATGGAAGCGCCCTTCGCCAGCCATTGCACCGCCAGCACGATGGTGAACTGCTGGCGCCAGCGGCCGAAACTCATGCCGGTCTGCTGCGCGACCAGACGCGACAACGTACGCTCGCTCAGGCCGGCCCATTTGGCCCACGTCTCTATCGTCCCGCGTTCGGACGGCGTCGCCAGCATCATCCCGACTATCCCGCGCAGCCGTTCATCGACCGGCATCGGCAAATGCAGCGTGCTGATCGACGCGGCGTTGATTTCGTCGAACAACAGCGTCACCAGATGCGATTCCGTGCCGCCTTCGGGATACAGCGCCGGAAAACCGGCCGAGCGGATCAGCAACTCGCGCAGCAAGGCCGTCGCGGTAAATGTGCAGCAAGTCGAAGGCAGCTGTGAAGGAATGGCCGGATCAAGGAAAGCGTTATAACCCTCGATTGTCCCCTCGGCCTTGATCGCGTGCAGCATGTCGCAGGGAATCCAGATGGCGCTGTGCGGCGGCACCAGCCAGAGTCCGCCCGCCGCTTCGCATGTCAGCACGCCGCGCAGGCACAGCAGGATCTGTCCCTTCCGGTGCCGATGAAAGTCCAGCTCCAGCCGCCCGGTCGTCTCCATGGCGATGCCGAACGTGGTGATCGGACGAGGAATATCGTCGGGATCGATCCAGGTGGTCGGCGGCGGCAATTCGGGCCGGGGGAGTTCTGTCAGGATCGGCATGGCGAGAGCCCCCGTAACGTTTGATTGGCAAGAATACGAAATATATTGGCAAAGTTTAGCATTGCTGCCCATCGGCACCACCGATATGCTGACCTGAACAGGCAATGCCACCGCAATGCCAATCCAAAGTCACTCACCCCGCCCTCCATGACCGCCTCTTCGCACGCAACGACCACTACGACGCCACGCCAGACTGGCGGTTTCAGCAAAGCCCTGCTGCGCCTGTTCATGAAACGCGCCGTCATCGTCGCGACGGAGAATCTGGCCGGACAATTTCATTTGCTCACGCTGGAGAGTCCTGCATTCAGAGGAGTGGCATGGCAACCCGGCCAGAAAGTGCAGATAGCGATGGGATCCGCCTTTGTCGCGCGCACCTTCACTCCTGTCGAATGGCATGCCGCGACCGGCCGCACGCGCCTGCTCGGCTATGCGCATGGGGCAGGACCGGGCAGCGACTGGCTGCGCGAGGCCAGGAAAAACGATGAATGCGATGTGTTCGGGCCGCGCTCTTCACTCGATACGCGTGCGCTCACGGGGCCGGTGGTCATCTTTGGGGATGAAACCTCCATCGGACTCGCCTGTGCGCTGCAACACCGGCATCAGGAAACAGCTGTGCAAAGTTTCCTGGAAACCGATGATATGGACAGCGTCCGCGCCGTGGCGGCGCACCTCGGAATCGGCGGCCTCCACCTGTCGCAGAGGGTAGCGGGCGACGCGCATCTGCAGGCCATCGTTGAACAGCTCGCGGCGCTTGCCTCCACCGGTTCGACCTTCCTGCTGACCGGCAAGGCGCAGTCGATACAGCGGTTGCATCGCGGCCTGAAATCCACCGGCGTCCCCGGCGCGCGCATCCTGACCAAAGCCTATTGGGCGCCAGGCAAGACCGGTCTGGACTGAAACATTCTCACGACGGAGTTCCCCATGCCCGATCTCGACAGTCTCTATTCACCGCCTTCCGAAATGATCCGGAAGTCAGTGCTGCCACATCTGGTGCCGTTCCATGTCGCCTATATCGAGGCGGCAACATTCTTTTGCCTGGCCACGGGGCGACAGCAGGGACTGGACGCCTCGCCGCGCGGCGGCGAACCGGGCTTCGTTCACGTCCTCGATTCAAAGACGCTCGCCTTCGCCGACTGGCCCGGCAACAATCGCATCGAATCGCTGCGCAACCTGCAGGAAGACCCACGCGCCGCGCTGCTGTTCATCTTCCCGGGCCTCGATATCTTCATGCGCGTCAACGGCAACGCCACCGTCTGCACCGATCCCGATTTGCTCGCCACCCTGGGCGAATCCGGGAAAATACCCAAGACCGCCATCGTCATCCTGATCGATGAAGTGCTCTTCCATTGCGGCAAGGCAATCAACCGCGCACGGCTGTGGGCAGACGAATCGCGCCTCGACCGCGCGGCGCTGCCCAGCGTCGGCGCCATGAAAGCCTCGTTCACCGGCGCAGGCGAAGAACAGGCCAGGCTGGTGGATGAGCATTATTCCCGCAGCGTCAGGACCGATCTTTACTGAAACCCCGATGCCGGCATCAGGAGTTTCAACAAGCGTTTCAACAAGCGTTTCAACAAGCGTTTCAACAAGCGTTTCAACAAGCATTCCAACAACCGCCAAATCGGCAATTGACATGACCGCCTGACAACGACTACGCTGGTCCCGATGCAGTCTACCGGGGGAGGCAGTCATGACGGGGAGTCAATCGCGGCCGCTGACGTTGCCGGAGGTGATGGAGCACCATATCCAGTTCACCGAAAACGCCATCGCCATCTTCGATCCGGACGGCAACTTTGTCTTCCACAACCAGGCCTTCGTCAGGACCTTCGGGCTGGAAGCCGAGGCCATGGTGGGCTGGCATTCCGATGACTGGCTGACGTGGATGTACGTGCACCGCGGCGGCGTCAATATTGAATGGGATTCGCTGGAGGCGTGGTTGAATTACGTACACAGTGTCTCCCGCTCCAAACCATTCCGCCGTTTCGAGACCGACCTGATCGACGGCCGCTGGCTGCTGGTGAGCGAACAAATCTATTCGTCCGGACACCTGGTCCTGCATTGCGCGGATATCACTCTGCAAAAGAAGACCGAACGGGATCTGAAGGAAGCCATCGCCACCATCAAGCACATCGCGCAAACCGACGAGCTCACCGACCTCCCCAATCGGCGCCACGTATTGAGCCGGTTCCACGAAGAGCTGCTGCGCGCCGCGCGCTACAAACATGCGCTCTGCATCGGCATCCTCGACATCGATCATTTCAAGCGCGTCAACGACAAGTACGGACACCCCGTCGGCGATGCCGTGCTGCGGCACTTCTCAACGTTTCTGCGCACGCATCTGCGCGCCCAGGACATCGTCGGACGCCTGGGCGGCGAAGAGTTTGTCGTGATCTTTCCCGAGACCAAACTTGCTGATGCGATGTTCGTGCTCAACAGGATCATCGGCATGCTGCATACGGAATGCCTGGCGGAAATCGCACCCGATCTCTCTTATACATTTTCCGGCGGGCTGGCCTCCACCGAGGCAGGACAAGCGGATAACAGCGACCTGCTCCTGGCCAATGCGGACAACGCCTTGTACCAGGCAAAAAATGGCGGACGCGACAAGGTCGTCTGCTACCGGCATTGTGCCGACGCCCCGGCCCCTTTTTCCGTCCTCGGCGACGAACAGATGTCGGGATGAGATGATTTTCCTCACGTAGACTCCGCCTGCGCGGCCCGCCCATGCGCAAACGTCCGGCACCCGGCCGGACGTTTTTCTTTCCTGCAGAACGGAGCGATCAGAACAGCTTGGCGATACGGAAGTTGATGCGGTTGCGCTCCTTCAGGCCGTTGTCGACGGCGACATCCTGGCCGTACTGGAACTGCACCTGCGTGCTCGGATTGATGAAGCTGGTGACGGTCAGGCGGGCATATTGCGTGTTGAGCTTGTCGCCCTGCTTGACGCCGTTGACCTCGGTCTCGCCGCCGCGCACGCTGCCGAAGCCGACCGACAAGGCGGTGGCGGCCGACAGGTTGTAGCGCAAATGCGCCTGCGCCTCATAGCGCGGCGCCTGCTTCATGGTGGCGTGCGCCGGTGTGAAGTCGGTGTTGTTGCCGTTGATCGTCACGTCGCCCACCAGGTCGAGCGCCCAGTCGGCGTTGAAATGGCGGATGTAGGCCAGCTGGAACAAGGCCTTCCAACGGTTCTCCCCGAGGTTCAACAGCTTGTTGCTGTCGTAGTTGCCGGTCGGCAGATACAGATAGGGGCCTATGCTGATGACGTCGCGCGTGGTCTGGTCGAGGATGAACTTGACCGGCGCGCCCAGGATCAGGTCGCCGGTGCCGCTGGCGTTGCCGAGCACGGAGGCATCGCCGTTGGTGCGCAGCGTGCCGAACGGCAGGATGAACTGCGGGTCGAGCACGGCGCTCTCGGAAAGTTTGACGACGTGAATGTAACGCGCCAGCGCCACGTTGGACGTCAGCCCGAAGTTGCCGGATACCTTGTTGCCATGCACGTAGGAATCCTCGCGTTCGGCATACTGGTAGTACAGCATCGCGATGTTGGCGCCGGCGGGGTAGGCTTCATAGTCGCCGGCGGTTACCTCCAGCGCAGAGGCAGATTGTGACAGCGACAGCGCATAGAGCAGGCTGGCGGCGAGCACCGCGCGCCAGATGCCGGTGCCATTGCCTGTACATTGCGGCGGATGGTCCTGGTACGATGAATACATCTGATCTTTCTTGCTACCCGAATTTTTTGTAAACATGGTTCTCTCCCTGAATAGTAGTAAGGACATGACGGTGAAACTACAGATGCGATACCGATGAATCAGTCGGCGACGGCATTCATCAGGCCGGTGCGTGCATGGCAATTGAGGTATTCGTAGTCCTGCTCCTGCGGCTTGAGGATCGACACTTCGTGGTAGACCGCGAGCTTGAGCTGGAACTGCAGCGCCTGCACCATGCGCATGAAGGTGGCGAAGATCTCCACGTGGGTGGGATGCGACTCCGACCAGCGCTCCATGTCGGCCAGCGAGCGCCAGTAGCTGACGCCGAAACTCTTTTCCAGCGGTTTTCCCTGCGCGTCGACGTGCGTCATGTAGCGGTTGCTGTAGCAACCGATGCTGCGGCCTTCGTCGCGCAGAAACTTCATGCCCGCGGCCAGCACCGGCTCCATCTCGTCGAGATACAGCTGGCGTTCGAGGCCGTCGGTGTCGGTCCATTCCTGCCCGGAGCGAATGATCGCGACGTTGTCGTGGCCGGCGAGCTTGACGCGCTTACCGAAGCCGGGCGTACCGCTCGTCACCTGCACCTGCCCTTCTGCCACCAATGCATCGGTCTGCGCCAGCGGAATGCGGTCGCGCATCGAGCCCCAATAGCCGTGCTCCTGGAACTCGCCGCTCAATCCTCCCATGACGACGCCGACGCCTTCAAGGTGATTGGGCGTGTTGAACATGGTTTCAAAATGTTCGATGCGCGGCGTCAGTATTTCGCGGAAATAGCCGATGCCGTCCTGCAGCCGCTGTTGGTCGTTCCACCACGACGACACCGCCAGGCTGTCGCGCCAGCGCAGATAGGCGGCGGGCTCGCTCCAGTAGGCGATGGCAATCATGTTGTCGTAGCCCTCGGCGTCGACGTAGTGCGTCAGATCGTGATGGCCGGGGCCGTCCGTCACGGCAAAGCCGGCGACGATCTGCGCGAGCGCACGGCAGGCCTTGCCGTGCTGTTCCCTGCCCTTGGATTGCACGCCGAAATAGCCCATTACCACTTGGGTGACGGCGCCATCGGCGCGCGACGTCCAGCAGGGATATGGCGGCGCGTAGCCGTCTTCGATACGCCGGGTTCGGGTGCGCGGGCATTGCAGGTGTGGGGCGATTGCTGATTCCATGAAGTGCTCCTGTTCGGATCGGAAGGAAATATCGGTTGCTGGCGGTTTGTTACTGAACCGTCACGGGTGGAGATACTGGCGGGGCGGCCTCATCGTCGATGCGCTCCTGCTGGTCCAGCGGCAGAGAGAAATATTCGACCGGCGCCGCCTTGCGCTTGTTGAGCAGCAGGCGCGTGACATCCGGACGGGCGTAATGGCCGGCCGGGTCGGCCACCGACTTGGCGACGTTGATGGCGCTGAAATCGAGCTCGGCAATCAGCAGGCCTTCCTGGTCCGGCGGCAGCTTGTCGCACAAGGGCGCGCCATCCGGTCCATAGATCACGGCATGGCCGCCGCCGGCATGCAGCAGCTGGTGTTTGTCGTCGGTATCGCACAGCAGCGAGATCATCTCCGGCGACACCGTGGCGCACGGCGCGATCACGAAACAGGAACCCTCCACCGCGTAGATGCGGCTGGCGGCATTGTTGACCTCGGCACCGAGCGCATGCGCGAACGGATCGTAGATCGAGAAGCTGGGCCAGGCGGCGACGTGGATCTGCTCGTTCTGCGCATACATGGCGTACTTGGACAAAGGTTGCAGATGCTCCCAGCAACACAGTGCGCCCAGACGGCCGATGTCAAGATCGTGCACCGCCAGATCGCTGCCGTCGCCCTCGCCGAACACGGTGCGCTCGACATGGGTCGGCTTGAGCTTGCGGCGGCGCGCCACATCCTTGCCATCCGGGCCGATGATCCATTGCCCGATATACAGCGTGCTGCCGCTGCGCTCGGACAGGCCCATGACGACGTACATGCGGTTGCGCCGGGCGGCGGCACGCAGTTGTTCAGCTTCGGCACTGTCGTAACGCAGCGAGTTGTCGACGTAGCTGCTGACGAAGCCGCGCATGATGGCCCAGGCCGGCGTTCCTATCCAGGTCCAGAACGGATAGCCGGGCAACCAGGTTTCGGGAAAGGCGATCAGCTGCACGCCGGCGGCGGCGGCTTCATCGATCAGTTGCACCGATTTGTCGATGCCGCCCTGCAGGTCGAGAAATGCGGGAGCGGCCTGCACTGCCGCCACTTTCAGTGTGACGGGGTGCTTGCTTGATGAGGACATGCGTTTCTCCAACAATAAATCCACGATGAAAGATGCAGCTGAGACATGACGCATGCCGCAACTGCGCTTGCACGGCCGGTGAAGCAGCCGTCGAAGCGCAGTATGTGGACAAGCCCGGCATGCGTCTTGCTCAGGACGGCAGTGGACTTGACTGAAACGGAGATGGCGCGCTTTACAGTTGCGCAAAGCCGGGAGTATTGTCTGCATGTCAGATGCGGCAAGGATTTGCGGCGCATGCGTATTGATGGACGGCATCAGTCTCCGGACATCAGGCGAGACACTCAGAGGGACAACAAGGCGACACGGGGGAGGCCCGGTAAAGATGAACCCAAAGCTGCATCCGGAAACTGTTTCCGCCGCATCGCTCGGCGGCGCCGTCGCGCTGTCCACAGACGGCTTGCTGCCGCATGAACGGGTGGAGTATTGGCGGGAAATGGTGTGCAGGCGTTTTGCCGAAGTACAGATCTCGTCACGCCTGGGCCGTGATTTTTCCGGAGAAATGCTGACGCATCAATATGGCCCGTTGCGCGTCACGAACGTGGTCGCCAAGGCGCAGTCGGTGTCGCGCGTGGCCCGGCAAGCCAAAACCGAGAGCGAGGATTGCTACTTCGCGGTCATCCTGCTGGCCGGTTGCGAATTCCTGGAACAGGACGGCCGCGAAGCGCGTCTGCGGCCCGGCGACATCTCGATCTACGATGCGACACTGCCGCACAACCTGATCTTCCCGGAAGACTTCAAGAAGCTGATCATTCAGATTCCGCGCCATGAACTCGGCAAACGCGTCACCGGTCTGGACCGCTCCACCGCGCTGACGATCCCGGGGGGCGACGGCGCCGGCGCCATCGCCTCGGGTTTCTTTCGTTCGCTGGCCGGCCACTCCGCGCAACTCAACGATCAACAGCGCACCGGCCTGTCGGAACAGGCGCTGGACCTGTTGTCGCTGGCGCTGGCGTCGGTGGCGCCGGTCAATCTGAGCCTGTCGCGCAGCCGCCCTTTTTCGCTGGCGCGGGTCAAGAGTTTCATCGACAGCCAGCTGGGAAACTGCGAACTCGACAGCAACATGGTCGCTCAAGGCGCCGGCTTGTCGCCGCGCTACGTGAACCAGCTGTTCGAGGAGGAAGGCACGTCGCTGATGCGCTATGTCCTGCGCTGCCGTCTGGATCGCTGCCGCGCGGACATGCTGAACCGGAACAGCCCGGACCTGCGCGTCTACGATATCGCGCTGCGCTGGGGTTTCAACGACGCCTCGCATTTCAGCAGATCGTTCCGCAATCAGTTCGGGATCGGACCGCGTGACTTTTGCGCTTCGCAGTTGAAGAAATGAGCGTGCCTGCGGCGTGGGAAACGACGCTGCAGGCCGGATCCGCCCTTCCCGCCTCAAATGCCCCGACGCCGCTCTTGCCCGAGTTCAACATGCGAAACAATTTGACTAGTGCATATGCACATGATAAGGTCTGCACATGGACACTACTCCTTCACTGACGGACTGCAATTTGTTCGCAACCAAACAGGCTGCGCGGTTCATTACGCAGCTGTATGAGCGTCATCTCGCCACGGTCAATGTCACCAGTTCGCAAGTAACGATCCTGGCGGTGATTTATGAGCGCCCCGAGATCACGATGACGGAATTGTCGGAAATGGTCGTGATGGATCGCACCAGCCTGGTCCGTGCCATCCAGCCCTTGAGCCGCGATGGATACGTTGTGCAACAGTCGGAGGCCGGATCGAGGAAAATCAGCCTGTCGCTTTCCAAAGCAGGTTCGAGGAAATTCCTCGATGCCCTCCCGCATTGGCGTGCGGCTCAGAAAGAGTATGAAGAACTGGTCGGCAAGGATCGCGCCAAATTACTGCGGCAGGAGTTGCTCGCGGTAACTCAACGCTGAGGACAAAGCGCTGAATTACCGCGCTGAATCACCGCATTAAAATCCAGTTAAAAGGCATCAGGTTCATGGCGAGGCACTGTCCTCGCTATTTTTTAACACCATAAAGTGCATATGCACATTTAATTGATTAATCAGCGAGGGGTTTCATGGGAATCAACAATAAATATCTGGGCATGGCGCTGTCAGGCGCATTGATCGCAACACTTGCCGCCTGCAGCAAACCAGCGCCGCCTCCGGCGACAACGCCCAAAGTTGCCTCCTTTACCGTGCAAAACGTGGAACATGATTCCGCCAGCTACACCGGCGTCGTGCATGCACGCACCGAGAGCAATCTGGGGTTCCGGGTGCCGGGCAAGATCGTGGAACGCCTGGTCGATCCCGGCGAATTGGTCAAGCGCGGCCAGGCCTTGTTCAAGCTCGACAGCACCGACTACACCCTGGCGCAACATGCAGCGCGTTCCGCCGTGATCGCGGCCGAAGCACGCGACGTGCAAGCCCAGGCGGATGAAGTGCGCCTGCGCAAGCTGCTCAGCTCCGGCGCCGTTTCCAGGCAGGCGTATGAGCAAAGCAAGGCGCTCGCGGATTCCACCAAGGCGCAACTCGATGCCGAACGGGCCCGCGCCGGCCAGGTTGAAAATCAATCCGACTACTCCGTCCTGCGCGCCGATGCCGAAGGCGTCGTCATGGACGTCCTGGCCGATGCCGGACAAGTGATCAGCGCAGGGCAGACGATCGTGCGACTGGCGCAGAAAGGTCCGCGCGAAGCGGTCGTCAGCATCCCCGAGAACGGCCTCGGCCAGGCGCGCCGCCAGGCCAGCGCTGCACTCTACACCGACGACACTCAAAAATTCCCGGCAAAGCTGAGAGAGCTCTCGGCCATGGCCGATCCCCTCACCCGCACTTACCAGGCGCGCTATGTCCTGTCCGGCAAAGGAGAACAGGCGCCGCTGGGTTCGACAGTCACCATCCGGCTTACCGGTGACGCCTCGGCAAGCGAGCAGACCGAAGTTCCGATCGGCGCACTGATCGACAAGGGTCATGGCGCGAGCGTCTGGCTGATCGAAAAACAAACCCAGGTCGTCAAACTGGTCCCCGTGACGGTAGTCCGCCTCGGTGAAGAATTCGCCGCCATCGGTGCAGGCTTGAAGTCGGGCGATGTGATCGTCGCCTATGGTACACATCTGCTGAAGGCCGGCGACAAGGTGTCGACGCTGCCGGCTACACGTACGGGTGGTGCGTCATGAGCGGCTTCAATCTTTCCGCTTTCGGCGTAAGGGAACGCGCGGTCACGCTGTTCCTGATCATCGCGATCGCCGTTGCCGGCGCCTTCGCCTTCATCAAGCTGGGGCGTGCGGAAGACCCCAGCTTCACCGTCAAGATCATGACCGTGACCGCGCTGTGGCCAGGTGCCACCGCCAAGGAAATGCAGCAGCAAGTCGGCGACCGCCTGGAAAAGCGCCTGCAGGAACTGGAGTCCTACGATCGCGTGGAAACCGCCGCACGGCCAGGTCTGATCACGATGAAACTGTTCCTCAAGGATTCGACGCTGCCCGCGCTGGTGCCGGAACAGTTTTACCAGGCCCGCAAGAAACTGGGCGACGAGGTCATCAACATGCCGCGCGGCGCCATTGGCCCGGTCATCAATGATGAATACTCGGATGTCTATTTCACGCTGTTTTCACTCAACGCACCAGGCCTGCCGCACCGCCAGTTGGTGACGGAAGCCGAAATCCTGCGCCAGCAATTGCTGCACGTGGACGGCGTCCAGAAGGTCAATATCCTCGGCGAGCAACAACAAAAAATCTACGTCGACATTTCCAATCAACGTCTCGCCACGCTGGGCGTCAAGGCGCAAGCCATCTTCGACGCGCTCAATCGCCAGAACGACATGACGCCATCCGGCTTTGTCGAAACCGCCGGCCCGCGCGTGTACCTTCGCGTGGACGGTGCAATCAACAACATCGAGGCGGTCAAGGCGATTCCCGTCGTCGCCGGTGGCCGCAGCTTCAAACTGGGCGACATTGCCGACGTCAAGCGCGGCTATGAAGACCCCAAGTCTTTCCTGGTACGCATCCAGGATGAACCGTCGCTGATGCTGGCTGTGGTCATGAAGAAGGGCTTCAACGGACTGACGCTGGGCAAATCCCTGACAAAAGAACGTGACCTGATTCAGGCTTCGCTGCCGCTGGGCATGTCGCTGACCAAGGTGTCAGACCAGGCGCTGGCCATTGAAGCGGCGATCGATGAATTCATGATCAAGTTCGTCATGGCGCTGGCCGTGGTCATCATCGTCAGCCTGGTGACGCTGGGCTTCCGGGTCGGCGTCGTCGTCGCGGCGGCGGTACCGCTCACGCTGTCGGCGGTGTTCATCATCATGCTGGCGACCGGTCGCGACTTCGACCGCATCACGCTGGGCGCACTCATCCTTTCACTGGGCTTGCTGGTCGATGACGCCATCATCGCGATCGAGATGATGGTCGTGAAAATGGAAGAAGGCATGGACCGGATTTCCGCCGCAACCTACGCCTGGGGCGCCACCGCCGCGCCAATGGCGTCCGGCACGCTGGTGACCATCATCGGTTTTCTGCCGGTCGGCTTCGCCAGGTCCACGGCCGGTGAATATGCCGGCAACATCTTCTGGGTCGTGGCGTTTTCGCTGATCACGTCGTGGTTTGTCGCGGTCCTCTTCATTCCGTACCTGGGCGTCAAGATGCTGCCGAATATTCCGGTGCATGCCGGCGGACAGGATGCCATCTACGCCACCAAAAACTATCAGCGCTTCCGCGCATTGGTGCGCTGGTGCGTCGACAAGAAATGGATCACCGCCGCGGTCACCATCGGCGTGTTTGCCGCCGCCATTTTCGGCATGGGCTTCGTGCAGAAGCAGTTCTTCCCCAATTCGGAACGGCCGGAGCTGACCATCGAAGTCAACCTGCCGCCCGGCAGCGCGTTCAGCGCCACCGATGCCACCGTCAGGAAGATAGAAGAAGCGCTGCACAAGGAACCTGAAGCAAAAATCGTCTCGAGCTACATCGGCCAGGGCGCCCCGCGCTTCTTCCTCTCGGTCAATCCCGAGCTGCCCAATCCGGCTTTCGCACAACTGATCGTGTTGACCGACAACGCCAAGGACCGCGACGCCCTCAAAGCCAGGTTCAGCAAGATGATCGCCGACGGCAAGTTCGCCAATGCCCGCGTACGGGTGAGCCAGTTCGTGTTCGGCCCGCCGGTGCCGTTCCCGGTCCTGTTCCGCGTCGTCGGACCGGACCTCAATACCGTGCGCGACATCGCCTTCAAGGTCAGGGACGTGGTGCAGAGCAATCCCGACACCCGCGACGTGCATCTGGACTGGGGCGACCGGACGCAGACCTTGCGTCTGGAACTGGATCAGGAACGCCTGCGCCAGGTCGGTCTCAATCCGCGCGATGCCGCCCTGCAACTGCAATCGATCCTCAACGGCGCCTCGACCACGCAGGTCAGGGACGGCCTGCGCATTGTCGACGTGATGGTGCGGGGTGTGAAACGCGACCGCACCAGCCTGGCGGAAATCGGCAACCTGACGCTGACGACCCAGGACGGCGTTGCGATTCCGCTGTCGCAGGTCAGTAAGCTGTCGTCGAACGTCGAAGACGCCGTATTGAAACGCTATAACCGCGAGCTCTATATCGCCGTGCAGGGCGACGTGCGCGACGGCGTGCAACCGCCCGACGTCACGCACGCCATCCTGCCAAAACTAGATGCGATCAAGGCTGCATTGCCGGCCGGCTATCACATCGATACCGGCGGTTCGGTGGAAGAAAGCGCCAAGGCCGACGTCGCATTGGCCGCGATGTTCCCGCTGATGATCATCCTGATGCTGGCCGTGATCATGTTCCAGGTCCGCTCCTTTGCCACCATGTGGATGGTCTTCGCCACCGCGCCGCTGGGGCTGGTCGGTGCCGTGCCAACATTGCTGATCTTCCACCAGCCGTTCGGATTCAACGCCATCCTCGGCCTGATCGGCCTGGCCGGCATCCTGATCCGCAACACGCTGATTCTGGTGGACCAGATCCGCAGCGACCTGGCGTCCGGCATGACGCCGTATGAAGCGGTGATCGAGTCGACCGTGCGTCGCGCACGTCCGGTCATCCTCACGGCAGTGGCCGCCATGCTGGCCTTCATTCCACTGACGCATTCCTCGTTCTGGGGTCCCCTGGCCTATGTCCTGATCGGCGGCGTCGGCGTCGGCACGGTCCTCACGCTGCTGTTCCTGCCGGCCTTGTACGCCATCTGGTTCAAGGTGAAACGCCCGGCCGCATCCGCCCATCCAGCCGGCATCAGCCACTCCCCTATTTGAGGCAAGCATGATGAAAACCAATTTCCAGTCCTTGAAGACAATGGCCGGCATTTCTCTGATCAGCGCGTTGCTGGCGGCGTGCTCGCTGGCGCCGTCGTACGAACAACCGCCGCTGCCGGTCGCGGCGCATTGGCAAAAAACGGATGCTGCTGACGTGCAGCCCGACGCCCTGCAGGCGGCATCAATCGCCTGGACCGATTTCTTCCAGGATGCGCAATTGAAGTCGGTGATCGCCGCCGCACTCGACAACAACCGCGACCTGCGCGTGGCCACGCTCAACATTGAACGCGCCCGCGCCATGTACAACATCCAGTCCGCCGACCAGGTTCCCAACCTGGCATTGAACGGCAACGGCGCACGCCAGCGCCTGCCGGCGGACGTCAATCCGACCGGCAGAGCCGGCGTCAACAGCAGCTATTTCGCCGGCGTCGGCCTGGCCGCGTTTGAAATCGATCTGTTCGGCCGCGTCAGGAACCTGAGCGAAGCGGCGCTGCAACACTACTTCGCGACAGAGCAGGCGCAACGCAGCGCGCAGATCAGCCTGATCGCCGAAGTGGCCAACACCTACGAAGCGCTGGTGGCCGACCGGCGCCTCTTGCAGCTCACCGAAAACACGCTGGCCAGCCGGGCCGATTCCTATGATCGGCAAAAGCAGTTGTATGCCGAAGGCGCGAGTTCCGAATATGACCTGCGGCAGGCGGAGTCGCTTTTCGAAGCCGCCAAGGCTGCGCGCGCGCAACAAGAACGGCGCAAGACGCTCGATGAAAATGCCTTGACCGTACTGGTCGGCCAACCGCTTGCAGCGGATATCGGAACCGCGAACGCGGCATCGGCCGGGCAGGTTCTGCCGGACCTTCCCGCCGGACTGCCTTCGGACCTGCTCACCGCACGACCCGACATCCTCCAGCAAGAAGCCGTACTGCGTTCGCAGAACGCCAACATCGGCGCGGCGCGGGCGGCATTTTTCCCGCGCATTTCCCTGACGGGCAATTTCGGCTCCGCCAGCAGCCAGCTGTCCGGATTGTTCGACTCGGGCTCGCGCTCGTGGTCGTTCCTTCCGCAAATCTCCATCCCGATCTTTGAAGGCGGCCGCAATATCGCCAACCTGAACGTGGCCGAGACCGACAAGAGAATCGCCGTCGCCCAGTACGAAAAGACGGTGCAGGTCGCCTTCCGCGAAGTCGCTGATGCGTTGGCGGGCCGCGCGACGCTGGCCGACGAAGCCCGTGCCGTAAAGGCCCAGGAGGCGGCGGAATCGGCACGCTACGGTTTTGCCAGGAGCCGCTATGAAGCCGGCTATTCCAGCTATCTGGAATACCTGGACGCGCAACGCTCGCTGTTCGCAATCCAGCAGCAATCCATCCAGGTGCAACTTGCGGAGCTGCAGAATCGCATCACGCTCTACAAGGTTCTTGGCGGCGGCTGGAAGACGGCCAAACAATAGGAACAGAAACAGAAGCCGGCCTCGCCTCTTTTTCAGGGGCGGGGAAATGCTTCAACACCGCCAACAAGTGTCCCTGGCGACATACGTGTTAAGGTGAGCTCGTGCGCATTGCCGCACGAAGCTCACACCCTTCCGGCAGACTTGGCCGGGGACCGTGTTCCCTCATGTAGCTGAACACCATGTCTCGAAGGGGCTCTGATCCACTCTTTCATCATCACCTGCGAGCACGGCGGCAATCGCATTCCTGCGCCGCATGACGGTCTGTTTCTGGATCAGTTGAGTTTGCTCGACTCTCATCGCGGCTACGATGCCGGTGCGCTGCTGATGGCGCAGGATCTGGCGACAGCTTTCGATGGAGCGCTGGTGATCTCGACCGTCAGCCGTTTGCTGGTCGATCTCAATCGCTCTATCGGCCATCCGCAACTCTTTTCAGAGACGACCCGACGCTTGCCACCATCGGTACGCGAAGAAATCCTGGCGCAGTATTACCGCCCTTATCGCAAGCAGGTCGAGCATCTGGTGGCGCAAGCCGTAGCCGACGGGCAGCGCGTGATCCACATTTCTTCGCACAGCTTCACGCCAGAGCTGAACGGCAAGGTGCGCAACGCCGATGTCGGCTTGCTCTACGATCCTGCCCGACACGGCGAGGTCGAACTGTGCGCCCGCTGGCGGGCGACCTTGGCTGAACTTGCACCATCATTGCGCGTGCGCCGCAACTATCCCTATGCAGGCAAAGGCGACGGCCTGACCGCCTGGCTGCGCCGGCGCTTCGCACCGACCGCCTATGTCGGCATCGAGCTGGAGGTCAATCAGCAGATTGTTGATGCGGCAGGCGAGCAATGGATGGCATTGCGTGGTTTGCTGGTGGACAGCCTGGGCACGGTATGTGCATTGAAGGTTGGATGAACGTGTTTCGCTACCTGCGGTCTGGTTAACTGTCTTGTTAACTTAACGCCCCTCAACCTCAGCCGTTTGTCCTGCGTGCAACTTGCATCTCGCTTGACGCGGCTGAAAACCGGAACCTGTCATGAAAATCCATATCGGTTTTGAAATGGTCTACGATTGCCCGCAACCGACTCCCATGATTTTCAACCTGAACGTCCACTTCACGCGGGTATCCGATCTGGTCAGCCGCGATGACCTGATGTTCGATCCCCCGGTTCCGCGCACGGCCTACCGCGACAGTTTCGGCAACTGGTGTACGCGTATCGTGGCGCCACAAGGCCGTATGCGCATTTCCGCCGATGCCGTCGTCAACGACAGCGGCGCCCCTGACGTGCTCTCGCCGCAGGCGCGACAGCTGGCCGTGCAGGACTTGCCCGAAGAGCCGCTGCTGTTCTTGCTCGGCAGTCGCTACTGCGAAACGGATCGCCTGTCGCCGATTGCGTGGCAACTGTTCGAGCATGCACCGACAGGCTGGGGCCGCGTGCAGGCAATCTGCGACTACGTCCATCACCACATCGTGTTCGGCTACGAAAACGCCCGCATGACGCGCACCGCGCTGGAAGCATTCAACGAAAGAGTCGGCGTTTGCCGCGACTACGCCCATCTGGCGGTCGCGTTCTGCCGCTGCATGAATATTCCGGCGCGCTATTGCACCGGTTACCTGGGCGACATCGGCACGCCACCGCCGCATGGCACGATGGATTTCGCCGCCTGGTTCGAGGTGTTCCTCGACGGTAGCTGGCACACCTTCGACGCCCGCAACAATACGCCGCGCATAGGCAGGGTCCTGATTGCCCGTGGCCGCGACGCCGCCGATGTGGCGCTCAACAACACCTTCGGTCCCAATACGTTGAGCAGCTTCAAGGTGTGGACCGACGAAGTCAGTCAGCGTCAGCCGGGCGAACCGTGGCTATGATCGTCTGTTAGAGAACGCCCGCGCTGCGCCGCCATGCCATGCGCGGCAATGCCGGGATCAGCAAGCCCAGGCAAATCAGCGCCACGCCCATGAGCAGATCCGCCGACAAGGCCTCGCCAAAGATCAGCGACGACAGCGTGATGCCCACCACCGGCACGCCCAGCATGCAGACCGAGACGGTCACCGGCGACAGGCGCTGGGTCATTTGCAGCACGATCAGAAACGTCAGCGCCGTCGCCAGCGGGCCGGTGTAGGCGATCACGTACCAGGCATGCGGTTCGGCGAGGAAAGCCGGCGCGCCCTCGACAGCCAGCGCCAGCACCGTCAGCGGCAGCGCCGCCACCAGCGTCTGCCAGGGCAGCAAGTCGAAGTCGAGACGCACGCCCTTGATCGACTTGATCTGCAGGATATTGATGGCCCACGACAAGGATGCCGCCGCCAGCATCAGATAACCGATCATGCCGTGCAGGTCGGCATGCAGCAACGCCGGCAACACCACAATCGCCATGCCAAGATAACTGAACATCGTCGCCAATCGTTGCTGACCGCTGAGACGCTGCTTGAGCACCAGGGCGGCGCCGGGCACCACCCAGATCGACGTGGCGTAAGCGATCAGCGATGCGCGTCCCGGCATCACGAAATGCAAGGCGCCGGTGACCAATGCAGTAAACAATCCCATCTGCAAAATACCCACGCCCAGCACCACCGGCCATTCTTCGCGGCGCGGCAGGCGCAGCTTGCCGATGGCGGCGGCGATCGCAAAACTGAGCAGAGCGGCGGAAACAAAACGGCTGGCGGCGAACCACAGCGGCGGGATGTACTGGCTGCCGAACTTCATCACCGGCCAGTTGCCGCCCCAGATGCAGATCGCCAGCACCACACAAACGAGGAAGGGTCCGCTGAGGGCTTTTGCTTTTTTGAGAGGGGCAGACGGCGTGCTGGGCGACATGGATGTTCCGGGTGAAAGAGGCAGGGATGGATGCGATGTGCTGGCGAAGATGCCCGTGGGCATCTGATGTTGCACTGCATCTAATTTGATCGTTATGGTAACGATTCACGCACAGATAGTGCTGCCGTATTGCGTGGAACAAACGTGATTTATAAGCATAAATATCTTCATATTTATATTATTACGATCAATTATGCTTTTTAAGAAATAAAACTCAGGATTAGCACCTATCCGGCATTTCTCGCAGATACCTCTGCAGCGCCGCATCATTAGACCCGAACCGACCTCCCCTGCCCCGCCGCCCGATTAGAAATTTTCACCTGAAGGGTGGCAAAGTTGTTTGATGGTCTTACCAATTAATTGGTATTATCTCGATTCCCAAGCAGGACCATGCGCCGCAGTCGCCACGACGGCGCTTTACTTCAGACCAACCACCAAAGGAAGAGCAATGAAATTACTCCGTTACGGCCCTGTCGGCCAAGAAAAGCCAGGCATCCTGGATCAGTCCGGCAAGATCCGCGACCTGTCGGCGCATATCAAGGACGTCAACGGCGCCGCTCTGGATGACGCCACCCTGGCGAAAATCCGCGCACTGGACCTGCAAAGCCTGCCGGTGGTCGACGGCAATCCGCGCATCGGCGCCTGCGTCGGCAACATCGGCAAGTTCATCTGTATCGGCCTGAACTACGCCGACCACGCTGCTGAATCCGGCCTGCCTATTCCTGCCGAACCAGTCGTGTTCAACAAGTGGACATCGGCCGTGGTCGGCCCTAACGACGACGTCAAGATCCCACGCGGCTCCAAGAAGACCGACTGGGAAGTCGAGCTGGGCGTGGTCATCGGCAAGGCCGCTTCGTACATCGAAGAAAAAGATGCGCTGTCGCACATCGCCGGCTATTGCGTCGTCAACGACGTCTCCGAGCGCGAATACCAAACCGAACGCGGCGGCACCTGGGACAAGGGCAAGGGTTGCGACACCTTCGGTCCGATCGGCCCATGGCTGGTGACACGCGATGAAATCGCCAACCCGAACAACCTGCAACTGTGGCTGGAAGTCGACGGCAAGCGCTACCAGAACGGCAACACCAACACGATGATCTTCAACGTGCCGTTCATCATTTCCTACCTGAGCAAGTTCATGAGCCTGCAACCTGGCGACGTGATCTCGACAGGTACGCCTCCAGGCGTCGGCATGGGCGTCAAGCCGAATGCTGTTTACCTGACTGCCGGCCAAACCATGCGTCTCAGCATCGAAGGCTTGGGCGAACAGCAACAAAAGACTGTCAACGCATAAATCTGATCCGCTTCCAGATGCGGGCCGTCGATATCCATTGACGGCCCGCACTGAGCCGCATCGGCAAAGATTGAAGACTGCCCGCAGAAGGCAGATTCCAAACAGGTCACCTCAAGAGCAAAGAGAACGGAGTTCACATGAATCATTACGATTTCCAGGGTCGCAGCGCGATCATCACCGGCGGTGCGCAAGGCATCGGTTTCGCCATCGCCGAACGGCTGCTGCAAGGCAAGGCCAAAGTCGTCCTGTGGGACCTCGATGAGAAGTTGCTGCAGGAAGCGCGCGCCAAGCTCGAGTCGCTCGGCAACGTCGAAACCGTCGCCGTCAACATCGCCGACCAGGCCGCCGTGCAACGCGCCATCGAAGCCACTGAAAAAGTCACGCAATCGATCGACGTGCTGGTGCACAGCGCCGGCATCGCCGGCCAGAACGGCCTCGTCGCCGACTACTCGCCGGAAGAATGGCGTCGCGTCATCGACATCGACCTCAACGGCGCGTTCTACGTCAACCAGGTAGTCGTGCAACGCATGATCGCGCAAAACTACGGCCGCATCGTCAACATCGCTTCCATCGCCGGCAAGGAAGGCAACCCGACCGCGTCTGCCTACAGCGCCGCCAAGGCAGGCCTGATCGCTCTGACCAAGAGCCTCGGCAAGGAAACCGCGACCAAGAACATCGCCGTCAACGCGATCACGCCGGCTGCGGCGCAAACCCGCATCCTGGAACAATGCACCCAGGCGCACATCGACTACATGCTGTCGAAGATCCCGCGCGGACGTTTCGTCAAAGTGGAAGAAATCGCCGCCATGGTGAGCTGGCTCGTGTCGGAAGAAAACTCGTTCACCACCGCATCGGTCTTCGACCTGTCCGGCGGCCGCGCGACTTATTGATCCGACACTGAATCAGCGCTGATTCAGCACTGATCCAGCGGAATCAAACGGATAGCGTCCGCCTTGCCGGCTGCGGCGCATTGAACATGCGCCGAGCTATCCGCCAATAATAAAAATTATTATCCAGCCTGTTTGCCCGGCATGCCACAAGCATCCCGGGTCGGCATGCTGCGCCCTTTTTATTGCTTCAGAGGAGAGATGTTATGGCAGCAGTACCCTATCCCGCCACCGCGCAGGATATCCAGGAATCCAATCTATACCGCCGCATCACGCTGCGCTTCGTGCCGCTGCTCGTGATCTGCTTCGTGTTCGCTTATCTCGACCGCGTCAACATCAGTTTCGCCAAGCTGCAGATGCAGCAGGATCTCGGTTTCTCCGACGCCGTCTACGGCCTCGGCGCAAGTATCTTCTTCGTCGGCTACTTCCTGTTCGAAATCCCGAGCAACATGATCCTGCACAAGGTCGGCCCGAAGCGCTGGATCGCCCGCATCATGGTCACCTGGGGCATCGCCTCGGCGGCGATGATGTTCGTCACCAATGAGACCGGGTTCTACATCCTGCGCTTCCTGATTGGCAGCCTGGAAGCCGGCTTCGTGCCTGGCGCGCTGTACTTCTTCACCAACTGGTTCCCGTCGCAACGCCGCGGCCGCATCAATTCGCTGTTCATGGCAGCCATCGCCCTGTGCGGCATGATCGGCGGCCCGATCTCGGGCGGCATCATGAAGTTCACCCACGGCGTGAGCTCGCTGCACGGCTGGCAATGGCTGTTCCTGCTGGAAGGCATTCCGTCGATCGTGCTCGGCGTGATCTGCTGGATCGTCATCGACAACAAGATCGAAGACGCGCGCTGGCTCAAGGACGATGAAAAGAAACTGCTGCTGGCCCGTCTCGCGGCCGAGCCGAAGAGCGAAGCGGTGCACTCCTTCCGCGACGCGTTGAAGCAGCCGTCGACCATCACCATGTCGCTGATCTACCTGGTGCTGGCTTCGGGCATCTACGGCCTGGTGTTCTGGATGCCGCAACTGATCAAGACCGCCGGCACCGACGACACCTTCATCATCGGCCTGATCACGGTGATTCCTTACCTGTGCGCCGCCATCGGCATGATCCTGATCGGCCGCAGCTCGGACCGCACCGGCGAACGCCGCTGGCACTTGGCCGGTTGCGCGCTGGCCGGAGCCATCGGCTATGCCGTGAGCGCCTACTTCGGCAGCAACACGCTGGTGCTGGTGGTCGGCCTGTCGTTCGCCGCAACCGGCATCATCGCCGGCATCGGCCTGTTCTGGATCCTGCCTCCGCGCGTGCTGACCGGCGCCGCAGCGGCCGGCGGCATCGCGCTGATCAACTCGGTCGGCCAGCTCGGCGGCATCATCACGCCGTACATGGTCGGCAAGATCCGCGACATCACCGGCAGCGCTTCGCTGGGTCTGTACGTGGTGGCGCTGGAATGCCTGGTCGGCGCGGCCTTGCTGTTGTGGGCGCTGCCCAAGCGCATCTACTTCCGCGAGCCTGTCGCCAAGTAATCAAGCCGTTGTCCGCAGCATGAAAAAAAGCCGCCCTCGGGCGGCTTTTTTTTTGCTTCGCCAACGACCTCAGCGCAGTCGTGCAGGGCCGGCCGTGATATCGATTTCGCGCCGTACGCGCGGTGCCTGTGCGGTGCTCAGTTCATGTCCCAGCTTGAACACGCTGACGATGCGCGCCAGGTTGGCCGCCTGCTGCTGCAGCGATTGTGCGGCAGCGGCAGCTTCTTCGACCAGCGCGGCATTCTGTTGCGTGACGCCGTCCATCTGCGTCACGGCATGCTTGACCTGGTCGATGCCTTCGCTCTGCTCGCGGCTGGCGGCGGAGATTTCGCTGACGACGTCGGTCACGCGCTTGACGCTGGCGACCACTTCATCCATGGTCACGCCGGCCTTCTCCACCAGCTTGGTGCCGGCGCCGACCTTCTCGACGGAGTCGCCGATCAGCTGCTTGATTTCCTTGGCTGCGGCGGCGCTGCGTTGCGCCAGGCTGCGCACTTCCGACGCCACTACCGCGAATCCCCGGCCCTGCTCGCCGGCACGCGCCGCTTCCACTGCGGCGTTCAACGCCAGGATGTTGGTCTGGAACGCAATACCGTCGATCACGCTGATGATGTCGACGATCTTCTTCGACGACGCATCGATGGAGCGCATGGTTGAAATCACTGCGCCGACCACGTCGCCGCCTTCGGCCGCAACACCGGACGCCGAGGTCGCCAGCGCGTTGGCCTGCACGGCGTTGTCGGAATTCTGTTTGACCGTCGCCGACAATTGTTCCATTGCTGCCGCAGTCTGCTCGAGCGAACTGGCCTGCTCTTCCGTGCGCGAGGACAGGTCGAGGTTGCCGCTGGCGATCTGGCTCGATGCGGTGGCAATGGCATCGGTGCCGCCGCGCACATCGCCGACGATTTTCAGCAGGCTGCCGTTCATGTCTTTCAGCGCCGACAACAGCATGCCGACTTCATCCTTGCTGCGCACCTCGATATGGGCCGTCAGGTCGCCGTCCGCGATCGAACGCGCCACACCGACCGCAACGGTCAGCGGACGCGTGATGTTGACGGTCAGGTACCAGGCGCTGGTCACGCCGAACAGCAGGATCAGCACGCCCAGCACGATCAGCAGCGTGCGGCCGGTCTGCGCCATGTGCTCGATGTCGGTGGCGGTGTCGTCGATGCTCTTGCGCTGCATCGTCAGCAGATTCTGCAATGCATCCTTGAGGTCATTGGCGCGCGGCATGAAGGCGGTCTCGAGCAAGCGATTGGCTTCTTCCAGGTCGCCGGCGGCCTTGGCCTTGCGCATCTGGTCGCGCGCCGCGACGTACAACGAACGCTGCGTCTCGATCTTCTTGAACAGCGTCAGTTCCTGCTCGCTTTCGAGGATCGGTTGCAGCTTCTTGAGCAGCTCGGTGGAGATCTTGGACGAGGCCGCATCTTCTTTTGCGAAGAACGGCGCCAGCGCCGGGTCGGTGCTCTTGGCGATGGCGGTCACACGCGTGATGGAGGTTTGCACGATCGGAAACCAGTCGCTGATAAGGCGTTCTTTTTCCAGCGGACGCTGCATCATGGCCTTGGTGGCGTCGGTCACGCCCTGCAGGCGCCAGATGCCGATGCAGATGATGGTGATGGCCAGCAGCAGAATGATGGAGAAGCCCAGCGCCAGGCGTTTGCCGATCTTGAGGTTGGCAAGAATGTTCATAGAGTCTCTGTTCTTATACGATGTTGGAATGACAACGAATGCAGCAGGAACGCATGGAGATTTCCCACGGCGGCGCGCAAGTATAGCTTCCGGGATGCGGCGTCATTCCTGAGATCAGCGGGGGAAATTGGCGTCAAGAAATACAAAAGCCGCCCGTAGGCGGCTTCTCGTTCCGGGCGATTTCGCGCTCTTCAGGCTGTAAACACGGTTAACAAGCCATTCAGCAAGTTGCACGCCTGAGCATGCCGGCGCGCATCTTGTCGTAGCACCAGTTGAATACCAGCGTGTAAGGAAGAAAAAACAACACCAGGCCGATGTCGAGCACGAAGGCTTCGATCAGACCGATATTAAGCCACCACGCGGCCATCGGCACCACGGCCAGGATCAGGCCGGCTTCGAACACGACGGCGTGGGCGATGCGCACCGCAAAGCTGCGCCCGGCGGCGGGCCCCTTCCAGCGCCGTTCGAGACGATCGAACACGGTATTGAAAATGACGTTCCAAGTCATCGCCACCAGCGAAATCATCAGCGTCAGCAGGCCTGCGTGCGCAAACGACACGCCTAGCAACCACGACATCACCGGCGCGCACAGCAGCAGCGCAACGATTTCGAACAACACCGCGTGCAGCAAACGTTCATAGAGGGATTTCTCTTGCTTCATGGATTCTCTCCTTGGGAATGCCTCGATTATCGACGGACCCGCTGATAGAATGAAGTTATTAATCATCGGAATAACCGATACTTATAGGCACGCATGCACTCTCTTGACGCCCTGCAGATGTTCATCGAAGCCGCCAACCTCGGCTCGTTTTCGGCTGCCGCGCGCAAGCTCGGCAAGCAGCAATCCAGCGTCAGCGAAGCCATCGCCAACCTGGAAATCGATCTCGGCGTGACGCTGTTCGACCGCAGCACGCGCAAGCCGACCCTGACCGAACACGGTCACGCCCTGCTCACGCATGCGCGCCAGCTGCTCGACGCCAACGACAAGCTCAGCCGGGCGGCGCAGCAACTGGCCGGCGGCCGCGAGGCGCAATTGAGTTTTGCGCTGTCCGACACCTATCAGTCCGACGTTTTTGAAAAAAGCCTGGCGCAACTCGAGCAGCGCTTCCCCGATCTCAGCCTGGAATGCCTGATCGCCGAAGACGAGGATGCCGTCGACCTGGTGCAATCGGGTCGCGTGCAGCTGGCGCTGGTGGCGGCGCAGCCGTCGTATCCGCCGGACATCGGCTTCGAGACCATCGCCGACCAGTCCGAGATCGGCCTGTACGTCAGCACCGCGCATCCGCTGGCGCAGGCCGCGCACATCAGCGGCGACATGCTGCGCCAGGTGCGCGAGCTGCGCGTTAACACCTACACCCATCGCGACCCGACGCGACAACAGCAACCCGGCCTGTATTGGTCGGCGTCGAGTTATCTGATCTTGCTGGAGATGACCGAACTGGGATTCGGCTGGGCGGAATTGCCGCGCTGGGTGGTCAAGCGTTTCGGCGCGTCGGATATGAAGGAGTTAAAGGTGCACGGCTGGCCGCGCAGCATCCGCGTGCACGTGATCTGGTCGCGCGAACGTGGACTGGGGCAGGCCGGCGCATGGCTGTGCAATACCTTTCTGCAAACGCCGGCCTGACAATTTCAGCGCTTAAAACTGTTCCCAGTCGTCGTCCGACGTTGCGGCCGATAGGCGCTTCGGCGTTGCTGCTGGCGCGGACACGGCTGTCTTCACTGCGCTTTTGCCAAGTCCTGGAGCAGGCTTGTGGGGCGCGCTTTTCGTGGTTGCCGCAGTGGGCGCCATGACCGCCGGCTTGACCTGAGCCGCCGCAAGGTTCCTGCCTGTCGCATGCGCGCTGTCCAGCGTGAAGATACCCACCACCTGCGTCAGCGTCGCCGCCTGATCCTGCATGGATTGCGCAGCCGCTGCGGCCTCTTCCACCAGCGCCGCGTTCTGCTGCGTGGTCTCATCCATCTGCGCGATCGCGCGATTGACCTGCTCGATGCCTTCGCTCTGCTCCTGACTGGCCGAGCTGATTTCGCCGACGATGTCGGTCACGCGCTTGACGCTGGCGACCACTTCCGCCATGGTCGCGCCGGCCTGCTCCACCAGCTTGCTGCCGGAGTCGACCTTGTCGACCGAGTCGCTGATCAGTTCCTTGATTTCCTTCGCGGCCGAGGCCGAGCGCTGCGCCAGGCTGCGCACTTCCGACGCCACCACTGCAAATCCGCGGCCTTGCTCGCCGGCGCGCGCCGCTTCCACTGCCGCATTCAGCGCAAGAATGTTGGTCTGGAAAGCGATGCCATCGATCACGCTGATGATGTCGACGATCTTTTTCGACGACGCATTGATGGCGCCCATGGTGTCGACCACTTGCCCGACCACGCTGCCGCCCTGCACCGCCACTTCGGAGGCGGACACGGCCAGCTGATTGGCCTGGTGCGCGTTGTCGGCGTTCTGCTTGACGGTCGAGGTCAGTTCTTCCATCGCCGACGCGGTCTCTTCCAGCGAGCCGGCCTGCTGTTCGGTACGCGTGGACAGATCCATGTTGCCGCTGGCGATCTCGGCCGAAGCGGTGGCGATAGTGTCGGTGCCGGTGCGCACCTGCCCGACGATGCGCTGCAGGTTGTCGTTCATGGTTTTCAACGCACGCAGCAGCTGACCGGTTTCGTCCTTGCGGCTGACATCGATGCGCGAGCTCAGGTCGCCTGACGCAACCGTTTCGGCGATGCCGAGCGCCTGCTTCAAGGGACGGATGATGCTCAGCGCCAGGCGCCAGGCGAACACCCAGCCGGCGATGAACAGCAGCGCGCCGAAAGCGATCAGCAGGTTGCGGCTTTGCGTGTATTGCGCCTGGATGCTGGCGGCGATCTGGTCAATGCTGGAACGCTGCAGGTCGAGCAGTTGCTGCAAGGCGTCAAGGTAACCCTTGGCCGCTGCCGGAAAGTCTTTCGCCAGGATGCGCGCGGCTTCTTCCACGTTGCCGTCGGCCTTGGCTTTGGAGATGGCGTCGCGCGCCACGATGTAGCTCTTGCGCACCGTGCCCAGTTGCGCGAACAGGGCTTTTTCCTTGTCGCTGCTGAGCAGGCCTTCGAGCGTCTTTTGTTGCTCGTTCGACAGCTTGGTGGCGGTGGCGGCGTCTTCGGCGAAGAACGCGCTCAGGCTGGGATCTGAACTCTTGGCGATTGCGGTGGTGCGGCGCACGCTCGTGTGGATGGTGCGATACCAGTCAGACACCAGGCGTTCCTTGGCGAGCGGCTTTTCCATCATGGCTTGTGTGGTCTCGGCCACTTCATGCAAACGCCAGATGCTCAGCGCGATGACCGCGATGGCGGAAAACAGGATGATCGCAAAGCCCAGGTTGAGACGTTTGCTGATGTTCATATTGGCAAGGAAATTCATTTTTATCTTTCTGTGAATGTCGATCCCGGTCCCCTTCGTGGAAGCTCTTCGCGCGCAGCACGCAGCAAGCAACCCGGAATGGCCCGTATTGTCTGCAATAAGGCGGCATCAGAGCTATTGGTATTTCTACCTAGAAAAGCACCGCATGGTCTTCTTACCATCGCAACATGTCTGCGTCATGAAATGCTGCGCGGACGGCATTGCGCTGCAATGTTGTCGAAGATGCAAATGCAGGGAGAGAATTTCAGCGTGAGGTTGGCAACTGAAATGACAACTGCAGGGAGAGGTCAATTGCCACGACGTGACAACTGCCGCGGAAGCGACAACTGCCGCCGACGATGATGAAGATGCATCAGCGACGGCAGAGAAAGAAAAATGAATTGAATCAGGTGCGCGCGCGCGTCGCCTTGATCAGGTTGTCGCGCAGCGTCGCGACAGCGTTCTGGACCTTCACGAATTCCTCGTCGCCCAGTCCGCAGGCGTCGGCCAGGTTGATGTCCAGCGCCTTCTCGCGCAGTCGGCGCCCCGCCTCCGTCAGCCCTACCCGCACCTGGCGCTCGTCGACGGCGTCGCGTTCACGATTCAGGTAACCCATCCCCTCAAGCTTCTTGAGGATGGGCGTGAGCGTGTTCGATTCGAGGAACAGCTTTTCGCCGAGGCCGCTGACGGTCTGGTTGTCTTCCTCCCACAGTGCGATGACGGCGATGTATTGCGTGTAGGTCAGGCCGAGCTCATCGAGGATGGGCTTATACGCCTTGCCGAACGCGAGGTTGGCGGAATAGATCGCGAAGCAGAGGAAATCGGACAGCCTGGGGGCAGCCACCGTTGCCTGCGCTGGCTTTGCGGTGCGTGAAGGTCGGGACATGGCGGTGAGCTCCTGTGGATACGGCGCGATCGATGCGCTTGGTGCAACTGCGCGGACGTTGCCGAAATTATACATCGGATACGATTTAATCGAATGCGTTGACATTTTTAAAAGCTCAGGTATTATTCATCGCATTCGATTACATCGGATGCGATTTAAATTAACCGACACCACTTCACCACCTGAGGAACCTGACATGAGCACCATCGAAAAAGTACTGTACACCGGCAAGACGACCACCACCTCCGGCGGCCGCGACGGTTCCGCACGCAGTGCCGACGGCCGTCTCGACATCGAGCTGTCGTCGCCCGGCAGCACCGGCAAAGGCACCAATCCGGAGCAGCTGTTCGCGGCCGGCTGGTCGGCTTGCTTCATCGGCGCCATGGGCCTGGCCGCTGCCGAGAGGCAGATCAAGCTGCCGGCCGACCTGCGCGTGGATGCCGAAGTCGATCTCGGCACCACCGCCGGCGCCTACTTCCTGCAGGCGCGCCTGAACGTCAGCCTGCCCGGCTTCGACCGCGCCGTCGCCCAGGCGCTGGTCGATGCAGCACACGAAACCTGCCCGTACTCGAAAGCCACGCGTGGCAACATTGGCGTTGAAATCAAGTTGATCTGATCGAGGTTTGATCAGGCACATCTGCTTCGATACAAATAAAAAGGCCTGCCGAAATACACATGCGGCAGGCCTTTTTTACGCAACGAAAACGGGAAGGATCAGTGTTGCGGCCGCAACGTCAGGCGAGCTTCCAATCCACCGCCGGTGCGGTTATGCAGCGACAACTTGGCATCCATCGCCAGCGTCAGCTGACGCGCGATCGCCAGTCCCAGTCCGGTGCCGCCGGTGTTGCGGTTGCGCGAAGTTTCCAGTCGCACGAAGGGTTCGAACACTGCGTCCAGCGACTCGGCCGGGATACCGGGACCGCGATCGAGCACGGCGATGGTCACCGCTCCATCAGCTTGCGCGCCGACTTCAAGCTCGGCCGCGCCACCGAACTTGAGCGCGTTGTCGACCAGGTTGCCGAGGATGCGCTTGAGGGCCTGCGGACGCGTCACCAGCGCCGCGCCGACGGCGCCGTGCAGCGACACCTCTTTGCCGGCGTCGACGTAGTCGCACACCAGGCTGTCGAGCAGCGCGTCGGGATCGATGCGGATCGGCGCTTCCGCTGCACCATGCAAGGTGCGTGCGTAGGCCACGCCTTCCTTGACCAGCGTTTCCATCTCCTGCAAATCCTGTTGCAGCTTGGCGTGTTGCGCCCCTTCATCCATCACGTCCACGCGCAGACGCATGCGCGTGATCGGCGTCTGCAAGTCGTGCGAAATCGCCGCCAGGATCTGCATGCGCTCGGTCATGTAGGTGGCGATGCGGTCCTGCATGGCGTTGAAGGCCTTGGCCGCGCGCGCAACTTCGGACGGGCCGTCTTCCGGCAAGCGCACCGCCTTGAGATCGGGGCCAAGCGTATCGGCCGCAGCGGCCAATGCATGCAACGGCCGCGTCGCCAGCCGCACCGCCAGCCAGCAGCACGCAGCCAGCACGATCAGTTGCAGAGCCAGCACCAACGGCAGCCACGGTGACAGCGGCACGCCCGACATCGGTCGCATGTCGATGGTCAGCGGCGTACCGTCTGTCAACTTCAGATGCACCTGCATGCGCTCCTTGTCGCCGGGCACGGCGTTGACGGTCAGCGCGTATTCGGTGCCGATGCCGTCGGCGATCGACTTTGCCACCATCTTCGACAGGCGCGCATCCGGCGGCGTGCCGGTGATGCCGGGGCCGAGGATGAATTCATAACTGCGGCGCGCCAGGCGCGGCAGCCATTGCGCGCGTTCTGCCGGCGGCAGGTGATCGAGCAGCGCGACGGAACTGGCCGCTTCGCGTTCGATGTAACCCATCATGACGTTGGTAGTGGCCTGGTCGCGCTCGGTCAGCGTCAGCCAGAACGACAGCGTCTGCGCCAGCACCAGGCCGATACAAAGGATCAGCGCCAGCCGGGCAAACAGCGTGCGCGGCCAGCGCAGTAGGGACAATGTCATTGCTCGCCTTCGATCAGGGTGACGGTCGCGGAGAAGACATAGCCTTCGTTGCGCAGCGTCTTGATGTAGCGCGGCTCGCGCGCGCCGTCCAGCAGGCGCTGGCGCAGGCGGCTCACCAGCAGGTCGATGGAACGATCGAACGGATCCGACGCGCGTCCTTGGGTCAGGTTGAGCAACTGGTCGCGCGTGAGCACGCGTTGCGGATGATCGAGGAAGACGCGCAGCAGGCGATATTCGGCGCCGCTCAGCGCCACCATGGTGCCGTCCTGATCGAGCAGGTGGCGCGCCGTGGTGTCCAGCCGCCAGTCGCCGAAGCCGAGCATCTGCACCGCTTCCGTGACCTGCATGTTGGGCGGCAACATGCGCGCGCGGCGCAGCACCGACCGAATGCGCGCCATCAGTTCGCGCACCGCGAACGGCTTGGTGAGGTAGTCGTCGGCGCCCATTTCGAGGCCGACGATGCGGTCGGTTTCTTCGCTGCGCGCGGTCAGCATCAGCACCGGCACGGCCTTGAATTTGCCGACGCGCAATTCACGGCACAATACCAGGCCGTCTTCGCCGGGCAGCATCAGGTCGAGCACGATCAGATCCGGCGCGCCCTGCTCCAGCACCGCGCGCATCTGGCGCCCGTTGGCAGCCAGCGACACGCGCATGCCGTTTTTCTCAAGGTAGGCGGCCAGCAGTTCGCGGATGCCGCGGTCGTCGTCGACGATCAGGATGTGGTCTTGGTTTTCCATGCGGCGATCATACCTTAGCGCGTTTGCGCCGGCTCGCCGGCGTACTGGCCACGTTGAGCAGCGAGCAATACACCGGCTTGGCCAGCTCAGCCGCAAAACCTCCGGCCAGGAAGGCAAAGATCGCCAGAAAACGTTTAAGGCCGGTCACGCGTCCTCCACCACCGACAAGCTGGCGCCGTCGCCCACATCGGCTTCCAGCGCATACGGATCGACACCTTCCAGGCAGCCGATGTTGGCGCGCCAGAAGTTGGGATCCCTGCGGGTCTGGTGGAACGGATAGATACCGCAGTGCTTGCAGAAATAATGCTTCGCGGTGCGGGTGTTGAACTGATACAGCGTCAGCGACTCTTCGCCGCTGACGATCTTGACATCGGCGGCGTCGATCATCGGCGTCATCAGCGCGCCCTTGCGGCGGCACAGGCTGCAGTTGCAGCGCCCGGCCGGCGTCAGCGCGGTACGGACTTCAAAACGGACGGCGCCGCAGTGGCAAGAGCCTTTGTAGCGTTCAGCAATCATTTCCTTCTCCTTCAAATGGTTGGCAATGACCACTTTATAAATCAATGCGAAAACAAGCCCCGGGTTGATTTGTGTCTCAATGTATCTGGTGCGTGTACATACACAAAACATTGCACCCGTGTGCTGTTGCAGACACAAGCCAGATACGTGCAAACGTTCCAATACGGTCATCGCAACCAACATTGGAATGCCTGACATGCACAACTTCATCGAAACGCCGTTCGCCCTGCTGGCCGGTCTGCTGACCATTGCTTCGCCGTGCGTGCTGCCGGTCCTTCCCATCTTGCTGGGCAGCTCGGTCGGACCAACGGGCAGCGCACCCAACCGCACTCGTCCGCTGTTCATCATCGCCGGCTTCATCCTGAGCTTCTCGGCCTTCGCCATGTTGCTGGGCGCAGTGTCCAGCACCGTCCACGTAGCCCAGGAAGCCTTGCGCAATACCGCCATCGCGCTGCTGGCGCTGTCCGGCTTGCTGCGCCTGTGGCCGCGTCCCTACGAATGGCTGGTGGCGCACTTGCAGGCGCCGCTGCAACGCATGCACGGCGCTCCTCCGAAAGCGCCGAGAGAACACGCCGGCAACACCGGCGGCTTTGTACTCGGCATGTCGCTGGGCGCAGTCTGGACGCCCTGCGCCGGTCCGGTGCTGGCCTCGATCCTGGTGCTGGTCGTGAAGGCCCAGGACCTCGGCTGGTCGGCCCTGCTGTTGCTGATGTACGCCATCGGCGCCGCCATCCCCATGCTCGCCATTCTCTACGGCGGCCAGTACATCAGCCGCCATGTCCGCATGGTGTCGCGCCACACCCAGCGCCTGCAACAGTTGTTCGGCGTACTGGTGATGCTGACCGCGCTGGCGATCTACCTGCAATACGACGTGCTGATTACCGCCGCCTTGTCTTCCCTGTTTTTTTCCTGATTTTCCTCTTTCAATTGAAAGGATCCACCATGCTCTCCCGACTCAAGACCTTCGCCGCCCTGACTGTATTCGCCGCCGCTACTTCCACCGCCGCCTCAGCCGGCGCGCTCAGCAAGAGCGTCGCCGCACCTGAATTCACCGGCGTCGACAAATGGCTCAACAGCGAACCGCTGACCATGCAGCAACTGCGCGGCAAGGTGGTGCTGGTCGACTTCTGGACCTACACCTGCATCAATTGCATCAACACCCTGCCCTACGTCAAATCCTGGCACCAGAAGTACAAGGACCAGGGCCTGGTGGTGGTTGGCGTGCACACGCCGGAATATCCGTTCGAGCGCAGCACCGACAACGTCAAGACCGCCATCAAGCGCTTCGGCATCACTTACCCGGTCGCGCAGGACAACCGCTACGCCACCTGGAGCGCCTACAACAACCAGTACTGGCCCGCCTTCTACCTGATCGACAAGAAGGGCCAGGTGGTCTACACGCATTTCGGCGAAGGCCAGTACGCGCAGACCGAAGCCGCCATCAAGAACCTGCTGGCGCAACCGCAGTAACGCAACCCAAACGCAGTTCAACCATCGTACTTAGACCAAGGAGAAAAAATGTCCGACCAGATCGATCAACGCCGCCGCCGTTTCTTCGGCGCAGCAGCAGCCACCGTCGCCACCGCGCAACTGAGCTTCAGCGCACTCGCCAACGCACAGACCATTACAGCGGGCACCTCGTCAGCAGCGGCTGCCGGCTTCACCTCGATCAGGCAGATCGACGCCGGCGTGCTCAACGTCGGTTACGCCGAGCTCGGCCCGGCCAACGGCAAGCCGGTCATCCTGCTGCACGGCTGGCCGTATGACATCCACAGCTTCGTCGAGGTCGCGCCGCTGCTGGCCGCCGCCGGCCATCGCGTGATCGTGCCGCACCTGCGCGGCCACGGCAGCACCCGCTTCCTGTCGGCCGACGCGATGCGCAATGCGCAGCAATCGGCAGTGGCGCAGGACATCATCGCGCTGATGGATGCACTGCGCATTCCGTCGGCGGTCATCGCCGGCTTCGACTGGGGGGCGCGCACCGCCTGCATCATGGCCGCACTGTGGCCGGAACGATGCCAGGCGCTGGTCTCCGTGAGCGGCTATCTGATGACCAACCTGGCGACCGCCAAGAAGCCGCTGCCGCCCAAGGCCGAGTTCGACTGGTGGTATCAGTTCTACCTCACCACCGAACGCGGCGTGACCGGCTACACGCAGTACCGTCGCGAATTCGCCGAGCTGATCTGGAAGACGGCCTCGCCGAAATGGAATTTCGACGCCGCCACCTTCAACCGCAGCGCCGCCTCGTTCGACAATCCCGACTACGTCGCCATCGTCGTCCACAACTACCGCTGGCGTCTCGGCCTGGCCGAAGGTGAACGCAAGTACGACGCGCTGGAACGCCGTCTTGCCGACCTCCCTGTGATCGGCATCCCGACCATCACGATGGAAGGCGACGCCAACGGTGCGCCGTTCCTGCCGCCGGCTGCGTATCGCAACAAGTTTGCGGGCAAGTATGAGCACCGCAACCTCACCGGCGGCATCGGCCACAACCTGCCGCAGGAAGCCCCGCAGGAATTCGCCAATGCCGTGCTCGCGGTGACGAAGCTGTAAATTCCTTGGGCCGAAAAAAATGCCATCCGCGCAAACGGATGGCATTTTTGTCATTGCGCGCCTGGCTTATTCGTTCAGGTCAGGCAGGAATACCGTCAATACCCCCGCCAGCGGCAACAAGGAACACAGAAGGTAAACGTAAGCGATGCCGTACAGGTCGGCCAGATGCCCGAGCAACGCCGCGCCGATGCCGCCGAAGCCAAACATCAAGCCGAAGAACACGCCCGAAATCAAACCCACCTTGCCCGGCACCAGCTCCTGCGCATACACCACGATGGCCGAGAACGCCGACGCCAGGACGAAGCCGACGCACACGCACAGCACGCCGGTCCAGAACAGGTTGGCGTGCGGCAGCAGCAAGGCGAACGGCGCTGCGCCGAGGATCGAAAACCAGATCACGCGCTTGCGTCCGATGCGGTCGCCGATCGGTCCGCCGAAGAAAGTGCCGGCAGCCACTGCGCCGAGGAACAAGAACAGCAGGATCTGCGAATCGCCGACGGCCAGATGGAACCGGTCGATCAGGTAGAAGGTGAAATAGCTGGTGAAACTCGCCATGTAAAAGTATTTGGAAAACACCAGCAAGGCCAGCACCAGCAGGGCCTTTTTGACGGCAGCGGGAGACAGGTGATGATGCACCGTCGCCCTGGCCTTCTTGGCCCCTGCGGCCAGATGATGGCGATACCAATTGCTCACGCGCGACAACACCACGATCGCCACCACCGCGAAGATGCAGAACCACGCGATGTTGGGTTGGCCGAACGGCACCACCATCGCCGCCGCCAGCAAGGGGCCGAGCGCCGAGCCGGCATTGCCGCCAACCTGAAAGGTTGATTGCGCGAATCCAAAGCGACCGCCCGACGCCATGCGCGCGATGCGCGACGCTTCCGGATGGAAGGTTGATGAACCGACGCCGATCAGCGCCGCCGCCAGCAAGAACCAGCCGAAGCCGCCGGCCATCGACAGCAGCACGATGCCGAGCAAGGTGAACAGCGCGCCGCACGGCAGCAGCAAAGGCTGGGGATGCTTGTCGGTGTACATGCCGATCCACGGCTGTATCAGCGAAGCCGTGACCTGGAAGGTCAGCGTGATCAGGCCGACTTGGGTGAACGTCAGTCCGTAGCTTTGCTTGAGCATGGGATAGATCGATGGCAGCAGCGCCTGGATCAGGTCGTTGATCAGGTGGGCGAAGCCGACCGCGAGCACGATGCGCAGCACCAGCGGCGAGCTGCCTTGCTGCGCGCCGGCCGGCACCGGTGGGCTTGCAGCCGGCGTGCCGGACAAGGCGACGGGAGAAGATGTTTGTGTTGTCATGGCGATGAAAGGTGAAATGGCAGGAATGGTGGGACGATAGGCGAATGGTATAGTGACACTTAAAAACCGGAATGACATTTTCCGTCGATTAAGTGACAACCTTCTTTTTGCCATGATCCACACGGTCCACTCCAGCCCCAAGGCAGCGCAGTTGCAGCACTTGCCGCATGCGGTGGTCGCCTTCAGCCGCGATTTCAGCCATGACCAGTTGCTCGCCATGCACTCGCATCCGCGCGGCCAGTTGCTGTATGCCGCGGAAGGCGTGATGCAGGTACGCACCGCGCACGGCCTCTGGGTGATCCCGCCACAGCGCGCACTGTGGGTGCCCTGCGGCCTGGCGCATGAAATCCGCATGCTCAGCGCGGTGCGCCTGCGCACGCTCTACATCCGCCCGCACGAATCGGAACTGATCGGCGCCGAGTGCCGCCTGCTGGAAGTCAGCGCATTGCTGCGCGAGCTGATCCTGGCGCTGCTCGAGGAAGAATCGGATTACGACACCCGCTGCCGCGGCGGGCACCTGGCGCAACTGATCCTGTCGGAAATCGATGGCGCCACTGCTATTCCGGTGGTGATTCCCTGGCCGGCCGACCGACGCGTGCTGGCCGTGTGCGAAGCCATTCTTGCCGATCCCGGCAACGCCAACTCGCTGGAATACTGGGCCGGGTTCGCGGGGGCCAGTGCGCGCACGCTGATCCGTCTGTTCCCAAAAGAAACCGGCCTGCATTTCCGCCACTGGGTGCAGCAGGTCCACATCACCGAAGCGCTGCTGCGACTGTCGCAAGGCGAAGCGGTCGAACGTATCGCCGAACGGCTCGGCTACAAAAGCGCCAGCGCCTTCACCAGCATGTTCCGCAGCGTGCTCGGCAAAACACCCAGCCAATACGGCGGCCTGGCGCGCCGGAACATCGCCGCCGACAGCATGCTGCAACGCGCCAAAAAAAATGGATGAGACAACCCTGCAAGCCGCGCCATCACGATCGGTTATCACGCGATGAATTAGTTTCATTGGACAGTGCCGGGGGCCGGGCGTAGTGTCGCTCTCCAACCGGAAGCTCGTATTTAAAAGAGATCCGGCGACAGAATCAAGAACCATAAAAGCCGACGGACGCACTCGGGGCAGCAGCTTCGGGACGTCACGTTTCAGGCGGAGACCACACAGGATTTTTCTCGCGAGAACGACTTCCACGCCGGCGGCGCATTGCGTCCGCCGCGAAGGCTCCCTTGCGCCCGCAATTTCCTGCGACCGAATTTCCGAATTGAATTCGTTTTCCAGTAGTGCTTTACAAGCAAAACAAGCAGTGAAACAACAATTCTTACACCAGGAGATTGCATGAACACCCTCAAATCCAGCATCAAATATGCCGCCGCGGCCGTCCTCGGCCTGGTCTGCCTGGCCCAGTCGGTCAGCGCCGATACGCTCAGTGACATTCGCCAGCGCAAAAAGATCGTCATCGCCATCGACCTCGGCTCGCCGCCGTTCGGCATGACCGACGACAAGCTGCAACCTTACGGCTCCGACGTCAGCGCCGCCAAGATGCTGGCCAAGGACCTCGGCGTCGAGATGGAAATCATCCAGGTCACCGGCCCCAACCGCGTGCCTTTCCTGCTGACCAACAAGGCCGACATCGTGATTGCGTCGTTCAGCATCACGCCGGAACGCGCCAAGGTGATCAACTTCAGCGTACCTTACAGCGCATCGGAATCGGTGGTCGGCGCGGAAAAGACCATGCAGATCAAGAGTCTGGCCGATCTGGTCGGCAAGCGTGTCGGCGTAGTCCGGGGTAACCTGCAGGACACGCTGTTGACGCCGCTGGTCCCCAAAGGCACGATCCTGGTGCGCTACGACGATGACTCGACCAACGCCGCCGCGCTGCTGTCGGGCCAGGTCGACGCCATCGGTACTGCCAAGGAACTGGTGACCACCACGGCGCGCAAGAATCCGGGCCGCAATATCGAAACCAAGTTCTCGGTCAAGGTGGTGCCGCACGGCATCGGCGTGCGCAAGGAAGACACCGCGCTGCTGGCCTGGATCAACACCTGGGTGGTCGCCAACATGAAGAACGGCAACCTGGCGAAGTCGTATGAAGCTGCGGCCGGCGCGCCATTGCCAGACCTGTCGCAATACATGCCTAAATAAAAAGACAACACCGTTCGGCGTCGGCGCAGCTGTTGCAAAAACAGCCGCGCCGGCTTTTTTCACTTTTCACGAAAGCATTTCTCCAGTCATGAAAAATATCGGATTCATAGGCGTCGGCATGATGGGCCAGGGCATGGCGCACAACCTCGTCATCAAGGGTTTCAACGTCACCGTGATGGGCAACCGCAATCGCAAACCGGTGGAAGAACTGGTCGCCGAAGGCGCGCGCGAAGCGGCCAGCCTGCAAGACCTGGTGGCGAACGTCGACGCCATCATCCTGTGCGTGACCGGCTCGCCGCAGGTGGAAGACCTGATCTTCCGCGCCGGCGGCATCCTGGAAAACTGCCGCAGCGGCCAGATCCTGATCGACTGCTCCACCAGCGAGCCGATGTCGAGCGCGCGCATTGCCGAACAACTGGCGACCAAGGGCGTCAGCTTTGTCGATGCGCCGCTGGCGCGCACGCCGGTCGAAGCCATGCAAGGTCGCCTCAACACCATGGTCGGCGCCGACGACGCCACCTTCTCCAAGGTCAAGCCCATCCTCGAAGCCTTCTGCGAAAACATCTTCCACATCGGCGGCATCACCAGCGCGCAAAAGCTCAAGCTGCTCAACAACTTCATCGCGATCGGCACCGCCACTCTGGCGACCGAAGCGCTGGCGATGTGCGACGCCGTCGGCGTAGATAAGCGCAAGTTCTTCGATGTGATCAGCAAGGGCGGCGCCAACAGCGGCATCTTCCAGATGATCGCCGGCGGCATCCTCGAAGGCCGCTCGGACGGCATGAAGTTCAGCATCGCCAACGCCGGCAAGGACCTGGGTTATTACAACAACATGACCGCGGCGTTCACCAATCCATCGATGATCGGTCCGCACGTTGCCGCCACCCTGCAGCAAAGCGCACAAGAAGGATTCGGCGAGCAGATGCTGGGAGCGATGGTGCAGGCGCACAAAGACCGGCTGGCGTCAAAGACGTAAGCCGGGAATAGTCAGCTTTCCGCATTGGGCTGCATACCCTGTAGCACAAAAAAACGCCGCCCCTGGGGCGGCGTTTTTTGTTCATCCGTGCGCGATTCTCGGGTCCTGCCATGCCGGCGCTGGCAGTGCTTACGCTGTTGAGTCGTCGTAACTGCCGCTGTCGCTCATATCGTCAAGATCGATGTTTCCCAGGTCCGCCAGGTCATTGCCGGAGGTCGTTTCGCCGGCGCTGTCGCTACGCCCCGCACTACGTTCCTTGTCGGCGTCGCTGCCATAGTAATTATTGACGGTGGTGTTCTCGACGTTTTCCGTGGGGGCGCTCAATCCGTTCTGATGCGTCGAGCCCGAGCCGCTGCCGCTGTTCATCAGGTGTTCGATTCCCTGAAACAGGAAAGCGCCGCCGGCCACGCCGGCGGCGGTGGCAGCGACGGTCCCCAGCATGCTGCCCATGCCGCCGCCGAAAAATCCGGTGGACGGCGCCGGAGCAGCCTGATATTGAGGCGCCGTCTGGGCTGGCGCCGAGGCCGGAGTATAGGGAGGGACGTAAGCAGGAGCAGAAACAGGCGGAGCGGCACGCACGGACGCCGCAGGCGCATTGCCCCAGGCATTGCTGTCGAGGAAACTCTGCGCCGAAGCGGCGCCTGCCTGTAACGCCTGCACCTGATTTTGCAATGCGGCAATCTGGGCCTTGGACGTCGCGAGCGCCTGATCCATCAACAGCGCCCGCTGCACCAGCAAGTAGGCTGCATCAGGCTGCTGCGCAACCGCAGCGGCAATCATCGCGTCAGCCTGGGCGTCTTTGCCGATGCCGCGCACCTGCGTCAATTGGTGAAGAAAATCTTGAAGCGCTTGCGTTTCTTGAGGACTCATGATGCTGGGCTCCCGGCCTGAGTAGTACATAGGTAGTACATGATGCACAACGATGAATATTTCAATATGCGGCTGCCGTCAGACGGCTTGGGCTCCCATTATGCGCGGGATATCACCCGGCATTTGTGACCGTAATTGCAAAGTTCGAAACAGCTTGTAACTTCATGTCTGCGGGCGGGCTTGATGCGATGTGATGATGCCGGGAAGCAGCGCAAGCGGCCTATTCCACGGCTGCTGTCTGTGGTTTCGGCGCATGCGCGGGTGAATTTGTCCGGGAAAATGACGGCCCGCCGGTTTTGTTTGCTAATATTTATACCCTGTCCGTCAGCAAGACCAAAATAGGGGTAAAACGGACAGATCCGGGGATGGGGCACACGACGCCCCACACAATCAAGCGACGACAAGAAAGAAAAGCTGTGATGAAAATGATACGCCCGTTGCTGGCCTTATTGATGCTGGCCGCCGTGCTGGCTGGTTGCGCCTCCGGTCCCAAACCGGCAGACCTGGAGGTTGCCATGCCGGCGCTCAAGCCTGGTTATGGCCGCATCTATTTCCTGCGCTCATCGGCGTTCTTCGGCTCTCCGGTCCAGCCGGAAATCCTGCTCAACAACCAGGTCGTCGGACGGTCGCGTGCGCGCGGCTTTTTCTTTGTCGACCGGCCGGCCGGTCCTTACCAGGCGCGGACTTCCACCTCGGTCACCAGCACGCTTACTTTTGACCTTTACCCTGGCGAAACAAAATACGTACGTACCGAACTGGTCATTGCTTTGATGGGCATCATGCCCGGCAGCATCGCCTTCACCCTGATGGATGAATCCGTCGGCGAGCCGGAGCTGCGCAAGCTGAGTTATACCGGAAGGACTGTCAAACCCGAGCCGAGGCAAGCGCCCCAGCCAGCTTCCCAGCCAGCGCCGCAACCGATGCAGCAGCCCATGACACAACCGGTGACTCAATCAGTCTCGCAGCCAGTTGTGCAACCAATGCCGGCAAACTGCACCGACTCGGCTACTTGCTGAATTTCTCCGGAGGTCGCCCTCAATCAGGCGACCTTCGACTCTTCCTTCCGCAACATCGGTGACCGCAATTCAGTTGGACTCAGTGGCTCTCCACCGGTACAAATTCCTCAATCAGTACGTTCGCCGGGAAGCTCACCGTAAAGGTGCTGCCCTTGTCCGGCACCGACTCCACGCCGAGAATGGCGCGGTGGCGCAGCAGTACGTGACGCACGATGGCAAGACCCAGGCCGGTGCCTTGCGTCTCGCGCGAGCGGCTCTTGTCGACGCGGTAGAAGCGCTCGGTCAGGCGCGAGATGTGTTCCTGGCTGATGCCGATGCCGTTGTCCTTGACGACGAATTGTGCGCCACCACCCGGCTTGCGCTCCCAGTACAACTTGATGGCGCCGTCTTGCGGGGTGTAGCGCACCGCGTTCGAAACCAGGTTGCTGAAAGCGCTGCGCAGTTCATCGACGTTGCCCTGCAAATCGGGGCCGTCGGCTTCCAGCGTGATCTGGTGCTTGCCTGACGACAGCGCCTTGGCTTCTTCCAGAATGCCTTCCAGCAGCGGCCGTACGTGCACGCGCTCTGAACGCAACGGATAGTCGACCGACTCCAGGCGCGTCAGCGTCAGCATGTCGCCGATCAGGTTCTGCATGCGCTGGCCCTGCTCGGTCATCAGCTTGAGATGCGAGGTGCGCACATCGGTATCGAGGTTCGGTTGCGCCAGTGCGATTTCGAGAAAACCGTTGATCACGGTCAGCGGCGTGCGCAATTCATGCGAGGCGTTGGCGATGAAGTCGCGGCGCATCATGTCGATACGCTCCGATTCGGTGGCATCGTGGGTGACCAGGATCTGGCGGCGGTTTTCGAACGGAATGATCTGCACGATCAGCTTGCGCTCCTGCACACTCAGGATCAGCGGCTGCTCATAGCGGCCGAGGATGATGTAGTCGATGAAGGCGGGGTTGCGGATCAGGTTGGTGACGCGCATGCCCTTGTCGCGCTCCAGTTGCAGGCCCAGGTGCTGCTGCGCCGCCGGATTGCACCATTCAAGGAACAGCACGTCGTCCATGATCACCACGCCGTCCGGCAGCAGGCTCATCGCCTGGCGGAAACGCGCCAGCCATTCGGCCAGCTCGATCTGGTTTTTTTCATCGTCGCGGCGCATGCGGTACAGGCGCGCAAAGATATCGGTCCAGGCGCCCCAACCATCCGGCAGCTTGGCGTGGCTGGGATTGTCGAGCCAACTGCCGAGGCGGAAGAGATAATGCAATTGGGTGAACGCCAGCGCGCCCATGCCGGCCAATGCGACGATCAGCCCGGCGGTGGCGCCGAAGAAAAACCAGACGACGCAAACGCCAATCAGGCAGATCAGGAAGCGCAAGGCCGCCGGAACCCAAAACAGCAGTTGTGGACTCATGTAGTGCTCGTTAGTTACAGGACTGGAACAGGGTCCAGTATAGAGGTCTTTCGGGTTCCCGCGTCTCCTGCGGAACCGCCCCGCTTGTTTTTGTTATTTTGCCGACAGCATGTAGCCGACGCTGCGCACCGTCTTGATCAGGTGCTCGGCTTCACGCAAGGCTTTGCGCAGGCGCAGGACATGGACGTCGACGGTGCGTTCTTCGATGACGACATGGTCGCCCCAGACGCGGTCCAGCAACTGGCTGCGTGAAAACACGCGATCCGGATGCGCCATGAAGAATTTCAGCAGCTTGTACTCGGCGTGACCGATGTCGATCTTGTCGCCGCCAAGCGCCACCGAGCAGCTGGCCGGGTCGAGCGTGACGGGACCGACCGTCATTTCTTCCTGGGCGAACTCCGGGCTCTTGCGACGCAGCAGTGCCTTGATGCGCGCCGTCAGTTCGCGCGGCGAGAACGGCTTGGTGATGTAGTCGTCGGCGCCGTTGTCGAGGCCGGCGATCTTGTCCTCTTCCATGCTCTTGGCAGTCAGCATGATCACCGACAACTGCTGCAACTGGCGGTCGCCGCGGATGCGCGACAGCAGATGCAGGCCGCTGCGGTCCGGCAGCATCCAGTCAAGCAGCACCAGCTGCGGCGCGCGGCGCTGGACAAACTCCCACGCTGCGGCCGTGTTGGACACCACGAAACTCGACCACCCCGCCTCCTTGAGCGTGAAGGCAATCAGCTCGGCAATCGAAGGCTCGTCTTCAACGATCAGGATGGTAGTCATGGAATTGCGCTATTTGAATAGGTCAAGGGAAACGCCGGTTCAATCTTCGTCTGACACGGAAATCTGCGCCGAACCGAAATCGGTATGACGAATATCCTTGCCGCCGACAACGTAGATCACGTATTCGCCGATGTTCTTGGCGTGGTCGCCGATACGCTCGATGGCCTTGGCCACCCACAGCGTGTCGATCGAGGCCGAGATCGTGCGCGGATCCTCCATCATGAAGGTCGCAAGGCTGCGCGTGATCGAACGGAAGCCGTGGTCGATGCTGGCGTCCTGGGCAATCAGCGCGGTAGCCTGATCGGTGTCCAGACGGGCGAACGAATCAAGCGCGCTGCGCAGCATTTCCGACGCTTCTTCGGCGATGACGCGCACGGTTTCATAGTGGTTGATCGGGCCGATACCGCGCTTGTGCAGATGGATCGCATTACGGGCGATCTTGGTGGCTTCGTCGCCGACGCGTTCCAGGTCGGTGATGATCTTGATGGTCGCCATCACGGTGCGCAGGTCATTGGCGGTCGGCTGGCGACGCACGATCAGGTGGCTGCAGGCATCGTCCAGTTCGACTTCCAGACGATTGACCGCCTCGTCGTCCTTCATCACGCGTGCGGCCAGCTCAAGATTGCCGTTACGGAAAGCAGAAATCGCATCCTGGAACTGACGTTCCACCATGCCGCCCATGGCCAGCACCTTGGAGCGAATGGTTTCCAGATCGGCATCGTATTGCTTGGAAGAGTGATCGCCTGTCATGTCACGTCCTTAAAAAATAATTAAAAAATAACTGACCTCAAGAGGTGCGGCAGAAGCGTAGCGAGCGGCCCGAGGTCTGCGCGAGAAGCGCAGCCGTACTGGGTACGGCGAGCATCACAGCGCGGACATCGGGCCGCGCAGTAGCTTATGCCGTACCTTATCCAAAACGGCCTGTTATGTAGTCTTGGGTTTCCTTGCGTGCCGGATTCATGAAAATCTGGTCGGTCTCGCCAAATTCCATCAACTCGCCCAGGTACATGTAGGCGGTGTAGTCCGAACAGCGCGCCGCTTGCTGCATGTTGTGCGTGACGATGGCGATGGTGTAGTCCTTTTTCAGTTCGCCGATCAGCTCTTCCACCTTGGCGGTCGAGATCGGGTCCAGCGCAGAAGTCGGTTCATCCAGCAGCAGCACTTCCGGCTTGACCGCGACGCCGCGGGCGATGCACAGGCGTTGTTGCTGACCGCCCGACAGGGACAGACCGCTCTTGTTCAGCTTGTCCTTGACTTCACCCCACAGCGCGGCCTTGTTCAGGGCCCATTCGACGCGCTCGTCCATTTCGCCCTTGGGCAGGTTTTCGTACAGGCGGATGCCGAAGGCGATGTTGTCGTAGACCGACATCGGGAACGGTGTCGGCTTCTGGAACACCATGCCGACCTTGGCGCGCAGCATGTTCAGATCCTGGCCTGGTTCGAGGATGTTGTTGCCGGCGTACATGATCTTGCCTTCGGCGCGTTGACCGGGGTACAGGTCATACATGCGGTTGAAGGTGCGCAGCAGGGTCGACTTGCCGCAGCCCGACGGGCCGATGAAGGCGGTGACCTTGCCTTCGAAGATGTTGAGGTTGATGTTCTTGAGGCCCTGGAAACCGCCGTAGTAGAAATTCAGCTGCGAAATTTCAATGGTCGATTTCTTGTCTGCTGTTGCGGATGTTTGCGTAGTCATAGTATTCACTTGTCGATTCGCTTATCGGTTGTCCGGTATTAACCAGGGACGCGTTGGCTGAACATGGTGCGGGACAGAATATTCAGTGCGAGCACGCTGACGGTGATCAGCAAGGCGCCACCCCATGCAAGTGCTACCCAGTTGTCGTAAGGACTCATGGCGAACTGGTTGATCACCACCGGCAGGTTGGCGATCGGACTGTTCATGTTGGTGCTGAAGAACTGATTGTTGAGCGCGGTGAACAGCAGCGGCGCCGTTTCACCCGAGATACGCGCCACCGCCAGCAGCACGCCGGTCACGACGCCGGCCTTGACGGCGCGCAGGCGCACCATCATCGCCACTTTCCAGCGCGGCGCGCCGAGCGAGAACGCTGCTTCGCGCAGGCTGCTCGGCACCAGTTTCAGCATGTTGTCGGTCGTACGCACGATCACCGGAATCGCAATCAGCGAGATCGCGAAGGTGCCGGCCCAGCCGGAGAAGTGACCGACGTTGGCGACATAGATCGCGTAGACGAACAGACCGATGACGATCGACGGCGCCGACAGCATGATGTCGGTGACGAAACGCGTGGTCTGGGCCAGCTTGCTCTCCTCGCCGTATTCAGCCAGGTAAATGCCGGCCAGGATACCGATCGGCGTGCTGATCAGCGTACCGAGACCGACCATCATGAGGCTGCCGACGATAGGGTTGAGCAGACCGCCGCCGTCGCCGCCCGGCGAAGGCGTATTTTGCGTAAGCATGCCGATGTTGAGTGCGCCGAAGCCCTTGATCAACAGCGTCAGCAGGATCCAGGCCAGCACGATCAAGCCGGCGGCCATCGCCAGGAACGAGAACAGCATGCCGATACGATGCTGCAGCAGGCGACGGCGATACACCGGGTTCATCGGCGAGTTCAGCGGTATGGCGGCCTCGTTTTTGTTCGGGCCGGCTTGTGGAGTGACTTGTTGGTTCATTATTTTGCGCCTTCCTTGCGGGTCATGCCCATCAACATCACCTTCGCCACGGCCAGCACGATGAAAGTGATCACGAACAGGATCAGACCGAGTGCGAACAGCGACGACACGTGCAGCTTCGACGACGCTTCTGCGATTTCATTGGCGAGCGTGGAAGCGATGCTATTGCCAGCGGCGAACAGCGACCACGAGAGACGATGCGAATTGCCGATCACGAAAGTGACCGCCATGGTTTCGCCAAGCGCCCGGCCGAGGCCGAGCATGACGCCGCCCACCACACCGGTCTTGGTGTAAGGCAGCACCACCTTGCGTACCACCTCCCAACGCGTACAGCCGAGGCCGTAGGCGGATTCCTTCAGCACGGCCGGCACCACTTCAAACACATCGCGCATCACCGAGGCGATGAACGGAATGATCATGACCGACAGGATCAGGCCGGCGGTCAAAATGCCGATGCCCATGGTCGGCCCCTGGAACAAGGCGCCGATCACGGGCAGTTGGCCGAGCGTGGCTTTCAGGGCCGGCTGGACGTATTCGGCGAACAGCGGCGCAAACACGAACAAACCCCACATGCCGTAGATGATGCTGGGCACGCCGGCCAGCAATTCGACCGCCGTGCCGAGCGGACGACGCAGGCGGCTCGGGCAGATTTCGGTGAGGAACAGGGCGATGCCGAAGCTGACCGGGAACGCGATCAGCAGCGCGATCAGCGACGTCGTCAGCGTACCGACGATGGCGATTGCGGCGCCGTACTGGTCGTTGACCGGGTCCCACTCGACGCGCGTGATGAAGCCGGGGCCGAACTCATGGAAGGCCGGCCAGGCGCCGATGAAGAGGGAAACGATAATCCCGCCGAGCATCACCAGTACCGACAAGGCGAAGATCAGCGTGACTTTATGAAAGAGAAAATCCTGGATGCGCTGCTTGCGCATGGTCGCCAACAGCGCTGCGTGCGCTTGCTGAGCTTGTTGCATGGCGCTATCTGCGGGAGGCTTACCTAAATCGGTGTTCGACATGGTCGTGGCAGAGATGTTTGAGCTCATTATTTTCACCATTTGGTGCGGATTGCGGCGATGGTGAACGCCGCCGCAATCCGCTATACATCATTCAATGCACTACCGAAAACAAGTTCTGACTTATTGAATCTTTCGATCCGTGATTACCAGATTGCCTTGCCGGAGCTGTCCTTGACATTGGCTTTCCAGGAATCTTCAACCAGCTTGACGACTGCGGCCGGCAGCGGCACGTAGTCCAGATCGGCAGCAGCTGTACCGCCATTCTTGTAAGCCCAGTCGAAGAACTTCAGGACTTCCTTGCCCTTGGCGCCGTCGGCAGCTTGCGCCTTGTGCAGCAGGATGAAAGTTGCGCTGCTGATAGGCCAGCTGTTCTTGCCGGCTGCATCAGTGAAGTCAACTGCGAAGCCCGGAGTCTTGGCCCAGTCGGCAGCAGCAGTCGCTGCCTTGAATGTCGCGTCGTCCGGCGACACGAAGGTGCCGTCCTTGTTCTTCAGCTGGGTGTAGTTCAGCTTGTTCTTCTTGACGTAAGCGTATTCGACGTAGCCGATTGCGCCCTTGACCTTTTGCACGTTGGCGGCGACGCCTTCGTTACCCTTGCCGCCCACGCCGACCGGCCATTTCACTGCAGTGCCTGCACCGATCTTCGACTTGAAGTCTGCGTTGGCCTTCGACAGGTAGCTGGTGAACACGAACGATGTGCCCGAACCGTCGGAACGGTAGACCACGGTGATGTCTTCTGCCGGCAGCTTGACGCCTGCGTTCAGGGCAGCGATCTCAGGAGCATTCCACTTGGTGATCTTGCCCGAGTAGATGTCGCCCAGCACTTGGCCGGACAGCTTGACCTGGCCTGGAGTCGTACCGTCCAGGTTGATGACCGGAACTACGCCGCCGACCACTGCCGGGAATTGCGTCAGGCCGTCAGCTTCCAGTTCCGCCTGCGACAGCGGTGCATCGGATGCGCCAAAGTCAACAGTCTTGGCCTTGATTTGCTTGATGCCGCCGCCGGAACCGATGGATTGGTAGTTCAGGCTGTTGCCGGTTGCCGCCTTATACGACTCCGCCCATTTGGCGTAGATCGGGTATGGGAACGATGCGCCTGCGCCGGTGATTTCTGCTGCGTGCACTGCGGCGGAAAACGCGACCGTGCCGCACACTGCCACTGCAACAGATTTAAGAATGTGATTGAACCCCATGTCTTGCTCCTTTGTTTGACGAGATAGTTTGTCGAAGAACCCATTTCATGAATTGCCGTCTTACCTGCATTACCCGACGACCTTCACGAAGAAACCTGCGGAACTGATGGAATGCGTTCCTGGGACGGGGTGAACTTTAACCAGCAAATGTGACGAGTTTATGACCCGCCCTTGTCGTGAAAGGAAAAGAAGGCATTGCTTGATCGACAACAAGGAAGCCGCCCCGCAGACGGGGTTAGAATCAGGACTCAGGAGACAATTTCCCGGCAGAAATGCAGATGCATAGGGGACACACCATTTGTGACAAGGCTCCCCGGCCTTGTCATTAACTTGTCATACGCCCGCCCTACACTGCGAAAAATTGCTATGAACACCAATGGGAACGGCGCATGACCAGAAAAGTAAAACCGGACGATAACGCTCACACGGAGATCAATCCGACCGCCATTTACCTCAACCGCGAATTGTCCCAACTGGCGTTCAACCGCCGGGTGCTGGCGCAAGCCGAGAACAAGCAGATTCCGCTGCTCGAGCGTCTGCGCTATCTGTGCATCTGCAGCAGCAACCTCGATGAATTTTTTGAAGTGCGCATCGCCAGCTTGCTGGCCAACCGCATCGAAGGCGAACACATCGACCCGCCCGAACTGAGCGCGGCGCTGGAACGCACCAGCATCGAATGCCACCAGATCGTGGCGCGCCAGTACGAATTGCTGAACAAGGACATCCTGCCGCAGCTGGCGCACAAGGGCATCCACCTGCTGCGCCACGAAGACCGCAACGAGGCGCAGCGCGCCTGGGTCAAGCAGTACTTCGAACACAACGTGCGGCCCCTGCTGACGCCCATCGGCCTCGATCCGGCCCACCCGTTCCCGCAGGTGTTGAACAAGAGTCTGAATTTCATCATCGAGCTGTCCGGCAAGGACGCCTTCGGCCGCGGCACGGCGATCGCCATCGTCAAGGCGCCGCGCGTGCTGCCGCGCGTGATCCGCCTGCCGGACGAACTGTCGGACAAGAAAGGCGTGTCGTTCTGCCTGTTGTCCTCCGTCATCCATGCGCATATTGCGGAATTGTTTACCGGACGCGAAATCACTGCTTATTCGCAATTCCGCGTCACCCGCAACAGCGACCTGTGGGTCGACGAAGAAGAAGTCAAAAACCTGCGCCAGGCCTTACAGACCGAATTGCAAAGCCGCCAGTTCGGTGTCGGCGTGCGTCTCGAAGTCGCCAGCAACTGCCCCGAACACCTTGCGCAATTCCTGCTCGAACAGTTCTCGATCGAACGCAATCGCCTGTACGCCGTCAAGGGTCCGGTGAACCTGGTGCGGTTGTCGGAACTGGTCGACCTGGTGTCGGAGCCGGCGCTGCGCTTCCCGCCGTTTGCGCAGACGCTGCCACCGCATTTGCAGAATGAAAACATCTTCGCCGTGCTGAAGAAACGCGACGTGCTGCTGCATCATCCGTTCCAGTCGTTCCAGCCGGTGGTGGATTTCATCCGCACGGCGGCGCAAGACCCCAACGTGATGGCGATCAAGCAAACGATTTACCGCACCGGCATGAACTCCGACCTGATGGAGGCGCTGATCCACGCCGCCCAGCGCGGCAAGGAAGTCACCGTCATCGTGGAACTGATGGCGCGCTTCGACGAAGAAGCCAACATCAACTGGGCGGTCAAGCTGGAACAGGCCGGCGCGCAAGTCGTCTACGGCGTGGTCGGCCTCAAGACGCACGCCAAGATTGCGCTGGTGATCCGCCGCGAAGACAACGCCCTGCACTTCTACGCCCACCTCGGCACCGGCAACTATCACCCGACCACCACCAAGTTCTATACCGATTTCGGCCTGCTGACCTCACACCGCGAATTGACCGCCGAGGTCAACGAAGTGTTCATCCACCTGACCACGCTGACCAAGCCGCGCACCCTCAATCACTTGTGGCTGGCGCCGTTTTCGCTGCAAAAGGAAATCATCCGGGCCATCCGCAACGAAGCCCAGATCGCCCGTGAAGGACGGCCGGCGCGCATCATCGCCAAGATGAACGCGCTGCTGGACGAGTCGGTCATCCGCGCCTTGTATGCGGCCTCGGCCGACGGCGTCAAGATCGACCTGATCGTACGCGGCGCCTGCGCGCTGCGTCCGGGCGTCGCAGGCCTGTCGGAGAACATTCGCGTGCGCTCGGTAATCGGGCGCTACCTGGAACACTCGCGCATCTATTATTTCCGCAACGACCTGGCGCATGACGTTTACCTGTCGAGCGCCGACTGGATGAACCGCAACCTGTTCCGCCGTATCGAAGTGGCCTTCCCGGTGCTGGACAAGGCACTCAAGAAGCGCGTCATTGCGGAAGGTCTGGATCCTTACCTGAAGGACAACACCAATGCGTGGCACCTGAACTGCGACGGCGTGTATGTGCAGAAGAAGGCGCGCACGCGCCAGGCCGCGTTCAGCGCCCAGGCGTACCTGATGCATACGCTCGGCGTTGCCGCGCCAGGCGAGGAATGAAGCGACCAGTTTGTTTTTCAGCCGATTACCCGGAGGTGAATCCCCATGGAACTGATCTTATGGCGTCATGCCGAAGCGGAACTCGGCGAACCCGATGAAGGCCGCGCCCTCACCGGCAAGGGACACAAGCAGGCCTGGAAGGTTGCCGACTGGCTCGACCGCAACCTGCCGGAAAGCTGCCGCATCCTGGTCAGCCCGGCCACGCGTACCTTGCAGACCGCAGAAGCATTGGGCCGCAAATTCAAAATCCATCCCGACCTGGCGCCCGACAAGAGTCCGCAGGACCTGCTCGCCGCCGCCAACTGGCCCGACAGCCGCGAACCGGTTCTGATCATCGGGCATCAACCGACGCTGGGCCTGGTGGCCGCGCAACTGATCGGCGGCCAACCGCAGGAATGGTCGATCCGCAAGGCCAACGTGTGGTGGATCGCCCAGCGCGAACGCGGCGACATCACCACTAATTACTTACGTGCAGTGATGGCGCCGGACCTGATTTCCAAATAGGTCAAATAGCTCAAATAAGCCAGATAGGCCAAATAAAAAAGGCTGCTCATCGAGCAGCCTTTTTTTACGACCGACCTGAGCATTCAGGTTGGAACCCATCAGAACTGATCAGAACTCTTCCCAGCTGCCTTCGTCCTGCGGCACGGCAGGACGCTTCGGCGTCGGCGCCAGGGTGGTCTTGCGCGCTGCCGCCGGCTTGATCGCCGGAGCTGCATGCGTTGCGGTCTCGGTTGCCAGTTCCAACGGCGGATTGACGGTCTTCAGCATCGACGGGGTATTCGCGGCCTGCGCAGCGAAGACAGCGTTGTCGATCTTGAAGACACCAACCGCGCGCGCCAACAGATCGGCCTGCTCCTGCAGACTCTCGGCCGCCGCAGCAGCTTGTTCGACCAGCGCCGCATTCTGCTGCGTGATTTCATCGATCTGCGCGATGGCGCCGTTGACTTCGGCAATGCCCGCGCTCTGTTCCTTGCTGGCGGCGGTGATCTCGCCCATGATGTCGGCCACGTGCTTGACCGACGTCACGATCTCGCTCATGGTCACGCCAGCTTCATCGACCAGCTTGCCGCCGGCGTCGACCTTGCTGACCGAGTCGCCGATCAGAGTCTTGATTTCCTTGGCGGCCGAAGCCGAACGTTGCGCCAGGCTGCGAACTTCGGACGCGACCACGGCAAAGCCGCGACCTTGCTCACCGGCGCGCGCGGCTTCAACCGCAGCATTCAACGCGAGAATATTGGTCTGAAACGCGATGCCATCGATGACCCCGATGATGTCGACGATCTTGCGCGAGCTTTCCTTGATCGAACCCATGGTCTGCACCACGTCGCCGACCACCTTGCCGCCCTTGACTGCATAGTCGGAGGCCGACATCACCAGCTGGTTGGCCTGGTGTGCATTCTCGGCGTTCTGCTTGACTGTCGAGGTCAGTTGCTCCATCGAGCTGGCGGTTTCTTCCAGGCTGGATGCCTGCGATTCAGTACGGTTCGACAGGTCGGCGTTGCCGGTGGCGATTTCTTGCGACGCCACTGCGATGATGGCCGCACTCTGCTTGATTTCATTGACGGTCGCCGCCAACTTGGTCTGCATCGTATTGAGCGAATGCACCAGCTGGCCCGCTTCGTCGTGGCTCTTTTCTTCCACGGTCTGGGTCAGGTCGCCGCTGGCGATGGTTTCGGTGATCTTGCCGGCGCGTAGCAGCGGCGCCGTGATGGTGCGGGTAATCGACCAGGTGAAGAAGGCGCCCAGCAACAGCGTCACCAGTCCGATCACGATCATGCCGATCTGGCCGCTGCGATAGCTGCTTTGGAAGTCGACATAAGCTGCCGACATGTCTTCCTGCTGATACGCGGCGAGTGCGGCCACGCTGGCCATCCACTTGTCGTAGGACGGCAGGAAATCGCTCTTGAGGAGTTGGGCGGCGTCGAAGTAATTGCCGCCGCCGACCATTTCACGAATTTTCTCGACGATCGGGAACAGCACCTTGCGTTCAGCGGCGGACGCCGTCAGCAGCGTCTTGCCCTTGTCGGTGGAAGTCAGTTTGGTGAGCTGGCCTTCATAGCCCGCATAGGCTTGCAGGATCTTGGCCAGGCGCTGGTTTTCCTGCTGGCCTTCGGCGGCGTCGGTAGGCGTCACCACCTTGCGCAATGCCAGCGCCAAGGCGCTGCCGGATTCGCGCATGCTCATCGCTGCGGTCATGCTGGCGACCTTCTGGTCGATGATGTAGGCGCTGCTGCGTTCCATCTCGGTCATGCGCCACAGGCCGTTGAGCAGGATCGCCGCTGCGCAGAGCAAAACGAGACAGAATCCCAGTGCAAGACGTGCACCAATTTTGATATTTGAAATCATAACGCTCAACTTCCCCTGATAAAAAACTGCCGTCCCTGAAGATGCAAATCGCTGGATATATCCACTACTTGCTGTCGTCGGCAGATCGAACCCGGTTGCACCGGCGCACGGTCTACCTTGTTTCGTCAGCAGGATTCATGCCTGCCTGCATATTTTTTATTGTACGGGTTTCATCCCGATTTTTCTTGGCGTGAAGCAATATTTATTGATCGGGAAAACGCGGTGCGCCAAGGCGAGATATCTCTGCCTCGGCTGCCCCGTATCGTCGTGAATGCCGCGTCTGCGCGCGTGGTCTGTTCCGGCGTTTCATTGTCCTTTGTACTGTGCCGCATCTTAGATAAGCGCCGAAAACAAGGCTAATGCTTTGTGCGCATGCAACTATACTTTTATCGCATAGTTGTCTTAAACGCAATCAGGACGCACGAAAGCGGCGCATCACGCGGGCAAAAATGCATGAAAAAAGCCCGCACGGCGGACCTTGCGAGCTCATTCGTTTTTCCTTGGTCAGCGCAACATGCTGCGCTTGCAACAGCGTTTAGAATTCTTCCCATTCATTGGCGCCGCCGGCTTCCACCGGTTTGGACACCGTTCGCGGCGCAGGCTTGCCGGTGGCTTTCAGCGCCGAGGTTTTTGCCGCTGCCGGCAACTTCGCCGGGGCGGAGGACGAAGGCGGACGCGAGGGCGCCGGCAAGGAAATCACCGGCTTATGCTGCGCTTCCGCGGGCGTGATGCGGAACACGCTGACTGCCTTGGCCAGCACGTCAGCCTGTTCCTGCAAACTCTCGGCGGCAGCAGCGGCCTGCTCCACCAGCGCGGCGTTCTGCTGCGTGATTTCATCCATCTGCGTGATGGCGCGATTGACTTCTTCGATACCGGTGCTCTGCTCCTGGCTGGCCGCCGTGATCTCGCCCATGATGTCGGCAACGTGTTTGACCGAGGTCACGATCTCGCCCATCGTTGCGCCGGCTTCATCGACCAGCTTGCCGCCGGCGTCGACCTTGCCGACCGAGTCGCTGATCAGTTCCTTGATCTCCTTCGCCGCGGACGCCGACCGTTGCGCGAGACTGCGCACTTCCGACGCCACCACGGCGAAGCCGCGTCCCTGCTCGCCGGCGCGCGCCGCTTCCACCGCCGCGTTCAATGCCAGGATGTTGGTCTGGAAAGCGATGCCGTCGATCACGCTGATGATGTCGACGATCTTGCTTGAACTCTCCTTGATCGAACCCATGGTCTGCACCACGTCGCCGACCACCTTGCCACCTTTGACCGCCAGCTCGGAAGCCGAGGTCACCAGCGAATTGGCCTGGCGCGCGTTGTCGGCATTCTGGCGTACGGTGGACGTCAGTTCTTCCATCGAACTGGCGGTTTCCTCCAGGCTCGAGGCCTGCGATTCGGTGCGGCTGGACAAGTCGGCGTTGCCCGTGGCGATTTCTTTCGACGCCACATGAATCACGTCGATGCTGGTGCGTACGTCGCTGACGATGTGCACCAGGCTGCCGGTCATGTCGTTGAGCGCGTGCAGCAGCTGCGCCGACTCATCGCTGCCCGTCACCACTGCACGCGAAGTGAGGTCGCAGGAAGCCACACGCTGCGCCATCGCCACCGATTCCGACATCGGCACGGTGATCGAACGCGACAGCATGTAGCCGACCCAGGCGGCAAACAGGGCCAGCGCGCCGATGCCGCCGAGCAGCCAGATTTCCATGCGGCGCAATTGCGCGGTCTGCTGGCCGAGTGTGTTTTCGAGGCTGCCGATGACTGCGTCGACGACCTTGAACTGGGCGTCAATGGCTTCGGTGAATTTGCCGAAATATTCCTGCGGTGGAAACTCCAGGTTCTCCGTCTTCAGGACCTTTTCATCGGCCAGGGCGATGACGGCGGCAGCCTGCTTCCTGGCGTCGTCCACTGTCGCGCCGAGCACGCTCTTGAGCGAGGCGTTGATCAGGAAGGCTTGCTGGAACAACTGATCGGCTTGCCTCAGGCGCTCGACGGCACCCTGGCGAGGGCTGATGATCGCCAGTTTGTCGTCGGCTGTGGCGACCTTTTTTCCGAGTATGGCGGAACCCCGCGCGCGCATCTTCCCAAGCTCCTCGGTCAACAGCGGAAGCGCCACGAAACCGCCGGTGATCAGCTTCGAACTGTCGAGGTCGGGATCGAGACTGAGCCTGAAGTCGTCGAGGATGAGGTCGTTGATCTCAAACAGCTTCGCGATGTTATCGCTATGTCCGCTGAAACTCTGCGGCCCGGTCACCTGCCCCGCAGCGACGCCGTCGCGCAAGGCATTCCACGCTGTCACGACGGTGGCGAGACTCTGTCCGATTGCCGGATTGCGCGCACCGCCGTCCTTGAGTTGCGTCTGCAGGTTCTGTAGCGCCTGGCCGACTTCCTGCGCCTTGGCCTGCCGTTGCGCGGCGACCGTGGCATTGCCTCCCAACAGGACCGCCGACATGCCGCGATGCTGCTGCATCAGCTGCATGGAACGCAGCAAGGCGCGCGCCGGCACCACGCCTTTCATTTCCAGGGTCTTGTGAGCGATCACGCCTTCTGCGCTGATGATGTACAACGTGGTCGGCACGCCGAACAAGGCGAGACCGATAACGCCAAGCAGAGCGAATTTTTTCCACAGCTGCAATCTGGCAAACAGATTTTTCATGACTCCCCCCAATGATGTTTCCGTAAAGCATCGCCGGCAAATGACTACATCGGACAACAGGACAATGAAGCGGACTTCATCTTGCGCACTTTATGTGTTTTATATGGAAACGGCCGTATTGCAAGCAACTTGACCCGCCAGCCGGTACGCAAAAAACATACCGGACCGCGCCGGTGGGGGCTGCAGGGGAGCATGAGGAAAGGAGATCGTGAAAAGCCCGCTTGTTCGGGCGTATCGAAACAGCAACGCCAGCCCCATGGCGGAGATGGCGTTACTGAGGATCAGCGCATGCCGAGGGGGAAATCCGGAGCGGACTTATCGGGAATCATGCAGGACGGCATCGCCCAACTCCACCGGGGTCGCGCTGCGGGCATAGTGCAGATGCTGCAGAAATTGCTGGGTGGCAGCATCCCACGAATACGTCATTGCATGCGCACGCACGTCGTCGCGCGACAGCTGCATGGCGTCCATGCAGGCGACGTCGAGTTCTTCGTTCAAAGCGCCGGAGAATCCGTTGGCCACGACATCGATCGGTCCCTCGACCGGATACGCCGCGACCGGTACGCCGCAAGCCATGGCTTCGGCCAGCACCAGTCCGAAGGTGTCGGTGCGGCTGGGGAACACGAACACGTCGGCGCAGTTGTAATACGCCGGCAATTCGTCATGGCCTTTGGCGCCGAGGAAGCGCACCTCCGGATAACGCTGTTCGAGCTCCTCGCGTTGCGGACCGTCGCCGATCACCCATTTGGAACCGGGCAGATCGAGCTTGAGGAAGGCTTCGATGTTCTTTTCGACGGCGACGCGTCCGACATACAGGAACAGCGGTCGCACGATGCAGGCATGGTCTTCCGCCGCCGGCCTGAAATGCTCGGTGTCGACGCCGCGGCCCCACAGGGCGACGTTGCGGAAACCATTCTTTTCCAACGATTCCTTCATCTTCGGCGTCGGCACCATGATCGCTTTGGACGGACCGTGGAACCAGCGCATCAACCGATAGGTCAGCGCCTTTGGCAACAGCTTGCGTGCGCTCAGGTATTCCGGGAAACGCGTGTGATACGCGGTGGTGAAATCGAGCTTGTTCCTGAGGCAATAGCGGCGTGCCGCCAGACCCATCGGACCTTCAGTGGAGATGTGGATGCAGTCCGGCTTGAAAGCGTCCAGCGCGGCGGCGATCTTGGCATACGGCTTGTAGGCCAGCCGTATTTCGGGATAAGTCGGGCAGGCGAACGTGCGGAAATCGCGCGGTGCCAGCATCAGTACTTCGTGGCCTTTGTTGCGCAGGCATTGTTGCGTTGCCCGCAGAGTGTTGACTACGCCATTGACTTGCGGTTCGCCCGCGTCGCTTACGATGGCAATGCGCATAAATCTTCTACTCCGGCTAATTTCGAACTCTTCTTCAATTGCATGATTTCGCCCCAGGTCACCAGGCGCAATTCGCCGGCTTCATCTTCCACCAAGGCCGACAGGCTTTCCACCCAGTCGCCGTCGTTGCAGTAGGTGATGCCGTTGATGTCGCGGATTTCCGGTTTGTGGATGTGGCCGCAGATGACGCCGTCGAGGCCTTTCTTGGAGGCTTCGGCAGCCAGCGCATCTTCAAACGAGGTGATGTAGTTGACCGCGTTCTTGACCTTGCCCTTGAGGTATTGCGACAGCGACCAGTACGGCAAGCCGGCACGTGCGCGCCAGCTGTTGAACCACTGGTTGAACTTGAGGATCATGGTGTACAGATTGTCGCCGACGTAGGCAAGCCACTTGGCGCAGGCGATGACGCCGTCGAAGCGGTCGCCATGGATCACCAGCATGCGCTTGCCATTCGCCGTGGTGTGCACCAGTTCGTCGCGGATCTTGATGCCGCCGAAGTCGAGGTCGATGAATTGACGGATGACTTCGTCGTGATTGCCCGGCACGAAAATGACATTGGTGCCCTTCTTGGCTTTCTTGAGCACCGTCTGCACCACGTTGTTGTGGCTTTGTTCCCAGTACCAGCGGCGTTTTAGCTGCCAGCCGTCGATGATGTCGCCGACCAGGTACAGCGTCTCGGACTCGGTGGCGCGCAGGAATTCCAGCAGTCGTTGCGCCTGGCATCCCGGCGTGCCGAGATGCACGTCCGAGATCCAGATGGTGCGGAAATGGAGAGGATCGCGTTTCGTTCCCAGAGCGGCGTCTATACCGTTGGCATCCAGAAATTGATCGCGTGATTTCATGCGGCTCTCGATTCTTTCAGGTAATGGCGGGCGTAGCGGCCATCCAGCTTGGCCAACGGCAGCAGCAGGAAGAAATCAGCCGAATGGAAATCAGGATCCCAGGCCGGTTCGCCGCAGACCCAGGCGCCGCTGCGCAAGTAGCCGCGCAACAGCGGCGGCACTTGCGGCTGGTGGCCGGCTTCGCGCTCTTCGATCGGGAAGGCGGTGTGCGGCGTGACGCTGTACTCTTGCGGCGCCATGTTGTTTTCACGGAAGGCGTGATACAGCGCCGCCGCATTGTGGCCGCCGTCGGCCAGGCTGACGCTGGCGCAACCCATCAGGTAATCGCAGCGCTCTTTGCGCATGAAGTCGGCGATGCCGGCCCACAGCAGCATGATGACGGCGCCACTGCGGTAATCCGGATGGATGCAGGCGCGGCCGGCTTCGCAGATGACGTTGCGGATATTGTCGAGGCGGCTCAGGTCAAATTCCTGTTCCGAGTAGAACTTGCCCATGCGGCGTGCGGCATGCGGGCTCATCACGCGGTAGGTGCCGACCACGCTCAGGGTCTTGTTGTCGCGCACGATCAGATGGTCGCAGTAGTCGTCGAATTCGTCCTTGTCGAGACCTTCTGCATTGGCCAGCGCCGACAGGTTCATCGTTTCGATGAAGACCTTGTAGCGCAGACGCTGTACTTCGCGAACTTCTTCCGGCGTGGTGGCCAGACTCAGGGACAGTTTGGAAGAACTGGGGTTAGCATCTGCCGGGGTGGAAAGCAGTCTCATGCATCGTCCTTTTTCAGTTGACAACGGTGCAGAGCGTAACTGCCGATTATTTCAGGCCAATGACACCTGAACACAGCATGGCGCGATAGCAACACCAGTGCGGCTGTCAGCCTCCAGCAAGCTTTACAGGGCGACAAGAGTCGGTAAAGAGGTGAACTTTATGCAATCGTTTCCCTCGAACTGGCAAGAGCGAATTACCGCCTCGCTTCACTTCCATCCCCCGCAGAGAAAGACGCCATGACTGAAGACGAAATCCGTCGCAATGCTTTCGCCATGCCCCTCCACAACCCGGCGTTCCCGCGCGGGCCTTATCGCTTCGTCGATCGCGAGTTCCTGATCATCACCTACCGCACCGATCCGGATGCGCTCAGGAAGATCATTCCCGCGCCATTGCAATTCGTCGAGCCGATCGTCAAGTTCGAATTCATCAACATGCCCGACTCAACCGGCTTCGGTCATTATTGCGAGTCGGGACAGGTGATTCCGGTCACGCTCAACGGCGTCGCCGGCGGTTATGTGCACAGCATGTACCTCAACGACCATCCGCCGATTGCGGGCGGACGCGAGCTGTGGGGTTTCCCGAAAAAACTCGGCACGCCCGAGCTGCGGGTGCACACCGACACGCTGGTCGGCACGCTGGATTACAGCGACTTCCGCATCGCCACCGGCACCATGGGATTCAAGCATCGCGCGCTCGACCACGAGGGGGTGGCGAAGACGCTGGGGTCACCCAGTTTCCTGCTGAAGATCATTCCCCACGTCGACGGCACACCGCGCATCTGCGAACTGGTACAGTACAGTCTGTCCGACATCACCATCAAGGGCGCCTGGACCGGTCCCGGCGCGCTCGACCTGCATTCGCATGCACTGGCGCCGATTGCCGACCTGCCGGTGCTGGAAGTCATCTCCGCGGTGCACATCTTGTCTGACCTGACTTTGCCGCTGGGCACGGTCGCTTACGATTATCTTGCTAAATAGTTTTTTAGTATTTTGTTTAATATTTTTGCTTAACAAAAAGGAACGTCATGGTACTCAAAGATAAAGTCGCTCTGATCACAGGCGCAGCCAGCGGTATCGGCAAAGAAATCGCCATTGAATACGCCAAGGCCGGCGCCAAGGTCGTCATCGCCGATCTGGCGCTGGACGCTGCCAAGGCCGCTGCCGAAGAGATCAACAAGAGCGGCGGCACCGCAATGGCCGTCGCCATGAACGTGGTCGACGAAGCGCAGGTCGACAAGGGTATCGCCGACGCGGTGGCTGCCTACGGCACGCTCGACATCCTGATCAGCAACGCCGGCATCCAAATCATCGCTCCGATCGTCGACAGCACGCTGGAAAACTGGCGCAAGATGCTGGCGATCCACCTCGACGGCGCCTACCTGACCACCCGCGCCGCAATGCGCGCGATGATCAAGGCCGGCAAGGGTGGCTCGATCATCTACATGGGTTCGGTGCATTCGCACGAAGCCTCGCCGCTGAAGGCGCCGTACGTCACCGCCAAGCACGGCCTGATCGGCCTGGCCAAAGTGGTCGCCAAGGAAGGCGCGAAGGACAAGATCCGCTCGAACGTGATCTGTCCGGGCTTCGTCCGTACGCCGCTGGTGGAGAAGCAGATTCCCGAGCAGGCCAAGGAACTGAATATCAGCGAAGACGACGTGATCAAGAAGGTGATGTTGAAAGATACCGTGGACGGTGAATTCACCACGACGGCGGATGTGGCGCAGACGGCGGTATTCCTCGCGGCGTTTCCTACCAATGCGCTTACCGGGCAGTCGGTGGTGGTTAGCCATGGGTGGTTTATGCAGTAAGCTGATTCGCTTACTGGATGATGAAGAGGCCGCCTTTATTGGCGGCTTTTTTTGTTCTGTTGTTCCGACTTCTGTTTGTAGGTAGCTTCTATTGTTTGTTCTTCGGACTACCCTGCCGGGGGTAGCCCGGCGGCTACTCACTTTTCTTGTCTCGCCAAGAAAAGTAAGCAAAAGAAGCGACCGCTGGTTCGTAGCCCCCTTCGGGGGTTCCCGGCGTCGTCAGGCACAAATCGGGAGGGGAAACAAACTCGCTGCGCTCAGACAAGTTTCCCCTCTTTATCCGATTTGCACCTGCCGCCACCGGCTACTCGCAAGCGGACTTCCAGACTGGCTCGCTTCGCATCGCCAGGGCGACGGAGATGGAACGACGGTCGAAGTTCTTCGCCATCATTAAAAAAAACGAAAGAATAAGAATCACGATGCCGAAGGCGAACCCCCCAAGGCAATGCGAAGCGAGCCGAAGAAGAATTCCGCTTATGAGTCGCCGTTGGTGACGCGCACAAATCGGAAAAAGAAGGGAAACTTGTCTGAGCGTAGCGAGTTTGTTTCCCTTCCCGATTTGTGCGTGGCATCAACGGGAACCCCGCGCAGCGGGGCGGCGAATCGCGGTCGCCTTTCTTTGCTTACTTTCTTTGGCGAAGCAAAGAAAGTGAGTAGCCGCCGGGCTACCCCCGGCAAGCGTTGATCGAAGAAAGAACAGCATCAGAAACGCACAGCAAGCAAGTCGGAACAAAACACAGAGAGAAAAACCTATCCCTCCATCTCCCCCACCCACTCCCCATCCTGCATCTTCGGATAAACCTTCACCAACAAAATCTTCGGCCCCTTCATCTTCTTGACCACAATGTCAAAAGCATGAAACTCGACCTTCTGCCCTTCTTTCGGCACCTCGCCCAGCTTCTCCATGACCAGTCCGCCGACCGAATCGACCGTCTCGTCGTATTCGAGGTCAATGCCCAGCATGTGCTCCAGCGTCACGATAGGCAGACTGCCCTTGCCCAGCAAAGTCCCGTCATCCTGCCGCGTCCACTCATTGGAAGTATGACGAAACTCGTCACGAATCTCGCCCACCAGCACGCTCAGCAGATTGTCGAGCGTGACGAAGCCCAAGGGTGTCTGCCCCTTGCGGCCGATGATCGCGAAGTGCGGCGAACCGGTGCGGAAGCGGCGCAGCAGCTCTTGCGCCGACAGGCTCGGTGAAATGTATTGGACCGGACGCAGGTACTGGCGCAGGTCGACGATGGCCTTGCCGTCCTGCTGCGCAATGAAGACGTCCTTCAGATGCAGCAGGCCCAGCACCTCCTGCTGCTCGGCATCGAAAAACGGATAGCGGCTGAAACGGTTGCGATAAATGATCTGCATGTTTTCTTCATGCGTATTGGCCGCGCTCAGCGCGACGATCTCGTTGGCCGGACGCATCAGGTCCATCACCTTGAGGTCGCCGAAATCGAGCGACTGCGCCAGCACGCTCCACTCCTGCGGCGTGAACTTGCCGGTCTTGCCGCCGGAGCGCAGGATCAGCTTGAGTTCGTCGGAGGAATAGTGCGAATCATGCCCATGCACGCCGCCCAGGCCGGTAATGCGCAGCACCCAGTTGGCGCTCAGGTTCAGCAGCCAGATTGCCGGATACATGGTCCAGTAAAAACCGTACAGCGGCATCGCGCACCACAGGCCGATGCGCTCCGGGTTGCGGATCGCCATCGACTTCGGCGCCAGCTCGCCGACCACGATATGAAGGAAGGAAATGATCACGAAGGCGAACACGAAGGAGACGCCGTGGATCAGTTCGGGCGAACTCACGCCGAGCAAGGCGAACAAGGGTTCGAGCAGGCTGGCAAAGGCGGGTTCGCCGATCCAGCCGAGGCCCAGCGACGCCAGCGTGATGCCGAGCTGGCAGGCCGACAGGTAAGCGTCGAGTTGATTATGGACAGTCGCCAGTATGCGTCCGCGCAAACCTTGCGTCTTGACGATGGCTCTGATGCGGGTCTGGCGCAGTTTGACCAGACCGAATTCTGCTGCGACGAAAAAACCGTTCAGCGCGACCAGAAAGAGGGCCGCGACGATCAGCAATATGTTTTCCAACGAGGGTACCTATTGAGTAGTAAAGAAAGTGCGCCTGCCGAAGAACAGCTAACAAAACAGCGCGAAGTCCGACGGGCCGGGCCGCGGAAGCGCAATGAAGAAATCGCAAGCGGGGAAAACTGCGAAGGTTTTGTTAGCTGCTCTTGCATGTTGCTGCAAGCACAAGACGTAATTTACCACGAGACGACGCGCGACAAGAGCTCTTGTCAGGAAACCATGTCAATCCGGCAAAAGAAAAAGCGCCTCAGCGTTTCAGTTCAGGCGTGATGAAACGCAGTCCGAGCACGACATAGCGGCCGCGCGTGTCGGCGCCGAAGGTATTGCCATAGGTGAGGTCGAGTTCGACGTGTTCCGGCACCAGCGCCGCCCGCACGCCGGCCTGGTAGGACGGCTTGCCCTTGTTCTCGCCGAACACTTCGCCGATGAACGAGAGCCGGTCGATCAGCTTCGTCTCATTGCCGAGACCCCAGGTCAGGCGCGTGGTCTGCTCCTTGCCTTTGCGAATCGCGCCCAGGTTGGTGTGCAACAGGAACGCGTCGTCCTTGAACGAGAACGAAGTCAGCAGCTTGGAATAGACATTCCACGAACGCTTGCGCCCATCGTCGCCGCTGTCGGTCTGGCGCACCACGCCGGCCAGCATGCCGACGCCATAGCTGTCCGGCGACATTTCGCGGAACACGGTCTTGCCTTGCAACTGGCTATTGGCCAGGTACATGCCGGTACCGTCGCGCTGCCAGGAATTACCCCATGAGACTTCCAGGTTGCCGGTCAGGTTGCATGACGGATTGAGCCAGCGCTCGGTGCCGTCGCGATTGAATTTGCCCCAGGCTTCGAGCTGGCATTTGTCGGCGCCGAGCACTTGCGCGTCGTCGACGTTCATTGCGCCGGCGGCGAACGCCGACTGCATCCCCAGCAATCCGTGGACGGCCACGGCTGCAATGATGATTTGTTTTTTCATGGATTACCCGTCTTCAAAAATCTGACGCAATCAGGAAGACGTTGCGTCCGGCGTGATGCTAGCACCATGCTTCCGGCGCGAGCAATCGGAAAACGAATGCGAGCCGGAGATTTCGAAATACGTGGGCAGAATAACCACAAAGACATGCGCTGGTCACACTGGCCATACACGGAAGTGCGACCAGCACGTCGAAGAAATACTGAATTGAGAGTGCTTATCGTTTACGAGCAAGGATTGCCCTGCGGCACCCGCTCAGCGCTTGCGCGGACGCGCCGGATCCGGCAAACCGCACTTGAGAAACTCACCGCGACCGATGGCTCCCTGCGGATCCTTGCCGTCATACACCACCTCGCCGCGCGACAGCGTGGTCACCGGCCAGCCGGTCACCGCCACGCCTTCATATGGCGTGTAGTCGACGTTGTGATGCAGGTCGGCATTGGCGATCACGACCTCCTTGTGCGGATCCCAGATGGCGATGTCGGCATCGCCGCCGATGGCGATGGTGCCCTTCTGCGGATACAAGCCATACATCTTGGCCGGGTCGGTCGCCGTCAGTGCGACGAAGCGGTTGAGGTCGATGCGGCCCTTGCCGACGCCCTCCGAGAACAGCAAGGGCAGACGCGTCTCCAGTCCCGGCGTGCCGTTCGGGATATAGCGGAACGGCACTTCCTTCCCACCCGGCATCTTGCCCTTGGGATCGGCGTAGCGGAACGGCGCATGGTCCGACGAGAACACCGTGAACAAGCCGTTGGCCAGGCCGTCCCAGATGTGCTGCTGGTTTTCCTTGTCGCGCGGCGGCGGGCTGCAGATGCATTTGGCGCCGTGATAGCCCTCCTGATCGAGATCGTCGGCAGTCAGCATGAAATACTGCGGGCAAGTCTCGGCATAGATGCGCAGGCCGTGACCATGCGCCCAGCGGATCTGCTCGATGGCTTCCTTGCCCGAGACGTGCACAATCAGGATCGGCACGTCGACCAGTTCGGACAGCGCGATCGCACGATGCGTCGCTTCGCGCTCGACCAGCATCGGCCGTGAGGTCGCGTGATACTTGGGCGCGGTCAATCCGGCGTCTTCCAGTTGCTCGGTGAGCCACGCAATGCAGTCGGCGTTTTCGGCATGGATCATCACCATGGCGCCTTCACGCCGCGCGATGGCCAGCACGTCGATGATCTGACGATCATTCAATTTGAGATCGTCATAGGTCATGTAGATCTTGAACGAGGTATAGCCTTCGCTGATCAGTTGCGGCAACTCTTCCTTCAGGACCTTTTCGGTCGGGTCGCTGACGATCATGTGAAAGGCGTAGTCGATCACGGCCTTGCCTTCGGCGCGGCGATGGTAATCCTCCACTGCCGCACGCAACGACTGGCCCTTGGCTTGTGCCGCAAACGGAATCACCGTCGTGGTGCCGCCGCATGCCGCCGAGATCGTGCCGCTGCGAAAATCGTCGGCCATCTCCAGCCCCTCTTCCATTGGCTGGTCGAGATGGCAATGACTGTCGACGCCGCCCGGCAGCACCAGCTTGCCGGCGGCATCGATTTCTTTCTTGCCGGGCGCAAGATTACGCCCCAGCGCCACAACCTTGCCGCCGACGACGCCGACATCGCATTGCATGATGTCGGATGCGGTGGCGACGGTGCCGTTGCGGATTACCAGATCAAAGTCTTCCATGTTCGGCTCCGCCCTAAACAACATCGCGGAACAAACTGCCCCAATTGCGGATGCGCGACGGGTCTGACCCGGCCTGTTTGAGCGACTTCCACACCACGGTGGAGATAGTGTCGTAGATCGGGATGCCGACTTCGCGTTCCAGCTCTTCGACCAGCGGCGCGCCGCGCAGGTTGGTGCAGAAGATGGTGATGGCCTGCGGCTTTTCCTTGGCGACCTCGCGCACCATGGCGCGCAGCTCGTCGGCGCCGACTTCGGAGAAAGAGAAATTGTCCTGCTTCCGCAGATGACGCTCGGCGATGCATTCCATGCCGGATGCCGCATAGTTCTTGATGATCGCCGCCTGCACGTCGTCCAGGTAAGGCGTCACCAGGCCGAAGCGCTTGACGCCGGTGATGTCGAAAATCTCATTCAATGCCAGCACCGAGGTGCAGGCCGGAATGCCGGTCGCTTCGGTGATGCGCTTGCACAGGCGTTCGTCGGCGTCGAAACCGAGCCAGCCCGACGAGGTTCCGTTCCAGCCTATGCTTTGCACCTTGGCGTGCGACAGCAGTTCGGCCGCACGCAGGATTTCGCTGTCGTCGAATTGCGCCAGCGCCTGGTTCGACAGGGCGATCTCGGTCACGCGGAAGCGGCCGAAGTGCGCGCTGGCTTCCGGGATGTCGGCGATCATTGCGGTGGTGACCGGCTCCAGCGTGGTGTTGGAGGACGGCGTCAGCATGCCGAGCAGAGTACGTTGAGTCATGATGATTTCCTTGAAATTCTATGCGGCGATTTTGACTGCGTCGGCATGGGCGAGCGCGGATTCTTCTCGGATCAGGCTCAGCACATGGCGTTTGTATTGGTTGAACTCAGCGCTCGTGGTGTCGCGCGGCCGCGCCAGGTCGATGTCGATGAGGTCGCGGATGCGGCCAGGGCGATGCGTCATGACGGCTACCTTGGTCGCCAGCACCAGCGCTTCATCGACGCTGTGCGTGACGAACACGATCGTACCCTCATAACGCTGCCACAGCGTGACCAGCTCTTCCTGCATTTCCATCTTGGTCTGCGCATCGAGCGCAGCGAACGGCTCGTCCATCAGGATCACCGACGGATTCTGCAACAGCGCGCGGGCGATGCCGACACGCTGCGCCATGCCGCCCGATAGCTCGGCCGGGAAGTGATTTTCAAAGCCCTTGAGCTTCACCGTTTCGATAAATGGCTGAGCGGCGGCGCGGCGTTCGGCGGCGCTCTTGCCTTGCAGCTTGAGCGAGAACGCGATGTTGTCCCACACCGGCAGCCACGGCATCAGGTTGGCCTGCTGGAACACCATGCCGCGGTCGGCGCCGGGAGCGCTGATCGGCTTGCCGTCCACGATCACGCTGCCCGAGGTCGGATGCTCGAAGCCGGCGATCATGTTCAGCAGCGTCGACTTGCCGCAACCGGACGGGCCGAGCAGGCAGAGGAATTCCTTCTTCTCCAGGCTCAGCGTGACGTTGTCGATGGCGAGCATGTCGGTGCCACGCTTCTTGTCCTTGAAGACCTTGACGATATTGTTCAGTTCGATGAATGCCATGTTGTTCTCCTTGCTCAGTCTTATGCCTTGCCCTGCACCGTCGCCACGTGCTGCCAGCGCAGTACCGAATTCATGATCAGTTTCAGGATCAGGTCGGCCAGGTAGCCGAGCAAACCGATGCTGATCATGGCCGCGATCACCAGGTCGTAGCGCAGGAAGTAATACGAATCCCACAGCGCGTAACCGAGACCGCTCTTGACCGCCACCATCTCCGCCGTCACCGTCAGCATCCAGGCGCTGCCGATGCCGATGCGCAGACCCGCGAAGATGCTCGGCATCGCCGCCGGCAGGATCACGAAACGCAGCAACTGGCTCTGGTTGGCGCCGGCCATCGCCGCTGCACGCAACAGATTGCGGTCGGAGGTTTTGACGCCGTGCACGGTGTTCATCAGGATGGGAAAGAACGCGCCCAGGAACACCAGGAAAATCGCCGGCTTGTTGGCAATGCCGAACCAGATGATCGCCAGCGGAATCCACGACACCGGCGGAATCGGCCGCAGCATCTGCACGGTCGGCTCGATGGCTTTCTCCACCCAGCGCCACCAGCCGATCGCCACGCCCAGCGCAATGCCGGAAATCGCCGCGATCAGATAGCCGGCCGTGACCCGCATGCAGCTGGCCATGGCGTCGAAGATCCAGCGGCCGCTGCTGTCCTGGGCTGCTTCGCTATAACCGAAGATCCAGTCCATCCAGGTCGCGAACACCCGCGACGGCGCCGGCAGCAAGGAAGCAGGGATCGCTCCCGAACGGGAAAACGCTTCCCAGAACAACACCAGAAAAATCGGTACGGCGAACCGCCACTTCGCCTCCGACAAGGAGCGCATCAAACCATTCATTGTGATCACCTGCTTTCTATCCGGTTAAATCCGTATTGCGCCTGAATCAATAGCCCAGTTCGGACTTGGGCTTCTTGGTGACTTCCATCAGGAAGCTGTAGTCCATGTTCTTGTCGATCTGCGCCGAGACGTCGGTGGAGATGTACTTGAGGTCTTTCATCATCGCGCCGATGGCTTGCGTCTGCGCGCGGTACATCTTGAAGTCGGGATAGGAGTTCTTCAGCGCTTCGGTGGCGACGGTCTTGTCCAGACCGGTGCCCTTGACGATGCTGGCAACCCAGGCGCCCTTGTCCTTTTGCAGGTTGTCCACCAGGCGCACCACGGCGGCGACGGTTTCCTTCACTTCGGCCGGATGTTCCTTGATCACATCCGAGCGCGTCACGATCAGGTTGGTCAGGCGGCCGGCTGCCTGCTTGTAGGGGAATGCAAAATGCTTGCCGACGCCGGTCATGCGGATTTGCGAGGCGAACGGTTCGACCGAGCAGATCAGCTCGACTTCACCGCGCTGCAGGGCTGCGGCGTGGTCGGACGGATTCGGGATGTTGACGAACTGCACGTCCTTGCTCGGATTGATGCCGTTCAGGGCCAGCTCGCCGCGCATGTGCAGGTCCTGCGCATTGCCGCGCGAAGCTGCGATGCGGAACGGTTTGCCCTGCGCCTTGTAGTCGGCGATCAGCTTCTTCAGGCCGGCCCAGTCGTCGGAAGCCAGCGCCATGTCCTTGCCTACCAGCATTTCGGAGCCGCCGTTGACCTGGCCCGACACCGCCACCAGGTCGAAACCCTTGTCGAGGCCGCTGACGAAGGACAGGTAAGTCACCTGGGCGATGTCCACGCTCTTGGACACCAGTGCGGTCAGCGCGTCGCTGCCGGCGGTGAAGTTGATGCCTTCGATGTCGACGTTTTTCGCCAGTTCAGGCACCAGCGCCATCGACATGCAGTGCGCGCACTTGGCGTAGGCCAGCTTGAACTTCGGCTTGGCCTGGGCTTGGGCTGCGCCGGCGAAAGCCAGGCTGAAGGCCAGCCCGGCGGCCACGACGGCGGCGCGCATGACGGACGAACGCGGCAGGTTTTTTTGTGCGCCGGATACTTGATAGTGCATGGTGACTCTCCCGTAAGTAACTCAAAGATGGAACTCATCGAAGCAATGAGCATGGACCGCAATTAAGATTGTGACAATTTAAAATACTGATTGCGACAAACAATGCAATACCTGTGCCAGGACAGTTTCAATTGAATTTCAGAGTGAAGTAGCCTTTATTCACCGCATGGAAGCAGGAAATAAAATCCAGGCTGGTGCAAAACGGGAGAAATCGAACCAAACCGGTGCGACAAATTATTTTATAAATGTCGGGAAAGTTTTTATTAATTGTGACAATATATCCCCACAAAATACATCGCCTCAGGACAATGCAATGACCAGCACCACCAACACCGCCGCCATCAGACCCGGCCGCAAGAAGACCGCAAGCAAACTGAACAAGAGCGCGGACAACAGCCCCCTGCCCGCCCAAGCCGTGAGCGCGCGGCCGATGGCCGGCGACGTCATCTATGAGCGCATCCTCACGTCGATCATGGAGCATCGCCTCACGCCGGGCACCAAGCTGGTGGAAGAAAAGCTGGCCGGCATCTTCAACGTCAACCGTACGCGCGTGCGCGAAGTGCTGGCGCGGCTGAGCCACGAAGGACTGATCACCACGATCCCGAATCGCGGCGCCTTCATCGCCAGCCCGACGCCGAGCGAAGCGCGCGCGATCTTTTCGGCACGCCGCCTGATCGAGCCGGCGCTGCTGCGCCATCTGTGCGAACACACCCGGCCCGACCATATCGCCCAACTGCGCGCCCACGTCGCGCTGGAGGCGCAGGCGCGCGAAGCCAATGACCGCCGCGCGATCATCAGGCTGTCGGGAGAGTTCCACATTCGCATCGCCGACATGGTCGAGAACCCGGTCATGAGCAAGATGATGCGCGAGCTGGCGTCGCTGACCTGCCTGATCATCGTGCTGTACGACTCTCCTACCGTGCCGGCGTGTACCCATGACGAGCACGGCGACATCATCGACGCCATCGCCGCCGGCAAGGTCGAGAAAGCCGTGGCGGCGATGATCGAGCATCTGAACCACATCGAAGCGGTGCTCGACATGTCGACGCCGCCGGCCGAAGACGACGATCTGGAAGCGGTGCTGAGCGCGATGTAATTCCGGCGATTTTTATGGTGCGTTTATCCGCGCAGCATAAAGTTTTATAAGAATTAGACGCCGCATTTCTTATCTTGTAGCCCACATCAACCTGATTTGTGGAGTACAAGAAAATGACATCCCGATTTGCGCCGTTCCGTTTCGTTTCCATCGCCGTGGCGGCAACTGCCCTGCTGCACGTGCTGCCCGCCGCCGCGGCAGAGAATGGCGACGCAACTGCAACTGCACCTGCGCCTGCTTTCACCTCCACCGCGAACATCGGCCTCTACAGCCAATACGTTTTCCGCGGTCTGACCCAGACCAATGAAAAGCCTGCCGTGCAAGGCGGCTTCGACCTCTCGCACGAGAGCGGCCTGTACGCCGGCATCTGGGCGTCCAACATCAGCTGGATCAGTGACGCCACGCCGGGCGCATCGGCCAGCCTGGAAGCCGACATCTACGGCGGCTTCAAATATGGCTTCAACGACACCCTGACCGGCGACATCGGCTTCCTCCACTACGCCTATCCGGGCAGCTTCCCCAACGGCTTCACCAAGGCCGACACCAATGAGCTGTATCTCGGCCTTGACGCCAAGTGGATCACGCTGCGTTATTCCTACGCCGTCGGCAACACGTTCGGCAGCGCCGACACGCGCGGCTCCAGCTACATCGACCTGGGACTGACGCACGAGCTGGTCGCCGGCATCAACGGCGTTGCGCATGTCGGCCATCAGCGCTATACCGGCCCGAACTCCTCCAACCTGTCGTACACCGACTGGAAGCTGGGCCTGAACCGCGACTTCTCCGGCTACGTGCTGGCGGCCTACTACACCGGCACCAACGCCAAGGACGCCGGCTACACGGTCAAGGGCAAGAACCTCGGCCGCGACCAGCTGGTGCTGTCGGTGTCGCGCACCTTCTGAGGCTGACATGGACGGGAAAATTTCAACGGCCTTGGGCGTATTGCTCTTAAGTTCAGCGCTGCTGCCCGCCGCGCATGCGGTGGTGCCGTACCGCTCGCCGGAAGACTACGGCCCGTCCATCGAAGCAAGGAAGCAATTGCCGGCATGCCGGCGCGCCGCCATGGAAGTCATGGCCGGCGCCGGCAAGATTGAGAGTGAAAGTTTCGTGCAGCGCAACGAGGCAGAGTATTTCCGCTTCGTCATGCGCAACGGCAGCAAGGAAGTGCTGATCATCTGCGACGGCCATGCCGGCACGATCCGCCGCCAGATCGATATCTGGGGGGATCTTTAGGTTTGTTCAGCGACCATAGCTTCGTCATGCGGTAGCTTGAAAAAGGCAATCGACCTGCTCAGCTTCTCGGCCTGCGCGCTCATCTCTTCGGCGGTCGCCGCCAGTTGCTCCGACCCGGCTGCATTCTGCTGCACCGTCATGCTCAGTTGCACCACGGCGGAATTGATCTGGCTGACGCCGGCCGACTGCTCGGTGCAGGAATGGGAAATCTCTTGCACCAGTTCCGATGCGCGGCGAATTTCCGGCACCAGGTTTTCCAGCAGACGGCTGGCTTGTTCGGCCAGCGCGACGCTGGTTCCGGCCACGTCGCCGATTTCCTGCGCCGCATCCTGGCTGCGTTCGGCCAGCTTGCGGATCTCCGCCGACACCACCGCAAAGCCGCGGCTCTGGCCGCCGCTGCTGGCCGCTTCGATCGCTGCGTTAAGCGACAACAGATTGGTTTGATAAGCAATGTCATCGATCACTTCCACCATCTTTGCGATGCGCTTCATGGCCGAAACGGTCGACAACACCGCATTGCCGCCATCGCCGGCGCCGTCGGCGGTTTTGCCCGCGAGCGCATCGGTGACGCGTGCATTGGCGGCATTGCGCGAAATCGACGTCGACATTTCTTCCAGCGAGGCGCTGGTCATCTCGATGCCGGCGGCCTGTTCACTGGCGCCCTGCGACAAGGCTTGCGCAGTACTGCTGATCTCGCGCGAGGCATCGGCCAGCACGCCGGCGCCTTCCGATACGTCGGCCACCACCGCCGACAAGGTGTCGACCATATCCTTCATGTGAAACACCAAGCTGAAATCGTCATTGCGCGCGACCTCGATGCACTGCGTGAAATCGCCCTGCGCCACCTTGCTCAACACCTCGATCACATCGGCCGGCTCGCCGCCCAGCTGGCGCACCAGGCTGCGGCAGATCAGCCAGCCCGACAACGCCGCCAGCAAGGCGATCAGCAGCACGCCGCCGGTCAGTTGGTCGCGTTGTCGCTCCTGTGCAGCGATGCGGTCGGCGATCATTTTCTGCAGGCGGTCGGACGCCAGGAAGGCGGTGCGATATTGCTGATCGACTGCAACGCTCATCGCGTCGTAGTAGGCGGCCGGCGTCATCGTCAAGGTGTCGGCGGCAGCGATCTCATCGCGCGACAGGTTCAGCGAACTGCGGCTGGCGATGGTCGACGCCTCCGAGCTGGCGCCGAGTTCCGCCTTCAGCGCCGGCACGGCGCCATAGACTTTTTCGAAATAGCGCAGTGAGGTGCGTCCGTGCTGGCGCGTGCCGGCAATCAGGCTGTGCAGGTTCACGCGCGCATCATCGTCGATCTGGCCGGCGATCAGGTAGCGCACGCCGGCGCCGCGCACCTGGCCCAGGTATTCAGCCAGTTGCGGCAAGTCGAAATACACCGCATGCACGAGGTAGTACACGCCCGGATCGGAATCCAGGCTGAGGTGATAGCGGTCGGCGATTTTTTCGCTGAGCAGCAGCAGGCTCAGGCATAGCTGGCTGTGACGCTCGAAACTGTCGGACAAGGTTACGCCGCGCCGGCTCACGGCTTTGGACAGGTCGTCCCATTCCGTACGGATTTTCTGCAGCAGCGCCGCTTCAGCAGGACTGCCGGCTTGCAGAGACTGCGCCAGCGCGTCCATCGCGAGCGTGCCCAGGCGCGTGCTTTCACCGAGCTGATCAACCATTTGGCCGGAAGTGAGGAAGGCCGTCGACAAACCGCGATGGCTCTGCACCAGCTGCAGCGCCTTGAGCGTTTTGACACCGGGCTCAAGGCCTCTCTGTTCGAGGCGCGACACAGCGATGCTTTTGTCAGCGCCATCCACATACAGATAAAGCGGCGGCCCCACCAGCAATACTCCCAATACGCCCAACAACCCCATGCGTTGCCACAGCTTGAAACGCTGCAAGAACCGCGTCATGAAACCCTCCCGTTTTTTTATTAGCGGGACAGTCTATCAAATCAGGAGGAATCGGGAGCGTGCGAGCCGAATCAGTGTAAATCAGGGTAATTTTGCGTCACTGAAAACAGCGGTATCAGGCCGGTTCAGCGTTGACGATGCGATAGCCGACGCCGATTTCGGTGACGATGTGCTTGGGCTGTGCCGGGTCGTCTTCCAGCTTCTGGCGCAGGCGCTGCATGTAGATGCGCAGGTAGTGATGATCTTCGGTATGCGACGGTCCCCATCCCGCCGCCAGCAAGGTGCGGTGCGTGATCACGCGGCCGGCGTCGCGCAGCAGCGTGGCGATCAGGCGATGTTCGATCTGGGTCAGGTGCACCGCCTCGCCGCCTTTGCTGGCCGTGCGCGCCGGCAGGTCGATCAGCAGATCGCCGAGACGAAAACGTCCGGTCGCCGCGCTGGCCTGGCTGCGCCGGCGCAACTGGGCACGGATGCGCGCCAGCAATTCCGGCACGCCGAAGGGCTTGGTCAGGTAATCGTCGGCGCCGGCATCGAGAGCGGCGACTTTTTCCGCCTCTTGCGTACGTGCCGACAGGATCACGATCGGCACGTCACTCCACGAGCGGATGTCGGCGATGACCTGCTTGCCGTCCTGGTCGGGCAGGCCGAGATCGACGATGACCAGATCCGGTTTGCGGGTGCCCGCTTCCACCATGCCTTCACGCGCGGTGCGCGCCTCGTGCACGATGAAGCCTTCCTGTTCAAGCGCGCTACGCACCAGCTTGCGGATGTGGGCGTCGTCCTCGACGAACACGATATTGCCTGCGTGATCCAACATGATCGTTATTCCTCTTCCGGCAGGGCCGGAGGTTTGTCCAAAGGCAAAGTGAAGCAGACGCGCGCGCCGCGGCCGCCGTCGCCGGGCAGCGCGCGTATCGCACCACCGTGGGCATCAATAATCGCGCGGCAAATCGCCAATCCCAGGCCGACCCCTGGCGTGCTTGATTCCGTATCGCCGCGTGTGAATTTTTCAAACGCGCGCTCTTCCATGCCTTGCGGGAAGCCCGGACCGCGGTCGATCACGCTGATTTCCATCATGCCTGCATTGGCTCTTGCATCGACCATGATGATCTCGCCGGCCGGTGCGTACTTGACGGCGTTCTCGATCAGATTGGCGAACACGCGCTCGATCAGCACCGCGTCGAAACGCACCAGCGGCAAGTCGGCCGGCAGATGCGTCTCCACGCGGCGTTCGCCGAGCGTCTTGTTGAGCAGGCGCAAGGCGGTGCCGACCACTTCTTCGATCGAATTCCATTGGCGGTTGAGCGTAATGCCGCCCGATTGCAGGCGCGCCATGTCGAGCAGGTTTTCCACCAGTCCCGACATGCGTTGCGATTGCTCGCTGATGGTGACGGCCATCTCGCGCTCGTCGGCGCCCAGCGACGGCTGCCGCGCCAGCGCTTCGGCGCTGCCCACCAGCGAGGTCAGGGGCGTACGCAGGTCATGCGAGATGGCCGACAGCAGGGAGTTGCGCAGGCGCTCCGACTCCATCGTCACCAGCGCATCCTGCGCCACCTCGGCGTAGTGCAAGCGCTCGATCGCCATGGCGATCTGCGAGCAGAAGATTTCCAGCATTTGCCGATTCTCCGGCAAGGCCAGCTGAAGCGGATCTTCGGCCACGAACGCCAGCACGCCGCGCGTGCGCATGGTCGCGTTCAGCGGCAGGTACAGCGCCTGCGCCGCCGGCAAGGTGGCGGTGCCGCGCCCCGCCGCCTGGTCGTTGTCGTAGACCCATTGCGCCACGCCCAGGTCGACATCTTGCAGGGCATGGGCGTCGTGTTCTTCCGGCGCGGCCACGCGCACGTTTTCGCCGCTATCGGGCAAACAGAACGCCGTCTTGGCGCCGAACACCGCGCCGAGATGGCGGCGGCCGATTTCCAGGATCTGCTCCAGCGTCAGCACCGCCGCCAGTTCCTTGCCGAGCATGTACAGGTTGCCGGCGCGCGCCTCGCGCAGCATGGCGACGTTGGCCTGATGCCGCATGCGCGAGGCCAATGAACTGATGAACAGCGACACCGCCAGCATCACCAGCAGGGTAATCAGATATTGCGCGTCCGAGACGCTGATGGAAAAGCGCGGCGCCACGAAAAAGAAATCGAACGCCAGCACGCTCATGATCGACGCCAGTGCCGACGCCGAGCGCCCGTAGCGCACCGCGACGATCATCACGCCGACCAGGTACAGCATGATCACGTTGGCCGGATGCAGATAGGCGATCAGCCACCAGGCCAGCCCCGTGGTCACGGCGCAGCTGACGGTGGCCCACAGATAGCCGCGGCGGCGGCGCAGACGGCCGCTGTCGTCGCGTGCTTCTTCCACCGGAGGCCTGACGCTGTCGTCGCGCTTCGATTCCACCGGACGCGCCACGGTATAGACGTCGATGTCCTGTCCGTTTGCGGCGATACGTTCGGCCAGATTCTTGCGCCACCATCGTTTCCACTGCGTCCAGCCGCCGCCGTGCGACTGGCCGATCACCAGCTTGCCTGCATTGCGGCTGCGCGCGAACTGCACCAGCGCCTGCGCCACGTCTTCGCCGGTGATGCTGGCGGTTTCCGCGCCCAATGATTGCGCCAGCTTGAGGTTCTTCAATATGCGTTCGCGCCCGGCCAGCGTCACCCGCGGCCAGCTCGGCGCATCCACGTGCACCGCCAGCCAGTCTGCCTGCAGCTTGGCCGCCAGCCGTGCGGCGGCGCGCACCAGCTTGTCTTCGTCGGCGCGCGCACCGATGGCCACCACGATGCGTTCCTTGGTCTGCCACAGCTGGACGATGGAGCGATCGGCGCGGTACTCGCGCATGTCGGCGTCGACGCGATCGGCGGTGCGGCGCAGGGCGATTTCGCGCAGCGCCAGCAGATTGCCCTTGCGGAAAAAATTACGCCCGGCTTTCTCGGCCTGTTGCGGCAGGTAGACCTTGCCTTCCTTGAGGCGTTGCAGCAGTTCGTCGGGCGGCAAGTCCACCAACGTGACGTCGTCGGCCTCGTCAAAGACATGATCCGGAATCGTCTCGTGCACGCGGATGCCGGTGATCTGGCCGACCACGTCGTTGAGGCTTTCGATGTGCTGGACGTTGACGGTGGTGTAGACATGGATGCCGGCGTGCAGCAGCTCTTCGATGTCTTGCCAGCGTTTGGCGTGGCGCGAGCCGGGGACATTGGAGTGCGCCAGTTCGTCGACCAGGATGAAGGTCGGTTTGCGTTCGAGCGCGGCGTCGAGGTCGAATTCATGCAGCGTGCGGTCGCGGTATTGGATGCTGCGCAGGGGCAGGCGTTCGATCCCTTCGAGCATGGCTTCGGTATCGGCGCGGCCGTGGGTTTCGACGATGCCGGCGAGGACTTGCTCGCCTTGTTCCTGCAGGTTTCTGGCGGCGGCCAGCATGGCGTAGGTTTTGCCCACGCCGGCGGAGGAGCCGAAGAAGATCTTGAGCCGGCCGCGCGCCTGACGGTCTTCGTCGCGCATGACGCGGTCGAGGAGGTCGTCGGGGTTGGGGCGGGTGGGCATGGTGGGGGTATTGTAGTTGGAAATGGGCTTTTTTAGCGGGTTGGGTTCGTGTGGTCGTGTGCTGTGTTTTGTTCCGACTGGCCTTTGCCTGTAGCTGATTCTGTTTTCTCTTCGATCAACCCTTGCCGGGGGTAGCCCGGCAGCTACTCACTTTCTTTGCTTCGCCAAAGAAAAGTAAGCCAAAGAAGGCGACCGCGATTCGCCGCCCCGCTGCGCGGGGTACCCGTTGATGCCACGCACAAATCGGGAAGGGAAACAAACTCGCTTCGCTCAGACAAGTTTCCCTTCTTTATCCGATTTGTGCGCGTCACCAACGGCGACTCATAAGCGGACCGGCCAGACTGGCTCGCTACGCATCGCCAAGGGTCGCTCGCCTTCGGCATCGCAATTGTTACCTTTAATCGTAGCCAATTGCATCGTTGTTGCGACGATAGCGAAGAACACAGACCTTCACTCCATCTCGGTCCCCTGGCGATGCGCAGCAAGCCAGTCTGGAATTCCCGCTTGCGAGCAGCCGGTGGCGGCAGGTGCAAATCGGATAAAGAGGGGAAATTTGTCTGAGCGTAGCGAGTTTATTTCCCCTCCCGATTTGTGCCTGACGACGCCGGGAACCCCGAAGGGGCTGCGAACTTGCGGTCACCTTCTTTTGCTTACTTTTCTTGGCGAAGCAAGAAAAGTGAGTAGCTGCCGGGCTACCCCCGGCTTGGTCGTCCGAAGAACTAACAGCCAAAGCTACAGAAGAACAAACGACAGAAGCTACCAAAAAACAACCGCAAGCAAGCAAAGAACAACAAAACAGAACATGTCAGGTTTTGCTGACCGCATCCAACGCCAGATTCAGCTTCAACACGTTGACCCTCGGTTCGCCGAACAAGCCCCACTGCGGCGCCTCAGTCTGCACCTTGACCAGCGCGCGAACCTGCTCCAAAGACAAGCCCCGCACCTTCGCCACCCGTGCCGCCTGATACTCCGCAGCAGCCGGACTGATATGCGGATCCAGCCCACTGCCGGATGAAGTCAGCAAGTCCAGAGGAATCTCCCGGCCGGCGCCAGGATCAGCTGCGCGCAACGCCTCCTCACGCGCCTTGGCCGCATCGACCAGGGCAGGATTCAGAGGACCGAAGTTGCTGCCGCCCGAAGCCCCGCCGTTGTACGGGAAAGTGCCCGAACTGGACAGACGGCCCCAGAAGTATTTCGGCTCGGTGAAGTTCTGGCCGATCAGCTCGGAGCCGACCGGCACGCCGTCGCGCACAATGACGCTGCCGTTGGCCTGGGCCGGGAAGAAGGCCTGGCCGACCAGCGTGATGACCGCCGGGTACAAGCCGCCCAGGATGAGCGACATCAGGATGAACAGCGAGACCGCGGGACGCAGATAAGTTTTCATGACAATTCCTTCAACAAAATTAAGCCAGGCCAAAGACGCCAAGCAACACGTCAATCAGCTTGATGCCGACAAACGGCACGACCAGACCGCCCAGACCGTAAATCAACAGATTGCGACGCAACAGCACAGCCGCGCCCAGCGCCCGATAACGCACGCCACGCAAGGCCAGCGGGATCAACACGACGATCACCAGCGCATTGAAAATCACCGCCGACAAAATCGCCGACGACGGATTGTTCAGATGCATCACGTCCAGCGCCGCCAGTTGCGGATAGGTGGTCGCGAACATCGCCGGGATGATCGCGAAATACTTGGCGACGTCGTTGGCGATACTGAAGGTGGTCAGGCTGCCGCGCGTCATCAGCATCTGCTTGCCGATCTCGACGATCTCGATCAGCTTGGTCGGATTGGAATCCAGGTCGACCATGTTGCCGGCCTCTTTCGCCGCCTGCGTGCCGGTGTTCATGGCCACCGCGACGTCGGCCTGCGCCAGTGCCGGCGCATCGTTGGTGCCGTCGCCGGTCATCGCCACCAGCTTGCCCTCGGCCTGGTGCTGGCGAATCAGCGAGAGCTTGTTTTCCGGCGTGGCTTCGGCGAGGAAGTCGTCGACGCCCGCCTCCGCTGCGATCGCCGCTGCAGTGAGACGGTTGTCGCCGGTGATCATGATGGTCTTGATGCCCATGCGGCGCAGCTCGGAGAAGCGCTCCTTGATGCCGCCCTTGACGATGTCCTTCAACTCGATCACGCCGAGTACACGGATCGAACCGCTGGAGGCGTCGGTCTCAGCCACCACCAAAGGCGTGCTGCCGCGACGGGCGACGATGTCGACGGCGGCGGCGACTTCACCCGGTACTTGTTGACCGGCTTGCTCGGCCAGCTTGCGGATGGCGTCGGCGGCTCCTTTGCGAATCTGGCGATGGCCGATGTCGACACCGGACAGACGCGTCTGCGCAGTGAACGGGATGAAGACCGCGCCGAGGCTGGCCATTTCGCGTTCACGCAGATTGAAGCGCTTCTTGGCCAGCACCACGATGCTGCGGCCTTCCGGTGTTTCATCGGCCAAGGAAGCGAGCTGGGCGATGTCGGCCAACTCTTGTTCGCTCACGCCGTTGGCTGGCAGGAAGGCCGAGGCCTGGCGATTGCCGAGTGTGATGGTGCCGGTCTTGTCCAGCAGCAGTACGTCGACATCGCCGGCGGCTTCCACCGCACGGCCCGAGGTCGCGATCACGTTGGCCTGCATCATGCGGCTCATGCCGGCCACGCCGATGGCCGACAGCAGGCCGCCGATGGTGGTCGGGATCAGACACACCAGCAAGGCGATCAGCGCGGTCACGGTAACCGGCGCACCACTCTGTGCGACGTTGACGCTGAACACCGAGAACGGCAGCAGGGTCACCGTCACCAGCAGGAACACGATGGTCAGCGCAACCAGCAGCAGGGTCAGCGCGATCTCATTGGGCGTCTTCTGGCGCTTGGCGCTTTCCACCATGGCGATCATGCGATCGAGGAAGGCTTCGCCGGGGTTCACCGTGACGCGCACGATGATCCAGTCCGACAGCACGCGGGTGCCGCCGGTGACGGCGGTAAAGTCGCCGCCCGACTCGCGGATCACCGGCGCAGACTCACCGGTGATGGCGCTCTCGTCGACGGTGGCGACGCCTTCGACCACTTCGCCGTCGGCCGGGACGTAGTCACCCGCTTCGATCAGGACCAGGTCGCCCTTGCGCAGCGAGCTGCCTTCGACCAGTTCACAGCGATCATTGCGATTGGCGCGTTGCAGCTTCTTGGCCACCACACTTTTCTTGGCGCTGCGCAGCGATGCCGCCTGCGCCTTGCTGCGGCCCTCCGCCAATGCTTCGGCGAAGTTGGCGAACAGCACCGTGAACCATAACCACACCGTCACGGCGAGGATGAAGCCGGACGGCGCCTCACCTTTGCCGTTGAGCGCCTGCAGATAGAGCAGCGTGGTCAGGATGCTGCCCAGGTACACCACGAACATCACCGGATTGCGCCATTGGGCGCGCGGCGACAGTTTGCGGAACGAGTCGATCACGGCCGGTTTGACGATGGCCGGATCGAACATCCATTTGGTTGCGGATTGCGCACCCGATGAGGCAGGCGTCGCGGCAGCAGGTACGCTACCGGCAGGGACAACAACTTTTTTGGCAGGACTATTTGCCATGTTTTTCTCCAATTCAGACATTAGTGAATCGCCATCATCTGCAGATGCTCGATCACCGGACCCAGCGCCAGCGCCGGGACATACGTCAGTGCGCCGACCAGGATCACCGCGCCGATCAGCAGCGCGACGAACAGCGGACCATGCGTGGGCAAGGTGCCGGATGTGGCCGCCAGGCGCTTCTTGCCGGCCAGCGAACCGGCCATGGCGAGCACTGGCACGATGATGCCGAAGCGGCCCAGCCACATGGCGATACCGGTCATGACGTTGTAATAAGGCGTGTTGGCCGACAAGCCGGCAAAGGCGCTGCCGTTGTTGTTGGCGGCCGAGCTGAAGGCGTAGAGGATTTCCGAGAAGCCATGGGCGCCGGGGTTGGCGATGCCGGCCAGGCCGCTTTCCACCATCACCGAAATCGCCGTCAGCACCAGCACCAGCGCCGGCGTCATCAGGATGGCGATGGACATCATCTTCATGTCGAACACGCCGATCTTCTTGCCCAGGTATTCCGGCGTGCGGCCGATCATCAGGCCGGCGATGAACACCGCCAGCACCGCAAAGATCAGCATGCCGTACAGACCTGCGCCGACGCCGCCGTAGACCACTTCACCGAGCTGCATCTGCAGCATCGGCACCAGTCCGCCCAACGGCGACAGCGAGTCGTGCATGGCGTTGACGGCGCCGCAGGATGCCGCCGTGGTGATCGCCGCAAACAGGCTCGATGCGATGATGCCGAAACGAGTTTCCTTGCCTTCCATCATGCCGTTGCTCTGCGTTGCATGCGCGACGGCCAGCGCGGGATTGGGCTGCTGCTCGAAGTACATCACGGTCAGCGTCATGACGATGAACAACAGCGTCATCGCAGCCAGGATCGCCCAGCCCTGGCGGCGGTCGCCGACCAGCATGCCGAAGCTGGTGCACAGCGCGGCGGGAATGATCAGGATCGCCAGCATCTGCACGAAGTTGGACAGCGGCGTCGGGTTCTCGTATGGATGCGCCGAGTTGGCGTTGAAGAAACCGCCGCCGTTGGTGCCAACCATCTTGATCGCTTCCTGCGAGGCAACAGGGCCCATCGGCAAGGTTTGCTTGCTGGTCTTCATCTCATCGACCAGCGGTGCCCCCTTCTCGTCCTTGAGCGGCTGGCCTTGCGGATCCAGGCGCGGCACGGTGTAGGAAGTGGTTTCCAGCGTCGACACTTCGACATAGGACTTGAAGTTCTGGATCACGCCCTGGCTCATCAGCACGACGGCGACCAGTACCGACAACGGCAGCAGCACGTACAGGCTGGAGCGTGTCATGTCGATCCAGAAGTTGCCGATGCTCTTGCTGCTGTGACGCGCGAAGCCGCGGATCAGCGCAAAGGCGACGGCGATGCCTGTGGCGGCCGAGACAAAGTTCTGCACCGACAGCGCCAGCATCTGGGTCAGATAGCTCATCGTGCTTTCGCCGACGTAGCCCTGCCAGTTGGTGTTGGTGACGAAGCTCACTGCGGTGTTGAACGAGGAGTCGGCGCTGACATTGACCATGCCGGCCGGATTCAGCGGCAGCCAGAATTGCAGGCGTTGCAGCGCGTAGACGACGAACATGCCGACGATATTAAACAGCAGCAACGACAGCGCGTATTGCTTCCAGCCCATGTCGGCGTCGGAACGGATGCCGCACAGACGATAGAAGAAATGTTCAATGCCGCCGAACACGCGGTTGACGGCAGACTTGCCTTCCATCACGCGGGCGATGTACCAGCCCACCGGCACCGACAGCACGAGCAGGACGACCAGATAGATCGCCAGTTGGGTAATCGAGGCAGTCATGTCAGAAGGCCTCCGGCTTGATCAGGGCGTAAACGAGATACGCCAACAGGCCGACCGATACGGCCAGCCCCAGTATTTGCATGACGGTCATTGCATGTCCTCCAGCTTCTTGCAGGCGACGACAAATGCCCACATGACGATGCTGCAAGCCAGCAAGCCGCCGATATATAGAAAATCCATGTCCTACTCCCTTGATGAATGCTTACGGAGCAAACGATAGGGGGAAGGACGTTAAATCCGGATAAAACTATCGGAGGACGGTATAAATTTTGTGTAAACAAGAACGCGCCGCTCGGGGCGGCGCGTGCTGATCGGGACAGGAATTAAGTGAATGGTGATGCAGGAAGATATTACTGCAGGGAACAAGGTTCAGATCAGACCGAGCTTTCCTCGGTATTCCATTCGACCCGGTTCTTGCCGGCGCGTTTGGCGGCGTACATGGCCTTGTCGGCCTGCGCCACCAGCGCGTCCTGGTCGATGTGCTGGCCCGGTTCGTAGATCGCGATGCCGATACTGGTGGAGACATTGACGGTCGCGGCCGTGAGGATGAACGGCCGGCGCATCGACACCAGGATTTTTTCCGCTACGCCCATGGCGTCGGCCGGGCCGTGCAGGCGCTCGAGGATGACGGTGAATTCGTCGCCGGCCAGGCGCGCCACGGTGTCGACGTCGCGCACCGCATCGATCAGGCGTTCGGCAAACTTGACCAGCAGTTCGTCGCCGGCTTCATGACCGTACTTGTCGTTGATGCTCTTGAAACCGTCGACATCCATGAACAGCAGACCCATCTGCTGCGGTTCGCGGATGGCGCGCGCCATCGCCTCGGGCAGCTTTTCGGTAAAGGCGCGGCGATTCGGCAGGCCGGTCAGGATGTCGGTCAGCGCCATTTCCTGCAGCGAGTTGCGGAAGGCCTGGCGCTCGGTGATGTCATGCAGGAAGGCGATGAACAGGTGGCCGGCGCGGCGGCGCACATAGCCGACTGTCATTTCGACCGGCAGTTCGTTGCCGTCGCGGCGCAACGCGTTGATCTCGATGCGGTTGTTGATCACCACGCCTTCGCCGGTGTTGAGGAAATGGGTCATGCCGCGCCGGTGCAGCTCGCGCTGCTCAAACGGAATGATCAGTTCGGCCAGTTCCTTGCCGACGGCTTCCTTGTGGGCCCAGCCCAGCAGTTGCTCGGCCTGGCGATTCCATTCCAGCACCATGCCGTCTTCGTCGATGGCGATGAAGGCGTCGTGGGCGTTTTGCAGGATCGCACGCAGTTCGGTTTCGCTTTCTTCCAGGCGGATCTGGTTTTCGCGCTGGTTGTCGAGGGACTGCTGCAGGGCGATGGCGGTTTCGTGCAGGCGCCGGGTGCGGTCTTCGACGCGTTGCTCCAGGCCTTCGTTGAGCGAGCGCACTTCGCGCAGGTAGTTTTCTTCGCGCTGGACCATGGTCGACAGCGTGGTCGAGAGCAGCTGGATTTCGTAATAGGTACCGACGATGGGAATCTCGGCGCTGTGGTCGCCGGTGGCGCGTCGTTCCAATGCGGCGCTCAGCGCATTCATCGGCGCCACCAGCCGGCGCGTCATGAAGAACGCCAGCGTCATCAGCAGCAAGCCTACGATGCAGCCGACGAACAGCACCTGGCGCTCCAGGTCCTTGAAGCCGGACATGGCGACCTGTTCGGGCTGACGCACCAGCACGCTCCATTTCATTTCGGTGTATTCGCTGTTGAGGCCGGTGCGCGCAAAACCGGTCAGGTAATGCTGGCCGTCTTCGCCGAGTTCGCGCATCGATCCCGACGGCAGGCGCAGCGAGGCCTTGAAGCTGTCGGAGGCGATTTTCTTTTCTTCGAGTTCGCGCGGACCGAGCAGCACGGTGCCGTCTTCGCGCACGATCATGATCTCGACGTCGTAGCGGTCATTGGCCGGGTTGAGCAGCTTCTTGGCCAGGTCGCGCGCCCAGGTCCAGCTCAGGTGTACGCCCAGTACGCCCTGGAACTGGCCGTCCGGTCCCATGATCGGCGTGGCGATGTCGACGAAGCGCCATGGATCGCTCATGACCGGCAGCTTCTTTTCCAGCAGCACGGCGGGATGATAGTCGCCGACGAAGAAATCCTTTTGCGCCTTCTGGTACCACGGCCGCTGCTCGACGCTCTGGCCTTCCAGCAAACCGTTGGCGGCGGCCAGCACGTTGCCGTCCGGCGTGGCGAAGCCGATCCAGGCGTAATTGGGAACGTTTCTTTGCAATTCGTTGAAGACGGCGCGCATGCGCGCCGGATCCTTGGCCTCGCGGATCGACGGACGTTGCGACAGCAGCTTCACGTCGATGTAGCGCTCCGCCATGCTGCGGTCGAGCGCGTCCTGCATTTGCCAGGCCAGTTGATTGAGCCGCGCCTCGGCTTCGTGACGCGCATAGCTGCGCGTGAATTGATCCACCAACGCCAGCACCGACGCCGTCGTGATCAGCACCGACAGCACCACTCCTATCGTGACCCATGAGGACAGACTCAATGTCGATGAGAGTTTTTTAATGCTCAAGATGGCTCCGGCTGCTGTTCGACGTGACACCGAAAGAACGGAAATGGCCTTGCTTGCCTTCCTCCCGGGCGCTCCCTCTGATTCTTTTATTGGGAATACCGAAATATTAGCTGGTCAATTGCATCGGGAGCAATACTTGACGCGGGAATAAGACTGAAAGCTTGTCTGTCAGACAAGCTTTTATCCATATAAACAGGCAATCTGTTGCAAAAACTGCCGGGTCGGGCGCAAGGGCCGTCCCGGCAGTCCGTCGGAGGGAGTCGGAAGCGCGTCGGAAGAGAATCAAACGCCGGCGCAAATACCATCGGCGCGCGGATCGGTGGCGCCTTCGATCAGGCCGTTCGGATGCACGCAAACGGCGCCCGCGTGACCCATCATGTCGGTGTAATCGGCCGTCACTTCGACATCATGGCCGGCGCGCCGGAGCGCCTCGATCACGTCGGCCGGGATGCGTCCCTCAAGCTTGAGGTTGGTCGACACCGTGCCCCAGGTGCGGCCCAGCAACCAGCGCGGCGCACTGACTGCAGCCTGCATGTTCTGACCGAACAGAATGTGGCGGCTGAACACTGCGGCCTGCGTCTGCGGCTGGCCTTCGCCGCCCATGGTGCCGTAGGCCAGCGTGCGGCCGTCGTTGAGACGCGCCAGCGAAGGATTGAGCGTATGGAACGGCAGCTTGCCCGGCTGCAACTGGTTGGCGCCGTCGTCGAGCGTAAAACTCGCGCCGCGGTTTTGCCACACCACACCGGTGTCGCCGGCGATCACGCCGCTGCCGAACTCCCAGAAAATGCTCTGGATATAACTGACCACGCGTCCCTGCGCATCGGCCGCGCCCATCCAGATGGTGTCGCCCGGCTTGGGCACATGCGGCCACGGCGCCGCGCGCTGCATGTCGATCTGCGCGGCCTCGCGGTCGAGCGCCTCAGGCGACAGCCAGTCGGCGGCATCGACCGACATGTGGGCACGATCGGTGACGTGCTTGTTGCGCAGGATGAAGGCGCGCTTGGTGGCTTCCACCAGGCCGTGGATGTGTTCGAAGCCATCCGCCTGCTTGACGCCGAGGCGATCGAACAGGCCCAGGATCATCAGCGCCGACACGCCCTGCGTCGGCGGCGGCAGATTATAGATACGGCCGGATTGCATCTGCACCATCAGCGGCTTGACGACCTGCGCGCGATAAGCGGCGAGGTCGGCGGCGCGCAACGGGCTGCCGGCCTGTTCGAGACCGGCGGCGAATTGCTGCGCCAGTTCACCGCGATAGAAATCGTCGAGGCCGGCTTCGGTCAGGCGCGACAGGGTCGCCGCCAGCGCCGGTTGTTTCAGGATGTCGCCCAGCGACGGTGCGCCTTGTGCTGCATAGGTGGCGGCGAAACCGGGCTGGTCCTTCAGCTCTTCCCATTTGTCCTGCGTGAGTTCAACCTGCGAGCGTGTGACCGGCACGCCGGCCCTGGCGTGATGAATCGCATCGGCCAGCAAGCGCGACAATGGCAGGCGCTTGCCGCCGTCCCAATCTTTGACGGCCTCCAGCGCTGCTGCCCAGCCGCCGACTGCGCCTGCCACGGTCAGCGCCGCGCGCGGACCGCGCGTCGGAATCGCCGCGTCGCCGTGCTGCGCATAAAAATCCTTGGTCGCCAGCGCGGCCGACTGGCCGCAGGCCTGGATCGCCACCGGTTCGCGGCCCGGTTCGCTGATGACCCAGAAGCCATCGCCGCCGATGCCGTTCATGTGCGGATACACCACGGCGATGGCGGCAGCGGCGGCGACCATCGCCTCCACCGCGTTACCGCCTTCGCGCAGCACGGCGGCACCGGCTTGCGCCGCCAGGTGATGCGGTGCGGTCACCATGCCGCCGATACAGGTCTTGCTGTACAACATAGAGGGCTCCTGAAACTGTCTGTCTTCGATTAATTGTCCATCCACGACACGTGCGCCGCCACGATGCGCCATCCTTGCGGCAAGCGCAGCCAGGTGTGGCTCTGGCGCCCGGTGCGCGCTTCACCGCTCTTGCTGAACTCGGTGTTGGCGGTGGCGTAGTCGGGGCCGTACGTAGTGATCACGGTCGCATGCAAGTCGCGCGCCAGGTTCTTCGGCGAGCGGCTGTTGCGGAACGCCTGGATGGTATCGTAACCGATCAGGTTTTCGGTCGCACCGTAGCGCAAGGTGTGCGGACTGTTCCAGAACAGTTCGTCGAGGACGGCGACGTCGTTGTTGACCAGCGCCACCTCATAGCGCTCAAAGGCGGCGGTCACTTCGGCGACGACGTCGGGCAGGTTGATCTCGTATTCCATAGATACTTTCTTAGTGCCCGCCCAGATAAGCCTTGGCCAGCGCATCGTTGGCGGCGATCTCGGCGGCGGTGCCTTCGGCCACCACGCGTCCGCCTTCGATGACGTAGGCGCGATCGGCCAAGGCCAGCGCCAGTGCCGCCATCTGATCGACCAGCAGGATGGTCATGTCTTCATCGCGCAGGCCGTCGAGCGCGGCGAACAGTTCTGCGATGACCTTGGGCGCCAGGCCCAGCGACGGCTCGTCCAGCAACAGGATGCGCGGACGCGACATCAGGCCGCGCGCGACCGCCAGCATCTGCTGCTCGCCGCCCGACAACAGGCCGGCGCGATGATGCAAGCGCTCGCGCAGGCGCGGGAAGCGTGTCAGCATTTCCTCGACGCGGCGGTCCATGTCCTGCGGATACAGGAAGGCGCCGAGGCGGATGTTGTCGAGCACGCTCAGCTCGGCGAACACCTGGCGACCTTCCGGCACCAGCACCACGCCGTGCTTGACGATCTCTTCCGCGCGCAGGTGCATCAGATTGACGCCGCCGACGTGGATGCCGCCGCGCACCGGACGATGGAGTCCCGCCAGCGCACGCATCAGCGTCGATTTGCCGGCGCCGTTGGCGCCCAGCAGCGCCACCATTTCACCCTGCTTTACTTGAAGGTTGATGCCGTGCAGGACCGGTTCGGCGCCATAGCCGGCGATCAGTTCGCCGACGCCGAGCAACTCCTGGCCGGAACGGCTGCCGCGAATACGCGCTTCGGCCTGCATCGCTTCGCCGAGATAAGCCTGGCGCACCGCCGGATTGTCCTGGATCTCCTGCGGTGTGCCCAGCGCCAGGCGCTGGCCGGCATCCAGCACCACGATGCGGTGCGAGATGTCCATGACCAGCGACATGTCGTGCTCCACCAGCACCACGCTGATGCCGGCTGCGGCGATGCGTTGCAGCAGGCGCGCGAGCTTTTCCTTGTCTTCGCGCGACAGGCCGGCGGCCGGCTCATCCAGCAGCAGCACCTCGGGATCGGTTGCCAGCGCGCGGGCGATTTCCACCAGCCGGCGATCGACGTGGGCCAGATCGGCCGATGCAATATCGACCGCCCCTTCGTAGCCGCAATACGCCAGCAGTTGCCTGCTGCGCGCACGAATCTCCGCCGCGCCGAAACTGCCGGCGTTGAGCAGGCCGCCGAGCTTGCCCTTGCCCATGGCCAGTGCGACGTTGTCTTCCACCGTCAGCGAGCCGAACAGTTGCGAGGTCTGATACGTGCGTGCGACGCCATGGCGGGCGATGCGGAAGGCCGGCAAGCCTGCAAGCGCGGCACCTTGCAACGAGAAGCCGCCGATAGAGGGCTTGTAGAACCCGCTTAGCATGTTCAGCGCGGTGGTTTTTCCTGCGCCGTTGGGGCCGATCAGGCTCGTGATGGCGGCGGCCGGCACGTCGAAGCTGAGATCGCCGACCGCGCGCACGCCGCCGAAGATCATCGTCAATCCTTCTGCCCGCAGAGTGCGGCGATCACGCTGCGGCAACACCGCCTCCTGCAATCGCTGCGGCAGGTCGTCATAGGAGGGAGTAGCGGTCGCTGCACCGGGGATTTTCTTGCTCCCCATTTTTGCCGCCAGCTGACGCAGCATGCCGGTCACGCCATCCGGCGCAATCCACAGCACCAGCAACAGCAGGCCGCCGAAAAACAGCAGCCGGTAATCTTCCAGACTGGACAACAACTCCGGCAGCACGCCGACGATGACGGCGCCGATCAGCGGTCCCATCGTCGCGCCCGCGCCGCCGACCACTACCACCAGCACGAACAGGATCGATTGCATGAAGCCGAAGGTGTCCGGCGTGACGAAGGTCGACAACGGCGCAAACAAACCGCCCGCCAGACCGGCCAGCATGGCCGACACGGCGAAGGCCACGGTCTTGATCACGAGCGGATTGAGGCCGATCGATTCGGAGGCGGTCTCGCTGTCCTTCACCGCGCGCATGGCGGCGCCCCAGGTGCCGCGCGCCAGCCAGCAGAACGCTGCAAGCAGAATGGCGGCGCTGCAGATCGCCAGCAGCGCGATGCCGCGTTCGCCTTGCACCAGACCGCCGAAGCCCGGCGCGGCGATGCCCATGATGCCGTTCTGGCCGCCGGTGAGTCCGCGCATTTCAATGATGGCGTGCTGCACGATGAAGCTGAAGGCAATCGTGATCATCGCCAGGTACGGCCCTTTCACGCGCAGGGCCGGCAGCGCCAGCAAAGCGCCCAGCGCAGCGGCGATCAGCGCCGCCAGCGGCCACGCCAGCCAGAAGCTGACGCCGAATTTGGTGGTCAGTATCGCCACCGTATAGGCGCCGATGGCGTAGAAGCCGATGTGCCCGAACGAGACCTGTCCGGTCAGGCCGAGCAGCACGTTCAGGCCGATGCCGACGATCGCCATCAAGGCGATGCCGGTCAGCACGAACACGTAATAACTGTTGACGGTGAGCGCCAGGCAGCACACCGCCACCAGCGCGGCAAGACCCGCCGCCAGCGGCAACGGTCCGGCCAGCCCGAGCAGGCGGCGCGGCGGCGGCGATGCAGATGCCGCTGTTTTTGCTGCCGTTTTTGCTGCAGCCACCACGGAAGAAGGAGGAATGGTCGTCATACTTTTTTCACCTGTGCGCGACCGAACAGGCCGTTGGGACGAATGGCCAGCACCACGATCACCAGTGCGAAGGTGATGATCTGCGTGTAGCCGGAACCGAGTGTGGAGGTGATCATCGCTTCCGCCACGCCGAACAGCAGGCCGGCGATCATCACGCCCCAGGCACTGGTGATGCCGCCGAGGATGGCGACGGCAAACGCCTTGAGGCCGAACAGCGTACCCATGTCGGCGTTGACGTTGAACAGCGGCGCGATCAGCACGCCGGCGATGCCCGCCAGCAGCGTCGACAAGGCGAAGGAGACTGCGACGGCGCGTACGATGGGAATGCCCATCAGCCTTGCGGCGTCGCGATTTTGCACCACCGCGAGCATGGCGATGCCCCAGCGCGTGCGGCGCGAGATGCGATGCAACACCGCCGCCAGCACCAGACCGACTACCGGAATAAGAAGCTGCAGCGGATACACGCCCAGGCCGACGCCGCCGATTTCAATCGACGACAAGGCCAACGGCGACTGCAGGCTGCGCGGCTCCTTGCCGAAGGTATGCATGACGACGTTGTCGAGCACGATGCCCAAGGCCACGGTCGACATCAGCCAGGCGTTGGAACCGCGGTTGGCGAACGGACGTACCGCCAGCACTTCCACCACCAGACCGTACAGCGCACATACAGCCAGCGCCAGCATCACGGCCGACCACATCGGCCAGCCCAGCGTCTGCGAAAACGTGAAGCACAGGACCGCACCCAGCATCATGGAACTGCCCTGCGCAAAATTGACCGTACCCGATACCGCATAGGTGATGTAAAAACCCAGCGCCATCAGGCCATACATGCTTCCCAGTCCCAACCCGCTGATCAGCGCCGACAACAGCAACATCTTGTTCTCCCTGATTGAATCTTGTCGCCCGGGCGCTGCAGCTTGCGTCGCCCGGGCAGGTTCGTCATCCCCGAAACCGAGGACGGCTTACTGTGTCAATCCTACCGGCAGGATGCGGTTGTCGATGAACTGCGCCCACACATAGTCGTCGGATTGCAGCGCGTCGTGCACGGCCGGCGAGAACGGTTTGACATAGGTCTTGATCAGGCCTTCATAGCGATCGATCTTGTAGAAACCTTCGCGGATCGCATCGCCGTTGGTGGAGCCCGCCTTGGCGATCGCCAGCGCAGCCAGCTGCATGCCGTCGTAGGCATTGGCGACGCCGACCGCCGGGGTGATGTCGTCCGGTCCCTTGATGTTCGGATACTTGGCCTTGAGATCCCTGACCACCTTGTCGCCGACCGGCGTCAGCTTGCCGAAGAAGCTGAAGGTCTGGACGAAGTGGACGTTCTTTGCATTCGGTCCGGCCAGTTCAGTGAAGCGTCCGCCGGCCGGGCCCCAGTGCGAAACCACCGGCACCTTCCAGCCCATGCGGTCGAGCGACTTCACCACCTGCGCCGACGGGCCGACGTTGCCGACCAAAAACAGGGTATCGGCGCCGGCTACTTTCAGACGCGTCAGCTGCGGCACGATGTCGACGTCGCTGGCCTCGAACTTCTCGATGCCGGCCGGCTTCATGGATTTCTCGGCCAGCGCGGCGACGATGCCCTTCTCGTTCGATTCGCCCCATGGGTTGTTGACCAGGATCAGGCCGGCCTTGCTGGCCTTGAAGGTCTTCTGCGCGTAGGTCAGCATGGCCTTGTCGACCAGTTCGTCCACTGCCGAGACGCGGAAAGCGTAGTTGGGGTTGGCGCCGTTCTTGGTGACGCCGGTGCCGGCGGCCCAGGGGCCCATGAACGGCACCTTCTCGGCGTTGATGATGGGCACGATGGCCATGGATACCGGCGTATCAAGGCCCCCGAAGATCATCGCCACTTTTTCCTTGAAGATCAGTTCGCGCGCTGCGACCACGCCCTTGGCCGGATTTCCTTCGTCGTCGCGGCGGACCAGCTCCAGCTTGCGGCCGCCGAGCAGGCCGCCCTTGGCATTGATCTCGTCGATGGCGACCGTCAGGCCGCGCGTGATGGCTTCGCCCGATTGCGCCGACTGGCCGGACAGGGCCGTGACCAGGCCGATCTTGATGGGGTCGGCGGCCAGCGCCAGCGGCGACAGGCTGGCTGCGGCCAAGGTCGCCAGGGCGGCGGCGATTGCGGTGCGACGAGTGAAGTGGATCATGTGGCTCTCCCGGATCTGAATTGATGAGTGGTTGGTTTTGCTTTGTTCCCGGCATGACTTATGCAAGGGCTATGCCAACTGCCACAATAAAAAATAGTTTTTGCCGACAATATGTATCTCGTATTAGAAGCAATAAATCACTTTTATTGACGCAAATATAAATTCAATATTGCAATCAATAATGCACGGACAAAGTGCAGAAAGTGGAAAGAGATGAATAAAATGATGCACGCCGCACCATCATCGATCAGCGCCATGCAGCCGGATCAACCTGACCGCCTCGGCGTATTGCCGGTGCACGGTCGCTTCGGCTATTCGGCCATCACGCAGCGTCCGCATTACCGCTGGCCCAACGGCGCCGGCCTGGCGGTGTACCTCGGCTTCAACATCGAGCACTTCGCCTTCGGTGAAGGCCTGGGCGCGCGTCTGGGCCCGGCCGCCGCCGAACCCGACGTGCTCAATTACGCCTGGCGCGAATACGGCAACCGCGTCGGCGCCTGGCGCTGCCTGGAACTGTTCGACAGCCTCGGCCTGCCGGCCGGGGTGCTTGCCAACACGGCGCTCTACGACCATTGCCCGGAGCTGATCGCAGCCTTCGTCGCGCGCGGCGACGAGCTGATCGGCCACGGCCACACCAACGCCCATCAACAGGGCACGCTCGACGAAGCCGCCGAACTGGCGCTGCTGCAATTCTGCCGCGAGCGCATGCAGCAGCACAGCGGGCGGACGCCGACCGGCTGGTTGTCGCCCTGGATTTCGGAAAGCCTGGCTACGCCCGACCTGTTGCTGGAAAGCGGCTACCGCTACAACCTCAACTGGTGCCACGACGACCAGCCCACGCACATGCAGACGCGCAGCGGCAAGACGCTGTGGTCGATCCCCTATCCGCAGGAGGTCAACGACATCCCGATGATCGTGGCGCGCCAGATGGACGGCAAGGATTTCGCCCAGCTCATCGTCGACAACTTCGACGAAATGCTCGAGCAGTCGCGCCGCCAGCCGCTGGTGATGGGCATCGCGCTGCATCCTTACCTGGTCGGCCAGCCCTACCGTCTGCGCCACCTGCGCCGCGCACTGGAACACATCGCCGCCGCGCGCGACCGCAGCGAGGTCTGGTTCACCACGCCGGGCGCGATCTGCGACCACGTCGACGGACTGGAAGTGCTGAAGTCGCAACCGGCGGTTGCGCTGGCGCAGGGGTGACGCATGAACGTCCACATGAACGCTCAGACCAGGAACGATGCATCGCACGACAACTATGCAGGCGCCTGGGTGCCGCACGGCCGCTTCGTGGTCTCCGGCGCCGCCGAGGGCGAACTGCGCGGCCTGCGCTTCGCGGCCAAGGACGTGTTCGACGTCGCCGGCCATCCCACCGGCGCGGGCAATCCGGTCTGGCTGGCCACGCATGCGCTGCCGCAGAAAACCAGCCCGCTCATCACGACGCTGCTGGCCGCCGGCGCCACGCTGGTCGGCAAGACCGTCACTGATGAACTGGCCTACAGCATCCACGGCGACAACATCCACTACGGCACCCCGCTCAATACGCGCGCGCCGGACCGGGTGCCGGGCGGTTCTTCCAGCGGTTCGGTGGCGGCGGTCGCGGCCGGCCTGTGCGACTTCGCGCTGGGCACCGACACCGGCGGCTCGACCCGCGTGCCGGCCAGCTATTGCGGCGTGTGGGGCTTGCGCACTACGCACGGCCTGCTGCCGCGCGAGGCGATGGTGCCGCTGCAGCCGGCGTTCGATACCGCGACCTGGTTCGCGCAAGATGCAGAGGTGTTCGAGCGCGTCGGCCGCGTTCTATTGCCTCGACAGGCAAAACACAGTTTCAGGCGCGCGCTGCTGCTCACCGACGTGCTGGCGCAGGCCGATACCGTATTCCATGAGCGGGTCGAGCAGGTCTTCATGGCGTTCGACGGCGCGCGCACGCGCCATACGCTGGCGGCTCCCGGCATGCTGGAAGAATGGCGGCGCACCTATGTCACCGCGTCCGCTTACGACGGCTGGCAAGTCCACGGCGCGTGGATCGCAGCCAATCGGCCCGACTTCAGCCCTGCGGTGGCGGCGCGCTGGCAGTTCGCCGCCGACGTCAATACGCATGACGCCGCCATGGCGGTGCAACGCCAGGACACCATCCGCAAGCAGGTATCCGACTTGCTGGGTGAAGACGGCGTGGCGATCATTCCGTCGGCGGCAAGCGTGGCGCCGCTGCTCAGCGCGAGTGGCGCCGAGGTCGACGAGGTGCGCACGCGCAGCTTCCGCATCACGTGCATCGCCGGACTGGCCGGTTTGCCGCAGGTCAGCCTGCCGTTTTCTACAGACGCGGGCCTGCCGATCGGCGTATCATTGCTGGGCCCGGCCGGCAGCGACCTGGCGCTGATACGGCTGGCGACGGCCTTGTGGAATCAATTGCAGGAAATTCGCAGAACACGATGAACGATATGCCTCTCCGCAGCACCGCAAAGAAAGCCGGCAAGCCGGCGCTCAAGTCCCTTAAGGCAGCAGCGGCCGCACCGACCGCAGCAGCACGCACCGGCCGTCCCAAGGTCCGTCACGACGCGCTGGCCGACGCCTCCGTCGATGCCGCACATGCGGACGATGGCGACGACATCATCCAGCGCATTTACCAAAGCGTCTTCACCAGCGTCATGAGCCAGCGCCTGACGCCCGGCACCAAGCTGCCCGAAGCCGCCTTGTGCGAACTGTTCGGCGTCGGTCGTACGGTGGTGCAGAAGGCGCTGCAAAAGCTGGCGCATGAGCATATCGTCGAACTGCGCCCGAACCGCGGCGCCATCGTCGCCATGCCGACGCCGGAAGAAACCCGCGAGATTTTCGAAGCGCGCCGTTCACTGGAGTCCGCTGTGCTGGCGCTGGCCGTGAAGAACGCCACCAAGGCCGACCTCGCCAAACTGCGCCGCCAGCTCAAGGAAGAACATGCAGCCATGCACAATTACGCCCAGACCGACTGGGCGCGGCTGGCCTCGGCGTTCCACCTGCGCGTGGCGGAGCTGTGCCGCAATCCCATCCTGCAACGCTACCTGAGCGAACTGGTGTCGCGCTGCTCCCTGATCGTCGCCCTGCACGAACCGTCCGGCTACGCCGCCTGCGAACACGACGAACACACCAGCATCGTCGACTTCATCGAAAAAGGCGACGCCGCCGGCGCCATCGCGGCCATGGAAGAACACTTGCTGGTGCTGGAGCAACGCATCCAGCTGGTCAGCGAAAAGTCGGCCAATAGTTTAGCGCGCATGCTCGGGATGGAATGAAGATCCATCATTGAATGAAAAAAGGCCGGGCCATTTTCATGGTCCCGGCCTTCGTGTCTCCTGCCTTCAACTTCCCTGCTACGTCAAAACTCCAGCGTCGGCACCTTCGGCGTCAACGCCTCGCGCGCCTCAGCCACGATCTCGAACGACCGCAAACGCGCTGCATGGTCGTAGATCTGCGCGGTGATCATCAATTCATCGGCGCCGGTGTCGTCGATGAAGTTCTGCAAGCCGGCGCGCACGGTCTCGGGCGAACCGACGATGGCGCAGGACAACGAACGCTCGACGTGGGACTTCTCTTCCGGACGCCAGTAGTCTTCCATGCTCTCGCGCGGTGGATTTAGCTGGCCCGGCACGCCGCGCACCAGGTTGACAAATTGCTGCTGCAGGGACGTGAACAGCCGCTCGCCTTCACGGTCGGTCTCGGCGGCGAACACGTTCAGGCCGAGCATCACGTGCGGACGCTTCAAGGCGTCTGACGGCTTGAAGCGGGAACGATAAATTTCGACGGCCGACTTCATGAAACCCGGCGCGAAGTGCGAGGCGAACGCAAACGGCAAACCCATTTCCGCCGCCAGCTGTGCGCTGAACATGCTGGAGCCGAGCAGCCACAGCGGTACGTTCAGGCCGTAGCCCGGCACGGCGCGCACCGACTGGTACGGCGAGGCTTCCTTGAAATATTCCTGCAGCTCGACCACGTCCTGCGGGAAGGTATCGGCGCTGTCGCCGAGGTGGCGGCGCAAGGCGCGTGCGGTGCGCTGGTCGGAACCGGGCGCACGGCCAAGGCCGAGGTCGATGCGGCCGGGATAGAGCGACTCCAGCGTGCCGAACTGCTCGGCGATCACCAGCGGCGAATGGTTCGGCAGCATGATGCCGCCCGCGCCGACGCGGATGGTCTTGGTATTGGCGGCGATGTGTGAAATCACCACCGACGTGGCGGCGCTGGCGATGCCGGTCATGTTGTGATGTTCGGCCAGCCAGTAGCGGTTGTAGCCGAGCGCTTCAGCCTTCTGCGCCAGCTCCTTGCTGTTGTGGAAGGCCTGGGCGGCGGTGCTGCCCTGGTTGATCGGCGACAGGTCGAGTACGGAAAACGGAATCATGGTGGTCCTTGCTGACTCCCGTAATGGGCGTCTGAAAATAGTTACGCGATTTGCACTAGGCGATCTGAACAACCAGCTTGCCGAAGTTCTTGCCTTCGAGCAGGCCCATGAAGGCTTGCGGCGCGTTCTCCAATCCCTGCACCACGTCTTCGCGGTACTTGATCTTGCCGGCGGCAACCCAGGCGCTCATGTCCTTGAAGAACTCGGCGAAATAGCCGGCGCGCTGGTAGTAATCGAAAATGATGAAGCCCTGCATGCGGATGCGTTTGGTCAGCAGGTTGCGCGGCAGCGTGCCCAACAGGGCCGCGTTCGGGGCAACGCCGCTGTATTGCGCGATCAGGCCGCACAGCGGCACGCGCGCATGCACGTTGAGCAGCGGCAGAACGGCTTCGAAGACCTTGCCGCCGACGTTTTCAAAGTACACGTCGATGCCCTTGGGACAGGCGTCTTTCAATTGTTGCGGCAGGTCGTCGCCGCGATGATCGATGCAGGCGTCGAAGCCCAGTTCTTCCACGGCGTAGCGGCACTTCTCGGCGCCGCCGGCGATGCCGACCACGCGACAACCTTTCAGTTTGGCGATCTGGCCGACCACCGAGCCGACCGCGCCGGTGGCGGCGGCGACCACCACGGTCTCGCCCTCCTTCGGCTGGCCGATGTCGAGCAGGCCGGCATAGGCGGTGAAGCCCGGCATGCCGAACAGGCCGAGCGCATATGACGGACGCGGCATGTTCTTGTCCAGCTTGGTGGCGCCTGTGCCGTCCGAGAGGGCATAGTCCTGCCAGCCGGTGTAGGCCATGACGAGATCGCCTTCCTGGTAGTCGGGATGCTGCGACGCCACCACGCGCGAGACGGTGCCGCCGGTCATGACGGCGTCGATTTCAACGTGCGGCGCATAGGACGGCGCGTCGCTCATGCGGCCGCGCATGTAGGGATCCAGCGAAAGATAATCGGCGCGCAGCAGGAACTGGCCCGGCCCCGGCGTCGGCACGGCGGTTTCTTCCAGGCGGAAATGTTCCGGCGCGGGCGAGCCGGTCGGGCGCGACGCCAGCACGATGCGGCGATTGACGGTAGCGGATTGGGACATGGTTTTCCTTTGAAGGAGAGGCCGCCTGCCGGGTGGCATGCGGCGAAAGAATTGAATTTTTCAGCGCAGTGAAATCAGTGCGCAATCAGGGCGCCACCAGCACGCGCCGGGTGACATCCATGGCGCTCTCCAGCGCCTCGCGGTCGCGGCTGAGTTTGCTGAGCAGGCTTGCGCCCAGCCACATCTGGTACAGCATCTGCGCGGTGCGGTAAGGCTCCAGCACGGTGTGCAGCGAACCTTCGGCCACGCCCGTGCGGATGACGTCGGCAATGCGCGCGATGAAGGCTTCGGTGCCGCTGTGCAATGCCACGCGCATGTCGTCGGACAGGTCGGCCACTTCAGCGCTGAGCTTGACCACCAGGCATTTGTGCTCGGCGATTTCGCAGCATTGCGTCTCCAGCCAGTAGCCCCAGTAGGTCAAAAGACGCTCGCGTGCGGTCGAGTTCGCGTTGCCGTCCGCGTCGAATGTCTTGTCCAGCGTCAGCAGGTACTCGTCGACGTATTGCTCGATCAGCTCGCGGCCGTACCGCTCCTTCGAACCGAAGTAGTGATAGAACGAGCCCTTGGGAATGTCGGCGGCGCTCAGCAACTCGTTGAGACCCACGCCGGTGAAGCCCTTCTGGGCGATCAGGCGGCGGCCTGCCTGCAGGATGCTGAGTTTGGTGTCGGCGTAGGTATCTCTCATGCAGGCTATTTTACCGAAAAATTAGACCAGTCGTCTAAAGCCTGCCAAAACCGGGATTTCTGCCCATTTTCAAAAATATCAAGAAGATGATTCAAGCGCGGGACGCATTCCCAGAACAAGCCCCCCGGCCGACAATGCAATCACTTTATCGACACCGGGAGAACCCTCATGCACAACAAGAAATGGCAATCTGCGCTGACGCTGGCGCTGGCCGCCGGCGGCTTCGGCGGCATCAGTAGCGGCGCAACGGCCGAAGCATCACTGCCTGCACCGCAACACGTCGCCATCGATACGTCGCCGGCCAGTACCGACACCGACGCGCGGGTGCTGGCGGCGCGTCGCTACGCGGCGTTCTGGAATACCGGCGACGCGCAATTTGCACGCCAGGCGCTGAGCCCGGCCTTCGTCGACCGCACCCTGCCTGCCGGACGTCCGCAAGGCGTCAACGGTCCTTTGCAGGCGTCGGAAGGTTTCCGAAAAGCCGTACCCGACCTCAGCGCGGAAGTGCAGGACATGACGGTGGCCGGCGATCGCGTCGCGGTGCATTTGCGTTTTCGCGGCCACTTCACCGGTGTGTTCGGCCAACTGCAAGGCAAGGGCCAGGCCATCGATTTCCAGGCGCATGACTTGTACCGGATCCAGGACGGCCGCATCGCCGAGAACTGGCATCTGGAAGACAACCTGACGCTGATGCAGCAACTCGGCGCCATCCCGCAGTAATTTCATTCCACCATCCGAAAGAACATCATGTCCGACACCACACTGCAACAACAGCAAGTCGTCGTCATCGGCGGCACCTCCGGCATCGGCCGCGCCGTCGCGCAAGAAGCGGCAGCGCGCGGCGCCGTCGTCACCGTGATCGGCCGTTCGGCCAAGGCCGGCGACAACATCCGCGCTGCCGTGGCCGACGTCACCGATAGCACTGCACTCACGCAAGCATTCGCCGCCATCGGCAAGATCGACCATCTGATCCTGACCGCCGGTGCACGCGTCGGCTCACCCAAGCTGACCGAGCTCACCCGCGACGAACTGGAACTGGCCTTCAACGTCAAGCTGTTCGGCTCGCTGTTCGCGATCCAGGCGGCGCTGCCGTATCTGTCGCCGAACGCCTCCGTCACACTGACCTCGGGCCTGCTGTCGCGCAAGTTCGGTCCCGGCAGCCTGCTCAAGAGCGGCCTCAATGCGGCCGTCGACGCGACCGCGAAAAGTCTCGCCAGGGAATTGGCGCCGCGCCGTGTCAACGTGGTCAGTCCGGGCGTGGTCGATACCGAATTGTGGGGCGAAGCAGGCGCCGAATCGCGCGTGGCCGCCATGGCGCGTATCGGCAAGGGCTTGCCGGTCGGCCGCGTGGGTACACCGCAGGATATGGCACAGGCTTATATGTTTGCAATGGAAAACGGCTTCGTCAGCGGCGCCGTGATTGATGTCGAAGGTGGAGGATTAGTATCATGAGCAATCACGCACTCCTGAAAGACTCGGCCCTGTTCACGCCCCTGCAGCTGGGATCGGTCGCTTTGTCGAACCGCATTGTGATGGCGCCGATGACACGCGCACGCTCCTCGCAGCCGGGCAACATCCCCAACCAGATGATGGCCGACTATTACGCGCAGCGCGCCGCAGCCGGCCTGATCGTGACTGAGGCGACACAGATATCGAAACAGAGCCAGGGCTATTCGTTTACGCCCGGCATCCATACACAGGAACAGATCGACGGCTGGAAGCTGGTCACCAATGCCGTGCACAAAACCGGCGGACGCATCTTCGTGCAGCTGTGGCATGTCGGCCGGGTATCACATCCGGTGTTCCATGACGGCGCTGCGCCGGTGGCGCCATCGGCAATCCAGCCGCGCGGCACGCAAGTGTGGATCGTGGGTGACGACGGCGTCGGCCGCATGGTCGATACGCCCATGCCGCGCGCACTGACGGTGGACGAAATCGGCGGCATCGTCGGCGACTTCCGCCAGGCTGCAGCCAATGCGATGGCGGCCGGTTTCGACGGCATCGAACTGCACGGCGGCAACGGCTACCTGATCGATCAGTTCCTGCGCACCGTGTCCAATCATCGCACTGATCAGTACGGCGGCAGCGTTGACAACCGCGTGCGCTTCCTGCGCGAAGTGGTGGCGGCGGTGTCGGAGGAAATCGGCGCGCACCGCGTCGGCGTGCGTCTCGCTCCGTACATCACATTCAAGGACATGGCCGATCCGGCAATCGTCGATACGATTTTGCATGCCGCCGCCGAACTGGAAAAACAGAACGTCGCCTACATCCACTTGTCGGAAGCCGACTGGGACGATGCGCCGACGATTCCGGAAGACTTCCGCCATCGGCTGCGCGCCGCCTACTCGGGCCGCATCATCGTGGCCGGACGCTACGACAAGGAACGTGCGGGGAAAATTCTGTCCGATGGACTGGCCGACCTGGTGGCCTTCGGCCGACCGTTTGTCGCCAATCCGGACTTGCCGAAGCGCTTGCAAGAGAATCTGGCGCTGGCTGATCTCGACGGCGCCTCGCTGTTCGGCGGCGACCGGCGCGGGTATACCGATTATTCGCCGGCTTAGAGTCCGAGACCCAGCTCGTCGAGTTCTGTCGCCGCCGTGGCGAAGCGCTCCTGCAGGAAATCCAGCAGCAGCTTGACGCGCGGCGGCTGGTGCTGGTTGCGGTGATACAGGGCATGCAGCGGCGCCGGCGCCGACAGCTTGTCGCGCAAGACGATGCGCAGGCGATCCGCCCGCACGTCGGCGACGATGTCGAGCGCCGACTTGTACGCGTAGCCGCGTCCCTGCACCGCCCACTTGCGCAGGATCTCGCCGTCGTTGGTTTCATGATAGTGCTCGAGCTGGATGGTCTCGACGCGCTTGCCGCTCTGGAACTGCCAGACGTTCATCGGCCCGGCCGAGGTCGTCAGCACCAGCGCAGGTCGCTGTGCAAGTTGCGACAATTCCTGCAACGGACCGAAATGGTCGTCGCAGCCCGGCGCCACGCAGATCACGCGGCGATTCGGCACCAGCGTGCGCGCCACCATGCTGCTGTCGACCAGCTTGCCGTAGCGGATGGCGACGTCGACATCGTCGAGCACCAGGTTGGCGTGCGAATCGGTCAGCGCCAGCACGAAACGCACGTCGGGATACTGTTGTGAAAATTCCAGCAGGTAATCCTGCAGCAGATTGCGGCCCAGATCGGATGGAGCCGAGATGCGCACCGTGCCTTGCACCAGTTTCTTGCCGGCCTGCAGCTGATGCTCGGCTTCGGTGATGGCGTCGATGGCTTGCTGGCAGTAATACTGGTACAGCCGCCCTTCTTCCGTGAGCCGCAACTGGCGCGTGGTGCGCTCGAACAGCTTGACGCCGAGCGACTGCTCCAGCCTTTGCATGGCCGCGCTGGAAGCCGCCGGCGACAGTCCCGCCTTGCGCCCGGCGGCGGAAAAGCTGCCGGCGGAAGCGGCGCTCAAGAACAGACGCATGTCGCTCAGACGATCCATGGCGCAAGAAAGTAGTGGCTGAAACCGCCGATTATTACATCAACCGGCACGATTCCGATGCAACGGCTTCAGGAAAATCGGCCACGCGATCAAAGCGCCGGCGGCGCCCGCCAGCCACACGGCCGGCCACGATTGCCACGCCAGCAAGGCCGGCACCGCCTGCGCCGCCAGGAAGAACACCAGGAACACGCAGGTATTGCCCAGTCCCAGCGCCGTGCCGACCTGGCGTGGCCCGGCCAGCGTCGCCAGCTCGGTGTAGGCCACGCCATGCCAGGCCGACGCGCACACACCGCCCGCCACCAACAGCAGCGCGATCGCCGCCAGCACCCACTGCGGCCACACGGCAGGAGCCAGTGCGGCCGCCGTACCGAGCGCGATGTACAACGCCACGCTGAGCGCGCTGCAGGCACGCAGATAGCGACGGCGATTGCCATGGCGGTCAGTCCAGCGACCGCTCCACACGCGCATCACCGCCGCGCCGATCTGGATCGCCGCCATGGTCGCACTGATCAGTCCCAATCCCGCGTGACCGATGTCGTGCAGGAAGATGGTGGCGAAGGTCAGCACCGACACTTGCGGAAAACACAGGATGCCGATCGCCATCGCCACGCGCCAGACTTCGATGTTGCGCAGGGCGCTGCGATCCGGCGGTGCAGCGGTCACGGATGACGGCGTCGCCGGTGGCTCATGCAGCCACAGCCACGCCATTCCTGCGCTGAGCAGGCAGAACAATGCCAGCAAGCCATACACGGCGGCGAAACCATACGCCGCAGCGAGCGACGGCAGTACCAGCGCGCCGACGCCGCCGCCGACCGGCACCGCGGTCTGACGGATGCTCATCGCCAGGCCGCGTTCGCCTTCACGGAACCAGCCCATCACCGCGCGGCCGCTGGAACCATTGACGCTGCCGCCGAGCAGGCCGACCGTCAGCAAGCCCAGCGCCAGCAGCCACAGCGGTGGAATGCCGGCGCCGCCGGGCGCGACGCAGGCGGCCATCACCGCCAGCGCCAGCGCGGTCGAAATCAATCCGCACAACAGCACGCGCCGGTCGCCCCAGCGATCGGTCAACACGCCCCACGGCAATTCGCTCACGGCCACGCCCAATCCGAGCGAGCCCAGCGCCAAGCCGAGTTGGGTATTGTCGAGCCGGTAATCGGCGCGCATGAAAATCGCCGTCACCGGAATGCCGGCAAAGGCCGCTGAAAAGCTGGCGTTGGCGAGCACGCCGATACCGAGGATTTTCCAGCGATGGCTGTCCTTGCGCAGGACGGGCGCGCCCGCGTCCGGTTGTGTTGCAGGGTTCATGAAGCGACTCCAAGGTAATTTGACAGCCTCAGTGTGCCGTGCCACCATGCGTCCAAAATGACATAAAAACCTCCTTTTTGGACAACCTGCTTGTTGGACGCACCTCTCTCATGCGCAAAATTGGATTCCTGCTGTTCCTCGATTGCAGCCTGCTCGACTTCACCGGTCCGCTGACCGCCTTCGACGTCGCCAACCGTCTCCATGAAGGTGACGGCAAAAGCAGGCCGTACCAATTGCGCGTGATGTCGGAGCAAGGCGGCATGCTGGAAAGCGCGTCCGGCACGGCAGTCGTCACGCATCCGCTGGATCGCGCCGCCTTCGACACGCTGATCGTGGCCGGCGGCGCCGGACCGCGCGAGGGCGTGCTGTCGGAGACTTTGCTGGAATACACGCGCCATGCAGCAGGCAAGGCGCGCCGCGTGGCCAGCGTCTGCACCGGCGCCTTCGTGCTGGCGGCGGCCGGCCTGCTGGAGGGAAAGCGCGCCACCACGCACTGGCGCATGGCGACGCGCTTGCAGCGCATGCATCCGTCGGTGCAAGTCGACAGCGACAAGATCTTCATCAAGGACGGCGACGTCTGGACCTCCGCCGGCATCTCGGCCGGCATCGACCTCGCGCTGGCGCTGATCGAAGAAGACCTCGGGGTGGAATTGGCGCGCGCGGTGGCAAGGGAACTGGTGGTGTATCACCGCCGTCCGGGCGGCCAGTCGCAGTTTTCCAATCTGCTGGAAATGGACCCGCCCTCGGGAAGAATCCGCGAGACCTTGAGCTATGCGCGTAACCATCTGCACGAGTCGCTGACGGCGGAACGTCTGGCCGAAATAGCCTGCCTGAGCCGCCGCCAGTTCGACCGCGCCTTCAGCGCCGAGACCGGCCAGACACCCGCCAAGGCCATCGAAAAACTGCGCGCCGAAGCCGCGCGGCCAAGGGTGGAAGCTGGAGAAGAATCGCTGGAAAGCATCGCCAGAGCAGTAGGCTTCGACGACCCGGAACGCATGCGGCGCGCGTTCCTGCGCGTGTTCGGCTATCCGCCGCAGGCGATCAGGCGCGCGCAAAAAAGGCAGGAGGCTCTGTATCTTTGAAGTAAAAGAAACGCGAAAAGCCAGAGGGCAACTATCACGATGCCGAAGGCGAGCCACCCAGGCAATGCGAAGCGAGCCGAAAAAGGAATTCCGCTTATGAGTCGCCGTTGGCGACGTGCTCAAATCGGAAAAAGAAGGGAAACTTGTCTGAGCGCAGCGAGTTTGTTTCCCTTCCCGATTTGAGCGCGGCGCCAACGGGCACCCCGCAAAGCGGGGCGGCGAATCGCGGTCGCCTTCTTTTGCTTACTTTTCTTGGCGAGACAAGAAAAGTGAGCGGCTGCCGGGCCGCCCCCGGCAACCCCGGTAGTCCGAAGAAAAAACAGCTTCAGTTACGAAAAAACGGACAAGGCACTCACGCCCGAACCAACCTCAACCGAGTAATCTCCGAAGGCGCCAACAAGCGCTTGGGCGGCCCCCAATATCCAGTCCCACGACTGGTATAAACCCACAAATTCCGCAACCGGTTCAACCCCGCAACATAAGGCTGCTGCAACGGCACAAAGAAATTCCACGGAAAGAACTGCCCCCCGTGCGTATGCCCCGACAACTGCAAATCAAACCCCGCATCCGCCGCCGCAGCAGCCGACCGCGGCTGATGCGCCAACAACACCTTGGCAGCACTCACCGGCGCATTGCGAATTGCTGCGTGCGGATCACTACGCTGGCTCTCATCGAAATGATGCGCGGTGAAATCGGTGACCCCCGCCAGCACCAGCGGTGAACCGCCATGATCGAGCACCACGTGTTCGTTCAACAGCACGGTCAAACCGAGTCGGCGCACTTCCGCAATCCAGGCCGGCGCGTTGGAATAATACTCATGATTGCCGGTGACGAAATAAGCGCCGTGACGTGCACGCAATTGCGCCAGCGGCGCAGTGTGTTCTGAGAGTTGCTGCACACTGCCGTCGACCAGGTCGCCGGTGATCGCCACCAGGTCCGCCTTGAGTTCATTGACCTTGTCGACGATGGCGCGCAGGTAGCGCTTCTTGATCGTGGGACCGACGTGGATGTCGCTGATCTGCACGATGGTGAAACCCTGCAACGCGTGCGGCAGGTCGGCGATCGGCACATCGATGTTGACCACTTCGGCCAGCCGCCGTGCGTTCATGTAACCCACCACGGTCAGCAGCAAGGCGCAACCGATCACGGCGCGCGCCGAGCTTTCGATAATCTCGGGCGTGACGACGTGCAGCAGGGACAACACCAGCAAGGCCAGCTCGCGCACGATGGTCAGCAGCAACAGGGAAGAGAACAGGCCCATGACCAGCATGCCGACCCAGGCCAGCCGGTCCGACAGCGGTTGCTGCTTGATCCCCCGCGCCAGCAGGCCGGCCGGGATCAGCACAAACGACAGCACCAGCAACAGCGCGCCGACGCCCTGCCAGGCCGCATCAATGCCGAGCGCCGGCAACAGGCGCCAACCTATCAGAGCATGCAGCGCGCCCATGACGGAGAGGACGAATACGATGGTGAAACGTGACGGCATGGGGCCTCGCAAAGGGAGATGTGTTGGCGTGCATGTTGGTATGCATGCGGTGTTTTCAATGGCGGTTTTTACGTAGCTGACGGCAGGCTGAATGACTGCAACTCAGTTGTCGGCATGAATGCTGACCGGATTGTCATCGTTTTACCGCGCAATGCAAAGCAGTAAAAAATATTTTCACCAGTGCACAATATTCCGCTCGCCCGTACGTCTTCACCTGCATGTCTGCATTGTTGCGAACAGGGGAAGTCATGAACAAGTCAAAGATTCCATCAGCTACATCCATTGCACCGGTACGCCGTGTCGTCGTGGCCGGCGCCAACAGTCCCACCGGCCGCTTGTTGCTGTTGCTGCTGCGCGATGCCGACGTCCACGTCACCGCCTTGGTGCGCGAACCGGTGCGGCTGACGGCCGATGAAACCGTGGCCCACTGGACTCACAGCGAACGCAGCTTTGAGGTCATCGCCGAAGCCGATGCGGTGGTGTTGCTGACCGGCACCTCCGGCTCCTGTTCAGAGGACTGGAAAGCGTATCAGCAAGGCATGGTGGATACAGCCGAGCGCATCGCTGCGGCGGTCGGTACGCGCCACACGCGCGTGGTGTATTTTTCGCATGTCGACGCCGACGCCGAAGCGGACAACTGGCATCTCAAGGCCAAAGGTCTGGCAGAACGCATGCTGGCGCGGCTGCACAACAGCGTGATCTTTCGCATCGGTCCGGTGGTGCGCGGCAGTCCGCATCCCTTGCCGTTCGAGTTGTCGCTGCAGCAACGCGTGCCGGGCGAAACGGTATTGCTGGCCGGCGACGGCGAGCAACGTTGCCGCCCCATCAACCTCGGCGACGTCGCTACCATCGCCGAAGCCGCCGCGCTGGGCGAAGGCGATGCCGGAGTCTACGAATTGGGCGGTCCGGAAGACTACAGCCTGGCTGAGCTGGCGCAACTGGTCAATGGTCGCCAGGTGCCGCTGCGCTGTGTGAGCGTGGAACAGTTTTCAGCGCAGCGCGGCGTGTCGGCCACCATGGCCGGCCTGATGACGCGCAACTGTGCGCCGCATGCTACGGAAAACACCGCCGCACGTTTCGGCGTGCAGTTGACGCCCTTGTCGCTGGCATGGCCGCTGGATGATCCCGACAGTTTCGATGAAGATACGGCGATTGCGCCGGCCGCCATTTTCAGCTTCGCTCAGAATCCGTAAAGCACCGCTGGGTTGTCGACCAGGATGCGCGTGCGCACTTCGGCCGACGGCGCCCATGCCGGCAACAGGTCGAGCAAGGCACGATTGGATGGCTGCGGATTGCGGCCGGGATGTGGCCAGTTGCTGGCCCACAGGCAGCGCTCGGGAAACTCGCGCGCAAAGGTTTGGGCCAGCGCGCTGACGTCTGCATAATCCGGTGCGCCGGTTTGCGAGGTCTCGTATGGCGCCGACAACTTGATCCAGCAACGTCCCGTATCCAACAGGCGCAACAGGCTTTGCATGGCGGGATGATCGGGCGCCACCGGCTTGAGGAATTTGCCGTTGTGGTCGATCACGATGCGGCACGGCAAGGACTTCAGCACGTCTTCGTAGTGTTCAAAATCGCGGCCGTCGATCTGCAGGTTGATGTTCCAGCCGAACGGCGCAATTTTGGCGGCAATCGGTTCCAGCATGTCCCAGCGCATCACGCCGCCGCCATTGGCCACCATCATGAAACGCACGCCGCGCACACCGGCCCGGTCCAGCGCGGCAAGTTCGCTTTCGGCAATCTCCGCAGGCACCGTGACGATGGCGCGCGCACTGCCCTGCGCCTGTCCCAGCGCATCGAGCGTGCAGCGGTTGTCGAAGCCGTAGCCGGTCGGCTGCACGATCACCGCGCGGGTCAGGCCGAGCGCCTGCTGTTCGCGCCGGTAATCGGACCACAGCGATTGCGGCGGCCTGGAAGGCGCCGTCGGCATCAGTTCAAAGCGCGTGTAATCGTAAATGTGGATGTGGCAGTCGCAGGCGCCGCCCGATATCACGTTGGAAGTCATGAACTGTCTCCGCTGATCTTATTGTGCTGCGCTGAACCGCGCCAGCCGGTGCGCCTGGTCGGCATTGACCGCGCCCTCGGGCAAACGACCGGCAAGAATTGCCGCCACCTGGTTGACCGTGTCCATGGCCTGGTGTTCGGCTGCCTGCGGCGTCAGGCCGCCGATGTGCGGCGTGGCGATCACACGCGGATGGCGCGCCAGCAGCGGCGATGGCATCTGGTCCGGCGCCATGCCGACGTCGATTGCGGCGGCGGCGATGACGCCATGATTAAGCGCCTGCAGCAGCGCCGCTTCATCGACCAGCTCGCCGCGCGACGCGTTGATGAAGAAGGCCGATGCCTGCATCTTTGCAAATGCTGCGGCGTTGAACAGCTGCGCCGTTTCGGCCGTGGCCGGGGCCAGGCAAACTACATAATCGGATTGCGCCAGCATGGCGTCGAAGCTGGTCGCCACATGCGCCGGCTCGGTGATGTTTGCATACGGATCGGCAACGGCGATCTTCATGCCCAGCGCCTGCGCGACGCGGCACAGGTATTGGCCGATGGTGCCGTAGCCGGCCACGCCCAGCGTGGCGCCGCGCAATTCGCGGCCCATCCTCACGGCGGGCACGATACCGTTGCGATAAGCCAGCGCAGCGTCGCTGATGCCGCGGCTGAGATCGAACATGGCGGCCAGCACCCATTCCGCCACCGAGGCGGCGAAACCCGGCGTGGCGCGTGTGACCAGCACGCCGTTACGACTGGCGGCGGCGACGTCGATGGTACGGATATCGACCGCACCACGGCAATAGGCGGCCAGTTGCGGCAGTTGATCGAAGACCTCGGCGGTGGCCGCCGGGATGCGCGGCGCGACGATGATGTCGCAGCCGGCGGCGGCGCGCACCAGGTCGGTCGGGGTCAGCGGCGTTTCGCTGTCATTCAGGCGTACCGTTCCCAGCGCCTGCAACAGCGCCAGCGGTTTGTCGCCATAGTAGTTCGCACGCGTCTCGGGGGAGTACGCGAGGTAGATGTCGGCCATGTCTCTGAATTTGTTTTTTCAGCGCAGCTTGATCTCGACGTAGCGGTTGCGCGGCTCCGGCACGCCTTTCTTGGCCGGGAAGCGCGGTTCGCGCGAGCCCTTGCCAATCACTTCGATGCTGATCAGATTGACTTTAGCACGTATCAGTTCGCTCTCGACCAGCTTGGCGCGACGCACCGACAGCGTGTCGTTGAAGGCGTCGCTGCCGATGTTGTCGGCGTGACCGATCACGAGGAATTCACCAGCCGGGAACTGCTTGAACTCATCAATTGCCTGGTCGAGGAATTTGCGCGAGGCCGGCGTCAGGCGATCACGCCCGAGTTCGAACTGCAGCACATAGGTGCGCGGACGCATTGGCAGGTTTTCCATCACCGGTGCGTAGCGCTTGTTGATGTCGGCTTCGCTCAGCGTGACCGTCTTGCCGGCCTTGCCTGCCTGCGTCTCGACCGAGGCGTACGGCGTGGCCAATGCGGTCTCCCCGCCGCCGGACTTGACTACGATGCTGCTGGACGAGCCGTCCGCTTGCGGCAACAACACGAAGCGTTCCTTCGGTCCGGCGCAGGCGGCCAGCAGCAGCAGCAGCGCACCCGGCGCCAGCAAGCGGGTGAGCTTTTCGATCAGCTTATTTTCTGTCAACTTATTCATCGGCCACCTCCACGATAAAGTCGGTGCCGCGAATGCCGATGGTGGCCGTCGGCGTCAGGACTTGCTGGCGTTCCGGCGCATGCTTGCCGATCAGGCCGGTGACGTAGCGCAGCGTGCCCTTGACCACGCGCACGGCAACATTGCCTTCGCCCGAGCTGGTGTCGAAATTGTATTGTTCCAGCAGGAAGTTGCTCTTGGGGCCAAGCGACAGCAAGGTGTCGTCGCGCAGCGTGATGCCGATGGCGCCGCCCTCGGCGGTGACCACGCGGTCGCCGGAAAAGACGCGGTCGCCGACACGGGCGGCCGAAGGCTGGTCACGGCGCAGCAGTTGGACGTTGCCGCTGACGACTTTGACGATGCCGGCCTGGACATAGTCCTGCACTTGCGCGTGCGCGACGTTGCCGGCGCAGCCTAAACAGATGAACAAGGCGGCCGACACGAAGACGCGATATGTGTGATTTCCCGATCCCATGATTCCCCGTTTTTTTGGTGTGTTTCTTTGTGGGCGCCTCTGCGAGCGCGGAGTTGGCGCATTATAGCGCCGTTATTGCCCCATGGAAGCATTGCCGTACACCAATCGCGAGGCTGAAAGGCGCTCTGGGCGGGGATTTCGCGTTTTTGCCGCGATCCCCTGCGGCAAAAATTGCTGCATCGCGCTGTCAATCTCGGCGCGAGAAGAGGATAATGGCAGGTCACGCTGTTTTTTCAAGGCCGGCCGCCCGGGATTGCCGTTTCCCCCACGATCTCTTTTGCGCGCGGCCGCCATCATTACGGAAGTACATATTTTGACTACGACAAGAAGCAAACGCTGGAATGGCAACATCGACACCCTGAAAGCGCCCTACCTGACAGGCGTCCTCACCCAGATGGGCATTTACGGCGAGCGCGTCCAGTTCGCGCTGGTCACGTCCGGCAACGGTCCGCGTTATCAATTGACCAACACTGCCGGCAAGAAAATGGCCTTCGACGGCAACCATCACCTGCATCATCCGGAAGAAGGCGAATTCGCGCCGGGCAACGCCACCGGCGTGTTCACCCTGGATCAGGTCAGGCTGGCCAAGGTCGGCGGCAGCAAGACCACCCGCACGCTGAGCACCGGCGGCGTCAAGCGCGCCAGCACCACGCGTGCGCCGAGCGCCGCGACACGCGCCAAGGACCAGGTCGACAGCGACAAGTACGAATACTTCAAGGCCAACCGCGCGACCCTGCCGGACACCATCGGCGAGCACTCGGAAGAAATCACCACGCTGATGCGCGGCGGCATGCCGGCCGAACAGGCTTTCGGCGAAATCGTCAAAAAGTATTTCTGAACCGGTACTTCTGAGCTGACCGGCATGGTCGGCTTGGTCGGCTTGGTCGGCTTGGTCGGCATCAATGAAAAACGGGAGCCCTTGGGCTCCCGTTTTTCATGCGCGACTGATTGCGATGACGGTCAGTAAATTTCCGGCACCAGGATCTCGCTCGACACTTCACGGCGGAAGTAATCGTCGTGGCGCTCGCGCTCCGGCAACGAAATCGGCGCGTGCTCAACTTCGCCGTACGGCATCTGGTTCAACAGATGATGGATGCAGTTCAGACGCGCTTTCTTCTTGTCGACGGCCTGCACCACCCACCATGGCGCTTCGGCGATGTGGGTGCGCTCGAGCATGACTTCCTTGGCGCGGGTGTAGTCCTCCCAGCGGCGGCGCGACTCCAGATCCATCGGGCTCAGTTTCCACTGCTTGAGCGGATCGTGGATGCGACTGAGGAAGCGCATGTGCTGCTCTTCGTCCGTAATCGAGAACCAGTACTTGATCAGCTGGATGCCGGAACGCACCAGCATGCGTTCGAATTCCGGCGCGGAACGGAAGAATTCTTCGTACTGATCGTCGCTGCAAAAGCCCATCACGCGCTCGACGCCGGCGCGGTTGTACCAGCTGCGGTCGAACAGCACGATTTCCCCGGCGGCCGGCAGGTGCGATACATAGCGCTGGAAATACCATTGCGTGCGTTCGCGGTCGTTCGGCGCCGGCAGCGCGGCGACGCGGCATACGCGCGGGTTGAGGCGCTGGGTGATGCGCTTGATGACGCCGCCTTTGCCTGCCGCATCGCGGCCTTCAAACAGGATCACCACCTTGTGCCCGGTGGCGACCACCCAGTCCTGCAACTTGACCAGTTCGGCCTGCAGGCGGAACAGCTCGCGGAAATACAGGCGGCGGTCGGCCTTGTCCTGTTCGCTGACGGCGTCGACGCCGCCGGCCAGTTGCTCGATCGTGCGGTCTTCGATTTCCAGTTCCAGCTCTTCATCGTAGCTGTCGGCAAGCTCGCGATGAATGCGGCGCACCAGTTCTTCGTCGTTCATTTTTTCTCCATCAGAGGATGCCTGAATAGCCTGAATAGCCTGAATAGCCTGAATAGGCGGCGACCGGCTGCGGTCGGCACCGTTGGAACATACCTGAGGATTATGACCCTCGGGTGACAACGAAAAATCCATTACCGCGGAGAACGTTTCCGAACAGGCTTTGGCGGCGGCTGGCGCGCCTGCCACTCCTGCAACGCAAGGCGGTAGCGCTCCAGCGCATCTTGGTAAATGTCGAAGATGCAGGGATCGCAGCCGCTCTGGCAGCAATCTTCCAGCGCCGGTTCGATGGGCGGGGTGGGTTGCGGATCGTCGGCGCGGGAAGTCGGCATGGCGGGTATGAAAATGAGGACTGTCCGATTATAGAACCGCGAGGTATTCTTTCCCTGCGACAATGCGCGATTGCACAATGTCGCGCCGGGCCCGAATATTTGCCGGACAAGAACAAACTACCGCGAATTTCGAGCGTATTTCTAGTAGCATAAAGGTGCCGGCGCCCCACGCCTTCGCATCGATAATAAACACAACATCCGTTATGACCGTCTTGCAGCGATTGAAGAAAATCATGTCCCGGGAACCAGGCGAAACCGCGCCGTTGGTATTCCGGGCAAAGGTATTTTTCGTCATCGTCTGCGTGTCGCTGTTGTCCGTCAACGGCTGGCAGGCGTGGAAGGCGCGCGCGGAACATCTCAACGATACCGAAGCCAACATCGTCAACATGGCGCGAGCGCTGGCGCAGCATGGCGACGATACGCTTAAGGCCGCCGACATCATCCTCTCCGGCGTGGTGGAACGGCTGGAAGCCGACGGCGTCGACGACGCCCAGAAACCGCGCCTGCACAGCCTGCTGCAAAAGCGCGTGGCGGAAGTCAGCCAGCTGGCCGGCGTATTCATCCTCGACGCTCACGGCAATCCGGTAGTCGACTCCAACGTCACGCCATTCAGCGGCAATATCAGCGACCGCAAGTATTTCCAATATCATCGAGACCATCCCGAACGCGGTCCCTACATCGGACCGCTGATCAAGAACCCGGCCGGCGCCTGGCGCCTGACCGTGTCGCGCCGCTTCGATTACCCCGACGGCCGTTTCCGTGGCGTAGTGCTGGCGGCGATCGACATCGACTATTTCCGCAACTTCTACAACACCTTCAACATCGGAGACAACGGCCTCATCATCCTGGGACTCAACGACGGCACGCTGCTGGCGCGCCGGCCGTTCTTCGACAAGTACGTCGGCTACAACCTGAACAAGGTACCGATCTTCCGCGATTACGTCACCAAGTTCCATCACGGTACGCACACCGCGCCGTCCACCGTCGACGGCAAGGACAGGATCAACGCCTACCGGCACTTCAGCCAGTTCCCGCTGTTCGTGGCGATTGCGCTGTCCAAGGAAGAAGTGCTCGACAGCTGGGTCGACGACACGCTGCACCACACCGCCGCCATCCTGCTGCTGATCGTGATCCTGGCGCTGCTGGGCAACTGGCTGCTGCGCCAGATCAAGCTGCGTCTGGAAACCGAAGCCGAGCTGCGCGTCGCGCGCGACAACCTCGACCAGCTCAACCGCCATTTGCAGAACCTGGCGCTGGAGGACGGCCTGACCGGCCTCGCTAACCGGCGCCATTTCGATATCGCACTCAGTCAGGAGTTTGCGCGTGCGCTGCGCAACAAGGACTGCGTGGCGCTGATCATGCTCGACGTCGACTGGTTCAAACAGTACAACGACATCTACGGCCACCGCGCCGGCGACGATTGCCTGCGCCGTATCGCCACGCTGCTCAAGCAGGTGCCGCAACGCACCGGCGACCTGGTGGCGCGCTACGGCGGCGAAGAACTGGTGGTGCTGCTGCCGCAAACCACCCTGGAGTCGGCGGCGCTGATTGCCGAACGCATCCGCGCCGACATCGTCGCGCTGGACATCCTGCATGCGGCCAGCCCGCTGACCGTCGTGACAGTCAGCGCCGGCGTGGCCATGATCGAGCCGTCGCAGGAATCGGGCGAACCGGAAGAGTTGGTGGAAGAAGCCGACCGCGCGCTGTATGTCGCCAAGGCCAAGGGACGCAATTGCGTCGAACGGCGTGACGACGTCAAGATCGACAGCGCGTTTCCATAACGAGACCGCTGCGATGGATCAGGAATCTCTGCTCAAGCTGGTCAGCATGGAAATGCCGTATGGAAAATACCAGGGCCGGCTGCTGGCCGACCTGCCCGGCCATTACCTGGGCTGGTTCGCGCGCGAAGGGTTTCCGCGCGGCGAACTGGGCAGTTTGCTGGCCCTGATGTACGAGCTGGACCACAACGCATTGCGCCAGCTGCTCGATCCGCTGCGCAAGGACGCCGCCAATCTGCGACGCTGATCGGATCGAGTGCGTTACAGCACGAGTTACGGCACGATCGTCGTAAACAGATACACCGCAAAAATCACCAGGTGCACCATGCCCTGCATGACCGTCGTGCGACCTGTGCTCAACGAGAAGGCGGCGACGATGAACGACAGCATCAGCAGTACCGTCGACTTGATGTCCAGTCCGAGCGACAAGGTCCAGCCGGTCGCCAGCGACACCACCGCCACTGCAGGAATGGTTAGCCCGATGCTGGCCAGCGCCGAGCCGATCGCCAGGTTGAGGCTGGTCTGCAAGCGATTGGCGCGCGCCGCGCGCACTGCCGCCAGTCCTTCCGGCAGCAACACGATGGCGGCAATGATGATGCCGACTACCGATTTCGGCGCGCCCAGATTGTCGAGGCCGGCTTCCAGCGTCGGCGCCAGCGCCTTGGCCAGCAGCACCACGGCGCCCAGGCACGCCAGCAGCAGCACGGCAGCGGTAATGGCGACCTTGTTGGATGGCGGCTCGGCATGCGCTTCCGCATCGCCGGCGGCGTTCGGAGGCAGGAAATAGTCACGGTGGCGCACCGTCTGCACCAGCACGAAGGTACCGTACAGCACCAATGAGATCACCGCGATGAACGCCAGCTGGCTGGCGCTGTAATACGGTCCGACCTTGGTCAGGGTGTAGTTCGGCAAGACCAGCGTCAATACGGCAATCGCCGCCAGTGTCGCCAGCGAAGCGCTGACACCGTGCTGGCCGAACGACTGCTCGCGATGCTGGCTCGCGCCCACCAGCAGGCAGATGCCGACGATGCCATTGAGAATGATCATGATCGCCGCAAACACCGTATCGCGCGCCAGTCCCGTAGTCGCCTCGCCTCCCGCCAGCATCAGCGACACGATCAACGCCACCTCGATCAGCGTCACCGCCAGCGCCAGCACCAGCGTGCCGAACGGCTCGCCGACCTTGTGCGCCACCACTTCGGCGTGATACACCGCCGCCAGCACGCTGGCCATCAGGCCGATCACCAGCAAGGCGACGAACCAGCTGCCGGGTTGCAGACCGTTGACGGCATACACCAGCCAGCCAAGGATGGGCGAAACGATGGACCACAGCGGCAGCGACGGGGAAATTTTCATGGGCGGATAAGTATCGTTGTCAGGACGGTGGATGGAAGTTGCGGGCAAGCGGGCCGGAGCGACGGCGCGCAGAAAAATACACGAAGCACAAGGCGCGAATGCCGCGCGGCAAGAAATGATAACCGATGCGCGCGTCAGCCTCTTCCGTAACTGTCAGCGCAGCTTCGGATGGAACGACGATCGGACGGGAAATTACCTGGCGGAAGGCCAGCGCGTCAGGATGTCGGCGCCGTCGGCGGTCACCGCGATCATGTGTTCCCACTGCGCCGAGAGCGAGCCGTCGCGCGTGACCACGGTCCAGCCGTCGGCCAGTTGCTGCACGGCGCGCGCGCCGAGATTGATCATCGGCTCGATCGTGAAGGTCATGCCCTCGCGCAGCAGCAGGCCGGAATTGCGCGTGCCGTAATGCAGCACCTGCGGTTCTTCGTGATACACCTTGCCGATGCCGTGACCGCAGTATTCGCGCACCACCGAATAGCCCGCACCCTCGGCCAGCGTCTGAATGGCGTGGCCGACATCGCCCAAGCGAGCGCCCGGCCGCACCACGGCAATGCCGGCCAGCATGGCATCGAGCGTGGTCTGCACCAGCCGCGCCGCTTCCGGCCTGGGCGTTCCGACAAAATACATGCGACTGGTGTCGCCGTGCCAACCGTCCTTGATCACCGTGACGTCGATATTGACGATGTCGCCGTCCTTGAGCACATCCTTGGTACTGGGAATGCCATGGCAGACCACGCTGTTGATCGAGGTGCACAGGGTCTTCGGGAAACCGTGATAGCCGACGTTGGCCGGCGTGGCTTTCTGCACCTTGCGGATGTAATCGTGGCAGCGGCGGTCGAGTTCTTCGGTCGACACGCCGGGTACGACATATTCGCCGATCATCTCCAGTACGTCCGCCGCAAGGCCGCCTGCCACGCGCATCATGGCGATCTGTTTTTCGGTTTTGATGGAGACTGCCACGACGTTCCTTGTTGAGAGTAAAGAGAATAAAGGCCTCTATTATCCCCGATCAGGCCGGCAACCGCAGCGTTTCCGCTGTGCAAGACAGGTGCCGGCACGATCCTCGCGCCTGTTGTCTCGTTTTTTCACCACGCTGTTTTTTGAGAGTTTTCTCATATAAATCCGATCCTTAAATCGTCAGAATGGCTTCACTGCTTAAGCAAATACAAGGCGCTCAGGCAAAACGAATTCACACGAACTTCAACTCATTCTGACTACTTAAGGAAACGATCATGAACAAGCAAATCACTCTCTTCTCCGCCCTGGCTGCTTCCCTGCTGGTGTCCTTCGCTGCGCAAGCCGCCGACACCGCTGAACTGAAGGTCAAAGGCGTGATTCGCCCATCGGCCTGTACTCCGGCCTTCACCGGCACCAACGTGGTCGACTACGGCACCATCGCCGCCAAGGGCCTGAGCGCCACCGCGCCGAACGTGCTGGCTGAAAAAACCATCGCCTTCACCGTCACTTGCGACGCGGCAACCAAAGTTGCTGTGCGCGCCATCGACAACAAGGCGTCCACCGTCGTCCCCGGCCTGATGACTGCCATCAACTCCAACCTGGGCGACAAGCATGCCTACGGTCTGGGTGCAGCGGGTGGCAAGAACATCGGCGCTTACAGCGTGCGCACCATCGTCGGTTCGTTCACCGCCGACGGCGCCACACCGGACATCGTCGCCGACGCCGCCAACAACGGCACCTGGGCCAAGTCGACCTACGGCCGCTTCAACGCCGACGGCACCGGCCGCCAGGCGTTCGCCACCAGCGGTTCGACCACACCGGGTTCGTACAAGACCATGTCCGGCAACCTGGGCGTGACCGCCGTGCTGGACAAGGGCGCCAACCTGCCGCTGACGCAGAACATCGACCTCGACGGCTCGGCCACGATCGAAGTGCAGTACCTGTAATTTCTTCCAGTCATCATCCGGCCCGCTTGCTCCCGCAAGCGGGCTTTTTTCATTCACGTCCCGCCTTTTCCGCCGTCCTCCCTTTTGTTGCCTCTCAGCTATCAGGAAAACACTGATACCGGAGAGTATGTCGATTCGATAGTCTGGTCATACATCGGGCATAGCGGAATTTCCACCGGTCCGGCGTCGACAGACACGAACGTCGACACTGCGCCGGTTCCCTGCCTGATGGCCAGATTCAGACGTGTCGCCGTAGGCGGCATGCCTATATGCAATATCCCCGTCCCCTACGCAGGAGAAAAATATGCAGTGGTTCTACGATCTGAAAATCTCAAGAAAACTGATTTCAGTCTTTTTCATTGTGGTTGCCCTCGAAGCTGCCCTCGGTGCATTCGCGATCCGCGAACTGGGCCGCGTCAACCAGGCCTCGACCGAAATCGCCACCAACTGGCTGCCGAGCATCCGCACGCTGTCGCAGCTGAAGCTGACCTTGTCGCGCATCCGCAGCTTCGAGTTGCAACATATCCTGGCGTCGACGCCGCAAGAATTCGAAGAAATCGAAAACAACGCCAACAAGCAGATTGCCGTGCTGGCGAAACAGCAAAAGGATTATCTCGGGCAGATCAGCGAACCGGAAGAAAAGGCACTTTTCCCCGACGTGGAAAAATCCATCGCCATCTTCCTGGGTGAACACAAGAAAATCCTCGACATCTCGCGCGCCAACAAGAATGAAGACGCCCGCACCTTGCTCAAGGGAGAATCGACCAAGGTCTATCGCAGCCTGCTCGACCAGGTTGAAAAACTGGTCGAAGTCAACGAGAAAGGCGCAGAGAAGTCCAGCGCCGATGCCGACGTCACCTATGCCAGCGCGCGTACATGGATCATCGCCATGCTGCTGATCTGCATGGCGGCGGCGATGACACTGGCGGTGTGGATTTCCCGCGTGATCTCGCGCCCGTTGACCGACGCCGTGAATGTGGCCCAGCGCGTCGCCGGCGGCGATCTGACCGCCACGATCCGCGCCGAGAGCAAGGACGAAACCGGACAGCTGCTCGATGCGCTGCGCGGCATGAACGACAATCTCCTCAAGATCGTGGGCGAAGTGCGCACCGGCACCGACACCATCGCCACTGCGTCCAACGAAATCGCCAGCGGCAACATGGACTTGTCCTCGCGTACCGAACAACAGGCCGGTTCCTTGGAAGAAACCGCCTCGGCCATGGAAGAACTGACCTCGACCGTCAAGCAGAACGCCGACAACGCCCGTCAGGCCAATCAACTCGCCGTGACGGCCTCGGAAGTCGCGGTCGCCGGCGGCAACGTAGTCGGCCAGGTGGTCGACACCATGGGGTCGATCAACGATTCGTCGAAGAAGATCGTCGATATCATCGGCGTGATCGACGGCATTGCCTTCCAGACCAACATCCTGGCCTTGAACGCCGCGGTCGAAGCGGCACGCGCCGGCGAACAGGGCCGCGGCTTCGCCGTGGTGGCTTCGGAAGTGCGCAGCCTGGCGCAGCGTTCGGCCGCCGCCGCCAAGGAAATCAAGATTCTCATCGACGACTCGGTCTCCAAGGTCGACGTCGGCAGCAAACTGGTTGAACAGGCCGGCACCACCATGGAAGAAGTCGTCAACAGCGTGCGCCGCGTGACCGACATCGTCAGCGAAATCACCGCCGCCAGCCACGAGCAAAGCCAGGGCATCGAGCAGATCAACCTCGCCATCACGCAGATGGACGAAGTCACGCAACAGAACGCCGCGCTGGTCGAGCAAGCCGCCGCCGCCGCGCAGTCGATGCAGGAGCAGGCCGGCCGCCTGTCGGAAGTCGTCAGCGTATTCAAGCTCGACGAGCGCGCCGCGCTGAGCAAGCCGGCGGCGCCGACGCGCACCATCGACATCACGCCGGCCCGCGCGCCGGGACTGAAATCGGTCAAACCGGTCAAACCCGTTGCCGCCGCCGTGATCCGCAAGGAAAACCGACCGGCGCTGAAACCTCCCGTCGCAGCCAACGATGAGACTGGCTCCTGGGAACAATTCTGATCTGAAACGCCACGTAGAACCCGCAACCCAACTGACACCTGAGGTATCCATGGATGCATTCCAAAAAGAGATCGACGAGCGCACGAACCTGACGGCCAGCAACAAATTCGAATTGCTGCTGTTCCGCCTCGGCAATGCCGGCGGCGATGGTCCGGGCGAGCTGTTCGGCATCAATGTCTTCAAGATTCGCGAGATCGTGCCGATGGTGCCGATCACCACGGCCGCCGGCACCAGGTCGCCGATGCTGGGCATGGTCAACATCCGCGGTCAGGTGATTTCGGTCATCGACTTGCCTGCCGTGACGGGTTGCAAACCCAAGACCGGTCTGAACATCCTGCTGATCACCGAATACGCGCGCCACACCCAGGCGTTCGCGGTGGAATCGGTGGAAGAGATCGTGCGCCTCGACTGGAGCCAGGTGCTGTCGGCCGAGGCCAGCGCCGGCGGCGACCTCGTCACCAGCATCGCACGCCTCGATTCCGACGTCGACGGCAGCCGCCTGGTGCAGGTGCTGGACGTGGAACAAATCCTGAACCTGACCTCTCCGGTCAAACAGGCGTTGGACAACGGCCACGACGGCGAACTGAAGAGCCTGGTCAAGCCCGGCGCCATCGTGCTGGCGGCGGACGATTCCAAGGTGGCGCGCGCGCTGATCGAAGACGGCCTGACCACGCTGGGCGTACCGTACATCATGACCAAGAGCGGCAAGGAAGCCTGGGAGAAATTGCAGGTGCTGGGCGCCGAAGCGCAGCGCGAAGGCAAGCAGATCGCCGACAAGGTGGCGCTGATGCTGACCGATCTGGAAATGCCGGAGATGGACGGTTTCACGCTGACCCGCAACATCAAGGCGGACCAGCGCTACAAGGGCATCCCGGTGGTGATCCATTCATCGCTGTCGGGCTCGGCCAACGAGGACCACGTACGCAGCGTCGGCGCCAACGGTTACGTCGCCAAGTTCGCCATTGAAGAGCTTGCCGCCACGCTCAGGAAAACGCTGATGCATTAGTCGTCAACCAGCCCTTGCCGCGTCGCCGAAAAGCGCTGCCGGCAAGGAATAGGGAATTCCCCGATACCGGTCACAGGAGTCGTTCATTATCATTGCTCTATCGCCCAACCCCAATCCCATCCTCAGAGAGCACAGATAGCCATGGATTTCATCACCAACCTGTTCCAGCAAGACATGTTCCTCGCCGTCGTCTCCTACCTGAGCGTCGGCCTGGTTTTCCTGCTGTACTTTTTTTACCGTGAAAAGAAATGGGAAAATGATCTCGCGATGTACCAGGTCCAGAATGTCGTCCCGGATCAAGCGCCGAAAGTGCGCAATGCAGAGATCTATGTGCTCAATCGCAACGCCGTCAAGACGCCGGTCGACGCCGCCGAGCTTGATGACGAAATGCAGGTGGTTGCCGGTGAAGTGATGGAGCAGGAATCCGTCAAGCCGGAAAAATCCAGCGTCGCCCGCTGATTGCCTGCCGCGGCGGATCCCTGGATTCGCCGCAGACTGCCCCACTGCATCAACTTCCTACACCACGACGCGATCCCTGCCCTCGCCTTTCGCGCGATACAGCGACTGATCCGCTGCACCGATCAGATCGCGCACCGACATTTCCCGTTTTACTTCAGGCAAGCAACCGACGCCGAGACTGACGGTCACGATGCCGTCCGGGTTCGCTGCATGCTCGATCTGCTGCGCACGCACGGACTGCCGGATCTGTTCGGCGATCGCCGCCGCGCCGGCGGCATCGCAATCGGGCAGGATGATGGCGAACTCTTCGCCACCGTAGCGCGCCGCCAGGTCGTCGGGCCGGCGTTCGCCGGAAAGGATAGCCTTTCCGACCTTGCGCAGGCATTCATCGCCCGACAAGTGCCCATACAAATCGTTGTACAGCTTGAAGCGGTCGACGTCGATCATGATCAAGGCCAGGCTCTTGCCGCTGCGCACCGCGCGGCTCATTTCGCGCGCCAGCGCGACGTCGAACTGGCGCCGGTTGGCGAGGCCGGTAAGTCCATCCTGCAGCGCCAGCCGCTCCAGGGTCAGATTCAGTTTTTCCACCTGCGCACGCGCTTCGTTGGATTCATTCTCGGCGATCGAGCGCTGGTCGATCTGCGCCACCATGCGCCGCCCCATGATTGCAAAACCCGTCACCAGGATCAGCACGCCGATCATGTGCATGTAGGCGTCGGCGCGCCATTCGGCAAAGACCTCGTCGCGCGACAGCGCCACCGACACGAACAGCGGATAAGTCTGCAGATGGCGGTAGCCGTTGATGCGTTCCACGCCGTCCTGCGACGACCGGATGACAGCCAGGCCGCTGGCGTTCTTCGCCGCATGGTCGCGGAAGATGGCGGCGTCGGCCATGCTCTTGCCTATCGAGTCTTCGCGCAGCGGACGGCGGAACACGATGGTGCCGCGGTTGAGCGCCAGCAGGATGGCGCCCGACTTGCCGATGTTGAAACTGTCGTAGAACCGCTGGAAGTAGGCCATGTCCACCGTCGCCAGCACCACGCCGCCAAAGCTGCCGTCGGCATTGTTGACGCGGCGGGTTACGGTGGCGATCCACTTCCCGGTGGAACGGCTGCGCACCGGCGGACCGATGTAGGGGCCGTCGTCGGGATGATCGCGGTGATAGATGAAGTACTCGCGGTCGCCATTATTTTGCGTGTTGTCCAGCCGCGGCTGCGAATTGACCACCCAGCGCCCCTGGCTGTCGTAGACGAAGATGCCGTTGAGTTGCGGCAGCTCTTTGACCTGTACCGCCAGCAGGCGATGCAAGCGTTCCAGCGCCGCCGGTCCGGTGCCGTCGACACTGAGGCGTTCCAGCAAACTCACCAGGACGGTGTCGGCTTCCTTGATCGTGTCGTCGGCATGCTGCGCCAGCGCCCGCGCCATGTTGGAGACGGAGACGCCTGCTTCGCGCTCTTCGATCACGCGCGCCTGCCAGGTGCGCCAGATGTCGAGACCGATGATTGCCGCGCAGGCCAGCAGCACGAAGGCCGCTGCCAGCAGCGCCGTGGATGATCGTTTGTAATGAGCCATGGGTCTCCGGGTCAATGGGCATCAGCCGCGCTGCGCCAGTTTGAAAGCGCCGACCTGTCCGACCAGCTTCTCCGCTTCGTGGCGCAGGCTCTCGGTGGCGGTCGCGGCTTGTTCGATGAGCGCGGCATTTTGCTGTGTCATCTGATCGATGTCGCCGACCGCGCGCGTGACTTCGCCGATGTCTTCGGTCTGGCCGGCGCCGGCGGTTGCAATGTCACGCATGATCTCCGCCACGCTGCCGATGGACGTCTCAATGCCGGACATGGCGCCGCCGGCCTGCCCCGCGAGCCGGTCGCCGTGGTCGACGTTGGTTACCGATTCGGCGATCAGGTCCTTGATCTCGCGGGCGGCGGCGGCCGAGCGTTGCGCGAGCTGGCGGACTTCGGTCGCGACCACCGCAAAGCCGCGGCCTTGCTCGCCTGCGCGCGCCGCTTCCACCGCGGCGTTGAGCGCGAGGATATTGGTCTGGAAGGCGATGCCGTCGATCACGCCGATGATGTCGGCGACCTTGTGCGAACTGGCGCGTATCGCGCCCATCGTCGCCACCACCGAGCCGACCACCTTACCGCCTTCGCCTGCATGCGTGGAAGCGTTGTCGACCAGATTGCCCGCCTGCTGTGTGTGACCCGCGTTGTTGCGGATGCCGGCGCTGAAATTTTCCATGGTGGCGCGCACCTGTTCGAGCGCGCCGGCCTGCGCTTCCGCGCGCGCCGACAGGTCGTTGTTGCCGGCGGCGATTTCGTGCGCGGCGACGTTGATGCGTTCGGCGCTCGCGCGCACGGCGCCGACGATGGTTGCCAGCCCTTGTGCGACGCCGTTGATGGCTTGCGTCAGCTGGCCGATTTCATCGCGCCGGCCTACGTGGATCATGGTGGTGAGATCGCCCTTCGCCAGTTGCTGTGCGGCGGCCGTGGCGTCGACCAGCGGCCGCGTCACCATGCGTTGCGCCAGCCAGTAGAAGCCGCCCATGCCCAGCGCCAGCAAGCCCAGCGCGATCGCGCCATGGCGCAGCAGCAGCGCCGCCATCACCGCAGGCGCGGTTGCAGGCGGCAGCGCCGACACGGCGGCAACGCTCGCCCAGACATACGCACCCAGCACCACGCCGGCGATGCCGAAGGCCAGCATGCCCAGGCGCGCACCAATGCCTACCTGGAAGCGCCTGCTGACATCGATGCCGACGTACAGCACCGCCGCTACGCGTCCCCGTGCATCACGCACCGGATCGTAGCGCGTCATGTACTGGCGGCCGAACAGCTGAGCGAAGCCGGTATAGCTGCGCCCGGCCAGCAAGTCGCGATAGCCGGCGTGGGCATGATCGAGCAAGGTGCCGATCGCGCGTTCGCCGTTTTCCTTTTTAACCGACGTCGAGACGCGCACGAAGTCTTTGCCGCGCTGGACGAAGATCGTCGCGCTGCCCCCCGTCGCGGCCGAGAAACTGTCGATCGCGCCGAAGTTGAGGTTGAGCACATCGGCGCCGTTGCGCAGGACCGGCGTGGACTCCGTCCCGACGACCAGCAACTCGCGCTCGTCGACGGAGAAAACACCGGGAAAACTGCCCGCCAATCTGCGGGCGAGTTTGTCGATTTGATAAGCAAGCGGCAGAAAGCTGTACATGACTGACGACCCTTCCTGAGTGCGACTTGTTGTTGTGGTCTCTTGTTGTGGTCTCGCGTCGACGTTTATTCTGATTTTTTGTCGATGGCCGATTGTAGACCAGCCCCGCACCGGAGGAAATCCCGTTTGCAGGAATGTCATGGCGCGGATGGAACGGCGCCGCAATACGATAGTACGATAGCGTCTTTCGACAAAAAGCAATTTACCTGCAACATCACCGTGAACATCCATTTTCTGCGTTTCCGCACATGAGCGACCATATCGATTGCATCGTCATCGGCGCCGGCGTGGTCGGCCTGGCGATTGCGCGCGAGTTGGCGCTGGCCGGGCGCGACGTGATCATCGTCGAAGCCGGCAACGCCATCGGCAGCGGCACCAGCTCGCGCAACAGCGAGGTGATCCACGCCGGCATCTACTACCGGCCCGGCTCTCTCAAAGCGAAGCTGTGCGTGGAAGGACGCGCCCTGCTGTACCGCTATTGCGAAGAACGCCAGGTGGCCCACAGGCGCTGCGGCAAGCTGCTGGTGGCAACCGGCGCCGATCAGGCCGCGCGCTTGCAGGGCGTCGCCGCCCATGCCGCGCAGAACGGCGTACATGATCTGCGGCCCATCGATGCGGCGCATGCGCGCGAACTGGAGCCGGCCCTGCACTGCACGGCGGCGCTGCTATCGCCCTCCACCGGCATCGTCGACAGTCATGCGCTGATGCAGCAGCTGCTGGCCGACGCCGAAGCCGCCGGCGCAGTGCTGGCGCTGCAGACGGAAGTCGTCGTCGCGCGCAGAACCCCCGACGGCATCGCGCTCGACGCGGTAACCGCCGACGGCGAAGAAATACAGTTGTCCGCGACCCTGGTCATCAATGCCGCAGGGCTGTCAGCGCCGCGGCTGGCGCGTCGCTTCGAAGGCTTGCCGTCGGCACACGTGCCAACGCCGTACTTCGCCAAGGGAAATTATTTTTCGCTGAGCGGCAAGACGCCGTTTTCACGGCTGATCTATCCGCTGCCGGAAGAAGGCGGCCTGGGCGTGCACCTGACGCTGGACCTGGCCGGCCAGGCGCGCTTCGGTCCCGACGTCGAATGGCTGGACATTGAAGACGAGCACGCCATCGACTACGCGGTTGACGCGCGCCGCGCGGACGGTTTCTACGCCGCGATACGGCGCTACTGGCCCGGCTTGGCCGACGCCGCACTGCAGCCGAGCTATGCCGGCGTGCGACCGAAGCTGGCGCGCGGCGGTCCGGAGCAGGATTTCATCATCAGCACGCCGGTGCAGCACGGTTTCCCGGGACTGATCAACCTGTTCGGCATCGAGTCGCCGGGGCTGACTTCGTCGCTGGCAATTGCGCGGGAAGTTGCCGCAGCCGCAGTGAAATAGTTTCCTCTGACACAATAAAAAGGCGTCTCCCGTACGCAGCAAACCGGCCTGGCATGGCGTTTTCGCCACAGTCAGGCAGCTCTCGTTGACTTTTAAGACGACCGGTCATATTATCGCTACATGTCCAAGCCAAATACCCGTGACCAGATTTTCGACGCCGCGCTCAAACTCCTGTTGGAACGTGGCTTCAACGCCTCGAGCGTGCAAGACATCACGGTCGAGGCCGGCGTGCCGAAGGGATCGTTTTACAACCATTTCGCCAGCAAGGAAGCCCTGGCGGCGGAAATCGTCAGCGACTACGCCTCCCGTCGCAGCACCCTGCGCGAGATACTGTCCGATGACAGCCTGCCTGCGCTGGAGCGTCTGCGCGGTTATTTCACGGCGCTCAACCAGCGCCTCGTCGACCGTGGTTTCCAGCATGGCTGCATGATCGGCAACATGACTGCGGAATTGTCGGAGCAAAGCCCGGTGATCCGCGAACAGTTGCTGAAAATTTACGGCAACTGGAGCGCGGCGCTCGAATACGCGATTGCCGCCGGCCAGCAGGATGGCAGCATTGCCAGCCAGCTAAGCCCCAAGACGCTGGCCGGCTTCGTGCTCAATGCGTGGGAAGGCGCAACCTTGCGGGTGCGGGTGGAGCGCAGCCCGGATGCCTTCAATCAGTTCATGGATGTGATTTTCAATAAAGTCCTGATCTGAGCAATACCGAATATTTGCAGCAAGCCGCTTCATAGCAAGCGGCATTTTTTTCACCAAGTTTAAGACGACCGGTCATTTCAATTCATTTCTTATAGCGAGAATTTCATGAACACATCTTCTCTTCCTGCTCCGGCTCCGGTCCCCGCCTCCGGGTCCGGCAATGCGCCCTTGTACTGGATGGCGCTGGGCACCTTCGCCGTCGGCGCCGAAGGCTTCATGATCGCCGGCATCTTGCCGACGGTCGCCAAGGACCTCGGCGTCAGTGTTGCGGTCGCCGGCCAACTGGTGGTGGCGTTCACCGCTGCTTACGCCATCAGCTCGCCGATCCTGACCGCACTGACCGGCACCCTGAGCCGCCGCGGCCTGCTGATCGGTGCGATGACAGCCTTCACCTTGGCTAACCTGCTGGCCTGGCAAGCCACCGGCTACTGGTCGCTGATGACCGCGCGCATCCTGCTGGCCTTCGCCGCCGGCTTGTACGTGCCCAATGCCCTGGCCCTGGCCGGTGCGCTGGTCGCGCCGGAAAAACGCGGCGGTGCGCTGGCGCTGGTGAGCGGGGGAATTACCGTGGCCGTGGCGTTGGCCGCGCCGCTGGGGACCGTGATCGCGGACACCCTGAGCTGGCGCATGACCTTCGCCGGCGTGGCACTGCTGGCGGCGATCGCGACGCTGGGCCTGATGCTGGGACTGCCGCGCGGCATCGGCAACAATCTTCCGGTCGCCAGCCTGCGTGAACGCGTGCTGGCCGCGCGTGACCCGGCCGTGCTGCGCGCCCTGCTGACCACGCTGTTGTGGGCCACCGGTGCGTACACCATGTACACGTATTTCGCGCTGTATCTGAATCAGGTCACCGGCATCCACGGCACCCACGTCGGCTACGTCTTGTTCGCCTGGGGCATCTCGGCTGCGATCGGCGTCATGGCCGGCGGCAAGATCGCCGACCGCGTGGGCTTCCGCCGCGTGACCGGTCCGGCGCTGATGTTCCTGATCGCGGCTTTCCTGACGCTGACCGCGATCGCCTACCTGCTGCCGGCCAACCTGGCGGTGCTGCCGGTGTTCCTCAGCGTGATCGTGTGGGGCATTTCCGGCTGGGCGTTCTATCCGGCGCAGCAGACCAATCTGATCAGCATCGCGGGCATCAAGCTGGCGCCGATCGCGATGTCGCTCAATGCCTCGTTCATGTACCTGGGCTTCTCGATCGGCGCCAGCGCCGGTGCGCTGACGGTGGCCGACGGTTCGGCGCAGAACCTGGGCCTGGTCGCGGCCGCCTTCGTGTTCGCTGCATGGCTGCTCAAGCGCAGCGCGACGCGCCGGACGGCGGCATCGGTGGCCTGAACCTGCGATCGCGTTGACTGAAAGCCCGCGCCGTATTTGCCGGCGCGGGCTTTTTTATGTCCGCGTTAGCTGACGCCGACTTTCTCCGGAAAGCATTCCACCAGCCAATCGATGAACACCCGCAGGCGGTGCGTCACATGCCGGTTCTGCGGGTACACGACGTGGAATGGATAAGGCGCCGGACGCCATTTCTTCAGTATCTCCACCAATGAACCGTCCTTGAGCGCCGCGCCGGCGGCATAGCTGAAGGTCTGGATAATCCCCAACCCCGCCAGTCCCGCCGCCAGATGCGCATTGCTCTCGTTGACGCCAACCCGGTGTTCGACCTTGATCTCGGTCTTTTCGCCTTTGTACTCGAAGCGGAACGGCACGGCGCGGCCGTTCTGCGAAGATACGTAGCTGACCAGGCGATGGCCGTTTTTCAACTCATCCGGATAAGCCGGGACACCGAACTGTTTCAGGTACGCCGGCGTCGCGCAGGTGACAAAGCCGGCGCTGCCGATATGGCGCGCGACCAGCGAGGAACTGTCCAAAGGTCCGCCGCGGAGGACGCAGTCGACGTTGTCGCTGATCAGGTCCACCGAGCGGTCCGACACGCCGAGGTCGATGCGGATGTCCGGATAGCGTGCCATGAAATCCGGCAGCGCCGGAATCAGCACGTCGCTTGCGGTCGAACTGCCGATATCGATCCGCAGGTTCCCGCGCGGCTTGCTGCGGGAGACGCTGAACGAGGTGTCGATGTCCTCCAGGTCGTGCAGGATGCGGGTGGCTTTTTCATAGTAATCGCGTCCTTCGGACGTCACCGTCACCCGCCGGGTGGTCCGCTGCAACAGGCGCACGCCCAGATGCGCCTCAAGTTCCTGCACCTGCTTGCTCAGGGTCGCATTGGGCATCTCCAGCGAATCCGCCGCGCGCGTGAAATTCCCCGTCTCCACCACGCGCGCAAAACATCGCATCGCCGACAACTGATCCATCGCACATTCCTTTAAGTCGATTTCATTATCCACACACATGGATAGTCATTTCGATTTTACCTACTTTTTCTCATAAAGGCTTGTGGCTAAAGTACACCCATGCCTTCCGCAAAACACCAAACGGAAGCGCACGGAAAAATGTTCGATCAACTTAATTTCACTTATCAAAAGGAAACAATCATGGACAAGCAACTCAACGGCAAGATCGCCCTGGTCACCGGCGGCACCACAGGCATCGGCCTGGCAACGGCGCAGGAACTGGCCGCGCAGGGCGCCCGCGTCTTCATCACAGGTCGCCGTCAGGCCGAACTCGACGCCGCGGTGACAGCCATTGGCGCCGCTGCCACCGGCATCCGCGCGGATGCGTCAGTGCTGGCCGACCTGGACGCGGTCTACGCCCAGATCGCCAAGAGCGCCGGCAAGCTCGACATCCTGTTCGCCAACGCAGGCGGCGGCGACATGATGCCGCTGGGCGCAATTACCGAAGAACATTTCGATCGCATCTTCGGCACCAACGTGCGCGGCGTGCTGTTCACCGTGCAGAAGGCGCTGCCTTTGCTGAGCAACGGCGCATCGGTGATCCTGACCGCCTCGACCGTGTCGATCCAGGGCACCGCCAACTTCAGCGTGTACAGCGCCAGCAAGGCAGCCGTGCGCAACTTCGCCCGCTCATGGGCGCTGGACCTGAAGGACCGCGCCATCCGCGTCAACGTAGTCAGCCCCGGTCCGATCCGCACTCCCGGCCTGGGCGGCCTGGTGCCGGATGAAGCGCGCCAGGGCCTGTTCGACTACCTGTCGTCGCAAATCCCGCTGGGACGTTTGGGTGAACCGCAGGAAGTCGGCAAGGCCGTGGCCTTCCTCGCGTCGGATGCGGCCAGCTTCGTCAACGGCGTTGAACTGTTTGTTGACGGCGGCATGGCGCAGGTGTGATGGGAAAGATGAAATAAAAAGCTAGTGCAACAGCAGCGGCCCGGAGACCATCCGGGCCGCAAGCCGTAGGGAAAACGAACCCGGCTTATTGCAGCCCGCCCTGGCACAAATATTTGACGATAGTGTAGTCATCCAGCCCGTAGCGCGATCCTTCGCGGCCATAACCGGATTCCTTGACGCCGCCGAACGGTGCGGCGGCACTCGATATCGCGCCTTCGTTGATGCCGACGATGCCCGCTTCAAGCTGACGCGAGACGCGATCGATGCGGCGCACGTCCTGGCTGTAGAAATAGGTGGCCAGTCCGAACGCGGTGTCGTTGGCCGCGCGCACGCCTTCGGCTTCGTCGTAGAAGCGGAACAGCGGCACCACCGGTCCGAAGGTCTCTTCGCGAAACAGCAGCATGTCCGCAGTAGCGTCGGCGAGCACGGTCGGCTCGAAGAAGTTGGGACCGAGCGCAGGCAGACGCTTTCCGCCCGTTAGCAGGCGCGCGCCATGAGTCACTGCGTCATCGACGTGGCGCGCCACCTTGTCCACCGCGCGGTCGTTGATGAGCGGACCGATCTGGGCCGACTCGTCGGTTGCCGGCGCTACCTCCAATGCCGCCACTCGCTTGCTGAGCAACTCGGCAAAACGCTCGTACACACCCGACTGCACGTAGACGCGGTTGGGGCAGACGCAGGTCTGGCCGGCATTGCGGAACTTCGAGGTCAGCAGGCCGCTGACCGCGGCATCGAGATCGGCGTCGTCGAACACGATGAAGGGCGCATTGCCGCCCAGTTCCATCGACAGTTTCTTGAGCGTGTTGGCGGATTCGCGCGCCAGATATTTGCCGACCGGCGTCGATCCGGTAAATGAAATCTTGCGCACGCGCTCATCGGCCAGCCAGTCGCCGACCGCCCCCGGCGCCTGTTCGCGCGAGGTGGTGACGAGGTTGATCACGCCAGGCGGCACGCCGGCTTCCTGCGCCAGCAAGGCCAGCGCCAGCGCCGTCAACGGCGTGTCTTCGGCCGGCTTGGCCACGACCGTGCAACCGGCGGCCAGCGCCGGTGCAATCTTGCGTGCGATCATCGCCAGCGGGAAATTCCACGGCGTGATCGCCGCCACCACGCCGACCGGCTCCTTCAGCGCCGTCATGCGCTTGCCGCGCTGCTGCTGGGGAATCACATCGCCGTAAATGCGCGCCGCCTCTTCAGCAAACCACAAGACGTAGGAGGCGCCGTACGCGACTTCGCCGCGGCCCTCTCCCACCGGCTTGCCTTGCTCGAGCGAGATCAGGCGCGCCAGGTCTTCACCGTTGGCGAGAATCGCCGCATGCCATTTGCGCAGGATATCGCTGCGCTCGCGCGGCAGTGCCTGTTTCCATGCGGGGAATGCGGCGGCAGCTGCATCGGCGGCGGCGCGCGCGTCATCCGGGCCGCTGTCAGGCACCTGCGCGATCACCTTGCCGGTGGCCGGGTCGGAAATGGCGAACTGCTTGCCGGATGCAGCCGGCTGCCATTTTCCGTTGATGAGATTGTGCGCGCGGATCAGATCGGGGCGCACCAATGTTGCCTGCAACTCTTTCATTTCAGTTCCTTTGGATGGAGGCGACTACCGAACTCAATCGCCGAAAATTATTGTGACGCGATCCGCTGCGGATCACACCGTCAATCGATACACGCGGGCAGCCGTGCCGCTGAACAGCGCTGTCCTGTCGGTCGCGGATGCGCCGGCCGCCAGGCGCTTGAAGGCATTCCACAGCACCGCATAGCTGAACATGCCCTTGTCCACCGGAAAATTGCTTTCGAACATGCAGCGCTCGCTGCCGAACAGCTCCACACACACTTCGAAATACGTACGCCACGCTTCGGCCAGCATTACCGACGCCGGCGGCGTTTCTGCGCGGTTGAAGCCGAAGCCCAGCACCGGCATGCCGCCGCCGCCCAGCTTGACGACGACGTTCGGCAAGCTCGCCAGCTGCTGCATCCCGGCGCGCCAGTCGGCCAGCGTTGCCGCCATATCAGCCGCATGCGGTCCGACGCCGACGGGACCGCCGAAGTGGTTCACGATCACGCACAAGCCCGGCCGGGCGCGCGCCAGATCGGCAATTTCATCCAATTGCGTGTGATAGGACCAGATGTCCAACGACAGGCCGAAGCGTTCCAGCACCGCCGTGCCGCGCCGGAACGCCGCGTCGCCGAGCAAGCCGCGCGGCGGCGATACGGTGCTTGAGCGCACATCGGGACTCGCATGCCACACCACGGCGTTGCGCACGCCGCGCAAGCGCTCGCCGGCCGTGCGCTGCATCGCTTCGAGCACCGGTTCGATGCGCTCACCCAAGGTCAGGTCGGCGCCGGCAACGATGCCCGCGCACACGCGCGCCGCGCCATACAATGCGCTGGCGCCGAACGCCGCGGCGCCGTTGGCGAACTCGACCTCCCCCAGCGGCGCCATTTCGGCGGGCCCATCGGCGCGCAGCATCGCGCGATTCTGGATGAACACCGTGGCGCGCACGTTGTGCCCGCTGTTGAGATCGTCATACAGCTCGTGCACCAGATAGCGGCTACCGGTCCGGTCCCACAGATGATGATGCGGGTCGATGATGGGCAGGGCCGGTTCGAGAATTTCTTCCCGGCGCAGCGCCAGCCATTCGGGGCGGACCGGACAATGGGGCATGCTGACGTTGTGCACGTTGTTTCCTTCAGGGGTTACTTGGGTACGGCATCGACAAAGCGATTGGTATACGTCGCCGGCACGTTGATGCGATCTTTCGCGGCGGCCAGTTCCTTGTCGAAGCCGGACAGAATATTGAGCACCGCAGGCGGACCGGAAGGATCAAAGCGTCCGTCTTCGGAAAACGTCGCATGCGAGTTCTTGTACGCCTGCAAAAACACCGGCCGGTTGCCGAGCTGGTACGCCACCGGCAAGGCATCGGCGACTTCTTCCGGCATCGCCGTCTTGAGGAATTTTTCCGCGCGCACGATGGCATTCACGAAAGCCTGCACGGTATTGGGATTTTTGGCAATGAACTCGGCCGTGGTCAGGATCGCCGCCTCTGGATACTGATCGGTGCCGAGCGCGGCGCGGGTGCCTTCGGCGGTACGCATGTCGGCCACTACTTTGAGGTCGCGACTCTCGGTCAGCATGGTGATGACCGGATCGACGCTGATCAGGCCATCCACCTGCCCCTGGCGCACGGCGGCCGCAGCGCGTGCTTCAGCGCCGACGCCGATTGCAGAAAAACTGCCGGTCTCGACGCCTGCCGCCGAGGCGATGTAGTTCAGCACCAGGTTGTTGCTGGAACCGGGCGCAGTCACCCCCATCTTCATTCCTTTCATGTCCTTGATCGTCTTGAACTTCGTCGCACTCTTGGTGGAGATGCCGACCACGTAACCCGGATAGCGCGCCATCAGCGTGACGGCCACGACCTTCTGTCCCTTGGCCGCCATCGTCAGCGTATTCGAATAGGCGCTGGAGCCGAAGTCGGCGGTACCGCCCATCATCGCCTGCAAGACCTTGGGGCCGCCCGGAAACATGCTGCGCTCGACCTCCAGGCCTTCATCCTTGAAATAGCCCTTGGTGATGGCGATGTCCACCGGCAGGTAACCCATCACGGCGCCGACGGTGGCGACCTCGACGCGTTTCTTTTCCAGGTTGTCGACGGCATGCGCGACCTGGGCGACGCCGAAGGCGCAGCAGACTGCCGCCAACAACATTTTCCGTAATGCAGATCCTTGAGCGAACTTGGTCATGGTCTTGTCTCCTGAGCGCTTCAGACGAGCGCATTGTTATGGATGTATGGATGAGTGATTCAGATTGCCAGGCGATACGTCTCCAGCGCCGTGGCGCTGAACAACGCGTTCTTTTCCTCCTGAGATGCGCCCTGCCCCTGCATCAGGCGCTTGAAGGCATTCCATATGACGTGATAACTGAACATGCCTTTGTCGACCGGGAAATTGCTTTCAAACATGCAGCGCGCGGCGCCGAAGTCTTCCACGCACATTTCCACATACGGCCGCATCACCTGCGCCAGTACTTGCGACGCCGGCGGCATTTCTTCCCGGTCGAAACCGAAGCCCAGCACCGGCATGCCGGCTCCGCCCAGTTTGACGCGCGTATTCGGCAAGCCGGCGAGGCGCTGCATAGCCTTGCGCCAGTGCGCCGGCATCCCGCTGCGCGCCACCTTGTCAGACCCGACGCCGACCGGCCCGCCGAAGTGATCGATTACCACCGTCACCTCGGGAATCGATCGCGCCAGCGCATACACGTCGTCAAGCTGCGTGTGATACGCCCACACATCCAGCGCCAGCCCGAAGCGCGCCAGATACGACGCGCCGCGCACGAACGCGGGATTGCACAGCATGCCCGGCACCGTGCGGGCCGTGGTTGAACCGACTGCCGGATCGGGATGCCACGCCACCGCGTTGCGAATGCCGCACAGGCGTCCGCTCGAGACCGTGAGCATGGCTTCCAGCACCGGCAGCACGGCGTCGCCCAGCGCCAGATCCGCGCCGCCGACAATGCCCGCACATAGACGTGTCTCGCCGTAGACGCCGGAGGAACCCATCGCCGCCGCACCGTTGGCGAACTCCACTTCTCCCAGCGGAGCAAATGCCGGCTCGCCATGCGTACGCAGCATTGAGCGGCTTTGCACGTAGACCGTCGCGGCAATGCGATGGCCGCTGTTGACGTCCTCCACCAGATCCAGCGGCAGATAGCGCGCGCCGGGACGGTCCCACAAATGGTGATGCGGATCGACGATGCGCAGCTCCGGCTCAATGATCTCTTCCCGGCGCAGCGCCAGCCATTCCGGCCGCACTGCCGCATGCGGCGACGCGGTTGTCTTCGCGGCGCCGGCTGTTTGCATTACTTGCCGTCCTTGTACTGTTTGACCAGCGCCCGGCTGCCGTCGGCCAGGATGGCCGCATCCGCGCCCACGGCGATGAACGTCGTGTCGAGATCGATGAAGCGCTGGATATCCGTCTGCGCGAACGCCACGATGCCGGTCGGCTTGCCAGCCGCCCTAATCCGACGCAGCGCGCCGTCCACCGCCGCACGTACATCCGGATGCGCCAGATTGCCGGGATGGCCCATCGACGCCGCCAGATCAGAAGGTCCGACGAACATGCCGTCGACGCCTTCCACGGCGGCAATCGCCTCGATCTGATCCAGTGCTTCCACCGACTCGATCTGCACCAGCAGACACATGTCGGCATTGGCGGTCGCAATATAGTTGGTGCGGGCGCCGAAACCCGATGCGCGCGCCATGCGTGCGCCGACGCCGCGGATGCCTTGCGGCGGATAGCGCATCATCGATACCAGTTCATGCGCCTGTTCGGCGCTGTCGACCATCGGCACCAGCAAGGTGCGCACGCCGATATCGAGCAGGCGCTTGACGATCGTCACATCGCCGATCGGCGGACGCACCACCGCTTCCACCGGATAAGCGGCGAGCGCCTGCAACTGCGACAGGATCGTGTTGATGTCGTTGGGCGCATGCTCGCCGTCGATCAGGAACCAGTCGAAACCGGCGGTGGCGCAGATTTCGGCCGCGATGCCGTTGGCCATGCTGAGCCACAGTCCGATTTGACGCTGCGGAGCTCGCGCCGTGATGGCGTCCTTGAATGGGTTGCCGGCTTGCATTTCACATCTCCAGAGTGATGATGGATAAAGAACGAAAGGAATAAAAAATACTCAAGGTTTTTTGACCACAGCCGCGTCGACGAACTTGTTGGTGTACGTCGATTGCAGATCGATACGGCTTTGCGCAGCCGCCACCGACGGCTCCGAATTGGCCAATACGCCGAGCACCGCCTTGGCGCCTTCCAGGTCGTAACGACCGTCCGTCGAATAGACCGTGCGGGTATGCTCGATGGCCTTGAGGAACATGTCGCGCTCGCCGACCTGATAGGACTTCGGCAAGGCGTCGGCGATCTGCGCGGCGGTGGCGGTTTCGAGGAATTTCTCGGCGCGCAGCATGGCGTTCACCACGGCTTGCACGGTGTTCGGATTCTTCTTGATGAAATCGGTGGTCGAGATCACCGAGCCCTCGGGATACGTCGCGCTGCCGATCGCCGCCTGGGTGCCGGGGCCGGTGCGCATGTCGGCGACGATTTTGATCTGCTTGTCTTCTTCCAGCATGCTGATGGTAGGATCGATGCCTACCAGCGCATCGACGCGGTTTTGCTTGACCGCCGCCACCGCGCCCGACATGGCGCCCACGCCGATCACCGAATACGACTTGGGATCGACGCCGTTACGCTGGGCAATCGTGTTCAGGATCATGTTGGTGCTGGAACCAGGCGAGGTCACGCCGATCTTCATGCCAGCCAGGCTTTTGAGCGAGGTGTACTTCTCCTGCCCCGCCCTGGAGATGGCGAGGACAAACGCCGGATACTTGATCATCAGCACGAAGGCCTGCAAGCGCTGACCCTTGGCGGCCATCGTCAGCGTGTTGGAATAGGCGCTGACCACCATGTCGGCGCTGCCGCCCAGCAGCGCCTGCAAAGTCTGCGGTCCGCCGGAGTACATGCTGCGCTCGACGTCCAGTCCCTCGTCCTTGAAGTAACCCTTGGCCAGGGCGATCTCGATCGGGTAATAGGAAATCACCGAACCGGTGGTGGCGATCGCGAGGTGCCTTTTCTCAAGCATTCCTTGCGCCTGGGAAGCACTGGCCATTCCCTGCAACGCCAGGCCGGCGCTCAGTATGCATAGTAGTTTTTTCATGATGAATCGTCTCCATGGATGATGGTTGCCGCGCAGTTCTTTGCTGCGCGTTGCTGAACTCAGCGCGCCTCGTACTCTGCGATACGGTCGGCAAAACGCAAGGTGTAATCAATGCTGTCGAGGCCTTGCAACAGGCACTTCTTGTTGAACGGGTCGACCGGAAAACTGTATTGTCCGCCGTTTTCGACGACGAGCTTCTGGCCTTCCAGATCGAGCTGCAGTCGCGTTCCCGGTTGCGCTTCCAGCAGCGCCAGGATGTCCTCGACATCCTGCTCCGGCAACACCACGCACAGGATGCCGTTGCGCACGCAGTTGTTGAAGAAAATGTCGGCGAAGCTGGGCGCGACGATGGCGCGCACGCCGAAGTCGGAAATCGCCCACACCGCCATTTCGCGCGACGATCCGCAGCCGAAGTTCTTGCGCGCCACGATGACGCCCGGTGCCCGATAGACATCCTGGTTCATGGGAAACTCCGCCAGCTCGCGACCGTCTTCGCCGAACCGCAAATCATGGAACAGGTACTGGCCGAAACCGTCCGCGCGCTGCTTGCGCAGGAAGCGCGCCGGAATGATCTGGTCGGTGTTGACATTCGACGCCGCCACCGGCAAGGCTACGGCGTCGAGATGGATGAATGCTTGCATGATCATGCCTCCCGCAAAAGAGTGCGGACATCGGTCAATTGTCCCGTCACTGCTGCGGCCGCGGCCATCGCCGGGCTCATCAGATGGGTGCGCGAATCGGGCCCCTGACGGCCGACGAAATTGCGGTTCGAGGTCGAGGCGCAACGCAGTCCCGGCGGCACCACGTCGCCGTTGGTCGCAAGGCACATCGAACATGCCGCTTCGCGCCACTCGAAACCGGCGTTGATGAAAATCCGGTCCAGCCCTTCCGCTTCCGCCGCCGCCTTCACCAGCGCCGACCCCGGCACTACCAGCGCACGCACGGAGGGTGCGACGTGGCGTCCCCGGGCGATGGCGGCTGCAGCGCGCAGATCCTCGATGCGGCCGTTGGTGCAGGAGCCGATGAAGACGTAGTCGATCTTCACGCCGGCAAGCAACTCGCGGCCGTGCAATCCCATATAGGCCAAGGTGTTCTCCACCACGGTGCGGCGTTCGGCATCGGCAATGCCGGCCGGATCGGGCACGCTGCCGCTAATAGGCAAGGCGTCTTCCACGCTGTTGCCCCAGGTGACCATGGGTGCGATGGCGGCGCCGTCGAGCGTCACTTCCGTATCGAAGGTCGCACCCGGGTCGCTGCGCAACTCACGCCATTCCGCCAGACTCCGTGTCCACTCTTCGCCTTGCGGCGCGAACGGCCGGCCCTTGACGTAGGCAAACGTCGTCTCGTCGGGCGCGATGATGCCGGCCCGTCCGCCGGCTTCGATCGACAGGTTGCACAGCGTCAGGCGTCCCTCCATCGACATCGCGGCGATGGTGCTGCCGGCGTATTCGATCACATGGCCGGTGGCGCCGGCGGCGCCGATCTGCGCAATCAGCGCCAGCGCCACGTCCTTGGCCGTCACGCCGTAACCGAGCGCACCGTCGATCGTCACCCGCAGGGTGCGCGGCATGCGTTGCCACACTGTTTGCGTCGCCAGCGCATGCGCCACGTCGGACGCTCCCACGCCGAAGGCCAGCGCACCCAGCGCGCCATGCGTCGAGGTATGGCTGTCGCCGCAGACGATGGTCATGCCCGGCAGGCTCAAGCCCTGCTCCGGCCCCACCACGTGCGTGATGCCGTGGCGCGGATCGTCCATGCCGAACATGACGATGCCTTCGCGCCGGGTGTTCTCGGTCAGCGAGGCCACCATGTTTCGGCGTTCCGGGCCGTCGACGTCATCCAGCGTGCGGCCTGAACTGGGCGCGTAATGGTCCGGCGTGGCGAAGGTTCGGTCCGGCCGGCGCACCGGCAGCTTCTTCGCCGCCAGCACCTGGAACGGATTGCGCGAACCCTCATGGATCAGATTGCGGTCGATGTACAGCAGACTCTGGCCGGTATCGTCGCGCATGACCTCATGCCGGCTCCAGATTTTTTCAAACAAGGTTCGTTTCACTATTTCCGACACAAATTTCTCCTAGCTTTCCGCACGCGCTTTTTGGGTATTGCCGTTGCTGGGCTGCCAGACCAGCAGGCGGCGCTCGATGCGTGTGACGAAGGTATCGATGACCAGCGCGAAGGTCGTCAGCACGAAGATCCCGGCGATCACCGCATTGATGTTGAAGGTACCTTCGGCTTCCAGGATCAGGTAGCCGATGCCGCGCGCCGAACCCAGGTACTCGCCCACCACCGCTCCGACGAAGGCCATGCCCACGGCGTTGTGCAGGCTGGAGAACATCCAGCTCGCAGCCGACGGCAGGTAGAGGTGGCGCAGCAGTTGCCGGCGATTGGCGCCCAGCATGCGGACATTGGACAAGACCACCGGGCTGACTTCGCGTACGCCCTGGAACACGTTGAAGAAGACGATGAAAAACACCAGTGTCGTCCCCAGCGCCACCTTGGACCAGATGCCGAGTCCGAACCAGAGGGCGAAGATCGGCGCAAAGATCACGCGCGGCGCGGCGTTGGCAGCCTTGATGAACGGATCCAGCAGGCGCGCCAGGAAGTCGTTGAGCGACAGCAGCAAACCACACGCCACCGCCGTCACCATGCCGACCACGAAGGACAGCACCGTCTCGATCAGCGTGACCCACAGATGCGGCCATATTTCACCGCTCTGGAACCAGTGCCAGATCTGCACGAACACCGGTAGCGGATCGCCGAAGAAGAACACCGGCAGTATGCCCAGCGTCACCAGCCCCTGCCAGATGCCCAGCATCGCAGCCAGCAGCAGCAAGCGCCAAAGCCACATGAGGTCACGCGGCGCGCGCTCATGACGTAGGAAAGTGGGGGTGGAGGCCGATGCTGTTTCAGCTTCAGCATCCACTTCGTTCAAATGATGGCTCGCCATCAATTCAGCGTTTGCTTTGTTCATAGCCTTTTAATACCTCGCTGCGAAGAACGTCCCAGATCTGCGTATGCAGTTGGACAAAACGTTCAGTGTTGCGTATCTCGGAAACTTCCCGCGGACGCGGCAAGTCGATGGGAAATTCGGCGATAGGACGCGTTCCGGGTCCGGCCGACAACACCACCACGCGATCCGACAGCGCGATGGCTTCGTCCAGGTCATGCGTGATGAACAGCACCGACTTGCGGTTGGCCTGCCACAGTGCGAGCAACTCGGACTCCATGAGCTGGCGCGTCTGGATATCGAGTGCGCTGAACGGCTCGTCCATCAGGATCACCGGCGTCTCAAGAATCAGCGCCTGCGCCATCGCCACCCGCTTGCGCATGCCGCCCGACATTTCGTAGGGAAACTTGTGGCCGTGCCCGCTCAGGCCGACGCGCTCAAGCCAGAGATGCGCGCGTTCGTCCGCCTCCTTGGCCGGCACGCCGGCGAACTGCAATCCGGCCGAGATATTGTCGATGGCGCGTCGCCACGGCATCAGCGCCTCGCCTTGGAACAGATAGGTGGCGTTGCGATTGATGCCGGTGATGTCCTTCCCGAAGCTCAGGACACGGCCGGCGGATGGGAACAGCAACCCGGCGGCCATGTTGAGCAGCGTCGATTTGCCGCAGCCGGTCGGCCCGACCACGGAGACGAACTCGCCCGGCGCCACCGACAGCGTGGCCTTGTTGACCACGGTCTGGCTTTCCTTGCCGGGACGCGAGAACGTACAGCTGACGTTCTCGAACAACAGCGCAGCGGTAGTAGCGGAAACCGCAGGCGCGGTTGCGGTTGGTATGTCGGACACGCGCGGCGGCGCCGCATCCTGTAAGACGAAATGGGTCATGATCATCTCTTGCAAAGATTGCGAAGATTGCGGAGAGTGCAGGTTGCGCCATGGCGAGGCCGCGCTGGATAGCAAAATCCAGCCATCGTTACGGACCTGCAACAACCTGCGGTGCGTTACCTGGCGATGGCTGCCGCCACCGCATCGCCCATCTCGCGCGTGCCGATCTGACGGCATCCCGGTTCCATGATGTCGGCGGTGCGCAGTCCCGAGCTCACCACGCTGCGCACGGCATTTTCCACACGTTGCGCATCATCCTCGCGCTGAAGGCTGTAGCGCAGCAGCATCGCCGCCGACAGGATTGTAGCCAGCGGATTAACGATGTTGCGGCCGGCAATGTCCGGCGCCGATCCGTGAATGGGTTCGTACAGCCCCTTGCCGCTGGGCGACAGCGACGCCGACGGCATCATGCCGAGCGAGCCGACCAGCATCGCGGCTTCGTCGGACAGGATGTCGCCGAACATGTTGCCGGTGACGATCACATCGAAACGCGTGGGAGCGCGCAAGAGCGCCATGGCGGCAGCATCGATGTAGAGGTGCGACAGCTCGATGTCGGGATATTCAGCGCCAACTTCGGTCATCACGTCGCGCCACAGCTGCATGGTTTCCAGCACGTTGGCCTTGTCCACAGAGCACACGCGCTTGCTGCGACCTCGCGCGGCCTGGAAGGCGACGTGCGCAATCGCCCGCACTTCCGATTCGGTGTAGCGCATGGTGTTGACCGATTCGCGCTCGCCGCTGGCATTGGCCACCGGACCGCGCGGTTCGCCGAAATAGATGTCGCTCGACAGTTCCCGGATGATCAGCAGATCGAGGCCGTCGATGACTTCCGGCTTGAGTGTGGACGCCGATGCCAGCTCCGGGATCAGGCGCACCGGACGCAGGTTGGCGTTGAGGCCAAGTTCCAGACGCAACTGCAGCAAACCGGAACGGACCTTGTTCTTGCGCAGCCATTGCTCATAGGCGGGACCGCCCACGGAGCCGAACAGGATCGCGTCGGCCGTCTTGGCCAGCGCCAGCGTAGCGTCCGGCAAGGGCTTGCCGGTGGCTTCCACACCGCTCATGCCGATGGTGCCGTATTCCAGATCGAGTTCGAAGCGGCCCTTGGCCGCTGCCTGCAATACCTTGACCGCTTCCGGCACAACTTCCTGACCGACACCGTCGCCCGGCAATACTGCTATCTTTGCTGCTTTCATTGAAGTCTCCATGATTCAACGCGAGTGATTCGCCTTGTATTTTTTGTCAGGCAAATACTAAAATGCGCACTCAACTGGAGCAATCAACGTTTCACGATGGGGCGCTTCCAATTCGCGATGGCCCTCCTCCGCTCCACGTCACCTCCGGGATCCCATGAGACTCGATCTTTACACGCTGCAACTGTTTGTCGCCGTCATGGAAACAAAAAGCCTGGCACGCGCCGCTGCACGCGAACACATCGCCGCTTCGGCAATCAGCAAGCGCATGTCCGATCTCGAATCCTCGCTCGACATCCTGCTGTTCGAGCGACGCCCCACCGGACTCGAACCGACCCGCGCAGCCGAAGTACTGCTGCGCCACGCAAACACCATCCGGCGCAATATCCAGCAACTCGAAGCCGAGATGTCCGACTTGTCCGAAGGCGTGCGCGGCACGGTGCGCATTGCCGCCAGCATTGCGGTCGTCACGCAATACCTCCCGCAACAACTGCAGGCGTTTTCCGCGCTGCATCCCGGTATCGAAATCGAATTGACTGACAGCCTGAGTCCGCATGCGATCCAACTGGTCAGCGAAGGCCAGGCCGATATCGGTATCTTCGGCGATCCCTACAAGGCGCACGGCTTGTCGACTGCGCCCTACAGCAAGGAGAAGCTGCTGGCGGTACTGCCGCGGGGACATGAGCTGCTGGCGCAACCGACGCTGACGCTCGGCGACATGCTGCCGTACCAGTTCGTCTGCCTGCGCAGCGAAAGTTCGATGAACACACTGCTGATGGCCGCCGCCGCAAAGCTCGGCCACACCATCAACCGGCGCGTGCAGGTGAGCGGCAACGAAGCGGTGTGCTGCATGGTGGAAATGGGGATGGGAATTTCAGTTCTGCCGCTGCCCTGGCTGGAGCGGCACCGGAATTTTTCCGAAGTGGAAACGCGGCCCATCGCAGAAGAATGGGCGGAGCGTGAATTGCATTTGTGCTTCAATAACTACAACCACACGCTGAACGTGCCGACCCAGCTTCTGGTCGAGCATTTGCGCAGCGGTCCCGCAGCAAGCTGAGTTGCCGCGGGTTCAAATCGATCTACAGATATTCCAGATTGCCGTCCACGCTGATGGCCTGCCCCGAGATATTCCGCGCTGCGGGAGATGCCAGGAACAAGGCCATCGCCGCGACGTCCTGAGTAGTCACCAGTCGTCGCAGTGAAATCTTCTTGACGTAATCTTCGCGCATCTCGTCGAAGCTCAAACCCAGCGTCTTCGCACGGGCGGCGATGACGCCGTCCATGCGCTCGCCCTCCACCACGCCGGGAAGAATCGCGTTGACGCGGATGTTGCTGGGTCCGAGTTCGACCGCCAGCGATTTCATCAGGCCGACGATGGCCCATTTGGTCGAGGCATAGGGCGTACGGAACTGATAGCCCAGGCGTCCGGCCACCGAGGACAGCGTGATGATGCTCGGATTGTCCGAGGTGTTCTTCAGCAGCGGAACGGCGCGCTTGAGGAAATAGAACTGACTGTTCAGATTGGTGTTGATGGTCTGGTCCCAGGCGTCCGCATCTATATCTTCCACCGCGCCGGTCGGTCCGGCGATGCCGGCGTTGTTGATCAGGAGATCAAGGCCGCCGAGCTTCTCGGCCGCGTCCGCCATCACGGCGTCGACGTCTTCGCGCTTGCCGACATCGACGACGCCGGCATGGATGCCTGGGTGTTTCTTCCTGATTGCCTCGACGGCGACCGGATTGATGTCGCAGACGTAGACGGCCGCGCCGGTATCGAGGAAGGCTTCCGCAATGGCGGCGCCGATGCCGGTGGCGGCGCCGGAGATGAAGACGCGCAGGCCTGCGTCCGGCTTCAATAGATCAACTGTTTTCATGGAGATTCCCGCATGAGAGCCACGTCGTCGATTGCCTGACGCGGCGAATGTAAAAAGTGTCTGGTGAAAGTGTTACAGCGTCAACCCGCCCGACACCTCAATCACCGCCCCGTTAATATAGCTTGCTTCATTGCTGGCCAGGAAAGCGTAGATGTCGGCGATTTCTTCCGGCTTGCCCAGACGCCGCAACGGCACCTGGTCACGCATTTTCTGCAAGACCTCGTCAGGCACCGTGGACAGGATCGCGGTCTCGACAAACCCCGGCGCCACCGCGTTGACGCGAATGCCCTTCGGCCCGAGCTCGCGGCTCCAGGTCTTGGTAAAACCGATCACGCCGAATTTGGTCGCCGCGTAGTTGGTCTGGCCGTAGTTGCCGTAAATGCCGACCACCGAACTGGCGTTCAGGATGGCGCCGCCACCGCCTTCGATCATGGTGTCGACCACCGCTTGCGAGGCGTTGAACACGGCGCGCAGGTTGACGTCGATGACGTCTTCGAACTGCTGCGCGGTCATCTTCTGCAAGCGCGCGTCGCGCGTGATGCCGGCGTTGTTGACCAGGGTGTCGATGCGGCCGTATTTCTGCTTTACCGCTGCCACCATCTCGTCGAGGCTGTCGCGCGAGGTCACGTCCAACTGAAAACCTTCGGCTTCGCCTCCCGCCGCCCGGCACTCCTCGACCGCTGCGGCGACCGCATCGGCGTCGAGGTCGCAGACGACGACCGTCGCGCCTTCACGTGCGAACTTCAATGCCGTCGCCTTGCCGATGCCTTGCGCGGCGCCGGTCACAATTGCCACATTTCCACGTAATCTCATTGCACTCTTTCTGACTTGATTTCAATTTCACTTATTGAAGGATTCGTTCCTGATCGAGCGCGCCAGCAGCGGCACCAGCAGCAGGCCAAGGATCGCCGCGCCAAGGATGACGTTGAAGCCGGCGTCGCTGCGCCCGGTGGCCGTCTCGGCCATGCCGAACAGATAAGGGCCGACGAAGCCGCCCAGCAAGCCAATGGTGTTGATGAAGGCCAGTCCGGCTGCGGCCTGCACGCCCTGCATGCGCTTCATGGCGATCGACCAGTACGACGGCAGCACGCCGCCGGCAAAGAACGCCGTCACGACGAACAGGGCGATCTTGCCGCCGAAGCTGGCGGTGGCGATGAAGGCAATCGCGCACAGCACGAGTCCGACGGTCAGCACACCCAGATAAACCGAGTCGCTGCTGACGCGCCGGTGGATGCGCGGCAACACCAGCACGCCGATCAGGAAGCCCATGCCGACGCTGGCCGAGAGCAGGCCGACGATCAGCGGTGAGCTGATGTGCATCTGGCTGACCATGGCCGGCGTAAAGAAATACAGCCCGACAAAGGCGACCTGGTTGAGGAAATAGATCAGGCCGATGAGAATCGTGGTTGGACGTTTCAGCGCCGCCATCCAGTCCTTGGAGGAAGTATTCCCGTGCTGGGGCGCATCGATGACTGCATGTTTTTCCAGCGATGCCGCTTCGGCCGGCGTCAGCCACTTGGCGTCGCTGGGCCGGTCGGGCAGCTTGAAGTACAACAGGATGCCGAGCAAGACGCTGGGCAGTCCTTCGATCATGAACATCCATTGCCAGCCATGCAGTCCGCCGAAGCCGTCGAGCTGCATCAACGCGCCGCCGATGGGATTGCCCAGCATCAGCGCCAGCGCCGGGGCGGTGTAGATCCAGCCGATCGCGACCGGCCTGTCCTTGCCCGCGAACCACAGCGTCACCATGTACATCAATGCCGGGAACAGGCCCGCCTCGGCAATGCCGAGCAAGACGCGCAGGATATAGAACGACCACTCGCCCGAGACGAACATCATCGCGGTCGACAGGATGCCCCAGCTCACCGCGATGCGCGAGATCCAGCGGCGCGGGCCGAAGCGATGCGCGGCCAGGTTGCTGGGCACTTCCAGCAGCGCATAGCCGATGAAGAAAATACCCGAACCGAGTCCGTATGCGGCGGCGCTGATGCCGACGTCGGCGGCCAGATGGATCTTCGCCAGCGCCACGTTGGTGCGATCGAGGAAGGACATGAAGTAGATCGCGCACATCAAGGGAATCAGCTTCAGAAAAGCCTTGTGTGTGGCAAGCCGGTGCAAACCGGCGTCGCCTGGTATGGCGTTATTGGTCATGATGTCTCCTGAAAATATTCAGTTCTTGTTGTGGATGAAGCAGGGTCAGAGCGAGGGTCAGAGCGAAATCCTGTCGCCGCCCTTGAGGCCCAGCATCTCGCGCGCTTCCGCCGGCGTGGCGATCTCGAACGACAGCTCTTCGAGGATGTGACGAATCTTGCGCACCTGCTGCGCATTGCTTTCCGCTTTCACGCCCTTGGCGATGTAGACGCTGTCTTCCAGGCCTACGCGTACGTTGCCGCCCATGATTGCGGCCATGGTCACCAGCGACAGCTGATGCCGTCCGGCGCCAAGCACCGAGAAGTGATAGTTTTCGCGACCGAACAGGCGGTCTGCGGTGGCGCGCATGACGGTCATGTTTTCCGGATCGGCGCCGATGCCGCCGAGGATGCCGAACGCCGCCTGGATGAAGAACGGCGCCTTCACCAGGCCCTGCTCGACAAAGTGCGCCAGGTTGTACAAGTGGCTGACGTCATAGCACTCGAACTCGAAGCGCGTGCCCTGCGCCCCCAGTTCAAGCATGATCTTCTTGATGTCGCTGAAGGTGTTCTTGAAGACCATGTCCTCCATGCCCTCGACATAGTCCTTTTCCCAATCGTGGGCCCAGTCCGTGATCTTCGCGGCAACCGGATGGATGGAAAAATTCATCGACCCCATGTTGAGCGAGCACATCTCCGGCTGCAGCAGGCGCGGATAGGCAAGGCGCTCGGCCAGCGTCATGCGGGTGCTGCCGCCGGTGGTGATGTTGATCACGGCGTCGGTGGCCTTGACGATGGCGGGAACGAACTGCCCGAACACCTCCGGGTCCGGCGTCGGACGACCGTCGTCGGGATTGCGAGCGTGCAGATGGATGATCGCCGCGCCGGCCTCGGCCGCTTCGATCGCCTGGTCGCGGATCTGCGCCGGCGTGATCGGCAGGTACGCCGACATGGAGGGAACATGGGTGGCGCCGGTGACGGCGCACGAGATGATGACCTTCCTGCTGGATTTGCTGGAGTTGCTGACTTTGCTCATTTTGGCATTCTTCGACGGATTGAAAATCGACAGCAAACCGCGGCAACGAGGGTATACACGCCTCGCCGACCTGTCTCCTGCCTGTATTTTTAAGAAGATGCCGCGCACGGTTCACCTTCATTGTGGGAGCGATCATAATCAGTTAAAGTCACCAAAGTAAGGTCTTTAACGGACACTACAAAGTCATTTGAGGACAATCTTCAAGGAGTCGTTTTGTCGCCGATCACCATGCTCAACGAGCCTCTTTACGCGCCCTACAAGATCGCGGCACTGGTCGAAGTGCTGGCGGAACAAGGCATTTCCGCGGAGGACAGCCTGGCGGGAAGCGGCGTCCGGCCGGACCAGATTTATGACGCCGCGCTGCTGACGTCAGTGCGCCAGTACGCAACGGTCTGCAAGAACGCCATCGCGCTGTCGACCGATCCTGCCACGCCGTTCAAGGTCGGCGGTCGCCTGCACCTGTCGGCCTATGGCATGTACGGCTACGCGTTGATGTCGTGCCTGTCGCTGCGCGACTATTTCAAGCTGGGCGTGAAATACCATCGCCTGGCCACGCCGACGCTGAAAATCGACTGGACCGAATACCCCGACCGGGCGGTCTGGTCGTTTCCGGACGCCTTCATTTCCAGCCCGTCGCGCGAGCTGCGCGAATTCATCGTCGAGCAGCAGTTCACCCAGCACGTCACGCACCTGCAAGACGTCGCCGGCCACAGCTGTCCGCCGATCAAGGCCTGCTTTTCCTACCCGGCGCCGGCGCATGCCGACATCTATAGCGACTACATCGGCTGTCCCTGCTATTTCGACCAGGAGGCCTGCGAGCTCATCTACGACAGCGCCATCCTGGGACAGCAGCCGCAGCTGGCGCACAAGCTCACGGCGAAGCTGCTGCAGAACATGTGCGATCGCCTGATCGGACAATCCAAAGTATCGGTCGGCGTGGCCGGCGAGGTGTACCAAGTGCTGATGAGCAAACCCGGCGTGTTCCCGGACATGGAAGGCGTGGCCGACGCCCTGAAGATGACGAGCCGGACATTGCGCCGGCGTCTGGAGGCGGAAGGAACATCCTTCGTCGCCATCTTCGACGACGTGCGCTGCTCGCTGGCGCAGGAATACCTGCGCACCACGCAGATGAGTACGGACGATATTGCAATGCTGCTGGGATTCAGCGATGGGGCGAACTTCAGGCGGGCCTTGAAGCGATGGACGGGGAAGGCGCCGAGCGAGTTGCGGAAGTGAGGCGACGCTGATCGCCTGTACCGATTGACGCGACTTTGCAGGATGCTTATTTACTCAGCGAAGTGTCGCGCCACCCACTCCTCACACGCCGACCACAATTCCGGGGCACCTCTCTTGATCACGGGACCATAGCGGGACAGCACCTGCTCCAATGAAACGCCGTTCTCCGTCCAGGTGCCGCCGCCGGTAAATATATTAATGAGCAGCGGCTGGAAGCGATCCAGCGCCTTGGCGAATTTTGCGTCGTCGGTTTCCGCGTGTTCGAATTCCTGCCACAACGCCAGAAACTGATCGCCCTGCGCTTCGGGAAGCAAGCCGAACAGGCGCTCCGCCGCCTTCGCCTCCTGCTCCGCCTGCACCACCGCAGAAGATCCGCCATGAATCGGAAAATCACCGACGTCGATTTCGACGATGTCATGCAACAGGAGCATGCGGATGACGCGATTGGCATCCACGGTGCCGTTGGCATACTCGCTCAGCAGCATGGCGTACATGGCCAGGTGCCAGGAATGCTCGGCGGAGTTTTCCTTGCGGCTTTGGTCGAGCAACGGTGACTGCCGCACCACCGTTTTCAAGCGGTCGATTTCCCTCAAGAAGCCCAGTTGCTTTTCCAGTCTCGTTAATTCCATAAGCTTTCTCGCGGTGCATGACGTTCTTCGAGATTATACAAAGCGAAAAAAAAGCCCGGTCATCCGGGCCTTTCATTGACGCGTCCGATGATAAACCGGGCGACGGAACATCATGCGGCAAGCGCTGAATACTCCCCCACCCCATCGGGCCACGGCGTCAACACTTCAAACCCGGTCTCCGTCACCGCCACCATGTGTTCCCATTGCGCAGACAGGGAATGATCCTTGGTGACGACGGTCCAGCCGTCGGGCATTTCTTTCGAATGGCGTTTGCCGGCGTTGATCATCGGCTCGATGGTGAACACCATGCCGGTTTGCAGCGGCAGGCCGGCCCCCGGTTGTCCATAATGCAGGATCTGCAAGTCTTCGTGATAGATCCTGCCGATGCCGTGGCCGCAATATTCGCGCACCACGCTGAAACCTTCCTTGTGCGCGACCGATTGGATGGCATAGCCGATGTCACCCAAGGTCGCGCCCGGCTTCACGGCGAGAATGCCGGCGCGCATCGCCTCGTAGGTTGTGGTCACCAGGCGTTTGGCAAGGATGCCCGGCTCGCCGATGAAGTACATGCGGCTGGTGTCACCGTGCCAGCCGTCCTTGGTCAGGGCGACGTCGATATTGACGATGTCGCCGTCCTTCAAGGCGCGGTCGGAAGGAATGCCGTGGCAGATGACGTGGTTGACCGAGGTGCAGATCGTCTTCGGATAACCGTTGTAGCCGATGTTGACCGGCACCGCGTCGAGCACGTCGACGATGTAGTCATGGCACAACTTGTCCAGCTGGTTGGTGGTGACGCCGGGGCGCACGTGCTCCGCAATCATCTCCAGGACCTTTGCCGCCAGCGCGCCGGACTTGCGCAGCATGGCGATGTCGGCGGGCGTCTTGATCTCGACTTCGGTGAACATCATGGTTTTGCAAGCGCCAGGGTGATTTCCTGGCGCTCGTCTTCGACGCGCGCCTGCTGCTCCGCCTCGCGCAGTTTCTGGCAGATCTCGTTGTAGCAAAGACCTGGATTCAATTCCGCCATCATGCCCACGCGCAGCCAGTGCTCGGCCTGCGAATTGATGGAACGGCTCATTGCGCCGCTGCTCAGGCGCAGATTGGTGTGCATCTGCTCGGTGATTTTGACGATTCCCATGAAGACTCTTTATATTAAATGCTTACCAATTGCATATTAAACGCATGTGAAACGTATATTAAACATATATTAAACGTATACTATCACCGACTTCGAAATCGCTCAACACGGCGACATTGACCCCGCACTACCGCTCAAGTCCCAACTGGGCTTGTTTAAAGCCAAACTCCATCGAATCTGAATTGAAGATTCATCTCGCGCTGAGTTCAGGCGATCTCAACGCGACCGCAAACCGCTACCGTCATTTTTGCCACACTTTAAAACCGAGACAGAAAATTTTTGCATCAAAAGTCGGCATCGCCATCTCCAAGCGCTCCCGCTCTTGACCCGAAACAACTGCCGCTGACCGCAATCGAAGTATCATTGCACTTAAAAGGTGCTAAAACATGCAGCACTTTCGAACAACACATTGCAAGACATTCTTTCAAAACAATATTTATTTTTTGATAAATCGACGAATGACGGACGAACTGGATTCAGTAAAAGAAGAAATTCCTACGGCAATCGAGCTGCAACTTGGAAAGCGAATTTCCCGATTGCGCGGCGCCCGCGGCTACACCTTGGAAAACCTGGCAACGGCCACAGGCTTCACGAAAGGCTACCTTTCGAAGATTGAGAACTCCAAAGTCATTCCCCCCATCGGCACCTTGCTTAAAATTGCGCAGGTGTTGGAAACAGATATTGCAGACCTGCTTGAGCCGGAAGACGCGACCATCGACACAGACACCGTCTGTGTCGTCCGGTCCTGGCAACGGGAATCCGTCATCAAAGGCGGCAGCTCTTTTGGCTACGACTATGTCGCGCTCGCACACAAGCGCCACCACAAACAGATGGAGCCGTTCATCATGGTGTTTCCGTCCAAGGTTGACCGCGACATTCGCTTCGAACATGAAGGCGAAGAGTTCATGTTCATCCTCGATGGAGAAGTGGAATTCGAGGCGATCATCGATGGACGCAACAAGACCTGGGTTCTATCACCAGGAGACAGCGTTTATTTCGACTCCCGCTCGCCCCATCGCGGACGCAGCCTGAACGGCGAGTCCCGGGCGCTGGTCGTCATCTACAAATCCAAGCCGACATCCATTCCGTAATTCACGGCATCTCCACCGGGCAGGGGGCCCAGGAAAACGGCGCCGGCTCAAGGGAAAAGCGGGCGCGCCATTGAACCAGGCCCATGCCTTACCTCGCCGGTAGCGCCAATTTCTGCTGTGGGTATTTGTTCTTCGATTGTTCTCCGCGACCCACGCCAGCCGCATTCCCTGAAGGCGTCGAAGCATTTGCAGATACAGCTGCCGCCATCGATCTTGCATCCTCCGTTTTGAAGATTTCGACTGCCTGCTTCAAGCGTTTCGCCTGCCCCTCCAACGACGCGGCAGCAGCAGCCGCCTCTTCGACGAGCGCGGCGTTTTGCTGGGTGACCTGGTCCATTTGCATCATTGCATCGTTGATCTGCCCAATCCAGGTGCTTTGTCGCTCTGACGCAGAGGAGATATCGCCGACGATATCCGTCACCCGGTCAACCGCAACCATCATCTCCTTCATTGTTGCTCCGGCTTTCTCCACCAGGCCGGAGCCATTGCCGACACGCGCGACGGAGTCGTCAATGAGTCCCTTGATCTCTTTTGCCGCCTGAGCGCTGCGTTGCGCCAGCGTTCTGACCTCCGTCGCGACGACCGCAAAGCCGCGACCTTGTTCACCGGCGCGCGCCGCTTCGACGGCGGCATTAAGTGCGAGGATGTTCGTCTGGAAGGCGATGCTGTCGATCACGCTGATGATGTCGACCATCTTGAGCGAACTATCGTTAATTCCACGCATGGTCTCTATCACCTTGCTCACCACATCACCGCCACGCTCCGCGATGCGCGATGCACTGCCGGCCAACTCGCCCGCTTGTCGCGCGTTATCGGTATTTTGTTGTACCGCGGAAGTGAGCTCCCCCATGCTGGCGGATGTCTCCGCCAAAGAGCTCGCCTGTTGCTCGGTGCGTGAAGACAGGTCAAGATTGCCTGCGGCGATCTCGCCGGCGCCGACTTCAATCGTGTCCGTGCCTTGGCGGATCTGGCCGACCGTCGCGGACAATTGCCGCTGCATCCGATGCATGGTGCCCAGCATACTATTTTCGTTGTCGCCTTTTACGTTGATCTCGAATGCCAGGTCGCCATCCGCAATTCTCGACGCAATCTCGGCGGCGTACGACGGCTCCCCACCGAGGCTGCGCGCAACGTTGCGAATGACCAGATAGGTCAGCGCCGTCAGCAGCAAGCCGATTGCAATCGTGATGCTCAGAATGCCCTTGAGTTCGCTATAGAACACAAGCTCGATGCTATCGACATACGCTCCGGTAAAAATTGTCCATCCCCACGGCTTGAAGAGCTTGGCGTAGGTGATCTTCGGTGCAGGAACGGTATCTCCCGGATGCGGGAAGGAATAATCCACCTGCGCTTCGCCGGTGGCATCGATCTGTTTCCGCTGCTCCTGGATAAAGTACTTTCCATTGGTATCTTTGAAATCCCGCTGGCTCTTCCCCACAATTTTCTGATTCGCATGGACCAGCGCGATAAAGTCCTGATCCTGCACGACGAAATAGCCTTCCGGGTTGAAGCGCATGGCTGAGATATTTGCGATGGCACGCTTCTGTGCTTCCACCATGGTGAGCTCGCCGCTATCCACACGTGCGGCATAGCCCTTGACTACAGATTCTGCAATCTCGACATTGGCGCGAAGCTTGGTGCGACGCTCTTCCGTCAAAATGCTGCGCGTGTTCCACGCAGACCAGACGCCGAACGACACTAAACCCACCCACATCAGCACCAATATCAAATACAGCTTCCCGCCTAGCGTAAGATTTTTCATGACAGCCATTTCCTCCAAAATTTGAATCGTCTGACGATGGCCGATCGATTCAATGGAGCACATCGACCGACCGCCATGCTCTTTACCTTGGCCGCATCCCAAGCGCGCTGTCGCCTCCGGAATCCGCCGGCTGCGATGTCACCATCAACGCCCTGGATTGCGCCTGCAGACCGCGCCCGCGATGCGGTGTCTGCGAGTCAAAATAGATGCTGTCGCCCGGAGACAGAACCCACTGCCGCTCCTTGCCGTCAACCACAAAGCTGAACTCGACTTGCCCCTCGAGTATGTAAATGAACTCCTCCCCCTCATGCTCAAATCGCACGTCGTGCGACAGATCGGAGGGAAATACCATGATGAAGGGATCCATGGTCTTGCGGCGCCGCTTGTTGGCCAGCGCAATGTAGTCGTAGCCGAACGAGCTGTCGCCGCGCACGCTGGGTTCGCGTGCCCATGCGCGCACGACGCAGATTCCGCTGGTGCTTTCGGCCAGCACTTCCGTACCGAGCAATTCAGCCAGATCGGTATGCAGCGCCTGCGCTATTTTTATCAGCGTGCCGATTGGAGGAATGACTTTCGAATTTTCTATCTTTGAAAGGTATCCCTTGGTAAATCCGGTCTCGACCGACAGCTGCTCAAGCGTATAACTGCGCGCATTGCGAAGTTCGTACACGCGCGTACCCAGACGTATTTCTACGTCAGACAGCCCGGCAGCCGCGTCGGCGGGAGGAGCGTCCGACATCATCAGACTTGAACCGGCGGCAACGCAGTTATGTTGGCCTGCCATGCCCGGGAATACTCCATGATCCGGGCGGTCTCATCCGCCACTTTCGGGTCGATTCTTGTCTTGAGCAGATGCATCATCGCGTCGATGCACAGCGTCACACCGCCGCCGGTGACGATAGTTCCTTCATCGACCAGGCTTGAATGCACTGTCGAAATCTCCGGATATTTCGACGCCATCACGCTCAACGGAGAAACCTCGGCGCCAATGACTTCAACCTTGGTCGTCGCGCTCTTTCCATCAAGAACGCCAGCTGCGGCCATGATCATGCCGCCGGTGCACACCGAGACCAGCAACGTATCGGCCGCACGCGTCCTCAGGAAATCGAGCGTGCTCTTCGCAACAGTCTGCGCCTGCCATCCCGGACCTCCCGTCACGACAATCACATCCAGCGCCGGCGCGTCGTCGACACCGTAGTCGGCGATCACCCGCAGCCCGTTCGCCAGCCGAACTTCTCCGCTCTGCGGCGCAAGTGTGCAGATCTGAATGTCAGGATCAACACGACGCGCCATCGACAACACGCCGAAGGTTGCCAAATCAATCGGCTCTACATCTGGATAAATAAAAATGCCAACTTTCATGTCAATCTCCTTTATGAAACTTTTAATTAAAATGTTTACTGTTAGGATACTTGATGCTACATTGAGTTTCATCAGCTGTCTAGCTGAACCAGGAGAAGAAGGGTGATAGGTACGATTTATTGTATTCAACAGTGAATTTCGTTACAACAATTGTTTCCCAATAAGATATTTTCCACTGCTGATAGATAGAGTTTCTCGTATCGAGAATCGGTTCTTCGTAAAAAATCACACGAAGGAGGCACAGATGGCAATTCCAACAACAAGTCACGCGGTGACCGGAGGAAAGGCAGAAACAAAAGGGAAGATCGGCACAATCGCAGCAGCCAGCTCGATTGGGACGATTATCGAGTGGTACGACTTTCTTATTTATGGCATGGCGGCAGCGCTGGTATTCAACAAGTTGTTTTTCCCGAACGTCTCGCCAATCATCGGCACGCTGGCGGCACTGGGCAGCTATGCCGTCGGCTTTTTTGCACGCCCGCTGGGCGGCGCCATTTTCGGGCACTTCGGCGACCGGGTCGGTCGCAAATCGATGCTCTTGCTGACGATGTTCATCATGGGCCTGGGGACGGTTCTGATCGGCTGCCTCCCCACCTATGCTCAGGTCGGGATATGGGCGCCGGTTCTTCTGATCACCCTGCGCTTCATTCAAGGCATTGGCCTGGGCGGAGAATGGGGCGGTGCAGCACTCATGGTATTGGAGCATGCACCACCAAACCGACGCGGATTTTATGGAAGTCTGGTTCAGGTCGGCTTTCCGCTCGGATTGCTCATTGCTACCGCAGTCTTTTCCATTGTCTCGAAGTTGCCTGAAGCCGACTTCATGGCTTGGGGATGGCGGATACCGTTTTTGCTGAGCCTGGTGCTGGTGGTGGTGGGCTATTTCATCCGCAGCAAGGTGGAAGAGTCGCCGGTTTTCCTCCGCATGAAAGAAAAAAATGAACTGTCGAAGAGCCCGGTTCTGGACGCCATCCTGAAGAACCCGCGTTCATTCCTGACGGCGATCGGACTGAAAATTTCGGAAGTGTCCTGGGTCTACATATTGACCGTCTTTATCGTTCTGTACGCCACCAACACACTTTCGTTGCCGAAGTCCCTGATCCTGGACGGCATTCTCTATGCGGCGATCGTCGAAGTGGTGACGATTCCCCTGTTCGGGCTGATGTCCGATTACATCGGCCGACGCCCCATGTATATAGCGGGAGCGATCATCACGATGCTATTGGCTTTCCCGCTCTTCACGATGCTGGATACGAAAGACGCGACCATCGTGATCGGCACGATGATCGTGGCGCTGAGCCTGGGCCATGGACTCATGTTTGCACCGGAAGCGACGTATTTCCCTGAACTCTTCGGTGCCAATGTGCGGTACAGCGGCGCCTCCTTCGGCTTTCAAGTCGCAGCTGCCATCGGCGGCGGGCTTTCGCCGATGCTGGCGACGGGATTGATGGCTTATTTCGGAGGGACCGCCGGCGTCTCGATCATGCTGATCGTACTGGCCGTCATCACGCTTGTCGCGGCGCTGGCCGCCCGGGAAACCAGAAACGAAGTGTTGTAGTAGTTGCTCAACTTATCGCGGAACAGCCGCATTTTTTAAGGAGATGAAAATGAACGCAGTCGTCGAAACCCGCTTGAAGGGAAAACTGGCCCCAACGCCTAACGGGTCTACCTATGTCAAGCCGGATGATCTGGAATGGAAGCCGACCAAACACAAAGGCATCCGCATCAAGGCGCTGTACGAAAATGCCGAAAGCGGCGAGCTGACTTGCCTGCTGAAATGGGAACCGGGCACCACCCTCCCGTTCCATCGTCATCCGGAGATCGAACAGAGCTTTGTGCTGGAAGGCTCTTTCTATGATCACGACGGCATCGCACGCGCCGGCGAATTCACATGGCGCAAGCCCGGTTCGTTGCACGAAACCCGCTCCGACGAAGGCTGCGTGATCCTGGCGGTGTATCGCAAGCCTAATGTGTTTTTTGACGTTGACGCCGGTTTCTGATTTTCAGAAAGAAATGTCATGAGCTATGTAGTCACCGAAGCTTGTATTCGCTGCAAGTTCATGGAATGCGTGGAAGTCTGCCCTGTGCAGGCTTTCCGCGCAGGACAGAATTTTGTGGTGATCGATCCATCCGTTTGTGTCAACTGCGCAATATGTGAGCTGGTATGCCCCGCAGGAGCAATCCGCGCCAAAGAGACGCTCGCCGGCAAAGACCGCGACTATATCGATATCAACATCCAGTTTGCGAAGACATGGCCCCTCATTACGCAACAGGGAAAAGTGCCGGATGATGCGCAAACATGGCTGACGGTGACCGACAAAAGAGAATTCCTGCTACCGGCCCCCGACCCGGAAGCGCAATAAATTGGCGGCGCTTCCTGGTCTCTTCTGAAACGACAGGCGCCTCGCAGGCGCCGTTTTCACTCGGAAAGATCTGACGCAAGATGCCGCAATCCTCCTACCCGGCAATGCTCCGGATGTGTACGCATTCAAGCTATCGCGCGGCTTAACACCGGCTCCCGGAAAATCTCGAAAGCAAAGCCCTCCGTCAGCCTGACAAGCACACCAGTCGCTATTGACCGCGATCCCGGCATCTTGGTTACTTCCTCATATTTTGATTAGATATTAATCAGGTTTAATGGATTCTCTTTAAAAGTGGTGAGATCTACTATTTGTTCCAAGCAAGGCATTCAACACAACAAGTTGACGAAGTGACGTCATCGTCAGCCATTGCATTGCGATCCAACTTATCACTCAAAGGAAAAATCATGAAACTCAGCAACAAAGTGGCATTTATTACCGGCGGCACATCAGGCATCGGACTGGAAACTGCAAAGCTGTTCCAAGCGGAAGGCGCCAATGTCGTGCTGGTTGGCTCGAACGCCGAACGTCTGGCAGAAGCCGGCAAGGCGCTAAATGGCAACGCTCTGCTGATCCAGGCCGACATCCGCAAGGTAGCGGATATCGAACGTGCAGTCGAAAAAACCCGTGCGCAGTTCGGCCACATCGACGTCGTCTTTGCCAACGCCGGCGCCACCACAGTCGCTCCTCTCGCTTCCGTCACCGAGGACTACATCAACGAAAACCTCGCGTTGAATTTCACAGGCACATTCTTCACGATCCAAAAGACGGCTCCGCTGATGAGCCGGGGCGGCAGCGTCATCGTGACGACCTCCTTCCTCAACACCATCGGTTATCCAGGCCTGTCGATTCTGGCCGCCACGAAGGCAGCAACGCGCTCCCTGGTTCGCACCCTGGGTGCCGAACTGGCGCCGCTCGGCATCCGTGTCAACGCCATCAGCCCGGGCGCAATTGCAACTCCGTTCTACAGCAAGATCGGCCTGCCCGACAACGTGCTGTCGCAGGTCGCCGCCAGCATTACAGACAAGGTTGCACTGAAGCGTTTCGGCAGCCCTGAGGAGCTGGCCAAGACAGCGTTGTTTCTGGCAAGCGACGATTCGTCGTACACCACTGGAACCGAAATGGTGGTCGACGGTGGTCTGACACAGTTCTAATGTGCAGCGACACTATGTCGCGACAAGCCAGGCCCGTCCCGGCGGACAGGACCTGGCTTGAATTGGGCAACCTGGGGTTAGAATTGATTCTTCATATTTTTTCTGGGTGCATCAAGTGGACCGACTAGAAGCGATGGCGATGTTGGTGGCCTCGGTTGAGGAAGGCAGCTTGTCGGCCGCTGCCAGAAAATTGAATGTATCAGCTCCCACGCTCACCAGGAACGTCAGCGACCTTGAAGCGATGGTCGGGACGAGGCTGATCATCAGAACAACAAGGAAGCTCGCGCTGACCGAAGCGGGCATTGAGTATGTCGCTGCGGCAAAGCGAATCCTCGAAGACGTGGACGAACTGGAGCGGCGTGCCGCCGGTGAATTCACGACCCCACGGGGAGAACTGGTTGTCACCTCGCCCGTGCAGGTTGCGCGTTTGCGGGTGCTGCCGGTCATCAATCAGTTTCTCGCGCTCTATCCCGAGATTCGAATCCGGCTGGTACAGTCCGATCGCGTCATTGACTTGATCGACGTACACGCCGACGTGGCAATCCGTGTCGGGAATCTGCGTGACAGCAGTCTGGTCGCGACGAGGGTTGGGGCATTGCGGGTGGTGACCGTAGCCAGCCCGGCGCTTCTGGATAAATATGGCCTGCCCGAGACGCCGGAGGATTTGAACAAATTTCCTTGCGTCGTATTCGATAGTCCAAGCCTCTCTCCATGGCGTTACCGCAGTCAGGATACGGGGCAAACATACACAGTTTCCGATGTACCGCGCTTACTGGTTTCGTCGCCGGATGCCGCAGTGGATGCGGCTATCGCAGGCATCGGTGTGACCTTCATCCTTGAACACGATGTGCACGACGCGGTAAAGGCTGGGAAATTGCAATACGTCTTGCAAGATTTTGAGGTTGAGCCGATTCCGGTTCATGTGGTTTTTCTTTCCCGGGAAGCGATGCCGGCAAAGCTGCGCAGATTCATTGACTATGCTGTACCGCAACTTCGCGAGTTGCTTGCTGAATTCGGGCGCATTCCTTCTGATTGAATTCCCCCCCGATGCACACTCGACATCGCTGGTGTACCCGGACCACCGGCGACGTTTGTCCTCCTGCCGAATTGCTCCGACGCAGTTGATTCCCCTCCATTTCTTACAGACGCCGTTGCAAGCCATTTGAGCCCTAACTCGCTTAGGCACTAGTGCGTTTCCCATGGCGCGCATCAATACCCTATGGAATAGGGTGAAACACGACTATGCCTCCCGGATTTTCCATTACGGATGCGGGCGCATGCGCAGCCTTCCTTGATGCAATCAGGTGCCGCCAGTCCAAGAAAGAACGACGAGCTGCGCCCCTTTCAGATCCCCGCAATTTAATCATTTTCTGAGGAAATGATTCTCACATTTGCATGATTCTGTTTTAAATCGATTCAGAGCATGATTCATTTCAGGCAAAGCGACCAAGCGAAACAAGACGACCGATCAGCTTAGGCGATCAGGAAGAAGCGTTGTTGGTGTTTCGTGTATCGACTCTTTTGCCGCTCAAATCAACCCATGCGAGATAACTGAAATATGAAAATCATAAACAAAACTGCACGCGGCACCGGCGGCAAATCGGGCAACCGATTTGACACTGCCAGCCTGCAAGAAAAACTTGGCGTAGGGGTCGCATCGTTGACCGTTATGGTGGGACTTATCGCCCTGATCTCTCAGGCACCGGCTCAGGCACAGGTATCGGTCAGCGGCAAGACGCTGCCGTTGAGCACGGCAATTATTGCAGCGCAAACGGCGGTGGACACATGCAAGGCAAATGGCTACGACGTGACTGCGACGGTTGTCGATGTATCGGGAACGCCGCAAGTTGTTCTGCGCGGCGACCATGCGGTGATTCACACCAAGGACAGCAGCTTCCGCAAGGCCTACACGGTCGTGACGATGGGGCCGATCTTCCATGTCGATACGACCAGCGGCTATATCGGTGTTCTGTCGAAGTATCCACCTCTGCTGGCTCAGTCGCTGGCAAGCACACCCAATGTCACGGCGTTGCCTGGCGGAGTGGCATTCAAGGTGGGAGAAGAAACCATTGCCGGACTCGGTGTCGGTGGCTCGCCTGGTGGTGACAAAGACGAAGTCTGCGCCCAGGCAGGTGTGGCCAAAGTGGCCGGGCTTCTGAATAAGTAACGCGGAGTGAACTGATGGATGGGTAGGTATTTACCCTCATCAATCACGACGCCGATTGGCAATCATGATCCGTGACTGTCACGATCATTCAACATCATCTTTATATCAAACACTATCATGAACATGAAAAAAGTAATCATTGCAATGGGGCTGGCTTTCGGTGTTTCCATCGTCGCAAGCGCTGCGGACAAGAAGCCTGCGCACGAAGGCCCGTCGGTGAGCGTTCCCGCCGGCGACATCAAGTTTGTAGATACCGGCGTGAAGTCGGATGGCAAGGAGCTCAAGGCGGGTCCGGCCTATGGGAATTTGGCAAACGGACGTCACGGTACTTTCGTTCGCGCACCGGCCGGCTTCAAGAGCGCTGCGCATACACACACCGAGGACTACTATGCCGTGGTGCTGAAGGGTGTCGGCGCCAACTATCAGGCCGGTGGGAAAGCAGTTCCGCTTCCGGTAGGTTCCTACTGGTTTCAACGCGGTGAAGAGTCGCATGTGACGGAGTGCATCTCGGACACCGACTGCTTGTTCTTCCTCGTGCAACCGGGCAAATTTGACTATGTGTTGAGCAAATAGTCAACGACGCACAATTGGGCGACCACATGTCGTCACCGACCTCACAAGCGAATTCCCGGCAGATTATTTTTTTGGGAATTTTGCCTTGTGAGTATTCCTTTGCCTGTAGAATTTTTCTTTCCGACTCGTCCACTTTCCATTGCCGGGCGAATGCCGCAACGCGATTGCATGTGTTTTTTTGATTTTCTCGCGAAATTGCCCCCTCCCCAACTGATCCACCTCCCAGCGTCTGACGAAGGCTTCGCCCCGATCGTACGCCCCTCTGAATCCAAGGATCGCAGCGCCAAGTGGAGCTGCTATAAGGTACCGCACTGCTTGCGTGATGAACTACGCTGAGAGTTTTAGTGCGTATTTCTCTATAGAGCCCCCGGGACGCCTATCTGCATAGGCCGGCTCACTGGCTTCAGCGCGAATGCCGCCTGACGGTGCTGCGTGAGATCCCTGAACCCCGATGATCTCTCGCAATGAGACCCGGTCACGAATGTGCCAGAGTCGAATAATGCCTGGTAAGGCCACCTCGATCACTCCGATCTTCTGCTGACGGTCATCAGCAGAATTGTGTTCTAAACGTGGGGCAATTCTCGGTGCAAATCAACCTTCTGGAAACAGGGCTATTGAGACGAGAAATTCAGAGTTAAGTGGCAAAAGTTCAGACTTAAATGAATTCCGACAGTCGTCTGGACGTATATAAATCATCCCTGCCCTTGAAAAACCCCCTTCCCACCCCTATACTTAGCACTCGTTAGGGGAGAGTGCTAACAACTCCTCCTGGCCTACCCACTTTTCCGATGTGGCACGGATTTCTTGCTGCAGGGCTTAAGTACACTTTGCAGCCGATGCCGCAATTTATTTATAACTTATTGAATTTTAAGGAGTTTTCATGAGCCTTCGTCCTTTGCACGATCGCGTTATCGTCAAGCGTCTCGACCAAGAAACCAAGACCGCATCCGGTATCGTGCTGCCTGACGCAGCAACTGAAAAGCCGGATCAAGGCGAAATCCTGGCAGTCGGCAACGGCAAGATCCTGGATGACGGCAAGGTCCGTCCGCTGGCAGTCAAGGTCGGCGACCGCGTTCTGTTCGGTAAGTACTCCGGCCAAGCCGTGAAGATCGACGGCCAGGAACTGCTGGTCATGCGTGAAGAAGACCTGTTCGCCGTCGTCGAAAAATAATCGACGTGCCCTGCCGCGGCGCGACGTAAATCGTCCTGCGCCGGCAGCGAACAAGTCTGATCGATGCTGATCAAGCTGATTCAATTGCAATAACAAACGAATTTTGGAGAATCCAACATGGCAGCAAAACAAGTAATTTTCGGCGATGACGCACGTGCAAAAATCGTCAATGGCGTCAACATCCTGGCTAACGCAGTCAAGGTAACCTTGGGTCCCAAGGGCCGTAACGTGGTTCTGGAGCGCAGCTTCGGCGCCCCAACCGTCACCAAGGACGGCGTGTCGGTTGCGAAAGAAATCGAACTGAAAGACAAGCTGGAAAACATGGGCGCGCAACTGGTTAAGGAAGTTGCCTCCAAGACTTCCGACAACGCAGGCGACGGTACTACTACCGCTACCGTGCTGGCTCAAGCGATCGTTCGCGAAGGCTTCAAGTACGTTGCAGCCGGTTTCAACCCAACCGACCTGAAGCGCGGCATCGACAAGGCTGTCACCGCCATCGTCGCTGAAGTCAAGCTGCTGGCAAAGCCAACAACGACAAGCAAGGAAATCGCACAAGTCGGCTCGATCTCGGCTAACTCGGATTCCGATATCGGCGACATCATTGCCAAGGCAATGGACAAAGTCGGCAAAGAAGGCGTCATCACCGTGGAAGACGGCAAGTCGCTGGAAAACGAACTGGACATCGTCGAAGGTATGCAATTCGACCGCGGCTACCTGTCGCCTTACTTCATCAACAACCAAGAAAAGCAAGTTGTTGCTCTGGAAAACCCATTCGTCCTGCTGTTCGACAAGAAGGTTTCGAACATCCGTGACCTGCTGCCGATCCTGGAACAAGTCGCCAAGGCCGGCCGTCCACTGCTGATCATCGCTGAAGATGTCGAAGGCGAAGCACTGGCAACGCTGGTTGTGAACAACATCCGCGGCATCCTGAAGACTGCAGCGGTCAAGGCTCCTGGCTTCGGCGACCGTCGCAAGGCAATGCTGGAAGACATCGCTATCCTGACCGGCGGCCAAGTGATCGCCGAAGAAGTCGGCCTGACCCTGGAAAAAGCCACTCTGGCTGAACTGGGCCAAGCCAAGCGTATCGAAATCGGCAAGGAAAACACCACCATCATCGACGGCAACGGCGAAGCCATCGCTATCGAAGCACGCGTCAAGCAAATCCGCGCGCAAATCGAAGAAGCGACTTCCGACTACGATCGCGAAAAGCTGCAAGAACGCGTTGCCAAGCTGGCAGGCGGCGTTGCTCTGATCAAGGTTGGCGCAGCCACCGAAGTCGAAATGAAGGAAAAGAAAGCACGCGTTGAAGATGCTCTGCACGCAACCCGCGCTGCTGTTGAAGAAGGCGTTGTGCCAGGCGGCGGCGTTGCACTGCTGCGCGCTCGCGCCAACGTCAAGAACCTGAAGGGCGACAATCCTGACCAGGAAGCCGGCATCAAGATCGTTCTGCGCGCTGTCGAAGAGCCACTGCGCCAGATCGTGTTCAACGCAGGCGACGAACCTTCGGTCGTGATCAACGCTGTCCTGGCAGGCACTGGCAACTACGGTTACAACGCTGCCAACGGCACCTACGGCGACCTGGTTGAACTGGGCGTTCTGGATCCAGCCAAGGTTACCCGTTCGGCACTGCAAAACGCCGCTTCGGTCGCCGGCCTGATCCTGACAACCGACGCACTGGTTGCAGAACTGCCGGAAGACAAGTCGGCTGGCGGTATGCCAGGCGGCATGGGTGGTATGGGCGGCATGGGCGGTATGGACGGCATGATGTAATTCGGCTGCGCCTGCATTCTCCGGAATGCGGGCGCACCGGAAAGCACGCTTTCCACGCAGCTGTACGCAACATGCAGCAAAAGAAAAGGCCTCGAGCGATCGAGGCCTTTTTTATTGTGCGCAGAGTTTGCGTCGCTGGACGATCATCAGATCAATCGGCGAACAGCAAACCCTGGTTCGGATCGGGCAGCTTGCTGCGGCGCTTTTGCGGGACCGCGGTGCCGGGCTTGTTGTGCAAGGCATGCGCGCCCTCCAGCGTGAGCAGCAGCTCCTTGGCCTTGAGTCCGCCGGCGAAGCCGGTCAGCTCGCCCGAGGCGCCGATCACGCGATGACAGGGGGCGATGATGGAGATGGGATTCTTGCCGTTGGCCGCGCCGACTGCGCGCACCGCCTTGATGTCGCCCAACTGCACCGCAATTTCGCTGTAGCTGCGGGTCTCGCCGAAGGGGATGGTCAGCAGCGCCGCCCACACCCGCTTCTGGAAATCGGTGCCGGTGAAATCGAGCTCGACTTCAAACTGTTTGCGCTTGCCGGCGAAGTACTCGTTGAGCTGGCGTTCGGTCTCGCGCAAGACCGGGCTGTCCGGGTCCGGGCTCATCTCGCCCAGCCGTACCCGCGTGGGCTTGTCGTTTTCCCACAGGATCGCCGCCAGTCGCTCGCCACGGCCGACCAGGGTCAGCTCGCCGACAGGCGATTTCATGGTTGTATAGACATATGCCATCGATGGTTTCCTTCCGGGTCGGGACGGCTATCTTAGTCGCATTGGCGCAAACATGCAGGCGGGTCTTGGTAAATGATCAAAATTGAAATTGCAGGCATGAGCCGATCCGCTTTCTTCTTTGCAATTCGCGCCAAAAAGCGCTTGGTTATGCCTTTTTCTCATTAGGGAATATGCAAAATGTAGTTCCGCCTGCAACGAAATCCTCATAAAATCACGGCTCTATATAAAAATATCGGCAGCAGGCTGGTTATTTAGCCGCCCTGCTGCCTTTTTCATGAAGCAACAATTCAGCAACATCGAAAGCAATATGATCGAAATACAGGGGGTCACCCAACGCTTCCCCAACGGCGGCGGCACGGTCGATGCGGTACGCAACGTCGACCTGTCCATCCGCAAGGGCGAAGTCTTCGGCATCATCGGCCGCAGCGGCGCCGGCAAGAGCACGCTGGTGCGCACCATCAACCTGCTCAATCGTCCGACCGAGGGCAAGATCATCCTCGACGGCAAGGACATGACCACGCTGTCGGCCGACGACCTGCGCGATGCGCGTCGCCACATCGGCATGATTTTCCAGCACTTCAACCTGCTGTCGTCGCGCACGGTGTACAACAACATCGCGCTGCCGCTGGAACTGGCCGGCCTGTCCAAGGCAGAGATCGCCAAGAAAGTTGAGCCGCTGCTGGAACTGGTCGGCCTGACCGCCCTGAAGGATCGCTATCCGGCGCAAATTTCCGGCGGTCAGAAACAGCGCGTCGGCATCGCCCGCGCGCTCGCCAACGATCCCAAGGTGTTGCTGTCGGACGAAGCAACCTCGGCGCTCGATCCGGAAACCACGCGCTCGATTCTCGAGCTGCTGCGCAAGATCAACAAGGAACTGGGCCTGACCATCGTCCTCATCACTCACCAGATGGAAGTCATCAAGGTGATCTGCGATCGCGTCGCCGTGATGGAAGCCGGCGAAGTCATCGAACAGGGTGAAGTGCTGGACGTGTTCCGCGAACCGAAACATGAAGTCACGCGCGCCCTGATCGGCGACGTCATCGCCCACGAACTGCCCAAGGGCGTGCTGGAGCGCCTGCGCGCGCGCCTGGCCAATACCGAGGCCGGCGCGGGTACCGACCATCTGTTCCGTTTCGCCTTCACCGGCTCGGGCGTGGACCAGCCGCATCTGTCGGAAGCGGTGCGCCGTTTCAACCTGGACTTCAATATCCTGCACGGCCAGATCGACGAGATCCAGGGCCAGGCCTTCGGTTCGCTGGCGATCCTCGCCAACGGCACCGCCGAGAACATTACCAATGCAATGGATTACCTGCGTGCGCAAGGCGTCGTGGTAGAGGAGCTGAACCATGTCATCTGAACTGATTGATCTTTTTATCAGCTCGTTCGGCGAAACGCTGATGATGGTCGGCATCTCCGGCCTGCTCGGCGCCGTCTTCGGCGTGCCGCTGGGCATCGCGCTGCATCTGACCGAACGCAAAGGCATCCTGCCCAACGTCGCCTTCAACCGCATCGCCGGCCTGCTGGTCAACGCCGTGCGCTCGACGCCGTTCATCATTCTGCTGGTGGCCGTGATTCCGTTCACGCGCTTCTTCGTCGGCACCTCGATCGGCACTGCTGCCGCAATCGTGCCGCTGACCATCGCGTCGGCGCCGTTCATCGCGCGCCTGGTCGAGACCGCCTTGCGCGAAGTCGACCACGGCCTGGTCGAAGCCGCGCAAGCGATGGGCGCGACCACGTGGCAAATCATTTACAAGGTATTGGTGCCTGAAGCGTTTGCTGGTATCGTCGCGGGTCTTACGATCACCTTCGTCAGCCTGGTCGGTTATTCCGCCATGGCCGGTGCGATCGGCGGCGGCGGCCTGGGCGACCTCGGCATCCGCTACGGCTACCAGCGCTTCCTGCCGGAAGTGATGCTGGCGGTGGTGCTGATCCTGATCGTATTTGTGCAATTGGTGCAAACACTGGGCGATGTCCTGGTACGTCGTCTGAGCCATCGTTAAGAACAGGTCCAGGCGTAAAAAATAATGCAGCTATCCGCTGCTGCTATCGAAGAGAGAGGGAAACAATGAATCGTCGTCAATTAATCCAATTTTTCGCAGGTCTGGGCGTGGTTGCCGGCCTGGTGTCCGCACCGGTCCTGGCGCAAGACAAGCCGATCAAGATCGGCGCCACCGGCGGCCCGCACGCTGAAATCCTGGAACAGGTAAAGAAGCTGGCCGAGAAAGACGGCCTGAAGCTGCAGATCGTTGAGTTCAGCGACTACATCCAGCCGAACGCGGCGCTGGCTGCCGGCGACCTCGACGCCAACAGCTATCAGCACCAACCGTACCTGGACGCGCAAGTCAAGGACCGCGGCTACAAGCTGGTCAGCGTCGGTACCACCATCACCTTCCCGATGGGCGTGTACTCGAAGAAGATCAAGTCGCTCAACGACCTGAAGAACGGCGCTCGCGTCGGCATCCCTAACGACCCTACCAACGGCGGCCGCGCGCTGCTGTTGCTGCAAGCGCAAGGCGTGCTCAAGCTGAAACCTGATGCGGGCCTGAAGGCAACACCGCTGGACATCGTCGACAATCCGAAGAAGGTCAAGATCATCGAACTGGATGCAGCCCAACTGCCGCGTTCGCTGGATGATTTCGATGCCGCCGCCATCAACGGCAACTTTGCTGAATCCGCCGGCTTGTCGCCAACCAAGGACGGCATCGCCATCGAAGCCGCCAAGGGCCCTTACGTCAACGTCATCGCCGTGCGCGTCGAAGACAAGGACAAGCCTTGGGTTGCCAAGCTGGTCAAGGCTTACCACAGCCCGGAAATCAAGAAATTCGTGATCGAGAAGTACAAGAACTCGGTCGTGACTTCCTGGTAATCCAGCTGTAGTCCGTCACCGGCAAGCAGTACCGCCGCAAAAAGGCTTTCTTCGGAAAGCCTTTTTTTACGCCTGCTGGTTTCCGAAAAGAAAAACAAACACCGAAAAACCCTTTTCTTGCTCGCAAGACAATTATCAAAAAGGAAATATATTGATCCGTGCATCAGCCTTGCGCACGGGAGCCGCCCGATGACGGCGAGGCTGTTTCAGGAAGGAACATCCATGAAAAAGCTCCGCCGCCTTTTTCTAGCCGTCCTCATCCATTCCGCTTTCTCCGGCAGCCCTGCGCTCGCCGCTTCGGCCGCAGACAATACACAAACCGTCCTGATCGGATTTGCCGGCCCGCTTGCCTGGCCTCTGGCGCAGAGCGGCCAATACGGAGTCCAGCTGGCGATCGATGAAGCCAACCGCGCCGGCTACTCCATGAATGGCAAGAAAATAGTCTTCAAGCTGCTTGCCATGGACGACAAAGCCGACGTCGCCGTCGCCGGGTTCGTCGCCAAATCGATGGTCACCGCCGGTGTTGCCGGGGTGATCGGTCACTGGTTATCGGCGCCGACCATCGTTGCGGCGCCCATCTATGCCGCAGCCGGCGTACCGCAGATCAGTGCCTCTGCGGCTGCGCCGGAATTTACCCAACAGGGCTATGCGACCAGCTTTCGCGCGGTCGGCAGCAGTGAAGATGTCGCCATCGCCATTGCCGAGTTTGCGACTCAGGAACTGAAGTCAAAACGCATCGCGATCATCGACGACACCACCGCTTTCGGCGCGCGCATGGCAGAGCTGTTTGCCGAACAATTTCGTTCGCCCAACCAGGTTGTTGTCCGCAGCACCGTGAGCAACAAGACTTCCGATTTCAACGCCGTATTGACCCAATTTACAGCCGGTGAAGTCGATCTGATCTTCTTCGGCGGCTACCTTCGGCGTTCGGAGGATCTGGTGCGTGCCCGGCAGCGGCTGCGCGTCTCCGCAAAATTGTTCCTGACCGGCAGCGTAGTGAATCCGATTTTCCTGAGCATGATCCAGGGTGCGGGCGATGGCCTGTTTGCCTCGGCTCCCGGCAAGCACTACGAGGAACACCCGCAATTCAAGGCGTTGGAGAAAAACTTCCACGCGAAATTTCGAACCGGTATCAGCGTCTACACGGTCTCGTCCTACGATGCCTGCAACACATTGATTGCGGCGATCAAGAAGGCCAATTCTCTGGAACCGCACAGGATCGTGGAGGAACTCCACAAAATTCGCCACAAAGGCTTGCTTGGCACGGTCGCGTTCGATGCCAACGGCAATTTGCAAAATCCCGCGTTTACCGTCTATCGCATTCAAGATCAGCGCTGGGTGCCGGTCAAAACCTACGACGTCAGGAGAAAATCCTGCGCTCCCGATATCGGCACCGGAACGGCTGCCTGCGACAGGAACTGAGGTCCACCGTCCGGCGTGAACCTCGAACCTCAGTGAAAACTTGCAACCATGCACGCAATAAAAAAACCGCCGGAGCGGTTTTCCTGACCTGCGAAATCGGCTCGCTCTATTCGGGGCGACCGCGATTCTTTTCCGCTTCCTCGGCCGCGATGGCTGCGAGTTCTGCGGCTTCTTCCGCCGCCGCAATGGCCAGCTCGGCCTGGTAATTGGCCAGCAACTCTGCACGCGTAGCAGGCGTCTCCAGCGTGATTTGTCCGAGCGCACCGGTGCGATAGTCCTGCAGGAAGGTGTGCGCGGCCTTCTCGAAGTCGAAGTCGCCACCCTTGAGGCGGAAGCCGCGTTTGATGGCAACGCCTTCCACTACCGCCACGCCGTCCATGCCTTCGGTCTTGAAGCCGTAACGCGCCGCCAGCAGGTGCGGGTAGCGCTTGAGCAGTTCATCGGCAAGGAAGGTCGCGACTTCTTCCTCGATCAGCGCGTTGCTGCCGATGGCGTGGCTGGCGGCCAGCATCAGGCCATCGCTGGGGTGCTGGATCTTTGGCCACAGCATGCCGGGCGTATCGATCAGCACCATGTTGTTGCCAAGGTAAAGACGCTGCTGCGTCTTGGTCACGGCCGGCTCGTCGCCGACGGCGGCCACGCGCTTCTTGAGCAGCGCATTCATCAGCGTCGACTTGCCGACGTTGGGTATGCCCATGATCATCATGCGCAGCGGCTTCAGGGGCGTGCCGCGATGCGGCGCCAGCGCCAGCGCCAGCTTCGGCACCTTGGCGACGTCGCTGGGCTTCTTGCAGCTGAGCGCAACGGCGTTGACGTTCTTCTGGCTGTTGTAGTGTGCGATCCAGGCCTGTGTCACGCCCGGATCGGCGAGGTCGCTCTTGTTGAGGATCTTCAGGCAGGGCCGCTGGCGAAACAGGCGGATCTGCTCGATCATGGGATTGCAGCTGGCCTGCGGCAGGCGGGCATCCACCACCTCGATGACCAGGTCGACCTTTTCCATCGCTTCCGCCGCCTTCTTGCGGGCGGCGTTCATGTGACCTGGGAACCATTGAATAGACATGCGGAATTCTTCTTTTTGCAAAATAAGCCGCTATTTTACGGCCTGCGGCCCGTTTGCTTCCAAAAAGAAGGCACGAATGCCGCTTATTCCCCGGCCGGAGCGACAGCGGCCGTGCTTGCCGCCGAGCGTGCATTGACGTAACGCAACACCAACACCAGCGCCAGTGCATAGACCAGCGCCACCACGCCGTAGGCCAGCACGATGCGCGTGATCCAGCTGCTGAAGCTGTGCAGGATCGCGCCCATCAGCGCCACGCCCACCAGCGCGCCGATCTGGCGATTGGCGTTGAGCGCCGCAGCGGCGCTGTTGGCGTGGCCCTTGCCGGCCACCTGCATCACGGCGGTGGTCATGGCCGGGATGGCGGTGCTGATGCCGAGGTTGGCAAGCGCGCCGGCGACGGCCAGCATCCAGTAAGGCGTCTCCGGCGTCAGCCAGATCTGCAGTGCCGAAAACACCGCGCCGACCGTCAGGCCGAGACGCAACGGCAGACGCGGTCCGAAACGCGCCGTCATGCGGCCGGAGTTCAGGTTGCCGATGAAGATCACCGCCATCATTGGCAGCATCTGCAAACCGGTCTGCAGCGCATCGGCGCCGCGCGCCTGCTGCAGGAACAGCGCCAGGAAAAAGAACTGCCCGTAGACGCCGAAGTTGATCAGGAAGCCGATGCCGTTGGCGGCCGCGAACTGCGGCGTGGCAAACAGCGCACGCGGCAATAGCGGCGCCGAACCGCTGCGCTCGCGCTGCACCAGCGTACCGAACGCCAGCACGGCAACGACCACGGCGCTCACGATCGGCAGCGAGGTCCAGCCGTAGACCGGTCCCTCGATCAGCACGAAACTCAAGGCGGCCAGCATCAGCACGCCGAGGAAATGGCTGGTGATGGTCAATGCGCGCATGTGCCGCTCCACCGACGGAATCATCTTGACCGCCATGTACAGGCCGATCAGGCCGACCGGTACGTTGATCAGGAACACGCTGCGCCAGCCGAACGAATGGATCAGGATGCCGCCCACCAGCGGGCCCACCGCCGCCGCGCCGCCGACCGTGGCCGACCAGACGCCCAGCATGCGGGCGCGCACGCGGTCGTCTTCATAGACATGGGTCAGCAGGCTCAGCGAACTCGGCATGAAGAACGCCGCCCCCAGCCCTTGCAAGAGGCGTGCGGCAACCAGCATGCCGCCGTTGGGCGCCGCGCCGCACAGCAGCGAAGCGACCACGAACAGCACCAGGCCGAGCAGGTAGATATTCTTGGCGCCGTAGCGATCGGCCAGCGCACCGCCGACCAGCAGCATGGCGGCGAAGCTCAGCGTATAGCCGTCAACGATCCAGACCAGCATGCTGAGCGGCGTGGCCAGGCTTTTTTCAATCGACGACAGGCCGACGTTGACCACAGTGACGTCGAGCATCGCCATGACGAAGCCGATGGCAAGCGTCACCAGCGGCAGCATGCCAGTGCGCGCCTGGACCTCGGCCTTGCGCGGCGGTGTGGGGATGGCGCCGGCGGGAGCGGGACATTGTGTAGACATGATTTCTTTCTGTAGGATTGCCGCCCGACAATTCCGGCACGAGGCCAACGGGAATACGAGCAAGGATGCCATTCTAGGCTTCTTGCGCAATGCAATAAATAAGCATAATCTCGTCACTCCGATGCAAATTTGCATCAGCAGTCTATTCACTTATCTTGCAGGGAAGCCATCATGGATTGGGACAACGCCCGTATTTTCCTGGCCATACAGCGCGCCGGCACCTTGCGCGGCGCCGCTGAACAACTGCAGATCGACCAGGCCACGGTCGGCCGCCGCCTGAACGCGATGGAGAAATCGCTGGGCGCGCGACTGTTTCTGCGCACGCCGGCCGGCTATGTGGCGACGCCCGCAGGCGACCTGGCCGTGGCCGCGGTTGAAAAAATGGAAACCGCCGCCGACCAGCTGCAGCGCCAGATGCAAGGCATCGACGAGCGCCTGTGCGGTGTCGTGCGCATCGCCGCCACCGACACCATGGCCAAGCACGTACTGATGCCGGCCATGCAGCAGCTGGCGGCCGATCATCCCGCGATTCGCGTGGTGCTGACGACGTCAACGCAAGTCTCCAACCTGACCCGGCGCGAAGCCGACCTGGCCGTACGCAGCCTGCGTCCGACCAGTCCCGATCTGATTTCGCGCCACCTGAAGCGGCTGGCGCTCGGCCTGTACGCGTCCAAAAACTACGTCAAAAAGCACGGCCTGCCGCAACCGGGCACCGCGCTGGCGGGACATGACGTGGTGATTTACCAGCGCGCGATCTATGCGTCGCAGATCGACGCCATCTGCGGTGAATCGACCACCAATGCGCGCGTGGCGATGGAAGTGAGTTCGGGATTGATGCTGATGGAAGCAGTGGTAGCGGGACTGGGCATCGGCGAGTTGCCGACCTACATGGCCGACACGGTGCCGCAACTGGTGCGGCTCTGGCCCGAGCGCGCCGAACCTTATGACATGTGGCTGGTGCTGCACAGCGACCTCAACCGCACCGCCCGCGTGCGCGCCGTGGCCGACGCCATCGTTGCGGCTTACGACCGGCTGGAAGCGCCCTAGCCTGATCTAGTCAAACTTAATCAAGATCAGCCAGCACCTTGAGATGGGCCACCACGCTGCGGCCCAAGGCCGACAGGTTGTAACCGCCCTCCAGGCAGCTCACGATGCGGCCGCGCGCATGCTGCCGCGCCACGTCCATGATCTGCTTCGTCATCCAGGCGTAGTCGGCTTCCACCAGCGCCATCTGCCCCATGTCGTCTTCACGATGGGCGTCGAAACCGGCCGAGATGAAGATCATCTGCGGCTGATGCGCGTGCAATGCCGGCAGCCACTTGTCGGTCACCAGCTGGCGCACCACGTTGCCCGCCGTATACGCCGGCAGCGGCTCGTTGAGGATGTGCGGCTCGGCCGGATCGGCGCCGCTGAAGGGATAGAACGGATGCTGGAAGAAACTCACCATCAGCACGCGCGGATCATGTTTGAATGCCGCTTCGGTGCCGTTGCCGTGATGCACGTCGAAGTCGACGATGGCCACGCGCTCCAGGCCGTGGACGTCCATGGCGTGGCGCGCCGCGATGGCAACGTTGTTGAACAGGCAAAAGCCCATCGGCGTGGTTGGCGTGGCGTGGTGACCCGGCGGACGCACCGAGCAGAAGGCGTTTTCCAGCTCGCCGGCGATCACCGCATCGGTCGCGGCGACGGCGGCGCCGGCCGCGCGCAAGGCGGCGTTCCAGCTGTACCGGTTGATCGATGTGTCACCGTCCAGCGGATAGTGGGCGACGTTGTCCTGCGCCAGAGCAAGTGCCTCGGCATTGTCACGGATCAGCGCCACCGCATTGGCGGTGTGCACGCGCTCGATGTCGGCGACTTCGGCCAGCGGCGCATCGCGGCGTTCCAGGAACTGGTCGATGCGGCTGGTGATCAGCTGATCCTCGATGGCCTGCAGGCGCAACGGCGTCTCCGGATGCCAGTCGCCCATCTCGTGGCGCTGGCAGTCTGCATGCGTATAAAAAGCGGTCGTCATTGTTATCTTTGCTTTGCTCTCCCGATGCGGGAGCGTCTCGTGGCATTTTTGCTAGTGTACATCCAAGCGGTTCAGGCGGAGCGGGCGGCCGTCGGCGCGCCCAGCCGATCATGTATACTGGCCGACTTGTCTGTCAGCCACCTTACTGAGTTAATTTACGCGCAGCGCTGCGCCCTCCATGTCAATGAAACCCTGCCTTCGTTTGCCTCACCTGCTCGGCCTGTCCGTTCTTTCCCTCGCTTGTTTGCTCCCTGCAGCGGTTCATGCGGAATCGACGACCCACAAGAGCAAAACCGACAAGAGCAAAAGCAGCAGCACGAAAGCCAAGCCGAAAAAGAAAGCCGCCCCGGCTGACGACGGCGAGTTCGCCAATTTCAGCCAGTGGAAGGAAGTCAACGACTTCATCGACGAAATGGTCGCGCGCAACGGCTTCGACAAGGCCGCGCTGCAAGCGCTCTTCAACAAGGCGCGCTACATCGATACCGCGATCCAGCTGATCAAGCCGGCGCCGAGCGGCAAGCCGAAGAACTGGCAAGCCTACCGCGCGCGCTTCGTCGAACCCAAGCGCATCAACGCCGGCGTCGACTTCTGGAACGAGCATGAACTGGCGCTGTCGCGCGCCGAAGCGCAATACGGCGTGCCGGCCGAAATCATCGTCGGCATCATCGGCGTGGAAACCGTCTACGGCCGCAACACCGGCAATTTCCGCGTGCTCGACGCCGTCACCACGCTGGCCTTCGACTACCCCAAGACCGCCAACCGCGACGCCCGCATGGCGTTCTTCCGCGGCGAGCTGGAAAGCACGCTGCTGTTCGCGCGCGAATCCAACATCGATCCGTTCTCGCTGCTGGGTTCCTACGCCGGCGCCATCGGCTGGCCGCAATTCATGCCGAGCAGCATCCGCCAGTACGCGGTTGATTTCGACGGCAACGGCAAGATCGACCTGCGCAATTCGCCGGTCGACGCCATCGGCAGCGTCGCCAACTTCCTCAAGATCCACGGTTGGCAGCGCGGTGAACCGACCGTGTTCACCACTACCGTCACCGACCCCGGCAAGATCGACAACCTGATCAACCAGGGCCTGGAAGCCAAGTTCAGCGCCGACGAGTTGCGCGCCGCCGGCGTGGTTCCCGGTACCGAATTGCCGGCCGGCCTGCGCTTCGGCCTGGTCGACCTGCAGAACGGCGATGCGCCGACCGACCACTGGCTGGCGACCAACAATTTCTTTGCCATCACGCAGTACAACCGCAGCTATTTCTACGCCATGTCGGTGATCGACCTGGCCCGCGCCGTGCGCACCGCGCGCGCGCAGTAAGCCGCCAGCCGTCCGCCTGCGCCACACTCTGAAACCGACAGCAAGACCGATGAAACGCTTCTCTCCCCTCGCCATTTCCCTGACGCTGGCCAGCGTCGCACCTGCCGCCTTCGCTGAAGAAAGCAATGACGCCGGCTCGCTGCCGGCCATTAACGTCAGCGCCGAAGCAGGCCGCGCCGACGTTTATCGCGCACGCTCGTCGGCCATTGCCGGCTTTGGCGAAACGCCGCTGCTGGACACGCCGGCATCGGTGTCGGTGATCACCGAAGCACAACTGAAAGACCAGCAGGCGCGCCTGCTCAGCGACGTCATCAAGAACGACGCCAGCGTCGGTGAAAACTATGCGCCGGTTGGTTACTACGAGAACATCAGCGTGCGCGGATTTCCGCTGGATCTGGCGAGTGGTTATCGCATCAACGGCCTGTCAGTGGTCGGCGAACAGAACATCGCGCTGGAGAACAAGGAACAGGTCGAGATCATCAAGGGCCTGTCCGGCCTGCAAGGTGGTGTCGTCAACGCCGGCGGCTTGGTTAACTATGTGACCAAGCGTCCGGCCGACGTGCGCTCGGTCATGTTCGGCACCGACTCCAACGGTTCACGCTATCTCTCGACCGATCTGGGCGTGCTGTTCGGCGATCGCAAACAGTTCGGCCTGCGCGTCAATGCCGCGCACGAAGACATCAATTCCTACGTCGACTACAGCAACGGCTACCGCGACTTCGCCTCGCTGGCGGCGTCATGGGACATCAGTTCGAAAGCACGCCTCGCGTTCAACATCGAATACCAGAAGAAGGCGCAGAAATCAGTCGCCGGCTATCAGCTGCTGGGCGGCACCACGGTGCCGTCCGGCGTCTCGCCGAAGACGATGCTGTCACCACAGTCGTGGGTGCAACCGGTGCGCATCGATTCGCTCAACTTCAATACCCGCTTCGATCTGGAATTCAACGACAATTGGCGCGGCTACATCACAGCCGGCCGTAGCCGCGCGGTGATCGACGACTATCTGTCCTTCCCTTACGGCAGCAATAGCGCCACCGTGTTCTCGCCGACCTTCGCCGCCAACGGCGACTACGACGTATACGACTATCGCAGCCCGGACGACACCCGCCGCAACGACGAAGCGCAAGCGGTGGTGCAAGGCAAGTTCAACATGGGCGCCATCGAGCATGACCTGACGCTGGGCGTAACCATGTCGCGCCGCGTGGTCGACAAGTCGGACGGCATTTCGAACGTAGTCGGCACCGGCAACATCTACAGCCCGGTCGCTGCACCGCTGGCGCCGTCGGGCGCCGACATCCCGGCCTCGTACCGCAACCTCGACAGCCGCCAGCAGGCAATCTTGTTCACCGACCGCGTGCAGTTCGGCGAACACTGGGAAGTGCTGGCCGGCGGACGCCAGGTCTGGCTGAAGGAAAAAACGTATAACCTGGCCGGCGCCACCACGCGCGATACTGACCGCAACCAATTCCTGCCGCAACTTGCGCTGATCTATAAACCGCAAGCCAACATGTCGCTGTACGGCAGCTACGCCGAAACGCTGAGCATGGGCACGGCGGCGGCGTTCTGGCAGACCAATTTCCCAACCATCCTGCCGCCTTCGGTGGCGCGTCAGCTGGAAACCGGCATCAAGTACGACTGGACCAAGGACCTGAGTTTCACCGCCGCGATCTTCCGCATGAAGAAGGCCTACGAGTATCCGCAGCCGGACGGCGCGGGCGGCTTCAAGTATGTCCAACAGGGCAAGCAAACCCATACCGGGCTCGAACTCGGGGCTTCCGGCAACGTGACGAAGCAACTGCGCCTGGCCGCCAGCCTGGCCTTCATCCAGGCGCGCGCCGACGGCACCGGCACGCCGGCTTACGACGACAAGCAAGCCATCAACGTGCCGCGCGTGCGCAGCGCGCTGTATGCCGACTACGCGCTGGCCGCCTTGCCCGGCCTGAACCTGCAAGGCAGCTGGCTGTACAGCGGCAGCAAGAGCGCCACGCGCGACGGCAGCGCCTCCGTACCGTCGTATCACATCTTCAACACCGGCCTGCGCTATCAGACCAGGATGGCCGGCCATCCGACCACCGTGCGCCTGACTGTCGACAATGTGTTCGACAAGCGCTACTGGAAAGACACCGGCGAGTCGCTCGGCGACAGCTACCTGCACCTCGGCGCTCCCCGTCTGGCGCGCCTGTCGGTGCAGTACGACTTCTAAATCAGCGCCCCGCAACCGCCGCCCGCATGGAAGCCGCCTCCCACCATCTGACCCGCGTACTGAGCCATGGCATGAATGCCGACGCCGTGATATCGGACTGGCCGGCGCTGACCTCGGCCGAAGTAGCGCGCGTGCTGCTGCACTATCCGCAAGCCGGTGCGCCGAAGCGGCTGGTATGGCACAGCCCGCGACCGTTCTCGGCGGGTTGCGTGATGACGACCTCGACCATGGACGTGTTCGTCAAGCGTCACCATGTGTCGGTGCGCGACGTCGCCGGCCTGAGCGAAGAACACGGTTTCATCAATCACCTGCGCAGCCGCGGCATCGCCGTCAGTGAAGTGCTGACCACCATCGACGGCGCCACCGCCTTCACCGACGATCACTGGACCTATGAGGTGCATGGCGTCGCCTCCGGCGTCGACCTGTATCGCGACGCGGTGTCATGGACGCCGTTCAGCAGCAGCGTGCATGCGCATGAAGCCGGCAAGGCCTTGGCGCGCTTGCATCTGGCCGCGCAGGATTACACCGCGCCGGCGCGCAAGGCGCAGACGCTGGTGTCGAGTTTCACGATTTTTTCTCAGCCAGATCCGCTGCCGGCGCTGCAACGCTACATCGAGCGCTATCCGGCGATTGCCGACTATCTGAAGGAACGCGACTGGCGCGGCGAAGCGGCCACCACGCTGTTACCTTTCCACGCGCGGCTGCGGCCCTATCTGGATGAATTGACGCCGCTGTGGACCCACAACGACTGGCACGCGTCCAACTTGCTGTGGACAGATCGCAGCGCGGCGGCAGGCGTCGAGACCATCCTCGATTTCGGCCTTAGCGACCGAACTTGTGCGCTGCACGACCTGGCTACCGCGATCGAGCGCAACGTCATCGAATGGCTTGCGATCCAGGAAGGCAAGACCGACGCCGTCCATCCCAACCTGCTCGATGCGCTGCTCGAAGGCTACCATCTGGTGCGGCCGCTGACCTCGCGCCAGTGGCTGGCGCTGGCGGCCTTGTTGCCGCTGGTCCATGCGGAGTTCGCGTTGGCCGAGCTGGCGTACTTCCACGGCATTACGCGTTCGGCCAATAATGCGGCGCTGGCCTACGACGCTTACTATCTTGGCCACGCCGCGTGGTTCAACACCACTGCCGGCTGCGCGCTGCTGGCGCGCATAGCCGCGCGCGCAGCAGTCTGACGCTAAAAATCAATCTAAAAAGCCGCCTCGGCCTTGATGACCTGCGGGTCGATCTGCACCATCTCTTCATTGTTGCCCAGCCAGATCTGGCCGTCCTGGATCGTGCATTGCAGCTGCATATTGCGCTGGGCGAGCTTTTCCAGGGCCTGGCTGGTTTCGGCGGCGATGTTGATGACGGTGAGATTCTTGGCGCGTTCGACGCGGTTGCCGATCTGGTTCCACCAGATGCTGCTGACGCTGCTGTAGCTGTAGACGATCACATGCGCGGAACGGCCGCAGGCCTTGAGGATGCGCTTGTCGTCGGGCTGGCCGACTTCGATCCACAGGTCGATGGCGCCGGTCAGGTCTTTGGCAACGACGTCCGGGTCCTCGACATCCGACAGCCCCTTGCCAAAGGTCAACGCTTCACTGGCGTTGAGCGCGAAGGCCAGCACGCGGATCATCATGCGCTCATCGGTTTCCGATGGATGGCGCGCGATGGTCAGGGAATGATTCTGGTAATAGTGCCGATCCATGTCGGAAATCTGCAGATCGGCTTTAAAAATGGTTGCTTTGAGCGCCATGACGGTCTTCTTTTTGGTGCGGTGTTGGGTTGAATGCCTGCGAAGGATGTGAAGCATAGCCGATTTCAGGGGCTTTTCTACGCTTTCCCGCAAGATTGGAAAACCGTGCCCATGAGACAATTCCGCCATGGACAACGCCACTTTCCCCGCTGACGACACCGTCATTGCCCTGACCCGTGCCTGGGTCGCCGAAGCCGTGATCGGCCTGAACCTCTGCCCCTTCGCCAAATCGGTCTACATCAAGGAGCAGATCCGCTATGTGGTCAGCCACGCCGAGGATGAAGCCGGCCTGGCGCAGCAGTTGCTGGATGAATTGCAACATCTGCAAGCTGCCGATCCGGAATTGCTCGACACCACCTTGCTGATCCATCCGCGCGTGTTGCAGGACTTCTACGACTACAACAACTTCCTCGACGTCGCCGACCAGGTGCTGGAAGACGCCGGGCTGGACGGCGTCATCCAGATCGCCAGTTTCCATCCGCAGTATCAGTTTGCGGACGCCCTGCCCGACGATGTCGACAACTACACCAACCGCTCGCCGTTTCCGGTTTTGCATCTGTTGCGGGAAAGCAGCATCGACCGGGCGGTCGCCGCCTTCCCCGAAGCGAGCGCCATTTTCGAGCGAAACATCGCAACCATGCGGGATCTTGGCGTAAATGGCTGGAATCGACTGGCTTTTGTCGTGTCAAAGAAACAACACCAATTATAGAAAAATTCCTGTTAATATCTGTTACAAATTCGAGGTGATTTCTCGCAACTATTTTGTAATAGACTTTTCTGAACGAATGTACTGTGCGTCAACATTGGCGTTTTGATAGTACAGACGTTGGGAGCATGGAAACGAATAGTGAAGGCTGGCAAGTCAGACCGACTGATCCCGATGGCCTTGGTTCGAGTTGTGTTGTTGCAGTGGGAAAAGAATGGCACCTCTGATGGAAACTAGTGAACCACGTTTTGCAGTTTTACCAAGAACTAATGCACTTGCACAAACAAGGCCTTTATAAACATCTGCATAATGGAACGTCCGATCATGACTACACCTAATGGCATCAACGATACTTCCCTTTCGGATCAAGTCAACTACGATCCCAACCACCTGCTGGATGCGCTGATTGAGAAATTGCATCTGAAGAACGACGCCGCCTTGTCGCGTGCGTTGGAAGTGGCTCCACCAGTCATCAGCAAGATCCGTCACCGTCGTCTGCCGGTGGGCGCGTCGCTGCTGATCCGCATGCACGAAGTCAGCGAACTGTCGATCCGCGAATTGCGCGAATTGATGGGCGATCGTCGCGAAAAATTCCGCATCAGCGACAAGCAATTCAAGCCGAAGCCAGGCTCGCCGGCAACACCAGGCGTGGAATAAAAAAACGGAGCGTAAGCTCCGTTTTTTATTGGCGCCCGGGAAAGCATTCCGGCGCCGGGCCACCGGCCCACGTGATACGCGAATTATGCAGGGAATACGCCGGTAGACAGATACCGGTCGCCGCGATCGCAGACCACGAACACGATCGTCGCATTCTCGACCTGCTGCGATATGCGCAGCGCCACTTCGCAAGCGCCTGCTGCGGAAATGCCGCAGAACAGACCTTCCACCATCGCCAGTTTGCGCGCCATGTTTTCGGCGGCGGCCTGGCTCACGTATTCGAGCTGGTCGACACGCGGCTTTTCATAGATCTTCGGCAGGTAGGCTTCCGGCCATTTGCGGATGCCCGGAATCGACGAACCTTCTTCCGGCTGGGCGCCGATGATCTGGATCTCCGGGTTCTGTTCCTTCAGGTAACGCGACACGCCCATGATGGTGCCGGTGGTGCCCATGGCGCTGACGAAATGGGTAATGCGGCCTTCGGTGTCGCGCCACAGTTCGGGACCGGTGGTTTCGTAGTGCGCCTGCGGATTGTCGCCATTGGCGAACTGGTCGAGGATCAGGCCCTGGCCTTCCTTCTGCATCTGTTCGGCGAGGTCGCGCGCGTATTCCATGCCGCCGCTCTTGGGCGTGAGGACGATCTTGGCGCCGTAGGCGGCCATGCTCTGGCGGCGTTCTTCGCTGAGATTTTCAGGCATCAGCAAGACCATTTTGTAGCCGCGCAGCGCCGCCACCATGGCCAGCGCAATGCCGGTGTTGCCGCTGGTGGCTTCGATCAGGGTGTCGCCGGGCTTGATCTGGCCGCGCTCTTCGGCGCGGCGGATCATCGACAGCGCGGCGCGGTCCTTGACCGACCCGGCGGGATTGTTGCCCTCCATCTTGCCGAGGATGATGTTGTTGCGTTGCTTGGCGTCTTCGCCGCCGAGGCGTTGCAATTGAATCAAGGGCGTATTGCCGATGGTGTCTTCGATGGTCAGATAAGGCATGGTCGGAGGAATCCTTTCAGGAGTCTCATTTTAATATGAGTCTTTGTCATGTGCCGGACAGGCCTAGCGACAAGATACTTATATAGTTATAGCAAATACGCCTAAGAATCTGTTTACGATCTGTAGCGAGAGGCCATCAGCCGGCAGCGGCCGGAGCGGAAGAACCGGAATGTACTTGAGTACATGAGGATTCTGAGCACCGCCCGATGCCGGATCATGGCCTCGCAGTAAGATCGCAAACAGGTTCTAACGCAGCTCTTCCGCGCCGGCTATGCCTTACACTGTCCGCGCTCGCCAGTCGTTCTTCCGTCTTCCCCTAGGAGCCGCAATGAAAACGCACGATGTCGCCAACCAGGTCCCGGAACTGCAGGACTTCAATCCGTATGACACCGATATCGCGCTGAGCCAGGGCGTGCAGCGCGGACAGGCCGGCTGGCATGCATCCACGCTGGCCAATTACGGCGCCGAACTGGGCAGCGCCGAGGTGTTGCAGATGGCGGCGCTGGCCAACCGCCACACGCCCGAACTGAATACCCACGATCGCTTCGGCAACCGTATCGACAGCGTCGACTTCCACCCCGCCTGGCACGCCTTGCTGGGCCTGCTGCGGCGCGAAGCCTTGCACGCGCTGCCATGGATGCCGGAATTCGAAGGCAAGCCCGGCGCCCACGTGGCGCGCGCCGCCGGCTATTTCCTGCATGCCCAGATCGAAGCCGGGTCGTTGTGTCCGACCACCATGACCTTTGCCTCGATCCCCGTATTGCGCGGTGAAGAGGCCTTGTACCGGCTGGTGCGCGACAAATTGTTTTCACGCGAACATGATCCGCGCGACCTGCCGCTGGACCAGAAGCGATCAATGCTGATCGGCATGGGCATGACAGAAAAGCAAGGCGGCTCCGACGTGCGCAGCAACACCACTGCGGCGCGTCCGCTCAACGGTAGCGGACGCGGCGCGGCCTACACCCTGACCGGTCACAAATGGTTTTTCTCGGCGCCGATGTGCGATGCCCACATGGTGCTGGCGCGCACCGACAATGGTTTGTCCTGCTTCTTCGTACCGCGCTGGCGGCCTGACGGCCACAAGAACGGCGTGCTGATCCAGCGCCTCAAGGACAAGCTTGGCAACCGCTCCAACTCCAGCAGCGAAGTCGAGTTCGAAGATGCCTATGGCGTCATGGTCGGTGACGAAGGCCGCGGCATCCCGACCATCATCGAGATGGCCAACCACACGCGCCTCGACTGCGTGATCGGCAGCGCCGGCCTGATGCGCCATGCGCTGGTCCAGGCCATCCATCATGCGCGCCACCGCAGCGCCTTCGGCAAGCACCTGGCCGAGCAGCCGCTGATGCGCAATGTACTGGCCGACCTGGCGCTGGAAAGCGAAGCCGCGACCTTGCTGATGCTGCGCCTGGCGCGCGCCTTCGAAGCGCCGGCCGATCCCTTGCAGCGCGCCTGGCGACGCATCGTCACGCCGGCCGCCAAGTTCTGGATCTGCAAGCGTGCACTGGAATTCACCGGCGAGTGCATGGAAGTCTGGGGCGGCAACGGCTATGTGGAAACCGGACCGATGGCCCGCCTGTATCGCGAAGCGCCGGTCAACTCCATCTGGGAAGGGTCGGGCAACGTCATGTGCCTCGACGTGCTGCGCGCGATGGAGCGCGAGCCGGACGCCTGCCTGTTGCTGCTGGACGAATTGCAGCAGGTCGCCGATGGCCACGAAGTCTTGCAGGCGCCGTTGCATTCGCTCAAGCAGATGATGACACTGGCGCCGGAGCAGCGCGAAATGCTGGCGCGCCGGCTGGTGCAGCAACTGGTGCTGACCGTGCAAGGCGCGCTGATGCTGCAGCACGCGCCGCAGACTATGGCAGAAGCCTTCGTCCTCAGCCGCGGCGATGCCGTCAACGGCCGCGTGTACGGCACGCTGCCGGCGGGAACTGCGGATGCCGCGTCCTTGCAGAAAAGCATCCTGGCGCGCGCGTGGCCGCAGTAAGCTAGATACCGTTCGCCAGTCGTTCGAACAAATCCTCGCCGCCCATCTGACCGCCCTTGAGCATCAGTTCAACGCCCTCCTCGCGCGTGCCGTCGGCATGCGCGCGGCACAGCGCGACGCCCGGCGACAACTTGCCGAGATAAGACAGGCCCCAGATGTCGAGCGCCTTCAATGCATGGCTTGAGGTATCGCCGCCGGCCACGCCGATGCGGCGCACCGAGGTCATCGGCAGCAAGCGCTGCAGGAAATCACCGCTCGCCTGCGCCAGCCGCAACGACGCGTGTTCACCGTCGAGGCGCGCGCCGTCGGCGGTGCATGCCAGCACGTGGCTGCCGTTGTTCAGATGCTGTGCAACACGCAACAGCATGTTTTCGACATAAGTCTGGTCGCCTTCGATCAATCGGCGCGCATCCAATGTGATGCGCTCATAAGAGGTCGCTGCCGCCACCTGGCGCGCCGTGACCGGCGACAGGCTGCCGGCCAGCACGAACACCGCGCCTTCCGCGGCGGCAATGCGTGCCGTATCAGTCGACGACTCAGGCAATTCTTTTTGTTCGCGCCAATGAGTGCACAAGGCTTGCACCACGCTGCTGGCGCCGATCGCCAGCAAAGGCTGTGCTTGCGCGCGTCGCCATATCTGCCGGCCGATCAGCGGCAGATGCGCCGCGTCGCCGACGTCGAACAGCACGGCGTCGGGATGCGCTTGCGCAATCCGCTCCACTTCGCCATCCAGTTGCGCCGTATCCTTCGCATAAGCCGGGGCATGGATTGCAGCCACCGTCACGCCTTGCGCCGCCAGATGGACGCGCATGTCGGCTTCATGCATCGGCGTCACCGGATGATTGCGCATGGTCTGGTGGCGATCAATGCGGAACACCTCGCCGCCGCCGTTGACCGCAGCGTACAGGTTGCTGAACACGCAATAACGCTGCAGATTCGGCTGGCCGCCGACGATGGGGACAAAGTCGTTGGCGATGTGTTGCCGCCACACCGACAAGGCCGTGCCGATGTTGCCGACATGCGGCGCGCTGTCGAAGGTTGAACAGATTTTGTAGTGCGTCACTGGCGGCTGCAAACCGGCAAAAAAACGCGCGACCGGTTCCAGTTCTTCGCGCATTTCATCCGGCGCCATCGAACGTGCGGCGCCGGCGATGCCGAGGCAATCGAGTTTGCCGGCCGCCTCCAGCTGACGCCGGTCCGGCACGCGCAGGAACAGCAAACTGCGCAAGCCGGCTTCGGTCGCCGTCGCCAGCGTGTCGGTGGCGCCGGTGAAATCGTCGCCATAGAAGCAGACGCGCGGACGATGCCCTTCGCTCATTTCAGACGCGGCCCGAAGAAGTCCAGCGCGCGTTGCAGCTCCGGCGACTGGCGTGCGCGCTCCTGCAGGCTGACGCCGTCGCGCGCCGCTTCCCACGCCTGGCGCAGGCTGGCGACACCAGCCGAAGCGCCGTCCGGGTGCGCGAGGATGCCGCCGCCCGAGAGGAAGATCACGTCGGTGCTGTTGACCGCGGCAAAGGTGGCCGGCACCGTACCGGCCCATTGTCCCGACGAAAACACCGGCATCACTTCATCGCCCGCCGCCATCGGCGTCAGGCAATCGCGCGCCGACTGCACCACTTCGTCATTGAACTCGGAGAACTTGCCGTCGAGGCCGTGCACGTGCAGATGATCGACGCCGCTCAGGCGCCACAGGCTTTGATACGCAGAGAACGACATGCCCAGCGCCGGCTGGCGCGACATCATGCCGAAGCCGTTGCGATGGCCGTGGATCGCCAGGCCGCTGGTGCGGCGCAGGCTTTGCAGCGCCGAGAAGCCGCACCAGTTGAGGCCGACCATGATGCAGCTGCCGCCTTCGCGCTCGACCAGTTCGGCATGACGGCGCATGGCGTCGAGCTCGTCGGTGATGTTGAACGCCACCATCACGCGGCGGCCGGATTTGTCCTGATACGCGCGCACCCGTTTCATGACTTCGCGCACGCGTTCTTCCAGCGGCGCATGGACCGGGTTGGCGCAGACTTCGTCGTCCTTGATGAAGTCGACGCCGGCTTCGCACAACTGCGTGACGAGCTCGCCGGTCTGGACGGCACTGAGGCCGACGTTGGGCTTGATGATAGTGCCCAGCAGCGGCGCTTGCGGCACTCCCGTCAGCTTGCGCGTGCCGGCGATGCCGTGGCGCGGCATGTCGAACTGGCGGCGGTAATGTTCCGGCAAGGACAGCGACAGCAGTCGCATGCCGGTGACTTCGCCGAGATCGAACAGGTTGCCGGCGACAGTCGCCGCCAGCGTCGGCAAGTTGGCGCCGACGTTGTCGATCGGGAAGGAAATCTTCACTTTCGCCCGACGATAAGGACCCTGCATGTTCTGACGCTGCTGCCAGGCGTTGGGCAGGCTCGGCGTCGCCACGCTGTCGATCTCTTCCACCGACACCACGACGGCGCGCGCGCGTTCGCGCAGCTGTTCGGTCTCGCCCTGCACGCGCACGAAGGTGCCGCAGGATTGTTCGCCCGCCATGACCTCGGCGACCTGCTTGGGATCGAGCGGCGTTTCGATCAGGTAGTCGGCGTAGAAACGATTGTTATCCATCGTTGCCGCCATCACATCTTGCTCAGGTCGGGGAAGGTGCGCACCGGATCGCTGCCGTCCCAGTTTTCCGCCGACTCGCGGATGATGCGGAACACGGTGCCCTTGGGGCCGGCAATTTCCGACAGCTCGATCACGGTGCCGGGATGGAATTCGGTCTCGAAATAGACGAAGCGGCCGCGCTCGCCGACTTCACCGCTCATGCCGACCTTCCAGCCCTTTTCCAGCAGGCGTGCGAGATCGTTGTCGAAGTCTTCGGTCCAGTAAGCCAGATGCTGCAAACCGGTGCGGCCGGCCTTGAGGAAATCCTGATACATCGACGGCGCATCGTTGCGCTGCTGGATCAATTCCACCTGCACGTTGCCGGAGTTGGCCAGCGCCACCGACGAATGGATGTCCTGCAGCTCGCCCTTGTAGCGGTAGTTCTTCAGCGGCACGCGCTCCATGTAGTACCACGGGCCCACGCCCAGCACTTCGCTCCAGTATTTCATCGCGGCCTGTATGTCGTCGACGACGTAGCCCAGTTGTTTGATCTCACCCAGAAAACGGCTCATTGCTCACCTCTTTTTTCGTTTGTTTCGTTTGAATAATTGCTAAATTTTTTACGTCAGGAAGCCGATCGAAATCCACGGCACCGCAGCGACCACCAGCAAGGCCACCACCAGTGCGGCCAGATAGCCCCACACACGGTTGAAGACCTTGTCCGGCGACACCTTGCCGATCGCGCAGGCGGCATAGAAGCCAACGCCGAACGGTGGTGCAAAGAGACCAATGCCCATCGCCAGGATCACCACCATGGCGTAGTGCACGTCATGGATGCCCAGTGAGCGCGCCACCGGGAACAGCAGCGGTCCGAACAGCACGATCGCCGGGATGCCTTCCAGGATGCTGCCCAGCACGATGAAGATCACGATCGTGATCAGCAGGAAACCGAAGCCACCCCCCGGCACGCCCTGCATCAGCGACACCAGCTTGGCCGAGAAGCCCGACTGCGTCAGCGCCCAGGCCATCGAGGTGGCCATGCCGATGATCAAGAGGATCGCGCCCGACAGCGTCGCCGCTTCCACCAGCATCGGATAGATGCGCTTGAAATCGAGATGCTTCATGAAGGCATGCATGACCAGACCGACCACGATGGTGTAGGCGACACCGATGGTGGCCACTTCCGTTGCGGTGGCGACGCCTTCAATCACCGCCACGCGGATCAGCATCGGCAAGGCCAGCGCAGGAATCGCCGCGATCAATGTCTTGCCGATCACGCCGATGGTGGCGCGCTTCACATCCGGCATCGGTTCACGACGGGCGCGGAACCAGCAGACAATGCCGATCGCAATCGTGGCGATCACGGCAGGCATCAGGCCGCCGATGAACAGGGCCGTAATCGACACGCTGCACACGGCGCCGATGGTGATCAGCACCAGGCTCGGCGGAATCGTTTCGGTCATGGCGCCGGAGGACGACAGCAAGGCCACCAGTTCTTCCGGCTTGGAACCGCGCTTCTTCATTTCAGGGAACAGCGCCGGGGCAATCGCGGCCATGTCGGCTGCCTTGGAGCCGGAGATGCCGGAGACCAGGAACATCGCGCCCAGCAGCACGTATTGCAAACCACCCCGCACGTGGCCCAGCAAGGCCGCCATGAAGTCGATCAGCGTTCTGGCAAGACCGCTGATTTCCAGCAGCGAACCGAGCAAGACGAACAGCGGCACCGACAACAGGATCAGGCTGGACATGCCCTCGTCCATACGGCTGACCACGATCATCATCGGCGCGCCTGTAGCAATGGTCAGATAGGCCATCGTCGCCGTACCGAAGGCGAACGCAATCGGAATACCGCCTGCGACACACGCGCCGATCAGCACCACGAAGAACACGATCAGGTTGTAGTTGCCCATGGCCAGCAGGGCCGGCTTGCTGATCCACAGCACCGCGCCGATGACGGCGACCACGGCAACCGCGGACAGCACCTGCCTGATGCTGGAGCGGCTCGCCATGCGGGCGATCGCCGCCAGGAACATCAGGATCGCGCCGACCGGCAGCGCTGCTGCACGCAGGCCGTCGGGGATCTCCAAGGCCGGCGTGGTGATCGCCATCTGCTCCGACGCATGGTCGACCGCAGGATGGATGATCATCAATACAAAAATGCAGACGATCAGCGCGGCCACCGTTTCCAGCCAGACGCGCCATTTGTCGGAGAGCTTGTTGACGATGGCCGTCAGGCGCATGTGCTCGCCCCGGTCCAGCGCCAGCACTGCGCCCAGCATCGACAGCCAGATGAACAGCGTCGAGGCCAGTTCATCGGACCAGATCAGCGGATCATGCAGCGCATAGCGGTAGATCACGCCGGCCAGCAGCACGCCGGTTTCCACCACCACCAACGCCGCAGCAACCGCGGCGACAACGTGCATGACGCCGCGATTGACGCCCGCCAGCAGACGCGCCAGCGGGTTGGTCGGCAACGGCGTTATGTAATTTATTGCAGCGTCCATTTACGCGAGCTTCCCAGTGTACTTTTCCAGCAGCGCCCACGCCTCGGGACCGAATTTCTTGTGCCACTCGGTGTAGAAGCCGGAAGCGCGCAGCTTGGTGCGGAAGGCTTCGTTATCGGTATCGTTGAACTGCATGCCCTTGCCCTTCATGTCGGCCACCAGCGATTCGTTCAAGGCCTTGACGTCGACGCGCTGCTTGAGGCCGGCTTCGTTGACGTTGCGTGTAACGATCTCTTGCAACTCTTTTGGCATGCGTTCAAAGGACTTCTTGTTGCCCATGAACCAGAAGCCGCTCCACACGTGGTTGGTCATGGAGCAATACTTCTGCACTTCATAGAACTTGACGGTGGAGATCACTGCAAGCGGGTTTTCCTGGCCTTCGGCGATCTTGGTCTGCAGCGCGGAATACACTTCGGCGAAGTTGATGCTGGTCGGCGCCGCATCGAACGCGCGGAACAGTGAAGTCGCCAGCGGGCTCGGCGGTACGCGCAGTTTCATGCCCTTGAAGTCTTCCGGCTTGGTGATCGGGCGCGTGCTGGTGGTCACCTGGCGATAGCCGTTGTCCCAGCAGCGCTCGAACGCGAACAGCGAAGTCGTCGCGGCGATCTGCTTGCGCACGTAGGCGCCAAGATCGCCGTCCATCGCCGCCCACACCTGGCTGTAATCCTTGAAGGCGAAACCGACGCCGCTGATCTGGCCGGCCGACACCAGCGTGCCGAGCACTTCCGGCGAGATGGTGAAGAAGTCGATGGCGCCGGCGCGCACCTGCGACAGCATGTCGGTGTCGGTGCCGAGCTGGCCGTTGGGATAGACCTGGAAGTCGACGCGGCCCTTGGACTCGGCGGCGATCTTGGCGGCCATTTCCTTGGCGCGCACGTTCATCGGATGGGTCATCGGCAGGTTGTTGCCGTACTTCAGCGTGAATTCAGCGGCGGCGCTGGCGGAACCGGCATAGAGTCCGGTCGCGGCGGCGGCCGAGGCGACCGAAGCGGTCTTCAGAAAGTGGCGACGGGTCATGGCGTGCATTGCGTATCTCCTGGATTTTTATAGGTCGTTGATGGCGTGCGGATTCTGTTCGGGTAGCGAAGACCTGCGTGGCAATGCAGCGGAAAAAATGTTTCCGCGCATGCTGTCTCCTTGTATATTCTTGATGTTATTTGATTTGTCTCGATTGCTTTTTGCAGAGAATAGGCTTTGCATCTGCTGCGGTCAAAGCAATTTCATGATGGTTTTTGATGTAAACATAAAATATCTCGCTATGGCATTTTCCCCTGATCCCCGTTTGCCGACCGATGGCATCAACGATGGCGGCCGCGCCCGCGTGACCGACATCGCGCGCGCCGCCGGCGTGTCCACCGCCACGGTCGACCGCGTACTCAACCAGCGCCCCGGCGTGCGCGCCGCGACCATGCAAAAAGTCCTGAAGGCGGCCGCCGCACTCGACTATCTGCCGGAAGCCGATCTGTACAAGGCGATGCAACCCAAGCCGATGCGGCTGGTGTTCTTGCTGCCGCCGCAGAGCAACCGCTTCATGCAGATGCTGGGCGACTACATCGCGTTTTCCGAGGAGCAGCTGGCGCCGTTCAACGTGAAATGCAAATGCCATCACATCGAAGGCTTCAACCCCAGCGTGCTGGCCAAGCGTCTGCTGCATTACGGCCGCCAGGCCGACGGCGTGGCCTTCATGGCGCTCGAACATCCGCTGGTGCGCGAAGCCGTCAATACGCTGGTGGCCGAAGGTATCCCGGTGGTGACGCTGATTTCGGACTTGTCGAATTCTCGCCGTGCGGCTTATGTCGGTATGGACAATCGGGCGGCGGGACGTACCGCCGGTTACTTGCTGGGACGCTTTCTTGGCGGCGGCAATGTCGGCGGCAATAAGGCCAAGCCGATGAAAGTGGCGATGATCGCCGGCAGTCTCAGCTATCGCGGTCATGAAGAGCGCGAGATGGGATTTCTGCATGTGCTCGAAGAAATGTTTCCGCATCTGCAGGTGGTCGGTCTGCGCGAGGGGCATGACGATGCCGACACCAACTACAAACAGGCGCGCACGCTGCTGGAGCAGTACCCGGATCTGGTCGGGATGTACAACATCGGCGGCGCTTCGGATGGCGTCGGCCGCGCGCTGCGGGAGAGCGGGCGGGAGCAGAAGGTGGTGTTCATCGGGCATGGCCTGACGCCGGATACGCGGGGGTTGCTGATCGACGGCACCGTGGATGCGATTCTGACGCAGCATCCGCAGAACATGATCATGAATTGTGTGCGGATATTTGGGAATTTGCGGGAGAAGAAGGAGGCGTTGGCGGGGGTGGAGGCGGTGAGGATTAGTGTGATGTTGCGGGAGAATTTGCCGTAGCTTTATAGCCGGTTTGTTGTAACTGATGCGGCATGTTCTTCGGACGACCTTGCCGGGGGTAGCCCGGCAGCTACTCACTTTTCTTGTCTCGCCAAGAAAAGTAAGCAAAAGAAGCGACCGCTGGTTCGTAGCCCCTTCGGGGTCCCCGGCGTCGGCAGGCACAAATCGGGAGGGGAAACAAACTCGCTTCGCTCAGACAAGTTTCCCCTCTTTATCCGATTTGCACCTGCCGCCACCGGCTACTCGCAAGCGGACTTCCAGACTGGCTCGCTGCGCATCGCCAGGGGACTGAGGTGAAATGACGGTCACCGTTCTTCGCGAACCCCACTGCCGCGACAATCACGATGCCGAAGGCGAGCCACCCAAGGCAATGCGAAGCGAGCCGAAAAAGGAATTCCGCTTATGAGTCGCCGTTGGTGACGTGCTCAAATCGGATAAAGAAGGGAAACTTGTCTGAGCGAAGCGAGTTTGTTTCCCTTCCCGATTTGAGTACGGCGCCAACGGGAACCCCGCGCAGCGGGGCGGCGAATCGCGGTCGCCTTTCTTTGCTTACTTTCTTTGGCGAAGCAAAGAAAGTGAGCGGCTGCCGGGCCGCCCCCGGCAACCATGGTCGACCGAAGAAAGAACAGCATCAGCAACGCAAACAAGCAATCAAACACACCCAAATCCGAAACTGACAGAAATGTCATATTTCCGTCAGCCTCCAGTTGACCGCCTCTCTATAAAGTGAACACCGTATAAAAAGGTGTCGACGGTCGTCCGCAATTTCCACCCGTCAACATGTCCATTTGATCGCCCGCTCAATGCAATGCCGTCCACCATGCCGCCAAACCCACCCATGACAGCGACCACCAAATCGCCACCCCGCTCCACCGCATTCCAGCCGGCCCCACTGTTGTCCGCCGCTGCCATCGCGACCGCCCTGCTGCTCGGCGGCTGCGCGGTCGGGCCTGACTACGTCCGCCCGCAACTCGACCTGCCCACGGCCTACAAGGAACAAGGCCCCTGGAAGAAAGCCGAGCCCGGTCAGATCGACAGCAACCAGCGCTGGTGGGAGGCGTATCGCGACCCGGTGCTCAATGACCTGATCGAACAAGCCAACCAGGCCAACCAGAACATCCGTCTTGCCGAAGCGCAACACCGTCAGGCTCAGGCCACCGCCGCCATCGCGCGCGCCAGCCTGTGGCCCACCATCGGCGCCTCGGCCGGACCTACGCGGGCGCAAACCAATAGCCCGACCGCAGGCAGCCGGCTGACCGATACCTACGCTGTCGGTCTCAACGCCTCGTGGGAAGCAGACATCTGGGGCCGCGTGCGGCGCTCTGTGGAAAACGGCGACGCCGCCAGCCAGGCCAGCGCAGCCAGCCTCGGCGCGGCGCGTCTGAGCATCCAGGCGACGCTGGCGCAGAACTACCTGCAGCTGCGCGTGACCGACCTGCAGAAAGATTTGTACGCACGCACCGTGGCGGCCTATACGCGCTCGTTCCAGCTGACCCGGCATCAATATGACGCGGGCGTGGCATTGCGCTCCGACGTGGCGCTGGCGGAAACACAATTGCGCGCGGCACAGGCGCAGCTGATCGACCTCGATGCCACCCGCAACCAGCTTGAACACGCCATCGCCATTTTGCTCGGCAAGGCGCCGGCGGCATTCTCGCTGGCGCCGCTGACTACCGATGCCGCGGCGTTGCAAGCCAGCATGCCGGCGACGCCGACCGGACTGCCGTCCGATCTGCTGGAGCGTCGCCCCGACATCGCCAACGCCGAGCGTCTGGCCGCCGCCGCCAACGCCAACATCGGCGTGGCGCGCGCGGCGTACTTCCCGGCGCTGACCTTGGGCGCGTCCGGCGGTTACAGCGGCGCATCGTTCTCCCAGTTGTTCGATACGCCTAGCCGCGTGTGGTCGCTCGGCGCCACGCTGGCGGTGGTGCTGTTCGACGGCGGCGCGCGCAGCGCGCGCAACGACCAGGCCACTGCGGCGTTCGACGGCGCCGTCGCCACCTACAAACAAACCGTGCTGGGCGGCTTGCAGGAAGTCGAAGACAACCTGTCGACACTGCGCGTGCTGGATCAGGAAAGCCAGGTGCAGGATCAGGCGGTGAAGGCGGCGCAATTGTCCGAACGACTGGCGCTGAGCCAGTACCAGGCCGGCACCACCACCTACATCGCGGTCGTGACGACGCAGGCGACTTCGCTGACCAACCAGCGCACCGCCGTCACCCTGCTGGGTCGCCAGCTGGTGGCCAGCGTCGCGCTGATCAAGGCGACCGGCGGCGGCTGGACCGTAGCCGACATCGACAAGGTGAGCACTTCGGCTGCATCCACGACATCCAACAGCGCCAACAAATAAGCCGGCCAATAAAAACAATTTCGCGAGTGAAAGCATGACTACTTCTTTGACACCCAAACGTTCCACCCTGTTGATTTCCGCTGCCGTTCTGGTCGCCCTCGGCGGCGGCGCCTGGTCGTTGTTCCATCGCGCCGATGCAGTCGCGGCGCCCAAGGAACAGGCGCAGCAGGCGCCGTCGATTTCCGTCACCACCGTGCAAGTGCAGGAGCGCGACATTCCGCTGTACCTGTCGGGCGTCGGCACCGTGACCGCCAATGCCAGCGTCGTCGTCAAGGTGCGCATCGACGGCCAGCTCGACAAGGTCGGCTTCACCGAAGGCCAGGACGTCAAGGCCGGCCAGATGCTGGCGCAGATCGATCCGCGCGCGCTGCAGGCGCAACTTGCGCAGGTGCAGGCGCAACAGGCGCGTGACCAGGCCCAGCTGACGAACGCAAAAATCGACTTGCAGCGCTACACCACGCTGCGTCAGCAGGACGCCGCCACGCAACAGCAACTGGATACGCAAAAGGCCCTGGTGGCGCAGCTTGAAGCCGCCGTCAAAACCGATGAAGCGCAGATCAGTTACGCCAAGGTCCAGCTCGGCTACACCACGATCAACGCGCCGATCAGCGGCCGCGTCGGCGCACGTCTGGTCGATCCGGGCAATATCGTCCACGCCTCCGACGCCAACGGCCTGGTGATCATCAACCAGATCGATCCGATCACCGTGCAATTCACCTTGCCGGAAGAAGCCGTGCCGGCCATCAACCGCGCCCAGCTGGCCAGTCACAAGCCGCTGAAGGTCACTGCCTACGCGCGCACCAGCAACGAACCGCTGGCGACCGGCACGCTGATCCTGCTCAACAACCAGATCGACACCACCAGCGGCACCGTGCAGCTCAAGGCGCGCTTCACCAACCAGCAGCACACGCTGTGGCCGGGACAGTACGTCAACATCAACCTGCAGATGGATGATCACGCGCCGGCGCTGACCCTGCCGGCCGCTGCGATCCAGCGCAACCAGCAAGGCACTTACGTGTACATCGTCAAGGCCGACGAAACGGTGGCGATCCAGCCGGTCAAGGTCACGCGTATCCAAGACAGCATCGCGGTGCTGAGCCAGGGCCTGGAAGTCTCTCAACGCGTGGTGCTGGACGGTCAGTACAAGCTCAAACCGGGCAGCCGCATCATTGAGAACAAGGCTGCCGCCAACGGCGCTGCTGCGAAAGGATCCGCAAAGTGAGTGTGTCCGCCACCTTCATCAAGCGTCCCATCGGCACCACGTTGCTGGCGCTGGCGATCCTGCTGGTCGGTGTCGCGGTCTGGCCGCTGCTGCCGGTCGCGCCGCTGCCGCAGGTCGACTTCCCGACGATTCAAGTCTCCGCAAGTTTGCCCGGCGGCAGTCCTGAAACCATGGCCTCCAACGTCGCGCAACCGCTGGAACGCCAGTTCTCACTGATTGCCGGCCTGTCGCAAATGACCTCGCAAAGTGCGCTGGGCAGCACCCAGATCACCTTGCAGTTCGACCTCAACCGCAACATCGACGCCGCCGCGCTCGACGTGCAGGCGGCGATCAATGCGTCGACCGGCCAGTTGCCGGCCAATCTGCCGAATCCGCCGACCTTCCGCAAGGTCAATCCGGCCGATTCGCCGATCATGATCATGTCGGTGCAATCGGACGCGCTGCCGCTGACGCAGGTCAGCGACTTCGCCGACAACATCCTGGCGCAGCAGATCTCGCAGATCTCCGGCGTCGGCCTGGTCAACGTCAACGGCGCGCAGAAACCGGCCGTGCGTATCCAGGTTGATCCCGCCAAGCTCGCAACGCTGAATCTGAGCCTGGAAGACATCCGCGGTGTGATCGCCACCACCACCGTGAACCAGCCCAAGGGCACGGTCGACGGCACGCATCAGAGCTTCACCGTCTATACCAACGATCAGTTGCTCAGCGCCGATCCATGGAACGACATGGTGCTGGCTTACCGCGCCGGCGCACCGATCCGCGTGCGCGACATCGGCGTGGCGATCGATGCGCCTGAAAACATGAAGATTGCTGCCTGGGCCTTCTCCGGCGCGGCCGCAGAGACGGACACGACGCTGACCAACGGCCGCTCCATCGTGCTGGCGATCACCAAGCAGCCGGGCGCCAACGTGATTGAAACGGTCGACCGCATCAAGGCCGCGATGCCGCGCCTGCGCGCAGCGATCCCCGCCAGCGTGCACGTCAATACGCTGATCGACCGCACCCAGACCATCCGCGCCTCGGTGGAAGACGTCGAGTTCACGCTGGTCCTGACGATTGCGCTGGTGGTGATGGTGATCTTCGTGTTCCTGCGCAACGTCGCGGCGACGCTGATCCCGAGCATCACCGTGCCGCTGGCGATCATGGGCACCGCCGCCGTGATGTACCTGGTCGGCTACAGCCTCGACAACCTGTCGCTGATGGCGTTGACGATTGCGGTCGGCTTCGTGGTCGACGATGCAATCGTGATGCTGGAAAACATTTACCGCTACGTCGAAGAAGGCATGGATCCGATGGAGGCGGCGCTCAAAGGCGCCGGTGAAATCGGCTTCACGATCATCTCGATTTCGGTGTCGCTGGTGGCGGTGTTCATCCCGCTGCTGCTGATGGGCGGCATCGTCGGCCGCCTGTTCCGCGAGTTCGCCGTGACAGTGACGCTGACCATCGGCGTGTCGGTGATCATTTCGCTGACGCTCACGCCGATGCTGTGCTCGCGCTTCCTGAAGAACACCCATGCTGAAAAGCACGGCAAGATGTATCAATTGTTCGAGCGCTTCTTCGATGCCCTGCTGAACGGCTACAAGCGCGGTCTCGATCTGGTGCTGCGCCACCAGTTCATCACGCTGATGAGCTTCCTTGCCACCGTTGCGGTGACCGTGGTGCTGTTCATCTTCATTCCGAAGGGCTTCTTCCCGCAACAGGACAACGGCGTGATCGCCGGCTTTGCCGAATCGGCGCAGGATATTTCCTCGACCGCCATGCATCGCCGCCTGCTGCAGGTGGCTGACGTGGTGCGCAAGGATCCGGACGTGACCGGCTTCGCGATGAGCGCGGGTTCGACCACCTTCAACACCGGCAACTTCTTCATTGCACTGAAACCGAAGAGCGAAGGCCGCACGCTGGACGCCAGCGAGATCATCACGCGCCTGCGTCCGCAAGTGGCCAAGATCCAGGGCGTCAACCTGTTCATGCAGGCCAGCCAGGACATCAACGTCGGCGGCCGTCTGTCGCGTACGCAATATCAATACACGCTGACCGACTCCAACCTGGACGAGCTCAACGTGTGGGCGCCGAAGCTGGTGGATCGCTTGCGCCGGCTGAAGGAGCTCACCGACGTCGCTTCAGATCAGCAAAACTCGGCGGCGACCGCGACCATCACGATTGACCGTGCACGCGCATCGAGCTTCGGCATTTCGCCGGCGCTGATCGACGCCACGATCTATGACGCCATCGGCCAGCGCCAGGTCGCACAGTACTTCACGCAGGTGAACAGCTATCGCGTGATCCTGGAAGTGACGCCGGAGCTGCAAAAGGATCCGGCGCTGTTCAACAAGCTCTACCTGACCTCGCCGCTCACCGGCCAGCAAGTGCCGCTGTCGACTTTCATCAAGGTCGATACGACCAAGACCGCGTATCTGTCGATCAGCCACCAGAGCCAGTTCCCGGCGGTGACGATTTCGTTCAACCTGGCGCACGGCGTGGCGCTGGGCGAAGCGGTCGACGCCATCAACCAGGCGCAGGCCGAGATGGGCGTGCCGACTACCCTGACGGGGGCGTTCCAGGGTACCGCCAAGGCCTTCGGCGATTCGCTGTCGTCGCAGCCGTACCTGATTGCGGCGGCGTTGATCGCGGTGTACATCGTGCTGGGCCTGCTGTATGAGAGCTACATCCATCCGCTGACCATCCTGTCGACGCTGCCGTCGGCCGGCGTGGGGGCGCTGCTGATCCTGATGGCGGGCGGCTACGACCTCAGCGTGATTGCGCTGATCGGCATCATCCTGCTGATCGGCATCGTCAAGAAGAACGGCATCATGATGATCGACTTTGCGCTGACCGCCGAACGGCAAAAGGGCATGAAACCGGAAGAGGCGATTTATCAGGCGTGTTTGCTGCGCTTCCGGCCGATCATGATGACCACCATGTGCGCGCTGCTGTCGGGCCTGCCGCTGATGTTGGGCCATGGCGCCGGTTCCGAGCTGCGCCGTCCGCTCGGCTATGCGATGGTCGGCGGCCTGGTGCTGTCGCAGGCGCTGACGCTGTTCACGACGCCGGTGGTGTATCTCTACCTGGATCGCGCGCATTACTGGTACATGAACAAGAAGGAAGCACGCGCAGCGCGTAAGGCAGCACGCAAAGGCGGTGCCGCTCCTGTAATAGAATCGCACTAGTTGATGTCAATGAACGCGGTATTTGGAGCAGGAATGAAAATTCTGATCGTCGAAGACGAGCACAAGATGGCGGAGTACCTCTGCAAGGGATTGACCGAGCAGGGCTGCACCGTGGATCTGGCCGCCAACGGCATCGACGGCCAGCATCTGGCGATTCAACATGATTACGATGTGATCGTGCTGGACGTCATGCTGCCGGGGCTGGACGGTTTCTCGGTGCTGCGTTCGCTGCGCACCGTCAAGCAGACGCCGGTGATCATGTTGACCGCGCGCGATCGCGTGGAAGACCGCATCAAGGGCTTGCACGATGGCGCCGACGATTACCTGATCAAGCCGTTTTCCTTCCTCGAACTGCTGGCGCGCCTGCAGGCGCTGACGCGCCGCGGACGATCGCAGGAGCCGGCGCAGCTGCGTATCGGCGACCTGCAAATCGACCTGCTGAGCCGCAAGGCTTACCGCAACAACACGCGTATCGACCTGACCGCGAAGGAGTTCGCATTGCTGGCGATCATGGCGCGGCGTCAGGGCGAGATCCTGTCCAAGACGGCGATTGCCGAACTGGTGTGGGACATGAATTTCGACAGCAACACCAACGTCGTCGAAGTTGCGATCAAGCGCCTGCGCGCCAAGATCGACGCGCCCTTCGACCAGAAACTGCTGCATACGATACGCGGCATGGGCTATGTGCTGGAGCCGCGCGCTGCGGAAGCTGCGCTGCCGGAACACGACGAACATGATGAACGTGACGGGGAAGACGGATGAGGCATTCCATCATCGCGCGGCTGGTCATGATGTTCGCGGCCGCCGCGCTGGTCATTTTTTCGCTGATCGGCGGCGTGCTGTACGCCGTGGTCAAGAACGAGTTGTTGCGCCATGAGCGCGACGGCCTGGTGACGACCTTCAACGACATCGAATACATGGTCTCGCGCATCGGCACGGTGGAGCGCTGGGCGCGCGTGCAGGCCAAGCTGGACACGCTGACGCCGGCCGACGGCAAGGTGCGCTTCTGGGTATTCAGTGACGATCCGCAATTCAGCTACGGCAAGGACCTGGCCGAGCTGCATGACTTCGATTACGACCCCAACAACATCGGCCGCCTGCGCATCAAGGGCAAGGAATTCCCGATGCACACGCTGACCAAGGTGTTGCCGGCTTATCTCGACCGCCCCGCCATCCGCCTGACCATCGGCGTCGACACCGAACCGTATTTCGAGACGCTGCGTACTTTTGTCGCGGCCATGATCGGCCTGTCGCTGGCGGGGATTTTTCTGGTGATCCTGTTCGGCTACTGGATTGCGCGCGCCGGTCTTCAACCGCTCAAGAGGATGTCGGACAAGGCACAAACCCTCAGTCCGCAAACCCTGTCGGAACGCCTCACCGTCTCGGCGCTGCCGGATGAATTGTCGGATCTGGCGCAGGCTTTCAACGGCGCGCTGGACCGCATGGAAAACGCCTACAAGCAATTGGAAGCCTTCAACGCCGACGTCGCGCACGAGTTGCGCACGCCGCTGGCCAACCTGATCGGCGAAACCCAGGTGGCCTTGTCGCGCGAACGCAGCGCGCCGGAGTTCGAGATCGTGCTGCAGTCGAACCTGGAAGAACTGGACCGACTGCGTTCGATCATCAACGACATGCTGTTCCTGGCCCGCTGCGATCAAGGCGAAGCCGCCACCAGCCTGGTCTACACGGCGATCGCCGACGAGGTGCAAAAGACCATCGAGTTCTTCGAGTTCGTGCTCGACGAGATGCAGATGAGCGTGGAAGTGGTCGGCGACGTGGATGCGAAGTCGATGATCGAGACTGCGCTGTTCCGTCGCGCGCTGACCAATCTGCTGCAAAACGCCATCCAGCATTCGCCGGCCGGCGCCCGCATCACGGTGTCGATCGATGCGCAGCAGCAGGATGTGCAACAGCGCGTGCAGGTCGCCGTTTCCAATCCGGGTGAACCGATCGAGCAGCGCCATTTGCCACGCCTGTTCGACCGCTTCTACCGCGTCGACAGCGCGCGTCGCGACTTCGACGGCGTGCACGGCCACGGCCTCGGCCTGGCGATCGTCAAGGCGATTGCGCTGATGCACGGCGGCACCGCGTTCGCCAACAGCAGAGGCGGCAAGACCACGATAGGATTTACCGTCGGCGGCAAAGCGGCTTAATTAATTTACAAATCCGGGATTTGAAACAGGAGTGTCGGCGACGGAATGCACTGCGTCGTCGGCGACTTGTATTGAATGCTTCCTGAGAAGGAAGAGGCGAGCCTTGTCTGCGGCACTTGCAGGAAATGGCTGTGGCTGCTTCGTTCCCGACCTGACCAGGTTGACCATGCCACAATGCGCAGGGGCCCGCCGGCAGGAATTGTACCTCATCTGCGCAGCAGGTGCGAGCGCTGTTCGCTCTGACGGCATAAATTGCGGCGCACGCCAATACATACGCCGCAACTCATCTGCATTAAATCCCCAGCTCGTCCCAGATGCTGTCCACGCGCTTCTTGACCGCATCCGTCATGCTGATCGTGGTACCCCATTCGCGATTGGTTTCACCGGGCCATTTGTTGGTGGCGTCGATGCCCATCTTGCTGCCGAGGCCGCTGACCGGCGAGGCGAAGTCGAGGTAATCGATCGGCGTGTTGTCCACCATCACGGTGTCGCGCACCGGATCGACGCGGGTGGTGATGGCCCAGATCACTTCCTTCCAGTCGCGGATGTCGACGTCTTCATCGACCACCACGATGAACTTGGTATACATGAACTGGCGCAGGAAACTCCACACCCCGAACATCACGCGCTTGGCGTGGCCGGCGTAGGACTTCTTCATCTGCACCACCGCCATGCGGTAGCTGCAGCCTTCCGGCGGCAGGTAGAAGTCGGTGATTTCGCTGAACTGCTTTTGCAGCAGCGGGATGAACACTTCGTTGAGCGCGACACCCAGCACGGCCGGTTCGTCGGGCGGCTTGCCGGTGTAAGTGGAGTGGTAGATGGGATCGCGGCGCATGGTGATGCGGTCGATGGTGAAGACCGGAAACCAGTCCTGCTCATTGTAGTAACCGGTATGGTCGCCATACGGCCCCTCAAGCGCATGCTCGTAGCCGGAGGGATGCGATTCATCGGGATAGATATGCCCTTCCAGCACGATTTCGGCCGAAGCCGGCACGCGCAGCTCGCTGCCGATGGCCTTGACCAGCTCGGTGCGGCTGCCGCGAAGCAGGCCGGCGAACTGGTATTCGGACAGGCTGTCCGGCACCGGCGTGACTGCTCCTAATATAGTAGCGGGATCGGCGCCCAGTGCGACGGCGATCGGATACGGCTTGCCTGGATTGGCGATGCAGTGTTCGCGAAAGTCGAGTGCGCCGCCGCGATGCGCCAGCCAGCGCATGATGACCTTGTTGCGGCCGAGGACCTGCTGGCGATAGATGCCGAGATTCTGGCGCTTCTTGTTGGGACCTTTGGTGATCACCAGGCCCCATGTAATAAGAGGGGCGACATCGCCCGGCCAGCAATGCTGGATCGGCAGGCGGTCAAGGTCGACGTCGTTACCTTCCCAGACAATGTCCTGGCACGGCGCCGAACTGTGCTCCTTGGGCGCCATGTCCCACAGCGACTTGACCAGCGTGCCGAGACCCATGATGTCCTTGAAACCTTTCGGCGGCTCGGGCTCTTTCAGCTTCGCCAACAAATGGCCGATGCGTCTTAATTCGCTGACATCTTCCGCGCCCATGCCCAGCGCCACACGGCGCGGCGTGCCGAAAAGATTCGCCAGGACCGGGATATTTTTGCCTTCGACCTTGTCGAAAATCAGCGCCGGACCTGAGGCTCGCAAGGTGCGATCGCAGATTTCGGTGATTTCGAGGTAGGGAGACACCGGCGTGGAGATACGTTTTAATTCGCCGGAAAGTTGCAATTGCGAAATAAAATCGCGTAAATCTGTATATTTCATTTTTTTTCGCTGGATTTCTGTAACACAGCCCTTAGGTGAGATAGACCGGGCAAACGGTTGATTCTATTGATTTTTGGCGGTGTACCCCTCCAAAAATCAGACTTAAAAGTTATATTAAATCGGTTTATTAGTATTGACTTGATATAAAGTGGCTTCTACAATTCGGCCACCTTGATTAAAGGAGCCGGGTCAGGAACCCGAATCAGCTCACAAGGTTTCACGGGAACGGGGTCCCACTGACATTTTTAAGGAGTGTTGTCAAAAGGCGTCAGCCTTCTCCCCCGAACTTGGTTGTATTGCACTGCACAGGAGCCGACGGCCCTGCAGTAACCGCAAACAACCCCCAAGCTTGCCGTAACGCCTTGCGACGGCAGTTTTTTGATTGTGATGCATGTAGTCAGTAATCCGGTTTTTCACTCTTGGCCGGTTTTGCCCTATGTAATTTGCAACATTCAGGAGGTTCAATGTTAAACCAACCCATAGAGGCGCCGTTAAGCGCCGCCTCGGATATGGTTGATCAGTCGGCGCAATGGGCGAAGTCCATTCCCAGCCGCATCGGTCGCTTTTTTACCGCAGCGCACTATGCCCTGACTCTGGTCGGCATCGCTGCACTGTTCGTTCTGGGCATGATGTTCTTCAACCCGGATTTCGCCGACAAAATCATCGCTCTGTCGCCCTTCTCGGACGGCCAGGTTGAAGAGGCAGCGCCAGAAGCGCCGCCACTGACCAACCTGATGGATACGCCGGCGCCGGCATTGACTGCCGCCGCTGCACCGGCAGCCGCCGCCATCCCGCTCAGCGATGAAGAGCGCAAGATTCTTGGCACGCCGCGTCAGCAGAAGCTGGTGACAAACTGGCTGTCCAAGCGTTATCGCGTTGCCGGCGATGCCACTGACATGCTGGTCTCGGCTGCGTATCTGACAGCACGCGACATCAAGCTTGATCCGCTGCTGATCCTGGCGGTGATGGCAATCGAGTCACGCTTCAATCCGTTCGCGGAAAGCCCGATGGGCGCACAAGGCCTGATGCAGGTCATGTCCAAGGTCCATCACGACAAGTTCCAGGAACTGGGCGGCGTCAAGGCAGCTCTCAATCCGGTGGCCAACATCAAGGTCGGTTCGCTGATCCTGAAAGAATACGTGACACGCGGCGGTTCGGTGGAAGCCGGCCTGAAGAGCTACGTCGGCGCAGCTGAAATGGACAACGACGGCGGCTACGGCCTCAAGGTCTTGTCCGAATATCAGAACCTGAAGGAAGTCGCGGTCGGCAAGAACATCTCGATCTTCACCACCGCGCTGATCAAGCCGGCCCCACGTCCTGCCGCACCAGCGGCGCCGGTGCAAGCCAAGCCGACCGCTGTCGGCGACATGGCTTCGGCAGCGCCGAAGAAGCAAGGCACAAACGTGACCGAAGAAATCGCCGCGCTGTAATTATTTCAGCGACGCCAATAAAAAGGGAGCCAATCGGCTCCTTTTTTATTTTCTGCGGATTGATGTTTTCAGAGACATCCTGCGCGACATCCCCAATAAATTATGCCGCCTTGCGCTCCGCCAGATATTTATCCAGGCGCCGCACCGCTTCCTGCAAATTCTCCATCGACGTCGCGTACGACAAGCGGATGTAGCGATGCGCCGTGGCCGGGCCAAAATCAAGGCCCGGCACCAGTACCACGCCGGCCTTGTTGAGCATGTCGATCGTGAATGCATCGGCGTCGTCGCTGAGCGCGCTGCAATCGGCGTAAACATAGAACGCGCCGTCGGGCATCACCGGCACCTTGAAGCCGAGACGTTCGAGTTGCGGCACGATGTAATCGCGGCGACGTTTGAATTCGGCCTTGCGGTCTTCGTACAGCGCGATCGACTCCGGCGCAAAACAGGCGATACCGGCATGCTGCGCAATCGACGAGGCGCAGATGAACAAATTCTGCGCCAGCTTCTCGACTTGCGGCACCAGGCTTTCGGGCAGCACCAGCCAGCCGAGACGCCAGCCGGTCATGTTGAAGTATTTGGAAAAGCTGTTGATGACGATGACGTCTTCGCCGAGCGACAGCGCCGAGAACTGCGCGCCTTCGTACGACAGGCCCTGGTAGATTTCATCGACAATGGTGAAACCTTTTTTCTCGCGCACGACGTCGACGATCTTCTTCAACTCATCGGGCAGGATCGAGGTGCCGGTCGGATTCGACGGCGACGCCAGCAATACGCCTTTGGTTGCCGCCGACCAATGTTCCTGCACCATGCCGGCAGACAACTGAAAGCGATGTTCCGGTCCGCTTTCGATCAATTTTGCCTGGCCTTCGAAGGCGGCGACGAAATGGCGGTTGCACGGATAAGAGGGATCCGGCATCAAAACCTCTGCGCCCTTCTCCACCAACGCCGCACAGGCAAGCAACAGGGCCGCTGAGGCGCCCGCTGTGACGATAATTCGCGACGGCGCGATGTCCAACCCGTACACGCGCTCATAATGCGCTGAGATCGCCTCTCGTAACGCCGGCAAACCTGTTGCCGAGGTGTATTGCATCTTGCCGTCGGCCATCGCCTGTGTCGCGGCGGCAACAACGGCGGGCGCGGCGGTGAAGTCGGGCTCGCCGATGCCCATGTGAATGATGTGATTGCCTTGTTGCTCCAGGGCAGCGGCCATCTTGGCCAGCTCCATCACATGGAACGGCGCGATGTTTTGCAGGCGGGAGGCGAGATCGTGAAAGCTCATGGAACGATGTGAGAACGAAGAACTGCAAGAAGAACTGTAAAACCGCCGCGCTGCGTTAACTTCAATGCAGCGGCGGCGCGAACAATGACGAGCGGATCAGCGGCGTCCGGCACCGACTTCCACTTCGCGCGCCTTGGCGGCGAAACGGTCAAGCACGCCATTGACGTACTTGTGGCCGTCGATACCACCGAACGACTTGGTCAGTTCAACGGCTTCGTTGATGACCACGCGATACGGAATCTCGAGATTATTTTTCAGTTCGAAGGCGCCGATCAGCAGCGCCGCGTGTTCCACCGGCGACAGCTCGGTGATGGCGCGGTCGATCAGTGGTGCCAGATCGGTGCGCAACTCCGGCGCCTGTTTGATCGCGCCGTACAGCAGGACGTCGAAATGCTCGGCGTCGGCCTTGTCGAAACCGTGCGCTTCGCGGATGTGCGCTTCGATCGCGCCGGCGTCTTCATTGTTGAGCAGCCATTGATACAGGCCCTGCAGCGCGAACTCGCGGGCGCGGTGGCGCGGCGTACGGTTCTTGCTCGGGTTGGCGTGTTGAATTTTATTGGTCATGATGAAATGAGGAAACCGGGTCAATGCAAAATCGAAACAGACGCGCAATCAGCAATCAATTGCGCCGCCGGCGTCCACTGCAAAACGTGCAGCGAAGACCGGCCGGCCTGCCTGCTTATTCTTCTTCAGCCACTGTGGCGAGTTCTTCCAGCGCCAGCGACAGGTTGGCCATCTCGACGGCGACGCGGGCAGCATCGGCGCCTTTGACTTCCATGCGCGCTTCGGCCTGCTCGTCGTTCTCGGTGGTCAGCACGGCGTTGGCGATCGGGATGCCGGCGTCGAGGCCGACGCGCGTGATGCCTGCGCCCGATTCGTTCGACACCAGTTCGAAGTGATAGGTCTCGCCGCGGATAACCGCACCCAATGCAATCAGCGCATCGAACTGATCGGTCTCGGCCATCTTTTGCAGGGCCAGCGGAATTTCCAGCGCGCCCGGCACGCTGACGTGGAGGATGTCTTCGTCCTGTACGCCGAGATGCTTGAGCTCAGCCAGGCATGACGCCAGCAAGCCGTGGCAGACGTCTTCGTTGAAACGCGCCTGGACGATGCCGATGCGCAAGCCGTCGCCATTCAGATCCGATTCGTAAGTACCAATAGTCATGGCTTTTCCTTATACGCAAACTTGCGTTGTGTGAGTGTGATGGTGCCGCGATGCGTTGCGGACGGTACGGTCGGTCAGGCGTCTGGCTTGGCGCGATAGCCGGTAACTTCGAGGTTGAATCCGGTCATCGACGGCATCTTGCGCGGGCTGGCCAGAAGCTGCATCTTGCACACGCCGAGATCCTTGAGGATTTGCGCACCGATGCCATAGGTGCGCAGGTCGAGGCGGTCGGCGCGGGCCGGCTTGGCCGCCTGCACGTTGTTGAGCGCGGCGAACTGGGCAAACATCTGGTCGGCCGATTCCTCGCAATTGAGCAGCACCACGACGCCGCTCGGCGCCGCCTTGATCGCGGCCATGGCCGAGGCCATGTTCCACGAGTGGGTCGTCGCTTTGGTTTCGAGCAGGTCGAGAATCGAGACCGGCTGATGCACGCGCACCAATGTTTCTTCGCCCGGACGGATGTCGCCATGCACCAGTGCCAGGTGGGCGCCGCCGCTTGGCGTGTCGCGATAGGCAATGGCCTTGAACGAGCCGTGCACGGTGTGCATCTCGCGCTCGGCGACACGCTCAATGATGCTTTCGTGCTGGCTGCGGTAATGGATCAGGTCGGCGATGGTGCCGATCTTGAGCTTGTGTTCTTCGGCGAATTCGAGCAGGTCCGGCAGGCGCGCCATGGTGCCGTCGTCCTTGAGGATTTCGCAGATCACGGCGGCCGGCGTCAGGCCCGCCATCTGGGTCAGGTCGCAACCGGCTTCGGTATGGCCGGCGCGCATCAGCACGCCGCCCTTTTGTGCGCGCAGCGGGAAAATATGACCCGGTTGGACGATGTCGGCCGGCACTGCGTCCTTGGCGGCGGCAACTTGAATGGTGCGCGCGCGGTCGGCGGCAGAGATGCCGGTCGTGACGCCTTCGGCGGCTTCGATCGAGACGGTGAAATTGGTGCCGAACTGGGTGCCGTTGCGCGTCGACATCATCGACAGGTCAAGACGGTCACAATGCTCTTCGGTCAGCGTCAGACAGACCAGGCCGCGCGCATGCTTGACCATGAAGTTGATGGCTTCAGGCGTGACGAAATCGGTGGCCAGCACCAGGTCGCCTTCATTTTCACGATCTTCTTCGTCGACCAGGATGACCATGCGTCCGGCGCGCAATTCGGCGACGATTTCTTCTGTTGTTGCGATAGGCATAACGATTTCCTTCAGTAGCCCCGTATTTTAAAGGATTTGCGGCCGTTTTTTTGGCTGATTGCCTGCTTGGGCGGGCAAGGATGGGGTGAATGCAGACTTATTCCAACGTCACCAGTTGCGTATGCGACAAGGCTTCCATCAGCAACGCCGGATCGCCCAGCGCCAGCCGCTTGGAATCCGACAGGGTCTGGCGGAAGGCGCGCGCCCCCGGCAGCCCTGCCATCAGGCCCAGCATATGACGCGTGATGCTGTTCAGGCGCAGGCCCTTGCCGCCGTCGCCATGCGCCGTCAGCTGCGCGCGCGCATACTCCACCATCGCCGCGATGACGTCGTTGCGCGTGGGCTGCAGGCCGCCGTCAACCTGGCTGTAATAGCGCGCGTCAAAGCCCGCCATCAGGAAAGGATTGTGGTAGGCCTCGCGGCCGAGCATGACGCCGTCGACGTGCTGCAGATGGAGGTCGATTTCGGCCACGGTCTTGATGCCGCCGTTGATCAGGATTTCCAGCGCCGGGAAGTCCTTCTTCAGACGATAGGCGTAGTCGTATTTGAGAGGCGGGATCTCGCGATTTTCCTTGGGGCTCAGGCCTTTCAGGACGGCGTTGCGCGCATGCACGATGAAGGTCTTGCAACCGGCATCGGCGATCGTGCCGACAAAGTCGCGCACGAAATCGTAGGACTCGACGTCGTCGATGCCGATACGATGCTTGACGGTAACGTCGATGTCGACGGCGTCGCGCATTGCCTTGACGCAATCCGCTACCAATGTTGGCTCAGCCATCAGGCAGGCGCCGAATGCCCCCTTCTGCACACGCTCGGAAGGACAGCCGCAATTCAGGTTGATCTCGTCATAGCCCCACTCCTCGCCCAATTTGGCGCTTTTCGCCAGATCGTGGGGCTCGCTGCCGCCGAGCTGCAGGGCGACCGGATGTTCTTCGTCGTTGAAATTGAGGTGGCGCGGCACATCGCCGTGCAGCAAGGCGCCGGTGGTGACCATTTCGGTGTACAGCCAGGTGTGCCGCGTGATCTGGCGATGGAACAGCCGGCAATGCCGGTCGGTCCAGTCCATCATGGGCGCAACGCTGATTGTTCTTGGTCCGTAAGACATAACACCTATCCAAAATGAGCAACATGAACTGGTGGCGCTTTACCGTCCGCCTGCTCCAATATAAGCAATCTGACCGGAACACGCGCGAGGCGCCACAAATAGAAAGCCCGCAACGTTTGCACGTTGCGGGCTGGTGTCCCCTCTATCCTCTGTGAGATAGGATTTTTATACTGCGGGGGTGATTCTGCACCACAAACCAGCATTCGTCATTTCGCAATGCACAATTTAAGTGCTTATCTGTTTTCCGGCACTGGAAAACGTTTGCGGGCGTTCCCATTTTGCAACGCTTCTTTTGCCACTACCCCGCAAACACGCGTCCAGAGGCAAAACAAGTAAAAAGATTCAGGTAAAAAAAAACCCGCTCACCTTTCGGTTGCGGGCTTAAATCCAATTCTTTAGGAGGAAATTGGAGGAGACAGGTGTAACTATATCGCACCGCATCATAGTCGTCCGCTTTATTGTGCTGATATCAGGTATTCACAAAACCAATATCAGCACAGCGTTACTGCTCCTGCCCTTCCTACCATTCTTGCCATTCCTCCACCGCCGACGGCAATTACGCGTCGCGCGATGCCTTCTTGCGCTCGTGTTCCTTCAGGAAACGCTTGCGCAGGCGAATGCTCTTCGGTGTGACTTCGACCAGTTCGTCGTCGTCGATGAATTCAACGGCGTATTCCAGCGACATTTCGATTGGCGGCACCAGGCGCACCGCTTCATCAGTACCGGACGAACGAACGTTGGTCAGTTGCTTGCCCTTGATCGGGTTCACGACCAGATCGTTGTCGCGCGAGTGGATGCCGATGATCATGCCTTCGTAGACCGGATCGTTGTGGCTGACGAACATGCGGCCGCGATCTTGCAGTTTCCAGATCGCGTAGGCAACGGCAGCGCCGTCGTCTTGCGAAATCAGCACGCCGTTGCGACGGCCGCCGAGTTCACCCTTGCTGTTGTCGACAGGAGCGTATTCGTCGAACACATGGCTCATCAGGCCAGTGCCGCGTGTCAGCGTCATGAATTCGCCCTGGAAGCCGATCAGGCCACGTGCAGGGATACGGTATTCCAGACGGACGCGCCCCTTGCCGTCCGGTTCCATGTTCTGCAGATCGCCGCGACGACGACCGAGTTCTTCCATCACGCCGCCCTGGCTGGTTTCTTCGACGTCGACGGTCAGGTTTTCATACGGCTCGTGGCGCACGCCATCGACCATCTTGAACACCACGCGTGGACGCGACACGGCCAGCTCGTAGCCTTCGCGACGCATGTTTTCGATCAGAATCGTCAGATGCAATTCGCCGCGGCCCGACACTTCGTAGGTCGAATCGTCGTTCTCAGCCTGCACGACGCGCAGCGCCATGTTGGCTTTCAGTTCGCGGTCCAGACGGTCGCGGATCTGACGGGTGGTCACGAACTTGCCTTCGCGGCCTGCCAGTGGCGAGTTGTTGACCATGAAGTTCATGGTCAGGGTCGGTTCGTCGATCTTCAGCATCGGCAGGCCTTCAGGCGTGTCCGGTGCACAGATGGTGGAACCGATGCTGATTTCTTCGATACCGTTGATCAGGACGATGTCGCCGGCCAGCGCTTCTTCGACAATCACGCGATCCAGGCCGCGGAAAGTCAGCACCTGGTTGATGCGCGCCTTGGTTGGCTTGTCGTCGGGACCGTTCATCCAGATCACGTCTTGCAGCGCTTTGACGCGACCGCGCAGGATACGGCCAACGCCGATCTTGCCGACGTAGGACGAGTATTCCAGCGAAGTGATTTGCAGTTGCAGCGGACCGTCCGGGTCATCTTCGCGCGCAGGAACGTGTTCCAGGATCGCGTCGAACAGCGGCTCCATGTTGCCGTCGCGGACGGTGTCTTCCAGGCCGGCGTAGCCCTTGAAACCCGATGCGTAAATGATAGGGAAATCCAGTTGCTCGTCGGTGGCGCCGAGCTTGTCGAACAGTTCGAACGTGGCGTTGACGGCCTTTTGCGGATCGGCGTTTTCGCGGTCGATCTTGTTGACCACGACGATAGGCTTGAGGCCCAGCGCCAGTGCTTTACGTGTCACGAAACGCGTCTGCGGCATCGGACCTTCTTGCGCATCGACCAGCAACAGCACGCTGTCGACCATCGACAGCACGCGCTCCACTTCACCGCCAAAGTCGGCGTGGCCCGGGGTGTCGACGATGTTGATGTGGGTGCCCTTGTATTCCACGGCGCAGTTCTTCGACAGAATCGTGATGCCGCGTTCTTTTTCGATATCGTTCGAGTCCATCACGCGGGCATCAACCTGCTGGTTGTCGCGGAAGGTGCCCGACTGACGCAGCAGCTGGTCGACGAGGGTGGTTTTGCCATGGTCAACGTGGGCGATGATGGCGATGTTACGAATAGCGCGTTTATTGTTTGACATGATTGAATTGAGTTGGTCTGCCGAATCCGAAGGGCTTAGGGAGGCCCTGAAAGGCGCGCATTATAGCATGTTGCGACGCACGAACTTTAAAAAGCCTAATAATTTCAAAGAGTTGCTGTACACATTACAAAGGCTGGCGACAGCAAAAAATTGCGCTATTCCGACAAGGTCGAAATCAGCCGTTCCGGCGCCAGTATGCCGAATTCCTGCATCAGTCCGGTGCCCAGAAGGCGACCGCTGCTTTCCTGATAAACCCTTGCCCGGCCTGACTCTGCGGGCAATGCAATACCTTCTTTACCGAGCGCCAGACGCTGTCCGTGCAAGAAGCGCTGCGTCAGCACATCGGTCAGCATCACCGCCGGAAACGTCGTCAGCAACCCGTCCACCGGCAGCAAGGCCTGCGTGCGTTGGCCGTCTTCCAGCGCGATGAATTCATCGAGCGTCACGCTGCCCTCCAGCGTCAACGCGCCGACGCCGGTGCGCCGCAATTGATTCAAATGCGCGCCGCAACCGAGCTCCGCGCCGATGTCTTCACCAAGCACCCGAATGTAAGTGCCCTTGCTGCACATCACGCGGATGCGCAGGAACGGCGCTTCATACGACAGCAGTTCCAGCTGATGGATCGTCACCTGGCGCGCCTCGCGCTCCAGCGTGATGCCGGCGCGGGCATATTCGTACAGCGGCTTGCCGTCGCGCTTGAGCGCGGAATGCATGGGTGGCACCTGGGAGATCGGACCGCGGAATTTCTCCAGCACCGCTTCGATCTGTTCCGGCGTGACGTCGACTGCCTTGGTGCTCAGTACTTCGCCTTCGGTGTCGCCGGTGTTGGTGACGATGCCGAAATGGACCACGGCTTCATAGGTCTTGTCGGCTTCCAGCAAATCCTGCGAGAACTTGGTAGCCTCGCCGAAACACAACGGCAGCAAACCGGTCGCGAACGGATCAAGCGTGCCGGTATGCCCCGCCTTCAAGGCATTGAGCAAACGCTTGGCCTTGATCAAGGCATCGTTGCTGGACCAGCCGACCGGTTTGTCCAGCAGCAGCACGCCATGCACAGGCACGCGCGGCGCTCTTGGCGGCCGGGAGGGTTGGGGCGATGATTGCGCCATGATTGTGTAGTCCGGGAATTTCTTGAATCGATGCGTCTTGAAACGATGCGGCGATGATTACTGGCGTGCGGTTAAGCGGCGCAATAACGCCGCTGCGAGCTCAACTCTCGTCGGCATCCTTGGCGCGGGTGGCATTGGCCTCGTCGATCAGGCGCGACATTTCAATGCCGCGCGCCGTCGAGTTGTCATGCACGAAATGCAATTCGGGCAAGGTGTGGATCGTCAAACGGCGGCCCAATTGTCCACGCAGGAAACCGGACGCCTTCGAGAGGCCGGTCACCGTATCCTGGATCGCCTGCTTGTCGTCCTTCAAGGTCGTAAAGAAAATCTTGGCATGCGCATAGTCCGGTGTCACTTGCACTTCCGTGATCGTGACCATCCCCACACGCGGGTCTTTCAACTCGAATGCAATGATTTCCGACAGATCGCGCTGGATCTGGTCGGCGACGCGCAAGCCGCGCCCGGGAATGGATTTGCTGTGTTTTGCCATGCTGGATTACTGACCTCGGCCGGCTCGCCAAAGCGGGACGGCATAAAAATTCTGTGCTGCTGTTGAATGAAACAAGGCGGGTGTTTGCTGCGCAGACACCCGCCCTCGTGACGACGGAGAGAATTACAAAGTACGCGCGACTTCCTGCACTTCGAAGATTTCCAGCTGATCGCCTTCCTGGATATCGTTGTAGTTCTTCAACGACAGACCGCACTCGAAGCCAGATTTGACTTCCTTGACGTCGTCCTTGAAGCGCTTGAGCGAATCCAGCTCGCCGGTCCAGAGCACCACGTTGTTGCGCAGCAGACGGACTTGCGAACCGCGCTTGACCAGACCTTCGAGGACGTAACAGCCGGCGATAGAGCCGACCTTGCTGACCACGAACACCTGGCGAATCTCGACCAGACCCAGGGCCTGTTCGCGCTTCTCCGGCGACAGCATGCCCGACATCGCCGCTTTCACTTCATCCACGGCATCGTAAATGATGTTGTAGTAACGGATGTCCACGCCATTGGCTTCGGCCAGCTTGCGGGCAGACGCGTCGGCACGGGTGTTGAAGCCGATGATGACCGCCTTCGATGCCACCGCGAGGTTGACGTCGTTTTCGGAAATGCCGCCGACCGCTGCATGCACCACCTGAACACGCACTTCGGCGGTGGACAGTTTTTGCAGCGATTGCACCAGCGCTTCTTGCGAACCTTGCACGTCGGTCTTGATGATCATCGGCAGGTTCTTGACCTCGCCTTCGGCCATCTGGTCGAACATGTTTTCCAGCTTCGCCGCCTGCTGCTTGGCCAGCTTGACGTCGCGGAACTTGCCTTGACGGAACAGGCCGATTTCACGCGCCTTGCGTTCGTCGGACATGACCACGACTTCTTCACCCGCGCTCGGCACTTCTGTCAGGCCCTGAATTTCAACAGGGATCGACGGACCGGCTTCGGTGATGCTCTTGCCGCTTTCGTCCAGCATCGCACGGACGCGGCCGTAAGCCGAACCCGCCAGCACGACGTCGCCGCGCTTCAGGGTGCCGGACTGCACCAGGATCGTCGCGACCGGACCACGGCCCTTGTCGAGCTTGGCTTCAATGACCAGACCCTTGGCCGGGACGTTGATGGCGGCTTTCAATTCCAGCACTTCGGCTTGCAGCAGCACGTTTTCCAGTAACGAATCGATGCCTTCGCCGGTCTTCGCGGACACGGAGATAAATGGCGCTTCGCCGCCGTATTCTTCCGGCACGACGCCTTCGGCAATCAGTTCCTGCTTGACGCGGTCCAGATTGGCGCCCTGCTTGTCGATCTTGTTGATCGCCACGACCAGCGGCACGCCGCCGGCCTTCGCGTGAGCGATCGCTTCCTTGGTTTGCGGCATCACGCCGTCGTCGGCGGCAACCACCAGAATCACGATGTCGGTTGCCTTGGCGCCGCGGGCACGCATGGCGGTAAACGCTTCGTGGCCCGGGGTGTCGAGGAAGGTGATCATGCCGCGCGGTGTTTCCACGTGGTACGCGCCGATGTGCTGGGTAATGCCGCCGGCTTCGCCGGAAGCAACCTTCGCACGTCGGATGTAATCCAGCAGCGATGTCTTACCATGGTCGACGTGGCCCATGACGGTAACCACAGGCGCACGCGCCAGCAGTTCTGCGTCAGGATGCTCAACGCCCTCTTCCAGCAATGCTTCCGGATCATCCTGCTTGGCAGCATGCGCACGGTGGCCCATTTCTTCCACCACGATCATGGCGGTTTCCTGGTCCAGCACCTGGTTGATGGTGACCATCTGGCCGAGCTTCATCAGATGCTTGATGACTTCGGAAGCCTTGACGGACATCTTGTGGGCGATCTCGGCGACGGTGATCGTTTCAGGGACGTGGACGTCCTTGATGATTGCTTCGGTCGGCGCCTGGAAATTGCTTTCGTGGTCGTCGTGATGCGAATTGCGGCGGCCCTTCGGACCTGCACGCCAGCCATCGCGGCCACCGGTGCCGGTGTTGCCGCGCGTCTTCATGCCGGTGCCGCGCTTCTTGGCGTCGTCCTGCCATGTCGACGAGACGTTGGCCGACTTGATCGACTTCTTGTCGACTGCAACCGGCGCCTTCTTGTCGTCTTTCTTTTCACCAGGCTTCTTGTCGGCGGGCTTGTGCAGCGTACCTTCGGAAGTCTTAGTGGCAGCGACCGGCGCAGGCTCGGGAGCCTTGATCACGCGGCGCGGCGCATTCATCATGGCCTTGATCTGGGCGACTTCGTCTTCCACGACCTTGCGGGCGCGGTCGGCGGCAGCTGCACGTTCAGAGGCTTCCTTGGCGACCTGGGCAACCTTCTTCTTGGCTTCTTCGGCGGCAGCGCGCTTCTTTTCCTCAGCGGCGGCATCTTCTGCCGATTTCGCTACAGGAGCAGCAGCACCGGCGCTCGGCTTGGCCTTGTCGGCAGTTTCTGCAGCAGCTTGACGAGCTTCTTCTTCAGCCGCTTGCTTGGCTTCCTGCTCAGCCTTCTGCGCTTCCAGTTCGGCCGCCTTGGCTTCCGCAGCGCGCTCGGCTTCGAGTTGCGCCAGACGTTCCTGCTTCTCGCGCAATTCAGCTTCCTGACGGGCGATCAGCTCTTCCTGGTGACGCGCTTCTTCCGCGCTTGGCTCGGCTTCAGTCGACTCAGGCGCAACAGTTGCCGGCTTGCCGGTTTCGTCCGCAGTCGGTTCATCGCGCTTAATGAAGGTGCGCTTCTTGCGCACTTCCACCTGGATAGTGCGTGACTTGCCCGTGGAATCGGCCTGTTTGATTTCGGTCGTTTCCTTGCGGGTCAGCGTGATTTTCTTCTTCTCGCCTTCCGGAGCTGCTCCGCGCACGCGGCGCAGATGCTCCAGCAAACGGTCCTTGTCTTCTTTTGACAAAGGATCGGACTCGGAGCTTTTTTCAACTCCTGCAGATCGCAGCTGGGTCAGTAGCAAATCCGCCGGCATTTTCAGCTCGGTGGCAAATTGGGCTACGTTGTTACTTGCCATTCAGTCCTCTTTTCTATGTGGCTCGGCGATGATGTGGTCCTGGAGGCTTACTGCTTTGCTTCCACGGTGGCCCATGCTTTGGCTTGCAGTGCCTTGGCACGCTCGTCGTATTTAGCATCGATGAGCTTCATTTCATCGTCGGTCACATCTTCAAATTCATTCTCAATCAGTTGGCGCGCGCGCTCGGCCGAAAGGGCCAGGATCGCGCCGAACTCGTCGTACGCCAGTGCGGCGAAAGCAGGCACGTTCTTGACACCCGCCAGGCCCAGCTTGCCGGCAACGACACGATCCATTTCTTCGAAATTGATCAGTTCTTCGTCCATGCCTTCCAGACCTTCTTCGGAGGCGATCGCCTCGGTCACCAGTGCATCGCGCGCGCGGTTGCGCAGTTCGTTGACGGTTTCTTCGTCGAAGGATTCGATCTCGAGCATTTCGTTGATCGGCACGTAGGCGATTTCTTCCAGGCTGGCGAAACCTTCTTCCACCAGGATGTCGGCGACTTCCTGATCGACGTCCAGCTTTTCCATGAACAGGATGCGGGTCGCGGCAGTTTCCTGCGCCGATTTGTCGGCCGATTCTTCCGCCGTCATGATGTTGATCTGCCAGCCGGTCAGCTCTGCTGCGAGGCGCACGTTCTGGCCGCCGCGACCGATAGCGATCGCCAGGTTTTCTTCGTCGACGACGACGTCCATGGCGTGCTTTTCTTCATCCACGACGATCGAGCTGACGTTGGCCGGAGCCAGCGCGCCGATGACGAATTGCGCCGGATCTTCCGACCACAACACGATGTCGACGCGTTCGCCGCCCAGTTCGCCGGTCACGGCCTGCACGCGCGAACCGCGCATGCCGACACAGGTGCCGATAGGATCAATGCGCTTGTCGCTGGTGAAAACCGCGATCTTGGCGCGTACGCCCGGGTCGCGTGCAGCCGACTTGATTTCCAGCGAGCCTTGTTCGATTTCCGGAACTTCCAGTTCGAACAGCTTCATGATGAATTCAGGCGCATTGCGCGACAAGATCACTTGCGGACCGCGTGCATTGCGGTCGATGCGCAGGATATAGGCGCGGACGCGGTCGCCGATACGCAGGTTTTCCTTTGGAATGGTCTGATCGCGCGGCAGGCGGGCTTCGATCTTGCCGGATTCGACGATGGCGTCGCCGCGTTCCATGCGCTTGATCGTGCCGGTCACCAGCGAATCGCCGCGCTCGAGGAAGTCAGCCAGGATCTGTTCGCGTTCAGCGTCGCGGATGCGCTGCAGGACCACTTGCTTGGTGTCCTGGGCAAAACGGCGACCGAATTCCACGGACTCGATCGGCTCTTCGATGTATTCATCGACGGCGATGTCAGGAATCTGTTCCTTGGCTTCGAAGTGCAAAACTTCCTGGTCGGGCAATTGCAAACCTGCTTCGTCAGGCACCACGTGCCAGCGACGGAACGATTCGAATTCGCCGCTTTCGCGGTCGATCGACACGCGGATGTCGACTTCGCCTTCGTAGCGTTTCTTGGTAGCTTGCGCGAGCGCATGCTCCAGTGCTCCGAAGACCACATCCTTATCGACGTTCTTTTCGCGCGCCAGCGCATCGACCAATAACAAAACTTCGCGACTCATGCTTTGCGACTCCTAAAATCCACTTTCGGCACCAGGCGTGCCTTATCCACATCGGCGAGCGTAAAGTCCAACAACGCTGCCGACCCATCGTTTGCTTCAAATTCCAGTTTTAAATTCTCGCCCTCGGGCACCCGCAAGATGCCTTGGAACGACTTGCGGTTGGCTGCGCCCGGCATCGGCATGCGCAGCTTGACGATTGCTTCCTGATCGGCAAAGCGCACATAGTCGCTGAGCTTCTTCAGCGGGCGATCAAGCCCGGGTGATGACACTTCCAGCCGTTCGTAGTTGACGTTTTCGACTGTAAACACGTGCAACAGCTGATGCGTGACTTTTTCACAATCCTCGACCGTGATCGGGCCCTTGTCGGCGTCGGCGAACGGGAAATCGATAAACACGCGCACCAGACCGCGGTCCGCTTTCTCGAGGTCGACCAGTTCGTAGCCCATGCCCGACAGGGTGGTTTCAATCAGATCCAGCAATTGCAAGGAAATCTCTCCGCGCTTCGTTCTGCGCATTTCAAACAGCCAGCACAGACACGTCAATTTGTTCAGCAAAAAAAAAATGGGCATCTGCCCATCGTTCTTATCGTTTATTCAACTACAGACCGCTTCACGATGTATTTCGCCGTGAAGACACCCCCGTTAACTTGCGCATTATAACCGATTACGGTATGTCCGGCAATTCAAGATTGCCGGACATACCGCAGACAGCCCGATATTTCCAAAAAGAAATTCCCGAGCAATCAAAGACTTATCCGCGTCGACGACGCTGCTGACCGCCCGCGCCCATCCCTTGCCCGGGCATACCACCACCGCCACCGCCGCCGCCATTGCGTTGCGGGCGGTTATGACGACGTTGACCGGCATCCGGGAAGCCCAGCGCCGTCTGCAACGGGTCAGGCTGACGCGGCTTGTTGCTCTGCGGACGCCCCCCCTGTCCTTGACGCGAACCCTGGCCTTGACCCTGACGCGCCCCCTGCCCTTGACCTTGCCAGGACGGTTGCTGGTCGCGACGCGGACCACGTGGCTGCATCGGATTGGCGTTGGCGTTGCTGCGCGGCTGGCTGTCGCCGTTGCCACGATTGTCGCTGTTGCCACGATTATCGCCGTTGCGATTGCCGCCGCCTTTGGACTTGCCCGACGGCGCTTCGGCGCCGCCTGTTTTTTCCAGACCGCACACCGTCAGCAGCGTGCGCACGGCGTTTTCTTCCAGTTCTTCCCAACGACCACGCTTCAAACCTTGCGGCAGCGTCATGACGCCGTAACGGGTACGAATCAGGCGCGACACGGTCAGGCCGATGGCTTCGAACATGCGGCGCACTTCGCGGTTACGGCCTTCGCCGATAGTCACGCGATACCACTTGTTGACACCTTCGCCACCGCCGTCGGCGATTTTGGAAAACTGCGCCACGCCGTCATCGAGCTCGACGCCGTGCAGCAGCTTCTGGCGCATGCCTTGCTCCAGCTCGCCCAGCGTACGCACGGCGTATTCACGCTCGATGTTGTAGCGCGGGTGCATCAGGCGGTTTGCCAGATCACCGGAGGTTGTAAACAACAGCAAACCTTCGGTGTTGAAGTCGAGGCGACCGACGGCCAGCCACTTGGCCGCCTTCATGTTTGGCAGGCGATCAAATACCGACGCGCGGCCTTCGGGGTCGTTATGACTGACGATTTCGCCGGCCGGCTTGTGATACACCAGTACGCGCGGCGGTTTCTTGCTGACTTTGCGCTGCAGCAACTTGCCGTTGATGCGGACCTGGTCGGTCGGCAGGATGCGTTGACCGATATGGGCAGGCTCGCCGTTGACCGACACGCGGCCGGCCACGATCAGCTCTTCCATGTCGCGGCGCGAACCGAGACCGGAATCGGCCAGCACTTTGTGCAGTTTGGGCGCGTCGTCTTCCGACGTCAGGTCGCGGCGGCCGTTCTTGCCGCGCAGCTGATGCGTGCCGCGCGCGCCGCTGCGGGCGCCGTCTTCCTTGTCGTAGGCGTCGGAGGTGACGAACGAAAACACGTCGTCGCCGGCGTCATGCGAACGCAAACCCAGTTGCGGCGCTTTTGGCTTGCCGCCCTTGGCGAATGGTTTCTTGCCTTTTTGCTGGCGATTGCGATCCTGCCCCTGACCGTCGCGGCGCGATTCCGCCATGGCCTGGTCGGCCACAGGAACCGGCGCATTGGCATCTGCCTGAACCGGCTGCTCGTCGCCTGCAACCGTATTGTGTTGTTCGCCTTCACCGGCTTCAGCGGCGCGCTGCGCGGCGCGATTGTTGCGCAAAGCGCGCGGTCCGCGTACGCCACGGCGTGCAGGCTTGGTACGGGCGCTGTCGGTCGGCGCATCGAGCAGGACCGGCGCGGCAGTGACTTCTTCACCAATGGTGACGATGACTTTGGGAGCTTCTGCGGTAACGGCCTCGGCGACCGGAGCGGCATCGGCAACCACCTTCTTGACGCGCGGCGCACGCTTCTTCGGCGCGGGCGCATCGGCGGCGGCATCAGCTGCGACCGGCGCAGGCGCAGCCGTTTCAGCCGGCGCTTCCGCAGCGACGACCTTTTTGGCACGCGGCTTGGCCGGCGCCTTGGCGGGCTTTTCGGCCGGCGCTACTTCGGCGACGACGTCTTCCGCCGCAACTTTCTTGGTGCGCTTGCGGACCGGCTTGGCAGCGGTGGCGTTATCGGCTGCGGCGCCGAGCAGGTCTACCTGCTGATCATCATTGGAACTAGATGGTTTCATTATTTGAATCGCGGTTATTCAGACCGGGCGCGGCGTCACTTGCGTGGCCGGAGGCGGGGTCGTTGGTGTGAATGTCTTCAGCAGAAGCAGGGCTTTCAGCCTGCGCTTCTTCGTGATTGGCGACGCTTGGTGCGATGGCATCCACGTCATTCTCGATGTCTTCTCCGGGAATTTCTTCCACGGCAGCTCCGGCAACCGTCTCTTCAGCCACATCGGCGGCTTCGGCTACATCCGTTGCATCCGCCTCGTCGGCGAACTCAGCCGGTTCGGCAACTTCTTCGGTCGTCAGTTCCACGGCAATGCCGTCGGCAACTTCGGCAATCTCGGCCGCGTCGACAGATTCAGCAGATTCGCCGGCGGCGGGAATAGCAGCAGCAGCAGCAGCAGCAGCCTCCGCTTCGCCTTGGGCAAGCAGATCGGCCTGCATGCCTGCTTCCAGCGCCTGCAATTCCAGCAATGCACCCGGATCGACTACACCGTCCTTGGTCACGGTCTTCAACGGCGGCAACTGATCCAGCGAAGTCAGACCGAGGTCGTCGAGGAACTTCCTGGTCGTCGCAAACAGCGCCGGGCGGCCTGGCACGTCGCGATGGCCGATGGCCTCGATCCAGGCGCGGTCTTCCAGCAACTTGACGGTCTGGGTACTGACCGTCACGCCGCGAATCTCTTCGATGTCGCCGCGGGTGACCGGCTGGCGATAGGCAATGATGGCCAGGGTTTCAAGCGTGGCGCGGGTATATTTCGGCGGCTTTTCCGGATTCAGGCGATCCAGGTAGACCTTCATGTCGGCCCGGCTCTGGAAACGCCAGCCTGTCGACAGGCTGACCACTTCCACGCCCTTGTCGATCCAGTCTTCGCGCAGTTCTTCCAGCATCTGCCGGATGATGTCCGCAGTTATTTCACTGACGGCATCGTCACCTGAGACATAAAGTTTCTTCAGTTCGTTGATTGATAATGGCTCGTGGGCACATAGCAATGCTGTTTCGAGGACTTTCTTGGCCTCAATAGTATTCATGTACGACTCGTGTGCGGCTTGTTTAATAAAAGTTCGCGGCTGACTATTCGATATATCGGAGATACGGACTATACGAAGCCTGGCTGCGCGGGTTGAGTTTCATCACAGCGCCAACGGTGCTGCCAGGTTGTCGAACCTGAATATGCTGCCTGATGCTGTTGGTGCTGCTTCCCGGCGCTCGATTTATAGGAGGTTGAAGATGAGCGGGAAAATAAGGCTTGGTTGCGAACACAGAATCTTGAGTTCCCAGATTCTCGCACCATTTCAACTTTTGACCTTGCAGGCGGCGCCGAGCTGAGTTTTCGGGTGGCCGGAGGCAAAATGCAAAATATACTGCGCGGAGTTTAGCACAAAGGTCCGGACGGTTGTCGTCTCAATCGCGCAGCGTTGCAGCAGTCAGACAGTATTGGCGACGTAACTGAAAGGCAACAAGTCCCGGCTGCCGCGCGGTTGGCCGGGTCAGCCGGCCGCCTTCTTTTCCAGCTCCAGCCGGCGCGTGAAATCCTCCGCCGGCATCGGCTTGCCGAGCAGATAACCCTGCACCTCGTCGCAGCCGTTTTCCAACAGGAAGTTGTATTGCTCCTGGTCTTCCACCCCTTCGGCGATCACCCGCAGGTTGAGGATGTGGCCCAGAGAAATCACCGCCTTGACGATCGCCGCGCTATCGGCGTCGCGGGCGATATCGCGCACAAAGGACTTGTCGATCTTCAGCGCATCCACCGGGAAGCGGCGCAGGTAGCTCAGGCTCGAATAGCCGGTGCCGAAGTCGTCCACCGACACCTGCAAACCCAGGCGCTTGAGTGCATTGAGCGTGGCGACGGTCTTTTCGGCATCCTTCATGACGACGTTTTCGGTAATTTCGAGCTCCAGCCAAGCGGCGGCGAGGCAGCTCTCGGCCAGCACCTGGCGCACAAACTCGGGCAGATTCTGGTCGAGCTGGCGCGGCGACAGGTTCACCGCCACCGGAATCGGCACCAGACCGGCGTCCTGCCATGCCTTGTTCTGGGCACAGGCGGTACGCAACACCCATTCGCCGATCGGCACGATCAGGCCGGCTTCTTCCGCAAACGGGATGAAACGGTCCGGCGGCACCATGCCCTGGTCCGGCGTGATCCAACGGATCAGCGCCTCGGCGCCGATGATGCGACCGCTGGCCAGGCTGATCTTGGGCTGGTAATACAGCTTGAATTCATCGCGGTCGAGCGCGCGCCGCAGACTGACCAGCATTTCCAGGCGATTGCTGACCTGCGCGTCCATCCAGCCGGCGAAATACTGGAAGTTGTTGCGCCCCAGCTCCTTGGCCTTGTACATGGCCGAATCGGCGTTCTTGAGCAGCGTTTCGACATCGCGGCCGTCGGTCGGACAGCGACTCACGCCGATGCTGCAGGTGACGTGGAATTCGCGATCACCTACCACCCACGGCCGCGCCACGGCGGTCAGGATGCGCTGCAGGACTTCGGTGATGCGGTTTTCGTCTGGCTGATTCTGCAGCACCAGCACGAATTCGTCGCCGCCCTGACGCGCCACCATGTCGGTTTCCCGCACGCAGGACACCAGCCGCTGAGCCACGGTCTTGAGCAGTTCGTCTCCGACCTGATGACCGAGACTGTCATTGATGAATTTGAACTGGTCGAGATCGACGAACACCACCGCCGTCAGCGTGCCCTTTTGCCGCGTGCTCTGGATCGCGCGCTGCAAGTGGCTGTGCAGCATGGTGCGGTTGGGCAGCCCGGTCAACGCATCATGCGTGGCCTGATGACGGATTTCGGCTTCGTACAACTTGCGTTCGGTGATGGCTTCGACGGTGCCTTCATAAAACATCAGGGTGCCGGCCTCGTCGCGCACGGCGCGTGCGTTTTCGGAGATCCAGATGATCTCGCCGTCGCGACGGTAGACGCGCGATTCGAAGTTCGACACCGAACCGAAGTCGGCCATCATGCGCATGAATTCAGTGCGGCGCTCCGGCTCCACATACAGCTGATGCTTGATGTCGCGCAGGCTGACGATCAGGTCATCTGCCGACTTGTAGCCGTAGATGCGCGCCAGCGCCGGGTTGACCGCAATGTAGCCGCCGTCCGGGGTCGACTGGAACACGCCTTCGATGGCGTTTTCAAAGATGCTGCGGTAACGCCGCTCCGCTTCCAGCAAGGCTTGGTCTGCCTCCTTGCGTGCGGTCACATCCTGCACGTAGCCTTCCAGCGCATCCAGCGTTCCGGCGGCATTGTAGATGCCGACGCCGCGCTCCCACACCCAGCGCATTTCGCCGTCGGCGCGCACGATGCGGTATTCGAGCTCGAAGCGGCGCTTACCGTCCAGGCAGGACTGGATGGTCTGGCGCACCTTTTCGCGATCGTCGGGATGGGTAATATCTTCGTACGAGATACGGTGATTGAACAGCAGGTCTTCGGGTTGGTAACCGGTCAGCTCCAGACAGCCCTCGCTGACGAATTCCATGGTCCATTCTTCGTCGTCGCGGCAGCGATACACCATGCCGTCCAGATTGGCCAACAAGGTTTCAAGCAAGCGCGGTGGCCTGGCAATGGACGTGATGGCGGCAGCATTGTCAGGCGGAATCACGGAAGCGACGATCTTCATAAATGGGTTACACAATCAATGCCAGACGGCAACAACGAAAGGGAACGAACGGAAAACCAATGGAAACAGCAATTGATGTAGCGGACTACACGACGCCTAAGTAGTGGTGCGTGCTTTTTTTGATCACAATAAGCAATAACAATGCCACTCAACGATCCGCCCCGCCGGAGCAGGCCCAGCACAAACTCTTGAGTATGTATATCCAGAAAGCAATACCCGTGCCGCTTTGCGGCCGATGCGTCAGCATGACAACGCACCAACTTGGCGCACATCTGAAGCGGCAGTGATTGCCGTAAACACCATTCTTTTCGACCCATACCGCCACCTTGGCAGCAGTAGAATCCCAACACCGCCTGACAAACAACAAAAAGGACGCTGGTATGTGGGCAACTCGTTACCTGATCTTGTGGTTCATGATTTTTCTGACGCTGGCGCTGGCCATCCTCGCCTCGGACCATATGGTCAGCTGGTGGTGGGCCGCAGCGCCGCTGGTGCTGAGTGTGATCGGCGTGCGCGACATCGTGCAACGCCGCCATGCAGTGCTGCGCAACTATCCGCTGATGGGCCATTTCCGCTTCATGTTCGAAGCGATCCGTCCGGAACTCCGCCAGTATTTCTTTGAAGGTGAAAACGACGGCGCGCCATTCACACGCAAGAAGCGCAGCGTGGTCTACCAGCGTGCCAAGGCGGACGTCGACAGCCGCCCGTTCGGCACCGAACTCGACGTCAAGCTGGCCGGCTACGAATGGATCGGCCACTCGCTGTCGCCGACCAAGATCGCCAGCCACGACTTCCGCGTCACCGTCGGCGCAGGACTCGCGCAACCGTATTCGATGTCAGTCTTCAACGTCTCGGCGATGAGCTTCGGCTCGCTGTCTTCCAACGCCATCCGCGCGCTCAATCAAGGCGCAAAAAAAGGCAACTTCGCGCATGACACCGGCGAAGGATCCATTTCGGCCTATCACCGCGAATTCGGCGGCGACCTTGTCTGGCAGATCGCCTCGGGGTATTTCGGCTGCCGCCATCCGGACGGCAGTTTCGACGAAGAAAAATTCACAGTCCAGGCCAACGCGCCGCAAGTGAAAATGATCGAAGTGAAGTTGTCGCAAGGCGCCAAGCCGGGCCACGGCGGCGTGCTGCCGGCGGCCAAGATCACACCGGAAATCTCTGCCACGCGTGGCATCCCGATGGGTGTCGACTGCATTTCGCCGGCGGTGCACTCGTCGTTCTCATCACCGATCGGCTTGCTGCAATTCATAGAAAAACTGCGCACGCTGTCGGGCGGAAAACCCACCGGCATCAAGCTGTGCGTCGGCCATCCCTGGGAATTCTTCGGCATCGCCAAGGCCATGCTGGAAACCAATATCGTGCCCGACTTCATCACCGTCGACGGCGCTGAAGGCGGCACCGGCGCCGCGCCGCTGGAGTTCACCGACCACGTCGGCATGCCGCTGCAGGAAGGCCTGCTGATGGTGCACAACACGCTGGTCGGCATCGGCATGCGCGACCGCGTCAAGATCGGCGCCAGCGGCAAGATCATCACCGCCTTTGACGTCGCCCGTACGCTGGCGCTCGGCGCCGACTGGTGCAACTCGGCGCGCGGCTTCATGTTCGCGCTCGGCTGCATCCAGTCGCAGAGCTGCCACACCGACCGCTGTCCTACCGGCGTGGCGACACAGAACCCGACGCGCGCGCGTGCGCTGGTGGTGCCGGACAAGGCCGAACGCGTCTACCGCTTCCACCAGAGCACGCTGCACGCACTGCAGGAACTGGTGCAGGCGGCCGGCTTGCCGCACACCTCGGCGCTGCGTCCGTTCCACATCGTCCACCGCATCAACGATCATGAAATCCAGCTGCTGTCGGAGATGCTCAAATACCTGGAACCGGGCGACCTGATCACCGGCAATTACCGTTACCAGGTCTACGAAAAATACTGGCCGATCGCACGTGCCGAAAGCTTCCATCCGGAAATCGGCAGCGCCTTCCACTGACTTGTTTTACGCGGCGTGGCCAGAATGGCACGCCAATGAAAAACGCCCGCAATTGCGGGCGTTTTTATTTTCAACTGATCTGCGAAATTATTTACGCTTCATGAAGAAAATGAATTCCTGATTCTCTTGCGACTGCGACAGCAAATCGTTGCCGGTCTGCTTGGCGAAGGCCTGGAAGTCGCGCACCGAACCGGTGTCGGTCGCCGTCACGCGCAATACCTGACCGCTCGACATGTCGGCCAATGCCTTCTTGGTTTTCAGTATCGGCAGCGGGCAATTCAGGCCCCGTGCATCCAGCTCTCTGTGAAATTCAATAACCATACTGTGAATCAAAAATTCCTAGTGATCGTTCGAGAATTCTACTCCAACCTGAACCGCCTTGGTGCGTCGCAACATACTATGTTGTATTTCGCGCACTACTGTTGTGCAGGGGAAACTAGCGGGGTGGATGAGCCGGCGAATTCCACGAACTGGACCGGCAAATCATGCCGCCGCATCCACTCCGCCACAGCGTATCCCGTACCCGCAGGCCAAGGCCGCAAATCGGGTGGCGCCACCAGGCGATACTCCAGCAATTCCGGCGACAACTTGATCTGGCCCGAGGCTTTCACGTGATACGCAATGATCAGTTCATTCTTGCGCATGAACTCATAAACGCCGATCAGGGTGATCTGGTTGGCATCCAGATCGGTTTCTTCTTTAATTTCTCGCGCAATGCCCTGCTCCGGCGTTTCGTCGCGCTCCATGAAGCCGGTAATCAGCGCGAAACGGCCTTCCGGCCATGCAGCATTACGCGCCAGCAACATCTTGCCGTCGATCTCGACCAGCGCCGCCAGCACCGGCAAGGGATTATCCCAGTGGGTCCAGTGACCTTCGGGACAGGCAAGCCGCAGCTTGCCCGCCTCTTGCTCGTCGGCGCGCATCACCAGCGAGGCGGCGCAGACGGGGCAGAACTTGAAGTCGCTCATGGGCGTATCCGCGCTCAGGCTTTTGCGCCGACCCAGGCCGCGACGCCTTCCAGCGCCTTCGGCAAACCGCTTGGATCGGTGCCGCCGGCTTGCGCCATGTCGGGACGTCCGCCGCCCTTGCCGCCGACTTGCTGGGCGACGAAGTTGACCAGTTCACCGGCCTTGACCTTGGAAGTCGCATCGGCAGTGACGCCGGCGATCAGACTGACCTTGCCGTCCTTGACCGAAGCCAGCACGATGGCCGCTGTCTTGAGCTTGTCCTTGAGCTTGTCCATGGTTTCGCGCAGCGTGGCGACATCGGCGCCTTCCAGCGTCGCCGCCAGCACCTTGATGCCGTTGACGTCGACCGCTTGCGTGAGCAATTCGTCACCCTGGTTGGACGCCAGCTTGGACTTCAGCGAGCTCAATTCTTTTTCCAGCGCCTTGACGTGATCCTGCACCTGCGCGATGCGCTGAGTCAGTTCTTCCGGTTGCGCCTTCAGGGCCGCAGCCGCCTCGGCAACACGATTGCTCAAGGTCTGCACCAGCGCCAGTGCGCCTTCGCCGCTGACGGCTTCGACGCGGCGGATGCCCGCTGCAACGCCGCCTTCGGCAACGATCTTGAACAGGCCGATATCGCCGGTGCGCGACACGTGCGTACCGCCGCACAGTTCACGCGAGGAACCGATCGACAGCACGCGCACTTCGTCGCCGTACTTCTCGCCGAACAGTGCCATTGCGCCGGCGCCGACGGCGGCGTCGTAGCCCATCAGCTTTGCTTCTGTGGCGACATTGGCGAGAATTTCGCGATTGACGATTTCTTCGACGCGGCGGATTTCATCGGCGCTCATCGGCGCGTTGTGGCTGAAGTCGAAACGCGTCTTGTCGGCGTCGACCAGCGACCCCTTTTGCGACACATGGTCGCCCAGCACTTCGCGCAGCGCCTTGTGCATCAGGTGGGTGGCCGAGTGATTGCGCATGGTTTGCGCGCGCTGCTCGCCGTCGACCCGGGCGTCCACGGTGTCGCCCACCGCCAGCGAACCCTTGACCAGGCTGCCGTGATGACCGAACACGTCGGGTTGAATCTTTTGCGTATCGGCCACTGCGAACAGGGCATCGGCGGCTTCGAGCACGCCGGCGTCGCCCGACTGGCCGCCCGATTCGGCGTAGAACGGCGTGGTATCGAGCACCACGATAGCGTCCTGCCCGGCTTCGACCTTGGCGACTGCGCTGCCGTCAACGTACAGCGCAGTGACCTTGGCCTGCTGCGTCAGCGCGTCATAGCCGACGAATTTGGTCTTGTCGCCGCTGTATTCGATGCCGGCGGCCAGCTTGAACTTACCGGCGGCGCGGGCCGTCGATTTCTGGCGCTCCATGGCCGTGGCGAAACCGGCTTCATCCAGTTCGACATTGCGTTCGCGGCAGATGTCGGCGGTCAGGTCGAGCGGGAAACCATAGGTGTCGTACAGCGTGAAGGCAGTCTCGCCGTCGAGCTTGGCGGCGTTTTTAGCCAGCGCGGCTTCGAGGATCTTCATGCCGTGTTCCAGCGTTTCGCCGAAACGTTCTTCTTCCTGCTTGAGGACTTGTTCGACGCGCGCGGCGGCGGCCGGCAGTTCCGGATAGGCAGCGCCCATTTCGGCGACCAGGTCCTTGACCAGCTTGTAGAAGAACGGCTGGGTCTGGCCCAGCTTGTGGCCGTGACGCAGCGCGCGGCGGATGATACGGCGCAGCACATAGCCGCGGCCTTCATTGCCGGGAATGACGCCGTCGACGATCAGGAAGGACGTGGCGCGGATGTGGTCGGCGATGACCTTGAGCGAATTGTTTTCCAGATCGGTGACATTGGTCTCGCGCGCAGCGGCCTTGATCAGTTTCTGGAACAGGTCGATCTCGTAGTTGCTGTGCACGTGCTGCAGGATAGCAGCCAGACGCTCCAGGCCCATGCCGGTGTCGACGCACGGCGCCGGCAGCGGGGTCAGCGTGGCTTCGCCGGTCTTCGGATCGATCTGGCGGTCGAACTGCATGAACACGTTGTTCCAGATTTCGATGTAACGGTCGCCGTCCTGCTCCGGGCTCCCCGGAGGACCGCCCCAGACGTCGGGACCGTGGTCGTAGAAAATTTCCGAGCAGGGACCGCAGGGGCCGGTGTCGGCCATTTGCCAGAAATTGTCGGAAGCGTAAGGCGCGCCCTTGTTGTCGCCGATGCGCACGATGCGCTCTTTCGGCAGGCCGATGACCTTGTGCCAGATATCGTAGGCTTCATCGTCGGTTTCATAGACGGTGGCCCACAGTTTTTCCGCAGGCAGGCCGTAGACCTTGGTCAGCAGCTCCCAGGCCCAGACCAGCGAGTCGTGCTTGAAATAGTCGCCGAAGGACCAGTTGCCCAGCATTTCGAAGAAGGTGTGGTGACGCGCGGTGTAGCCGACATTTTCCAGATCGTTGTGTTTGCCGCCGGCGCGCAGGCAGCGCTGCACGGACGTGGCGCGCACGTAATTGCGCTTGTCGGTGCCCAGGAACACGTCCTTGAACTGGACCATGCCGGAGTTGGTAAACAACAAGGTGGGGTCGTTGCCCGGCACCAGGCTGGACGAACGGACAATGGTGTGTCCCTTGGATTCAAAGAATTTCAGAAACTTGTCGCGGATTTCGGCTGAGTTCATGTTCTAGGACTGTAAAGAAAACGGTGCAAAAATGATGTGGCAGAGAAGGCTGTTGTAAACCGGCTGCTGTGAACCCGTGATTATACGTGATTAGCCCTCCCGCAATCATGGTCGGCAAGGCCTGCTGGACGTTTGCCCGATGTTTGCCGCAAGTCAACACGGCCGATCGGGAAAAAGACGTAAAAAAACCCGTTCGGATTGCTCCCAACGGGTTAATGGCGATATCAACCTGCAACCTGAATCAGACCGGTCTCGGAATCCTCCGACCTATCCCCATCACGACTTGCCTGGTCAAAACCCCCTCCGGTAAATCAAGCGCCTTGATACAGCTTGCTGTTCTTGCTCTTCTTGGCGTGTTTCTTGTGCTTCTTGTGCTTTTTCGCGTGTTTCTTGTGCTTGGCGTGCGGCGCCTTGGCTGCCGGTGCTGCAGGTGCAGTTGCTGCAGGAGCGCCAGGCGCTGCGGCAGGAGCATTCTGTGCCAGGACAGGCATGGCGAAAGCGGCGACGAGTACGGCTGCCAGTAATTTATTCAATTTCATCTTTTCCTCTTAAGTTGGTTCTTACAAGCTCGCTGACGATTGTTTGTCACGTCCCCCGTCAATTCGGCGAATCCGCTCTGACATGCGGCCTGTCATTGCTGTAACGTCAGGATTCCGATTCGCGTTGACATAGTTTAAGCGGCGCGCACCAGAAATCCATTCAGGAATTACCTGATGTATTTCACCGCAGTTTTGCGGACTGGTTCGGCTTTTTTGGTGGCAGCGTGGTCTTTCTTGCCTGCCGTTTTGCTCGGCTGTTCTTTTTCCGCGACTGCGTGGTGCGGCCTGGCAGCCGGTGTGGCAGCCTGTTTGGCAACGTGACCGGCTTTTCCAGCATGCGCTTTCTGCGTTGCGTGCCCGGGATGCGAACGGGTCAATTTCTTGACAGGCGCCTTGCTTTTCTTCTGGACAGCTTTACTCGCCTTTACCGATTTGGCCGGCTTGGTGGTGTGCGCCTTCTTGCCTGCCTTCGCTGCCGCGCCAGATTTTGGTGCAACTGCCGCCGGTGTCGCGGCGGTCTTTGCCGTTGCATGATCGCGCCGGTCTTGCAGGATCTGCGCCTCGCGCACGGTCAGCTTGCCGGCCTTGAGGTCGCGCACGATGCTGTCGTCGGTATATTTTCTCTGGCTGTTGCCGGCCTGTGCGCCGGCGTTGCTGGTGATGACAATGGCGGCTGCCGCCGCCAGCATGCTGAGCATGCCCTTGGTTTTCATGATTCCTTGCTTCCCTGACTGGTTTCTCTTTGTTTCTCTTATTCTGCTTAAACCTGCTGGCGATCTGCAGCAAGAGGCCATCGGCCGGTGGCGGACGGAGCGCAGGAACCGGAATGTACTTTAGTACATGAGGATTCCGAGCACCGCCCGACGCCGGATCATGGCCTCGCAGTAAGATCGAAAGCAGGTTTTTATGCCGGGCCGATCAGGTCGATGCGGTCGGTGCAAAATCCATCTACGCCCCAGCCCAGAATCTCTTCCGCGCGGGCCGGGTCGTTGACGGTGTAGCAGAATAAACCATATCCCGCCTGTTTCACTGCCTGCGCCAGCTCCGGCGTCAGATTCTTGTGACTGGTGTGCAACGCCACCGCACCGAGCGCCTGCAAACGCGCTTCCCAGTCCGCGGGAATGCGATCGACCAGGAAGCCGCGCGGGATACCCGGCGCGACGCGCTTGGCCGCCATCAGCGCGTCGAACGAAAACGACGAAAACAGCGGCAGCGTGCGGTCGTTCTGCCCCGGCACATGGGCGGCGATTTCAGCGGCGAAAAAGCGCGCCGTAATCTCGCCCGCCACTTCGCCGGTGCGCACCGCCCAGGCGTCGCCGGCCGGCTTGATCTCAATGTTCATCCAGATGCCGTTGGCACGGCTGAACTCCAGCACCTGCTGCAAGGTGCAAACCGGCTCGCCGGCGTATTGCGGGCTATGCCAGCCGCCGGCGTCCAGCTGCTGCAATTGCGCCAGCGTGTGCTCGGCAACCTTGCCTTCGCCCGGCAACGTGCGGCCGAATACCGGGTCGTGCATCAATATGGCCTGCTCGTCGGCGGTCAGCATGACGTCGAACTCAACCGCACGGAAGCCGTGCTCCATGCCGCAGCGGAAGCCCGCCAGCGTGTTTTCCGGCGCCAGCGTGCCGCCGCCGCGATGCGCTGTTACTTTTGGATAAGGCCACATGTATTTCTCCCTGCAGAATTTAGTGCCGACATTCTATGCCGGGCGGCGGCACGATAACAGCATTTCATCAAGCCGATCCGACGCTTCGTCGCCGGACGGCTTTCCAAGCGTTGAATCGGGTTACCATTCCGTCATCAGAGAACTTACCGGATTGACTCAGAACTTTTCATGAACATTCCCGCTTCACGCTTACGCCTCATCCCGCCGGAATTGCTGCGCGGTCTGCTACCGACCATGATCATCAACCTGCTGTGTGCGCTGGTGGTCACTTACCTCATGCGAATCGGCGCCGGCTTTGTTGAAAACCTGGTGTTCTCGATCTGCATCGGCACCACGGCGATGGTGCTGATCGATTGCGGCCGCCTGCTGCTATGGGGCGAGGACGAGCCGAACAAGCCCGGCTTCCTGCTGATGCTGGTGATTTTCGCGCCCTTGTCGTTCGTCATCGGCAACATGATCGCCAGCTCCCTGCTCGGCTATCCGCTCAGGATCTTCACCACCGGCCAGGCCAACAACACCATCGGCGTGATCGTCCTGATCCTGCTGGCCTGCGTCGGCGCCACCCTGTTCTACTGGAATCGCGAAAAAATGGCCGCGCTCGAAGCGCGCAACGTCGTCATCGAGAAACAAGCCCTGCAAGCCCAATTGCAAATGCTGCAGGCGCAAATCGAGCCGCACATGCTGTTCAATACACTGGCGACGCTGCAGACGCTGATTTCCAGTGAACCGATACGCGCGCAGCAAATGCTTGACCAGTTGATCCACTACCTGCGCGCCACGCTGTCGACCTCGCGCAGCGAACAGACCTCACTGGGCCAGGAGTTCGACCTGATCAAGGCCTACCTCGGCCTGATGTCGCTGCGCATGGGCTTGCGCCTGACCTACACCTTGCAGTTGCCGGATGAGCTGCGACGCCAGCGCATCGCGCCGATGCTGCTGCAGCCGCTGGTCGAAAACGCCATCCGCCACGGCCTCGAACCCAAGATCGACGGCGGCGACTGCACCGTCAGCGTGACCAAACATCAGGAGTTGCTGATCATCAGCGTGTTCGACACAGGCAGGGGCCTCAACAGCACGGCCAGCTACAACCGTCCCGACAGCACTCACCTCGGACTTGAGAACATTCGCGCGCGCCTGGCTGTCTTGTATGGACCTGAGGCCGAGCTGACGCTGACGCACAATATTCCCGAAGGAACCGTCGCGCAGATCACCATTCCAATCTACGCTCTCAAGAAGTCCTACACCGAGCCCACCTAGTCTTAGCCCATCGACCATGCCAGCTACGTCGCCACCTGTCCGCGCACTGATTGCCGAAGATGAAGCCCTGCTCGCCGATGCCCTGTCCGCGCAGTTGCAACGATTGTGGCCCGGGCTGGAGATTGCCGGCATCGCGCCCAACGGCATGGCGGCCGTCGAGCAGGCGCTGGCGCTGCAACCCGACGTCCTTTTCCTCGACATCAGGATGCCCGGCCAGAGCGGCCTCGAGGCGGCGCGCGAACTGGCCGACGAATGGCCGGACAAGCGCCGGTTCCCCTTGCTGGTGTTTGTGACCGCCTACGATGATTATGCAATCCAGGCCTTCGAGCAGGCGGCGATCGACTACGTGCTCAAGCCGGCCAATGACGAACGCCTGGCGCTCTCGGTGGCACGCTTGCAGACGCGGCTGAAGGATAAGAATGATCAGGGACTGGAAAAGGTATTGGCGCAGTTGCGCAGCCTGACGCCGGGAATACCCGCGGTGCAGGAGCGCCTGCGCATGATTCGCGCCGCCGTCGGCAACCAGATCAGGCTGATTCCGGTCGACGACGTGGTGTATTTCGAAGCCACCGACAAATACGTCAACGTCGTCACCGCCGACGGCGAAGCGCTGATCCGCACCAGCCTCAGGGAATTGATCCCGCAACTCGACCCCGAGCGTTTCTGGCAGGTGCATCGCGGCACCATTGTGCAGATTGCCGAAGTCGCCGCCGCACAACGCGACGACGCCGGCAAGCTGTCATTGAAGCTGCGCAAGCGGCCCGAGATGCTGGCCGTCAGCCGCCTGTTTGCACACCTGTTCCGGCAGATGTAGGCCGGCGACAAGCGATAATTTACAGCGGGCAATTTACAGCGACGGCTTGACCGTCATCAGCCACACTATCCCCAGCGGCAGCAGGGTCGCCAGCGTGCCGGCCACCGCCCATGCCAGCGCCAGACGCCAATAGCGCGCAGGAATCTCGGCATCGCGCAGCAACGGCGCCAGCAGCTTCGCCTGCGCCCGTTGCAAGGGAATCAGCACACCCACCCACAGCAATCCGGTCGCCGCAAACAAGCCATATGACCAACGCAGCCAGGGCAGCTCCGGTATGCCGGTTTGCGCCGCCAGCGCCCGCCCGGCCGCGGCCAGCAACAGCACGCCGCCGGACGTGAAGAACACATCCGCCCAGTTGGTCGCGCGCACGGCGAAGCGGATCACGGCCAGATCGCGGGTGCGATCGGCCATGACCTTCCAGAAGGCGGTGACGATGATATTGCCGAGAAACAGCACGACGCCCAGCAGATGCAGGGTCTTGAGCAAGCCGACAGACATGGAATTCTCCTGTTGATCCAATCAAATCAGGATTCCAGTATCTGCGGCGGCGGAAGAAGAAAACAGCGCGATGCGACGAAACGCCGCCCGCGCGGAGCGAATGGCAGCCGGCGATCAGCGACCGCCGTAATAACCGCCGCCACCGTAATACGGCCCATGGCGGTAATAACCACCGCCGTGGGGCGGGCCGACCGGGACCACGATGCAGGCAGACAGCGAGGTGGCGACCAATATGCCGGCAATGGCGAGTTTGAGCAGCTTCTTCATGACGTCCTCCTTGGACTTGACGATGAGCACAGCTTGCCAGCAAAGGAAAACGGCAGGTAATTCGCATCCGTATCAGGTGTAATCAATTATTTCCCGGCGTGTGCCTGCGGGAAGCGCTTTCAATGCGCCGCAAAACCCCGTCAACACCGCTTGCTGCGGTAAAATGTCTGTCTATACCTATATGTCTCCCCACAAAGCGTCCATGAGCAACGAACTGAAAAACGGTCACACTCCAGCACCATCCACCAATTTCCTGCGCGGCATCATCGAAGCCGACCTGGTTTCCGGCACGTATGCCGAACGCAGCGACAAGCAGGGTCAGGCCCTGCCGCAGGTAGTGACCCGCTTTCCACCCGAGCCGAACGGCTACCTGCACATCGGCCACGCCAAGTCGATCTGCCTGAACTTCGGCCTGGCGCGCGACTACAACGGCCGCTGCCACCTGCGCTTCGACGACACCAATCCGGAGAAGGAAGACCAGGAGTACGTCGACACCATCATCGACTCGGTCAAATGGCTGGGCTTCGACTGGGACCACAACGGTCAGCCGCACCTGTACTACGCCAGCAATTACTTCGACGTCATGTACGCCGGCGCGCAAGCGCTGATCCGCAAGGGTCTGGCCTACGTCGATGAGCAAAACGCCGAACAGATGCGCGAAACCCGCGGCACGCTGACCGAACCCGGGACCGACTCGCCATGGCGCAACCGCCCGGCCGATGAATCGCTGCGCCTGTTCGAAGAAATGCGTGACGGCAAGCACGCCGACGGCACGCTGATCCTGCGCGCCAAGATCGACATGGCCAGCCCCAACATGAACCTGCGCGATCCGGCCATCTATCGCATCCGCCACGCCACCCATCACAACACCGGCGACAAGTGGTGTGTGTACCCGATGTACAGCTACGCGCATCCGATCGAAGACGCGCTGGAAAGCATCACCCATTCGATCTGTACGCTGGAGTTCGAAGACCAGCGCCCGTTCTACGACTGGGTGCTGGAACGCCTGGCCGAAGAAGGTTTCTTCAAGAAGCCGCTGCCGCATCAATACGAATTCGCACGCCTGAACCTGACCTACATCATCACCAGCAAGCGCAAGCTCAAGCAACTGGTCGATGAGCACATCGTCAGCGGCTGGGACGATCCGCGCATGCCCACCATCGTCGGCCTGCGCCGTCGCGGGTACACGCCTGAAGCGATCCGCCTGATGTGCGACCGCACCGGCGCGTCCAAGAACAACAGCTGGATCGACTACAGCATCCTCGAAGGCGCGCTGCGCGACGACCTCGACCCGAAGGCGCCGCGCGCCGTCGCCGTGCTGCGTCCGCTCAAACTGATCATCGACAATTTCCCGGAAGGCCAGAGCGTCGAATGCAGCGCCCCGGTCTACCCGCCGGCGCATCCGCTGCATGACAGCGAGCACCGCCTGTTCCCGATCACCAAGAATCTGTGGATCGAGAAGGAAGACTTCATGGAAGTGCCGACCAAGGGCTACTTCCGTCTATTCCCCGGCAACAAGGTGCGCCTGCGCTACGGCTATGTGGTCGAGTGCACCGGCTGCGACAAGGATGCCGACGGCAACGTCATCGCCGTGCATTGCAACTACTTCGAAGACAGCAAGAGCGGCACGCCCGGCAGCGCCAACTACAAGGTCAAGGGCAACCTGCACTGGGTCAGCGCCGACCATGCGCTGGAAGCTGAAGTGCGCCTGTACGATCGCCTCTTCACCGACGCCCATCCGGACGCCGGCGGCAAGGACTTCAAGCTGGCGCTGAACCCGTCTTCCAAGGAAGTCATCACCGCCTATCTGGAGTCGACGCTGAAGACCGCCGAAGCCGGCGCAATCTACCAGTTCGAACGCCACGGCTATTTCGTCGCCGACCGCGTCGACTCGGTTGCCGGCAAGCCGGTATTCAACCGCGCCGTCACGCTCAAGGACAGCTGGGTCGCCAAATAATCATTCCAATAATATTGTTCCCGCCGGCATCCCGGGACGCCGGCATTTTTTTGCGAGTCCACGATGTTTGAAACATTGCAAATCCAGCGCTTCTCGTTCGGCACGGTGTACAAGATCCTGTTCGTGGCCTCCACCTTCTCGATGGTGCCGCTGGCCATCCTGATGGGTTTGTTCGCCTTCTTCGGCGCCGAAACCATCGTCTGGAACGGCCAGCACCTGACCGGCCTGATGGGCCTGATCGCCTCGCCGTTCGTCGGCATCATGATGGCGCTGATCTTCACCGGCTTCCTCGGCACGCTGTTCGCCTGCGGCCTGTGGCTGTATTCGAAATTCCGTCCGCTCAATCTCAGTTATACAAAATAAAACCCGGACATGCGCAGGTGCGCATGCAGGCAACTCCACCAAAGGACAGCAACATGACCATCTCTTATTACAACGCTTCGGTACCCGTCTTCAAGCAAGGCCTCAACAGCCTCAAAGGCATCCTCGCCAAGGCGGAAGCGCATGCCACCGCAAAGAACATCGACGCCGACGCCTTCCTCAAGGCGCGCCTGTTTCCCGACATGCTGAACCTGACCCGCCAGGTGCAGATCGCCGCCGATTTCGCCAAGGGCGTGCCGGCGCGTCTGGCCAATGTCGAAGTGCCGCCGTACGAAGACAACGAAGCCAGCTTCGCCGATCTGCAAGCGCGTCTGGACAAGACCCTGGCCTTCATCGAAGCCCTCAAGCCGGAACAGTTCGACGGCGCCGCCGATCGTGAAATCGTGCTGCGTCCCGGTACGCCGAAAGAAAAGCGCTTCACCGGCGAAGCCTACCTGCTGCATTACGGCATCCAGCACTTCCTGTTCCACGTCACTACTGCTTACGACATCTTCCGTCACAACGGCGTCGAAGTCGGCAAGAGCGATTACATCGGCACTTACTGATCGTCAGCAGGAAGCGCCCGCGGTTCATCGCGGGCGATCAAATTGAATGGCACAGAGCGTATTGAAGATCCTTCCGTCGTTATTTGCGGAAGGATTTTTTTTGACAGGTGCTTCTGGTACCGAGCCAAACTTCCGCTGAAGCAATTTCAAATGTAATCAAATGCATTATCCGTTGGCGAGCGAAGAATTCTCGGTATAGTGCGATTGTCCCAAAATCGAAAAGAGTCACCACATGAAACGCTTCTTATACGCATCCGCACTCGCCCTCAGCTGCATGACGGTGCTCTTGCCCGGTCAGGCCGCGGCACAAGTCAGCGTCAACATCAATATCGGCACACCGCCTCCCCCGCCTCGCTATGAAGCGGCCCCTCCGCCACGCGGCGGTTATATATGGGCGCCGGGGTACTGGAACTGGAATGGCCATCGCCATGTATGGGTGCAGGGGCACTGGGAACGCATGCGCCGCGGCTATGAATATGACCGCCCTGAATGGCGTGAAGGACCACGCGGATGGGAGCTGCATCGCGGTGGCTGGCGCCGGGGTGAAGAACGTCATCGCGAACATGACCACGATGATCGTCATGACGGCCCTCGCTATCATTGCCCACCAGGGCAGGCAAAAAAAGGAAATTGCTGATCCTGGCCTCGTCAACCGGCAATCAGCCGGTTGGATCGCACAAAGCGCATCATTACGCTTTGTGCATTTCTTCGCAATCGGGTCGAATGTGATGAATATTATTTGACGAAACGATCCGCGATCACCAGATTTTCAGCCACTTCAGCAAAGCAACCGTGGCGACACCCAGTCCCATCATCACCCACATCACCATCATGAACGAGGCCTCATCGTGCAGGCCTGGCAAACCCGCGACGTTCATCCCGAAAATGCCCGACACCAGCGTCGCCGGCATCAGCAGCGCGGTCAGGATCGACAAGGCCATCAGGTTGCGGTTCATCTGTTCGGACATCTGCGAGGCGATTTCTTCCTGCAGCAACTTGGCGCGCTCATACAGCGCCTCCAGCGTCAGGTGCAGTTCATTGAGCTCATCGAGCGCGTGGTTGAGTTCTTCCAGCGCGGCGGTTGGCACCCAGGCCGGACGCAGACGATTGAGCTGATTCAGCAGGCGCCGCTCCGGCGTGATGTGACGCCGCAATTCCGCCAGCTGGCGGCGAATCGCACTGAGTTCGCTGCGGTCTTCCGGCCGACGGTCCGACAGCACCGACTCTTCGATGTCGTCCACCTTGTCGTTGAGCGAGGCCACGCGTGCATCAAAGCCGTCCGCCAGGCAACGCAACAGCTCGGCAAACAATTCCATCGGGTTGTCGAACAGCGCGCCGTCGAGCACCTTCTGGCGCAGCATGTTGGTCGAACACAGCGGCTGCGTGCGCAAGGTCAGCAGACGGTTGCCGTCGAGGAAAAAGTGCAGTGCGCCCTTTTCGGTGCCGGTGTCGCCGATTTCCATCTTGAGGTCGGCCAACGTTCCGTAGGCGCCGTTGGCGGTGGTGTGCAGGCAGGGGTGTGTGTCGCTGCTGAGCAGGAATTCCGCGATGTGCTCGGGAATGTCGTCGCTGGTTTCCATCCAGTGACGGACCTTGACGTCGGCGGTCTTGACGTGCAACCAGCTGAACGCCGGCGCCGCAATCTTGCGCGCCATGACTTCATGCCACTTCAATTGGGTGGCGCGGCCCTCGTCGAAACGGAACGCGCAAATGAAGCCCGCTGGCTCGTACAGCAGGTGCAGGGCCTGGGGCGTATCCGGGGGATTGTGCATGGCGCGGCGCTATCGACGTGAAAACGCTGGATTCTACCGGCCGACTTTGACAATTTTGTGACAAGGCCGGCGCCATGGAGGCGCGCGGCCCGATTCTGAACGATTAGTAGTTGTAGTTACGGTTGGCGTAAGCATCGCGGGCGGCGTCGCATTGCGACATCTGCGCCTTGGACATGCCGGAGGTGCCGTTCATCTGGCATTGGTCGGAAATCGATTTGGCTTCATCCAGATGCTTGCGGAAATAAGCGTAATCTTTCTTGCCCGCCAACGCATCACACCCTGACAGCAAGGGAGCAGCGGCGACGCACAACAACGCGAGGGAATGTGTCAGAGAGATCTTCATACGGCGTGTTCCTGTTTTTTGAGTGATAAGCCGCGGCCGGCAAGAGGCAATTCCTTCTGGCGCATCGCAGTCCCCTTCCCGGTCCTGTTCCGATGCAAAGCAATTGCCACGCGTGAGTATAGTAAGTTCACGAACATTGCTCAATGGAAATCTGGCAAGTCCTTGGCAACCACGTGACAAGTTCGCGAAGATTGAATCGGTAAAACTTTGCATGTAAAAACGCGACCGTCAGGCCGCGTTTTAATTTCGACAACTTTATGCGCCGCGTTTTCTCAGCAAGGCATACAAGATGATCGCACCGAACGTGGCGGTACCGATGCCGCCCAGCGCGAAGCCGCCCAGTTTCAGCGTGAAGTCGCCCGCGCCCAGCACCAGCGTCACCGCTGCCACGATCAGGTTGGTATTGTTGGAGAAGTCGACTTTGTTCTCGACCCAGATGCGCGCGCCCGATACGGTGATCAGGCCGAACACCACGATCGACACGCCGCCCAGCACCGCGCCCGGAATCGTCAGGATCACCGCGCCGAACTTGGGCGAGAAGCCCAGCACGATCGCAATCACCGCCGCCACCACGAACACCAGCGTCGAATAAATCTTGGTCACCGCCATCACGCCGATGTTCTCTGCGTACGTGGTCACGCCGGTGCCGCCGACGCTGCCCGACAGGATAGTCGCCAGGCCGTCGCCGATGAAGGCGCGTCCCATGTACTTGTCGAGGTTCTGCCCGGTCATGGCGCTGACCGCCTTGATGTGGCCAAGGTTTTCCGCCACCAGGATGATCGCGACCGGAGCCAGCAAGGCCATGGCTTCCGCCTTGAACACCGGCGCTGCGAAGCCCGGGATGCCGAACCATGCGGCGTTGGCGACGGCGCTGAAATCGATCGGTTTACCGAGGCCGGCGCCGTTGGTCAGGATCGCGTAGATCACGTATGCCAGCAGCAGACCGATCAGAATCAGCAGACGCTGCATCATGCCGCGCGTGAAGACAGCCACCAGGCCCACGCACAACACCGTGCCGAGCGCCATCCAGGCGTCGAAGTTGTTGCCGGTCACGCCCTTGACCGCGATCGGCGCCAGGTTCAGGCCGATCACCGCGACCACCGAACCGGTCACCACCGGCGGCATCAGGGTTTCGATCCAGCGCGTGCCGACGATACCGACCAGGAAACCGATCAGCGTATACACCACGCCGCAGGCAACGATGCCGCCGAGCGCGACGCCGAGGTTGGTGTTCGGACCTTGTCCGGCATAGCCGGTGACGGCGATCACCAGGCCGATGAAGGCGAAGCTGGAACCGAGATAGCTCGGCACGCGACCGCCCACCAGCAAGAAGAACAGCAAGGTGCCGACGCCCGACATCAGAATCGCCAGATTGGGATCGAAGCCCATCAGCAGCGGCGCCAGCACGGTCGAACCGAACATCGCCACCACGTGCTGCACGCCCATGGCGACCGTTTGCGGCATCGGCAGGCGTTCGTCGGCCGCGATGACCTGTCCTTGTCCATCCGACGTGCCGCTGCGCACACGCCATTGTGGGAAATATGAACCCGCCATGAATTTCCTTCCGAGTGAAGTTGTTATCGGTCGTTCACTGGCTGAAAGCCGTGATGCGCCTTGTTATGGAATGACCGCTAGTGTATTGACGCAACGTCCAAATGACAATTGCCCCGGAGCCTTAAACCAGCGAAAAACGCAAAAAAAACGCGCGTCCGGCCGGGCTTGCGTTGTCCCGGTGCAGAATTCCCCGCCGTGGACCGGCACTGCCCCAATTTGGCCGCACCGGCGTGAAAGTTTTTCAGCCGTCGCGCGACCGTGCTCACGCGATGCTCGCGGGAAAATGTAATAATCAAGCCCCGCTTCACCACGCACTTACTTTCAATTACACGCTCAAACGGAGACAACAATGATTCTGGAACTTGCCGACATCCGCATCCAACCGGGCAAACAGGCTGAATTCGACGAAGCCATCCAACGCGGCGTCGCACAGACCATCGCCAAGGCCAAGGGCTATCTCGGCCATCAGGTGCAAAAGGGCATCGAATCGCCGGAACGCTACCTCCTGATGGTGCAATGGGCGACACTGGAAAACCATACCGTCGACTTTCGTGAATCGCCTGCCTTCACCGAATGGCGCGGCATCGTCGGCCCGTTCTTCGCCGGCGCACCGACTGTCGAACACTTTGCGCTGCTGAGCGGCTCGAAGTAAATACGCCTTCAAGCTAAGTTGTCATTGCGGCAGGCGATCCTGCCGCAATGTGCAAACACCGGGAACGCAATGCCGATTGCCCGACCTAACCGACTAATGACATTGCACCTCCACATCGATATACCCGGACCACGCGCATGAAGATTCTTACCCGCCTCGCCGCCTTGTCGGCGGTCGCCCTCGCGGCCGGCTGCGGCGAACCGCCGGACGATACGCACTTGCAGGAGAAGGTGATTTCCGGCTTTTACCAGCAGCACCTGAAGACGCACAGTCCGGGCATCCCGAGCGCGGACGAGCTGAAACAGTTGCAGCCGTTCGTCTCGCAGGCGCTGTTCAAGCTGCTGAGCCAAGCCTCCGAAACCGAAATCAAATACCACGCTGCCGCCACCGATCCGGTGCCGCCGCTGGTGGACGGCGACTTGTTCACTTCGCTGTTCGAAGGCGCCTCCACCTTCAAGGTCGACAGTTGCGAAAGCGACGACGCGCACGCCGCCTGCCAGGTCAGGTTCACCTACAAGGGCGGCAACGGAGGAGATGAAGAAAAGTGGAAAGACAAGCTGATGCTGGTCAGGGAAGACAAGCAATGGCGCATCGACGACATCGAATTCCTCGGCAGCGACCAGTCGTCGCAGCGCGAATATCTCACCGACACCCTCAGCAGCATCATCAACGAATTCAACTGAAGTGCCGGTTTTATCTCCTGCCGGCGACATTGAAGAAATGCGCCGCCGCTTCCGATAACATCCCTGCAGACGGCTGCGACGCACACGCAAAGTCCGACGTTTGATTTATCATGCTGGCTGCATTTCCCCGAGGAAAAAACGGGGAAGCTGACAACATGACAACACAGCAATGGCTTTGCCGTGCGGGCAATCTCCCGCGCCGCCATCGCCGGGGAGAGAACGATCGTGAAGCAATTCGGCACAATGATGAGGCAAATGATGATCGTGGTTGTCGCCCTGGCGACGACCGCGTGCAGCGCCAGCCGCGAGCAGGAGGCCAAGGATCTGGTCAACAGTTTCTACCAGACCCACCAGTCGAATCGCCCCGTCGGTGCGTTGTCGCTGAAGGAACTGATCACCTTCCGCCACTTCCTGTCGGTGCCGCTGTTCGATCTGCTCAAGGACGTCTCGGTGGCGGAAGAAGCTCACTTGGCCCAGACCGACAACCAGACTCCGCCGCTGGTCGACGGCGACCTGTTCACCACCCATCCCAAGGGCGCCTCGACGTATCGACTGCTGCGCTGCGAGATCAGCCAGAGCAGCGCCGACAGCAGCGGCGTCTGCACGGTCGAACTGATCTACAGCGACGCCAAGCTGCAGGCGCCGTTCAAGTCGAATGACCGCGTCATCCTCACGCGCGACGCGCGCGGCTGGGTCATCGACAACATCGAATACGGCGGAGGCAATACAGCCACCGTCCATACCGGCGACCTGCAAAAGACCCTGCAAGGTATCCTTAACAAGAACGAACGGCGCATCGTCCAGTAACGCTCCGGCCGGGTGACAGGTTCTATCGGTTAGAATCGCGGAAAGTTTTGCCGGCCCTGCCGGCGCCTCCGTGCTGCAACCACCGAACCGTCACTGTACCGTCACGATGTCCAATCACACCTTCCTCTGGCACGACTACGAAACCTTCGGCGCCCAGGCGCGCCGCGATCGTCCCGCCCAGTTCGCCGCCATCCGCACCGACGCCGAGCTCAACGAAATCGGCGATCCGATCATGATCTACTGCAAGCCGGCGCCCGACTTCGTGCCCGATCCGCAGTCCTGCCTGATCACCGGCATCACGCCGCAAGTCTGTCTTGAGCGCGGCATCCCCGAGTACCAGTTCGCGGCGCAGATCGAACAGGCCATGTCCGAACCGGGCACCATCGGCGTCGGCTACAACACCATCCGCTTCGACGATGAAATCACGCGTTTCATGTTCTGGCGCAACCTGATCGATCCGTATGCGCGCGAGTGGCAAAACGGCTGCGGCCGCTGGGACTTGCTCGACGTCGTGCGCACGACTTACGCACTGCGCCCCGAAGGCATCGAATGGCCGAAGAAGGAAGACGGCGTCACGCCCAGCTTCAAGCTGGAACACCTGAGCAAGGCCAACGGCCTGTTGCACGAAGCGGCGCACGATGCCCTCTCCGACGTACGCGCGACGATCGCCTTCGCCCGCCTGATACGGGACAAGCAGCCGCGCCTGTTCGACTTCTGCCTGGCGCTGCACAAGAAGGATCGCGTCGCCGCCGAACTCGGCCTGCCGCTGGCCAAACCCTTCCTGCACGTGTCCGGCATGTTCCCCGCCGCGCAAGGCTGCCTCGCCGTGATGTGGCCGCTCGGCACGCACCCGACCAACAAGAATGAAGTGATCGCCTGGGACCTCAGCCGCGATCCGCGCGAACTCGCCGGCCTCGACGCCGACACGATCCGCATGCGCATGTTCAGCAAGACCGACGACCTGCCCGAAGGCGTCACGCGCCTGCCGGTCAAGACCATCCACCTGAACAAGTCGCCGATGGTGATCGCCAGCCTGAAGACGCTGACGCCGCAGCGCGCTGCCGAATTCAACCTCGACATCGACGCGGCCTTGCAGAACGCCAAGGCGGCCGCGGAATTGCCGGAGATGGGTGCGATCTGGGCCAAGGTGTTCCAGCGTCCGAAAGAAGCGCCAAGCGATGTCGATGAAGATCTCTACGGCGGCTTCGTCGGCAACAACGACCGCCGGCAGCTCACGCAACTGCGCGCACTGACGCCGCTGGAACTGGCGCAGTCACAGGCGAAGACCAGCTTCGACGATGCACGGCTGGAAGAATTACTGTTCCGCTACCGCGCGCGCAATTTTCCCGAGACCCTGTCGCCGGAAGAAATCCAGCGCTGGGAAGATCACCGCGCCGCGCGTCTGTTCAACGGTGCAGGCGGCGCCCGCACGCTGGACGGCCTGTTCGAGGAAATCGACCAGTTGTCGGAGTCGGTCGACGAACGCGGCGAGGAAATTCTCGGCGCGTTGTACGACTACGCCGAAATGATTGCACCCGAGCGCAGCTGAGGCGAGAGGAACGCAGTTCACCAATGGTTAGGAAAGGCGTTCCAACATAGCCGGCGATCAGCGCCGCGCACCACGTCAACCCGCCGCATAGGCCAGCGCAACGCTGCCCGCAGGGCTGTCGACGCATACCCGGTCGCGGCCACTCGATTTTGCCTGATACAAGGCTTTGTCCGCCTTGCCGATCAACAGTTCGGCAGTATCCCCTTCGCTGACCGTGCTCAGGACCGCGACACCAGCGCTGACCGTCACGATCCCGCAAGGATTTCCCTGATGTGAAATCTGCAAGGCGCGTACGCGCGCCAGGGTTGCTTCCGCGATGACCGCAGCATCGGCGCCGTCGCAATCGGGCAGCAGCAGCACCAACTCTTCGCCGCCGTAACGCGCAGCCAGGTCACCCTCGCGTTTTTGCGCCTGGAGCACCGCCTGCGACAACTGGCGCAAGCATTCGTCGCCGGCGAGATGGCCATAGGTATCGTTATAGCGTTTGAAAAAATCGACGTCGAACATGATCAACGCCAACGCAGTCTGGTCGCGTGCACAGCGGCGCAAGGCCCGCGCGATCTCTTCGTCGAAGCAGCGACGATTGGCAAGGCTGGTGAGGCCGTCCTTCATGGCGAGATTCTGCAGCGTCCGGTTCAGGTATTCGACATGCTCGCGCACCCGGTTGGCTTCGTTCTCGGCGTCCACCCGCAAACCGATCTGCTTCAGCAGGCGGCTTCCCAGCCAGCCGAGCAACGCCAGCAGCAGCACCAGGCCGCTGACATGCAGCGTTACGTCCGCACGCCATCCGGCCAGTACTTCCTGCTCGGACAACGCGGCCGCAACGAACAGCGGATAACGTTCCAAGTGACGATAACTGTTGATGCGAATGATGCCGTCCTGCGCGGAGCGAATGCGTGCGACGCCGTTGGCATGGAGGGCTGCATGGTCCCGGAATACCGCCGCGTTCGCCAGGCTCTTCCCGATCGAATCGTTCAACAACGGTCGCCGTACCAGCAAGACGCCGCGATTGCTGGCGAGGATCAGCGCACCGGCGCTGCCGATATCGAAGCTCTCGTAAAACTTGCTGAAATAGGCGATCCGTATCGCTGCCATGACGACGCCGTTGAAGCTGCCGTCGGCGGCATTCACGCGGCGCGAGATGGTGATGATCCATTCACCGTTGGCGCGGCTCTGCACCGGCATGCTGATGTGGGGCGTCAACTCGGCGTGCTGACGATGATAAAGAAAGTATTCGCGGTCGACGCTGTTGACATTGCCCGACTTGAATTGACGCGAATTAATCAGCCACTCGCCGTCGCGGCCGATGGCAAACAAGCCGTGAAGTTGCGGCAATTCGACTGCCTGCCGGGCCAATAGCGTTTCCAGTTTGTACAGCGAAGACGGATTGCGCTCATCATGCTCCAATCGTTCTGCCAGGAAAATCAGGGTCGTATCGGCTTGCCTGAAGGTATCTTCAGCGTGCCGCGCCAATGCCAGCGAAATGTTGCGACTGGTGGCTTCAGCCTCTTTCAGTTGCTGTATTCGCCCGCGCCAGTCGGTAACGGCGGCGAGCGCGACGAGCAGGCCGCAGGCCAGCACGATCACGGCCTTGGCCAGAAAAAAGACGGAGGATTGTTTGGTCTGGAGCATGGTCGGCGCATTGGCAAGAGGACTCGGGTGATCTCCATGCTAGCGAATGCAGCTCGTCGCGCCATGACTTAGGTCAACAAGCACATACTACGCATCTTTTTTTGATTTTTCCGCAACGCGTTTCTTTTCTGCATCTTTTTCATCTTTTGCCCGGCGACAAATTCAGCAACAGGGTTGCTGCCGCAACGCGGTTCTGCTTGACGTACATCAAAAGGGCCCGGCAACCGCAGTGCTATGTTGGCGACAAGTGCTGATGGCCGTCGTGCATCAGTTTTCCTGCCTTCCGACTCCAAGGTGAACTCATGACTTACAAAACCATACTCGTCCATGTCGATCAATCCCGGCATGCTGCGGCGCGCATCCGTCTGGCCGCACAACTGGCCGCGAGCCACGAAGCACACTTGGCGGGCGCAGCGATGACTGGCATTTCCCGTTTCATTTATCCCGACGGCGTGGTCTTCATCGGTGGCGTCATCGACTCCTTGCGCGAGCGCGCACAGAGCGACCTGCAGAAGTTTGAAGAAGCAGCGCGCCGTGAAGGCGTTTCGTTCGAACGCCGCCTTAGCGAAGACGACCCGGCCGGCGCACTGGTTCTGCAGGCGCGTTACGCCGACCTGGTGGTGCTGAGCCAGACCGATCCGGACGAACGCGACTCAGGCGACGTCTACGACCTGCCGGAATACGTGATGCTCAATACCGCGCGTCCGGTCCTGACGATTCCGTATGCCGGCGTGTTCGACAAGGTCGGCACCCACATCCTGGTGGCCTGGGACGGCAGCATGGAAGCCACCCGCGCAGTCACCAACGCCCTGCCGTTCCTGCGGCGCGCCCGCAATGTCGACGTGGTGCTGTTCAATCCCGAACAGCAATATGACGTCCATGGCCAGGAACCCGGCGCGGACATTGCCCTTTTCCTTGCGCGCCATGGCGTCAAGGTCAGCGTGCTGCAGCAGCCCACCGACATGGACGTCGGCAATGCGCTGCTCTCGCTCGCCGCCGACACCGGCGCAGACCTGCTCGTAATGGGCGGCTACGGCCACACCCGCTTCCGCGAGGTGCTGCTGGGCGGCGTCACCAAAACCATCCTTAATTGCATGACCTTGCCGGTGCTGTTCTCACACTAAAACCGGCAGCCGGCACAGGGAGCGCCACTCCCTGTGCCGGCTGCAGTGGTGCTAAACTCGCCGGGACCAATGCGCTTCAGACGCATGAGAATAAGCCCGGCCTCAATGGCCGCAGCAAATCAAGGAGGCCATTTGAACGTCAAACAATTGCGCGCCCTGCTCGCCATTGCCGAAACCGGCAGCGTCACGCGCGCAGCGGAGTTGCTCCACATCGTCCAGCCCGCCGTCTCGCGCCAGTTGCGCATGCTGGAAGAAGACATCGGCACCACCCTGTTCGAACGCGGCAGCCGCGGCATGGAACTGACCGACGCCGGCCAGATTCTTGCGACGCACGCCAAGCGCGCGCTGCATGAGCTCGATCTTGCCAAGGCCGAGATCGTGCCGGAGCCCGGCATGGTCACCGGCAACATCACCGTCGGTCTGCTGCCTAGCACCACCGACCTGCTGGCCGCGCGCCTGATCACGCGGCTGCGTGCGCTGTATCCGCAACTGATCGTCAACATTTCCGTCGCTTACGCCGGCCACTTGCAACAGTGGCTGGAAGACGGCGCCGTCGACGTGGCGCTGCTCTACGATCCCAAACCTTCCTCGGTGCTGGAAGTGCAACCGCTGCTCGACGAAAGCCTCTACTTGGTTTCCCTCCCCGGCAAGAATCCGGCCGTCGACGGCGTCGCCGCCCTGCGTTACGTCGCCGAGTTGCCGCTGATCCTGCCGAGCCAGCCGCACGGCTTGCGACTGCTGGTCGACAAGGCTTGTGCGCTGGCCGAGATCGACCTCAACGTGGTCGCCGAAACCAACGCCATGAACGTGCAAAAAAATCTCGTCTTCAGCGGCCTCGGCTACACCATCCTGCCCGGCGTCGCGGTGTTCGACGACGTCGCCGCCGGACGCCTGAGCGTGGCGCCGATCTCCAGTCCGACCCTGCAGCGCAAGATCGTGCTGGCGCTGCCGCTGACGCGACGTTCGTCGATTGCGGTGCGCTGCGCGGTCACCGAACTGCGCGCACTGATCAAGGAAATGCTGGCCCAGGATAACTGGCCCGGCGCTACCTGGCTGGCAAACTGATCTGCTCGCGAACGTCTCATCCGGACGTTCGCGAGAGCTATGCTGAAAACTGATTGACCGAACAAATTTCAGCATTGGACGCCTGCGCGGGGCGCGCCCTACTATTCCCATCCAAGCTCAATGAACGGGGAATAGCAAACATGAACAGTCCTGGCAGCGCCCAAAACGACCTCTACGCCTGGCGCGAAGATATCTTTTCCATCCTCAAGAACGGCGGCGTCAGCCAGGTGGCCTATGTGCCCGATGCCGGCCACTCGCACGTGATCAATCGCGTCCACGAAGAACCCGGCATGCACCCCATCGTGCTGACCACCGAAGAAGAAGGCGTCGCCAGCGTATGCGGCGCCTGGCTCGGCGGCGAGCGCGCAGTGCTGCTGATGCAAAGCAGCGGCGTCGGCAACTGCATCAACATGTTCTCGCTGGTGAACAATTGCCGTTTCCCTTTCCTCGCCATCATCACCATGCGCGGCGAATGGGCCGAATTCAATCAATGGCAATCGCCGATGGGCAAGGCCACTCAGGCCGCCATCGAACTGATGGGCATCACGGTGCTGCGCGCCGACCGCCCGGAAGAAGTCGCGGCCACGGTGTCGGCCGGTTTCGACGCCGCGTTCGAAGGTGGTGAAGCCGTCTGCGTGCTGCTCGGCCAACGCCTGATCGGCAAGAAAAAATGGGAGGGAAAATGAGCCAGCAGAATCAAGCGAATCAACGCACTGCACACATCGACCGCCGCGCCTTCGTCAAGCAATTGATCGCGGCCTGCCCGGATGCGCTGGTCATCACCGGCCTCGGCTCAGCAACGTATGACGTCTACGCCGCCGGCGACCGCCCCGAGAATTTCTACCTGTGGGGCGCGATGGGCGGCGCCGCTGCGGTCGGCCTCGGACTGGCACTGGCGCAACCCAAGCGCACCGTACTGGTCATCACCGGCGACGGCGAACAACTGATGGGCATCGGCGCGCTCGCCACCATCGGCGCGCAAAAACCGTCCAATCTCAACATCATCGTGATCGACAACGGACACTTCGGCGAAACCGGCATGCAGCGCAGCCACACCAGCCTCGGCACCGACCTGGCGGCAGTGGCGCGCGGTTGCGGCATCGGCAAGGTGGTCACGATCAACACGCTGGAGCAGCTGCCGTCGCTGGCCGCCGACATCAACGCACGTTCCGGCGCGCTGCTGGCGCAAGTGTTCGTGCAAGCCGACGAATTGCCGCGCGCGCTGCCGACCCGCGACGGCGTCTACACCAAGAACCGCTTCCGCGAAGCACTCGGTTTCGGTCCGGTATAAAATTTTTCAGCTGTGCGTTCAACCCGCCTTCTCCGGCGGGTTTTTTATGGCGACTGCCATGGCTATTGCAACAATGAGCAATCGCGACAGCAAATAAAAACGTCCGCACACGGCGGACGTTTTCTGCAACCACTGCTTCGATCTATCTACATTTTATTTCCACAGACTACACTTCGATTCCGCCTTGCTCATGTAAGCCGCATCGCCCGGGATCGTCTGCACCACCTTGGCGTAATCCCATGGATATTTGGAGTCCGCCGGGGCCTTCACTTGCATCAGGAACATATCGTGCACCATGCGGCCGTCCGGACGGATCACACCGTTGGTGGCGAAGAAGTCATTGATCTTGTTCTCGCGCAGGTAAGCCATGATCTTGTCCGGATCGGTGCCGCCGGTGGCCTTGACCGCCTTCAGGTAAGTCGACGTGGCGGAGGCGTCGCCGGCCTGCAGCGAGCTTGGCATGCGCTTGGTCTTGGCGAAGAAGCGCTGCGACCAGGCGCGCGATTCATCGGTGCGATCCCAGTAGTAACCGTCGGTGAAATACAAACCCTGGGTCTGCTGCAAACCGAGCGAATGGATGTCGCTGATGAACATCAAAATGCCGGCCAGCTTCATGGTCTTGGACACGCCGAATTCCGAGGCGCCCTTGATCGCATTGATCAGGTCGGTGCCACCGGTCGACAGACCCAGCACCTGCGCCTTGGAAGCCTGCGCCTGCAGCAGGAAGGACGAAAAATCGCTGGCGCCGAGCGGATGCTTGACCGCACCCAGCACGGTGCCGCCGTTGGCGCGCACGGTGTCGGCGGTGTCCTTCTCCAGCGAATTGCCGAACGCCACGTCGGCCGTCAGGAAATACCAGGTCTTGCCGCCCTGCTTGACCATCGCCGTGCCGGTGCCGCGCGCCACCGACATGGTGTCGTAGGTGTATTGCACGGTGTAGGCGTTGCACTCTTCGTTGGTCAGGCGCGTGGTGCCGCTGCCGGAAGAAATGAAGACGCGTTTCTTCTCCGCCGCGATCTTGGCGATGGCCAGGCTGGCGGAAGAATTGGTGCCGCCGATGACCAGGTCGTAACCGGCGTCATACCATTCGCGCGCACGGGTGGCGGCGATGTCGGCCTTGTTCTGGTGATCGATGACGGACAGTTCGATCTTCTTGCCGTTGACGCTGCCGCCGGCGTCGGCGATCGCCATCTTGATCGCTTCCACGCCGCCCGGACCGTCGATGTCGGCGTACACGCCGGAAATGTCGGTGATGAAACCTATCCTGATGGTGTCGCCCGCGGCAAATGCCGCGCCTGCCGGCGCCATCATCATGCCGGCGGCGATCGCCGCCGCCAGTGCTGTCAATCTCATGCGCATTGTCTTCTCCATTATCATTGGTATGGCCGCAGGTGAACACATGAGGATCTCCATGGCGTTCAGTCCCGGGGTCGATTTCGGATGGCTGCATTCCATCCGTCGGCGCAGAAAACTTAACGCGACCGACACGCCATGTCTAATACCTGATTGTGATCGGCTCATTCCCGATTGCTATGGAAGGACGCCGCATGCAGAAACGTAATGGCGCGATCACAATCAGGTATTGGACGGCGGCGTTTCGCCCGTGCAATGCTGGCGTCTGCCATCGGTGCGGAGGTCGTTTTTTCTTCGTTGCGCCGCCGCATGCTTCTTCCGCAATTCCGCAATTTTCTTTACCGCATTTCTCTTTACAGAAGGCTGACCATGATCGAGTACAAGAACCTGATCGCCGGCGAGTGGGTCGCAGGTACCGAGCGCCACGACAACATCAATCCGTCGGATACCAATGAAGTCGTCGGCGTCGCCCTGCACGCCAGTGCGGCACAAACCGCCGACGCCGTTGCTGCAGCGCGGCAGGCGCTACCGGGCTGGTCGCGCAACACGGTTCAATTGCGTTCGGACATCCTCAGCACGGTCGCCAATGAATTGTTTTCCCGCAAGGAAGAATTGGGTGAACTGCTGGCCCGCGAAGAAGGCAAGACCCGCGCCGAAGGCATCGGCGAAGTGGCGCGCGCGGCCAACATCTTTCGTTTCTTTGCCAGCGAGGTGGTGCGCATCCGCGGCGAAAAGCTGGCCTCGGTGCGGCCCGGCATCGAAGTCGAAATCACGCGTGATCCGGTCGGCGTGATCGGCGTCATCACGCCGTGGAATTTCCCAGTGGCGATTCCCGCATGGAAGATCGCGCCGGCGCTGGCCTTCGGCAACACCGTGGTCTTCAAGCCATCTGAACTGACCCCGGCCAGCGCCACCGCGCTGGTCGACATCATCGCCCGCGCCGGAGTGCCGGCCGGCGTGATCAACCTGGTGCACGGCGCCGGTGCGGTGGTCGGCGACGCCATTCTGGCTGGCGTGGATGCTGTCACCTTCACCGGCTCGGTCAAGACCGGCGGCCAGATCGTGCAGCGCGCGACCCAACGCATGATTCGCGTGCAGGCGGAAATGGGCGGCAAGAATCCACTGGTGGTGCTGGACGACGCCGACTTCGACACCGCCGTCAATTGCGCCGTCGACGGCTCCTTCTTCCAGACCGGCCAGCGCTGCACGGCGTCGAGCCGCCTGATCGTCACGACCGGCATCCATGACCGCTTCGTCGCCGCCGTCGCCGAACGGCTCGGCAAGATCGTCACCGACAATGCACTGAAGGCCGGTACCCAGGTCGGTCCGGTAGTCGACCGCCGCCAGCTGGAACAAGACTTGCGCTACATCGACGTCGGCATCGCCGAAGGCGCGCGCGCCGTGGTCAAGGGCGAGCTGTTGCAACGCGCGACGCCGGGACATTACCTGTCGCCGACGCTGTTCACCGAGACCTCCAACGACATGCGCATCAACCGCGAAGAAGTGTTCGGTCCGGTCGCCGCCGTGATCCGCGCCAAGGACTACGACGAAGCGCTGCACCTGGCCAACGACACCGCCTTCGGACTGTCGGCCGGCATCTGCACCACCTCGCAAAAGCACGCGCGCCACTTCCAGGCCAACGCCGAAGCCGGCCTCACCATGCTTAACCTGGCCACCGCCGGCCTCGACTACCATGTCCCGTTCGGCGGCCGCAAAGGATCGAGCTACGGACCGCGTGAACAAGGCACGTATGCGATCGATTTCTATACCATCGTCAAGACCTCATACCTGAGCGTGTAAGGCGACAACATTCAGCAAACGACAAATAGAAAACAAAAAACCATAAGGAGACAAGCATGAGCAACAACCTTACCGTCGGTTTCGTCGGCCTCGGCCGCATGGGACTGGGCATGGCGTCCAACCTGCAGCGCAAGGGCTTCGCGCTGACAGTGTTCGACATCAACGCCGACGCCGTCGGCGCATTGGTCAAATTGGGCGCCAAGGCCGCCGGCAGCATCGCCGAAGCCTCGCGCGACCTTGACGTCATCGTCACCATGCTGCCCAACACGGCCGTGGTGCTGGAAGCCGTCAACGGCGCCGACGGCGTGCTGGCACATGCGCGCAAGGGCGCCATCGTGATGGACATGAGCACGGTCGAACCGGAAGCCACCGATGAACTGGCGGCAGCCGCGCTGGCCGGCGGCAAGTCCTTCGTGGATGCGCCGGTGGGTCGCCTGGCGAGTCACGCCGATCGCGGCGAATCGCTGTTCATGGTGGGTGGCACGGAGGCCGATTTCAACAAGGTGTTGCCGCTGCTGCAGGCGATGGGCACTACCATCCATCATTGCGGCGCGGTCGGCACCGGTACCCGCACCAAGCTGGTCAATAACTACCTGGCGGTTGTTTCGTGCCAGCTCAACGCGGAAGCGCTGACGCTGTCGCAACGCTTCGGCCTGTCATTGGAAAAGACCCTCGACGTCATATACGGCACCACCGCCACCAACGGCCAGCTCAAGATTGCGTGGCCGGACAAGGTGCTCAAGGGCGACATCGCGCCGGGCTTCACCATCGACCTGGCGCACAAGGACCTGACGCTGATCGTCAGCGCCGCCAACTCGGCCAAGTCGCCGATGCCGATCGGTGCAGCGGCGCGCGAAGCGTTCAGCACGGCGCGTGCGCGCGGCTTCGGCGGCAACGATTTCTCGGCGATGGTGGATGTGCTATGCGACCTGTCGAACACGCCGAAGGCGCGGCTGGCCAAGTAATCACCAAGCAGTCGCAAAAAAAAGACCGCAAAAAGCGGCAGCAAGGCATTTCGATCATGCCCTGCTGCCGCTTTTCATTGCGGAAGACGGTAAGTTATTGCGCCTGGTCCTGTGCGCCGGCGCTGCGGCCCTTGCCGACGAAGGCCAGATTGGAGGTATCGGTCTTGAACACCTGGTCGATCAGCTCCATGCATTCCTTGGCGGCGGACAAATAGTCCTGCTCGCCGGGAAAGCCGTTCGAAAGGTTCGCCAGCTTGCGCGCACGCTGAACCGATTCCAGCGCATCGTCGCGCGTCAGGTAGTTCTTCCGCACGAGAATGGCGAGGATGTCGAGGGTAACCGCGTAGTTCGCGATGCAATAGCTCAGGGAAATTTCGTTGTTGGTGCCACCGTTGTTGCCGCTCATTGTAAGCTCCGTTCTTGTGTCTGCGAGGGATGGGAGAAGCTTACGGCGACAATGTTGTTAAAGGTATCAGGAAATTCCCGATGCCTCTGCCTCCTGAGCCGCACCCGCTTCCCGCACCACGGTGTGAACGAAACGCAACTTTTCCAGCACCGGGGTCGACAGCGTAAATGGATACGAATCCGGCATGCCGATGCTGCGGTTGAGGCTGTTGAGTACATAGGTCAGCGCAAACCACTCGCGCGACAGTTCGTCGAAGCTGTCCTCTTCCACCGGCGAGGCATCAATCACCAGCTGCTGCTCCCCCCGATGCTGAGGACGCAATTGCACGCCACAGGAATAGGCGGTTTCAAGCGTGTCGAACATGTGCAGGTAATGCGCCCAGGTTTCAGCCCAGTCTTCCCACGGATGGCTGCTGGCATAGACACTCACGAAGTTCTGCTCCCAGCCTTGCGGCGGACCGTTGTCGTAGTGGCGCTGCAGGCTTTGTCCGTAATCGGCGCTCTCGTCGCCGAACAGCGCCCGAAACGCATCCAGCCGCGGCGTGCCGGCGATCAGGCGATCGAAATAATAATGCCCGCTTTCATGGCGAAAATGTCCCAGCAGCGTGCGATAGGGCTCGGCCATCTGCTCGCGCATCTTCTCGCGGTAGGCCGGATCGGCTTCGGCGATGTTGATGGTGATGACGCCGTCGGCATGGCCGGTCATGATTTTTTCGTGCGGCATGTCCTGCAGGAATTCGAAGGACAGTCCGTTGCCGGCATCCTCCATCTTGGGCGGCGGTTGCAAGCGCATGGTCCAGAGCGAATGCAGCAGGCGGCGCTTGGCGACCTCCAGCCGGTGCCACAACAGGCGATTGTTGGCGACGTCGAGTGAAGGAATGACGGTGGTCAGGCGACAAGAGGCGCACAGCTCGTGCTCGTCCTGGTCGTCGAGCATCCAGTTGCACACTTGTTCCTGCGCATAGTTGCGGCATTGCCGGAACAGCTTGCCGGCATTGAGCGGATTGACGCTGCGCCAGCGCAACGGCGTTTCGGAAGGGCTGGCTGCCTCCGCCACCTGCGAATCGGTAGTTACGTCGGTAGTTACGTCGGTCGATACGTCGGCCTGCACCCCGGCCAAAGCATCAACAGCTGCATTAACAGCTGCATCGACCTGCTCCTCGGCGTGGTCGACCGGCGTAAAGCTGCTCATGATCTGGTGTTCGGGCTGATAGCCCAGCATCCAGCCGCAATGATTGCAGACGGTGTTCTCAAAAAAAACCTGCTTGCTGCAATTGTCGCAGTGGAATGTCTTCAAGGTGCGGGAGCTCCAATAACAAGGTCTTCAGGCGGCGCTGGATGCGTCTGCGTACGCATCAATTGCACCGGGATGGATTTGGCGGCCGGCACTTTGCTTTCCCTGGCATGGTGCGCCAAGGGAATCAACGGATTGAGTTCAGGGAAATATCCCATCACGCAACCGGCCGGAATATCGAATGCATGCACGCGCAGATTGGCGACGCTGCGCGCGATGTCATCCTGCGATACGGTCGAGGCCGTCACGAAATCGCCTTCCTCCAGCGCCAGTCGGGACATGTCGGCGGCATTCATCAATAATACCTGACGCGTGCCGTGCACACCGCGAAAGCGATCGTCGAGTCCGTACACGGTGGTGTTGAACTGGCTGTCGCCGCGCGTGGTCATCAGCCGCAGCACGTCCGGGCCGTCGGCAGGCATGTCGGGATCCTCGTCGAGGCTGTCGGGCGTGATGAAGTTGGCCTTGCCGTTTTCGGTCTTCCACTTGCGCTCGCGCGCCGCCAGCGGCCGCGCAAAGCCGCCGGGCGTCCACATGCGTTCGTTGAAATCATGGAAAATTTCGGGATAGGTTTCGGCAATGGCGTTGCGGATGCGCGAGTAGTCGGCTTTCCAGGCGTTCCAGTTGACGCGCGGATTGGGGATCAGGATGCGCTTGGCGATCTCGGCGACAATCGCGACTTCGGACAGCAAATGTTCCGAGGCCGGCTTCACCATACCATGCGACCCGTGCATGCAGCCGGTACTGTCTTCGACGGATACGGCTTGCGGCCCGCCGGCCTGCCGGTCGATTTCAATCCGGCCCAGGCACGGCAGCAGATAAGAACGGCGGCCGTGGATCACCGAGCTGCGATTGAGCCGCGTGACCACCTGCACCGTCAGCGGAATCTTGCGCCAGGCCGGCTCCATGCGGCCGTGGTCGGGAATGGCGCGTACGAAATTCCCGCCCAGCATGAAGAAGGCCGAGATTTTTTCCTTGAGGATTTCTTCACAGGCTTCGACGGTATTCAGGCCTTTTTTCTCCGGCACATCAAAGCAGTACTGCTGCTTCAGTTTTTCTTTCGGCACCATATCCGGCTTTTCGGTGATGCCGACGGTGCGCTGGCCCTGCACGTTGGAATGGCCGCGGATCGGGCAGATGCCGGCGCCCGGCCGGCCGATATTGCCGCGCAGCAGGAGCAGGTTGGTCAGCATGTGGATGGTGCGCACCGCTTCGCGATGCTGAGTCACACCCATGCCATACATCAACATGGTCGAGCGGGCGTTGGCGTAGGTCTGCGCGGCCTGTTCCAGCTCGGCGCGCGAAACCCCCGAGCGCCGTTCGATCTCGGTCCAGTCGGCACTGCGCGCGGCGGCGGCGAATTCTTCGAAGCCGGCCGTATGGTCGGCGATGAAGCCGACGTCGAGCAGGCGCGGCTGGCGCGTTTCACGGGCGACGTCGTCGGCTTCGATCAGCCACTTGGCCATGCCCATCACGGCGGCCGTATCGCCTCCGATCTTGATCTGCACATACTGCGAGCTGATGGCGGTGCGCGCCGGGGTCAGCATTTCCAGTGGCGATTGCGGATTGACGAAACTGACCAGGCCGCGTTCGCGCAGCGGATTGAAGGTGATCACCGGCGCGCCGCGCTTGCGCACTTCTTCCAGAGAATGCAGCATGCGCGGCGCATTGGTGCCGGTGTTGTGACCGAAGAACAGCAGGCAGTCGGTCGCCGCGAAATCATCCAGCGTGACCGTGCCGACCGCCACGCCGATGGTCTTCGGCAAGGCCACCGAAGTCGACTCGTGGCACATGTTGGAGCTGTCGGGAAGATTGTTGTTGCCGTACATGCGCGCCATCAGCTGGTACATGTACGACGTCTCGAGCGAGGCGCGGCCGGAGGCGTAGAAGACCACCTTCTCGGGATCGGCCGCGCGCAACTGCGAGCCGATTTCATCGAAAGCCTTGTCCCAGGAGATCGGCAGGTACTTGTCGCTGGCGTCGTCATAGCGCATCGGATGCGTGACGCGACCGACGGCTTCGAGTTCAAGGTCGGACCAGCTTTCGAATTCGGTGACGGTGTGCTGGGCGAAGAATTCCGGGGTGGCGCGCTTGTCGGTGATTTCCCAGGCGGTGGCCTTGGCGCCGTTCTCGCAAAATTCAAACACATGCGGATCGGCCGGCTTGGCCCAGGAACAACTGACGCAGGCGAAGCCGTCAGACTTGTTCTGCTTCATCAGCACGCGCGTGCCGGCGGTCAACACGTGTTCCTGCATCAGGATGGAACCCAGCGCGCGCACCGAACCCCATCCGCCGGCGGCGTTGGTGTATTCGGTGAAACTGGCTTCTTCGGGAATGTCTTTGGTCTTCATGCGCTTCTCCGTACCGACAAGGCCGGCGGCATGAACGGAACAAGCAGGTGCCGGGCCAAAGCCATATCATCCGCCAGCCCGGCCGGTTTGGATGTAGGCCGGGAGCCGATTTGCGTACAGCGCCTGTCCTACAAAGCAACAGCCGCCGGCATTGAGGCGTCCCAGACTTACTCTGGCAACTTGCCGAGATCGATCGGCTCGGCCGTGGATTTGCCGTTGTGGCGCGCACGGAAGCCGGCGGAGAAAGCGTATGCCGCCTTGCGGATCCGCATGATGGAGCCGATCGGCCGATGCGCGGCGACACCGTGCCAGGGGCTGAACGACATGCCGTCGTCAATCGCCTGCGACCGCGCCTCGCTCCAGGCCGTCTGACGCGGCACGTGGATGCGCGCGACCGTGACGTAGGGACTGGTGTCTTCGGGCCAGACCACGGCGGCATCTTCGATCGGCATGTGTTCCAGGTCGGTACACAACTGCACGCGCAATTCCCACTCCGCATCGTTGACCGCGAAGAAATCGCATACGGCTTCACGCAGGCCATCTGGCTTGCCGCGCAAGTCGACCTGTGCACCGGTCAGCGCTTTCAGGTTGGCCGAGACCGGCGCCACCGAGATCTTGGACATGAACGGTCCGCACAGCAGCGGCGCCTGGCTGTAATAGGTTTCGCCCAATACATGGTTGGGCGGATGACCGCCCATGGCCATCAGGGTGCTGCTTTGCTTGCCGGCCGATTCGAGCATTTCCTCGGCGCCGCGCAGCAATAGCGACAAGGCCTGTTTGAGCTTCGGCGCCTTGTCGGTGGTCTTGGCCAGCAGCTTCAGCGTGCCGAGGAATTTCTTGGCGCTCGAGACGGCAAACGCCGGCCCGTTGACCAACACGAAATCCTGGGTCACGTCCGCTTCGGAATCGGGCAGGCGCGAGCCTGACACGCCGACGATCTTGATCGCCATACCGCGCGGCGTCGAGACCTTGTCGTCGAGCATGTCGCCCGGCGTAGTCGACAGCCGCATCACCAAGGGATAAATACCGGGACGGGCGAACACGCCGTGCGCCAGCGTCGCAGGCAAACCTTCGAGCACCTCCAGCTCGCCGCGCAGCAGGCCGTGGCTCTTGGCGTGCACGCTGCGCATGGCATGGCCGGAGTGCTTGAAGGTGGTCTCCGAAATTTCCTTGAGCGCGGCGATGAGGCCGGCTTCAACCTCCTTCTCGTCGGGTTCAAGGAGTTCGTACGCCGGATCGTAATAGATAGGCGCTGCGAGACTGCGATCGTCTGGCTTCATTGGCGTGTCCTCCGGTGATGGCTGATGAGCTAGATGCTGCGTTAATGCGTTAGCCCGTATTAGCGAGTACCGCCGCCTGCGCCTACGCCTACACCCAGACCGCCTGAGCCGCCGGAGCCGCCTGCATTGCCCGAGCCGCCCACGCCGACTGAAGCGCCGACGCCGCCGCTGCCGCCGCCATTGCTACTTCCCCCGCCGTTCACGCCCACGCCTGCATTGACGCCGCCGTTTGCGCTGCCATTACCGGAGCCGGAGCGCGTGCCGGAATTGACGCCGCTATTCACGCCGCCCTTGACACCGGCGTTGCCGCTGCTGTTGACGCCCGAACCGCTGCGTGTGGAAGAACCGGAACCGCCGGACGCGCCGCCTGATACGCCGCCATTACCGGAAACGCCTGCGGAACCCGACGAGGATCCGGACATGCCGGAACCCGAAGTCGAACCGCCCACGCCAGCGCCACCGGAACCGCCCGCAGCGCCCGAAGCAGCCTGTGCAAAAGCGCCGCCGCTGAGCGAGGCAGCGACCAACAGGGTCAGAATACGGATGGATGTCTTTTTCATGGTATCTCCTTGATTGGATAAATGAAGACGGTACCGCCCATGCAGGGAAGCGCATAGGCCGAGAAATTCCGCCGCTGACATCGAGCCTACGCGCCCCGGGGCTGCCGGTCAGTCGGACAAGCGGCAAATCCTTGTCGGCGAACGCTGGATTCGGGCATCGGTCAAGCGCCACAGGACTTGTGATGGCAGCTATCAGGCCTTCTCCTACAAGCAAAGGCGGGCTTTTCCTCTAGCCGCTATCGCGCCGTCGCACAACACTGCTGGTTCACCGTCCCGCAATCCGCTCCACACGCTCCATATTCATCTGCGCGACGGCCATGCCTGCCTTGTTTTCCGCAGCAGCCGCCGAGCGCCCCGTTTTTGGGAGACCAGCCATGTCCGACACCGTCACCACCATGCCGCCGCAACACCAGCAACACCAGCCCGGCGACGAGTACCTGATGAATCCCAGGCCGCATAGCATGCCTCGCCTGCAAGCTCCCGGCACGCGCCTGAGCCAGAAGGTCGCCCTGATCACCGGCGGCGACAGCGGCATCGGCCGCGCGGTGGCGCTGGCGTTCGCCGGCGAGGGCGCCACCATTGCCGTGATCTACCTGGACGAGCACGAGGATGCCGTCGAAACCCAACGCCTGGTGCGCGAAGCCGGTGGCGAATGCCTGCTGTATCCGGGCGACGTCGGCTCCGAGAAATTTTGCCGGGAAGCGGTCAAGGCCGTCGTCGACCAATGCGGCCGGCTCGACATCCTCGTCAATAACGCGGCCCAGCAGTTTCCTTCCAACGACATTGAAAAGATTACGGAAGAGCAGCTCGAGAAGACTTTCCGCGTGAACATTTTTTCCATGTTCTACATGGTCAAGGCGGCGCTTCCCTATCTGGTTTCAGGCGCGCGCATCATCAATACCGCCTCCGTCACCGCCTATCGCGGCAGCGCCCACCTGGTCGATTATTCCGCCACCAAGGGGGCTATCGTGGCGTTCACCCGGTCATTGGCGCAACAATTGGTCAAACATGAAATCCACGTCAACGCGGTCGCCCCCGGCCCGGTCTGGACGCCGCTGATCCCGGCCAGTTTTTCTGCCGAAGAAGTGGCAAAGTTCGGCGCCAACGTGCCGATGAAGCGTCCCGGCCAGCCCGACGAGATCGCGCCGTCCTACCTGTTCCTGGCGACCGAGGGCGCGTCCTACATGACCGGCCAGGTGCTGCATCCGAACGGCGGCGAAATTATCAACGGCTAATCATCAACGAATAGTTTTCCGCGGCGACGGGCATAATGGATCGGGAATCGCTGCTACCGCGCCACTGCACCACAAACCGGCCTGACAACAAACATAAGAAGACCAAGCAATGACAGAAGCACCGACTGCTACCGCAGGCTCACCCGCCCCCTCGCCCTTGCCACCTTCGGGATCCGGCCGTCCGCTTTTGCGGCTTGCCTTGCGCATCGTGTTGTGGACGCTTGCCGCAGTACTACTGCTCGGCGCCGCACTGCTCATTGCCGTCGCCACGGTGGACTGGAACGTTGCGCGCCCCTGGGTCAGCCGCAAGGTGGTCGAACTGACCGGACGCGAATTCGTCATCGGCGGCAATCTCGAGGTCGGCTACACACTGGGCCTGCCGACCGAACCAGGATGGCATCGTTACGTGCCGCGCTTGCGCATCACCGGCGACAACGTTCGCTTCGGCAATCCATCGTGGGCCAGCACCGGTCCCAATCTCGCCACCGCCCGCCGCGTCAGCGTGGCGCTGCATCCGCTGCCGCTGCTGAAACATCGCGTGGTGCTAAGCGACCTGATCATGGACACGCCGATGCTGGCGCTGGAGCGTGATGCGCAGGGTCGTCGCTCGTGGCGGCTGCGCGACCCCGACCGGCCGTCGCCGTGGCGGCTGGAGGTGTTGCACTCCAGCTTCAGCAACGGCGACCTGGTCTATGTCAATCGCCTGCTCGATCTCGATCTCAAGGCCAAGGTCACCTCGCTCGATGACGCCAACGCCAACGCCAGCGGCCCGGCCACCGGCCAACGCTTCGGCCTGCAGTTCACCGCCACCGGCACCTATCGCAAGGCATCGGTCAACGGCAGCGGCAAGGCAGGCAGCCTGCTGGCGTTCACGGCGGAACATTCGGTGTTCCCGATCCAGGCGCAGGCCCTGCTCGGCAAGAACAAAGCCAGCATTGACGGCATCATCAACGACCCGCGTGCACCGGCCGGGCTCGACCTGCAGCTGACGCTGGGCGGCGACAGCATGAGCGATCTTTATCCGGTCACCGGCGTGCTGCTGCCGCAAACGCCCGCTTATGAAACACGCGGCCGCCTGATCGGCACAAAGAACGACGGCATCTGGCTCTGGACCTATGAGAAATTCAGCGGCCGCGTCGGCGACAGCGATCTGTCCGGCACGGCGCAATACCTGCCGCGCCAGCCCAAGCTGCCGCGGCCGCTGCTGCGCGGCACGATCACCTCGCAACAACTGCGACTGGCCGATCTCGGCCCCTCCGTGGGCGCCGACGCCGCTTCCAAAAAGCCGGGACGCGACAAGCTGTTGCCGGACAAGCAGTTCCGCGCTGAACAGTGGAGTGCGCTGGACGCCGACATCGCCTTCAAGGGCAAGAAAATCATCAGCAGCTTCGCCGCGCTGCAAGATGTGGACACCACCATCCGCATGCAGGATCGCGTGCTGACTTTGGCGCCGCTCAACTTCGGCTTGGCCGGCGGCAAGGTGACCACCAACATTTCTCTGGATGGCAGACATCAGCCGATTGCCGCGCAGATCAAGCTGGCCGCGCGCCAGGTCAAGGTGCGCGAGCTTTTCCCGAAACTGAAATCGATGCAGGCCAGTTTCGGCGAGATCAACGGCGACGCCGCGCTGACCGGCCACGGCAATTCCATCGCCGCCATGCTGGGCACTTCGAACGGCGAAATCGGCGCGGTCGTGAGCGAAGGCGCCGTCAGCAAATTCATCCTGGAAGCGGCTGGCCTGAATATCGCCAACGCCGTCTTCGCCAAAGTGTTCGGCGACAAGCCGGTGCACCTCAACTGCATGGTGGGCGACATGGTCGTCAACCATGGCCGCGCCGAGGTGCGCCGCTTCATGCTCGACACCGACGACACGCGCGTCGACGTGACCGGCGGCGTCGACCTGAGCCGGGAACAACTGGACCTGGACGTGCGTCCCAAGAGCAAGGGCGTCAGGATCTTTTCCTTGCGCACGCCCTTGTATGCCAAGGGCAGTTTCGCGCATCCCGACATCGGTCCGTACAAAGGTCCGCTGGCGCTCAAAGCCGCCGCTGCCGGTGCGCTGGCCTTGCTGGCGCCGGCTGCTGCGGTGCTGCCGCTGGTGAGCATGGGCGACAAGCAGGACAACGCCGACGACTGCGCGCTGGCGATGGCGAAGACCGCGCAGACACGCGCCCAACCGCATTCTGAGCCGACCGCTGCACCGGCCAAGCCGGTCACGCAAGGGGACATGAAAAAGCCGTAACAGGAGAAACCGCATGCCCGACATCGAGACGCAACAACCCAAGCACACCACCGTCACGCCGGCCGGCAAGATCGTCGTCGGCGCCGTGCTGGCGACCGGACTCGGTCTGCTGTTTGCAGGCCTGCGCGGAAAAAGAAAGCAACGGACGGTAGCCTCCGCCGCCGCCCTGCCGGCGCCGCGTCCCGTGGCGGCGCGCAAGAAAATCGTCCATCCGCGCAAGCCCGGCTTCCTCGAACAACTGGCCCCCTTGCTCACCACCGTGCTGCCGATGATCGCTTCATGGCAAGCGGAACAAGGCAAGCGCGCAGCGCACGCCTCGCTGGAAAAGACGCGTGAATCTGCGGCGCTGGTGGAGGCTGCTGCAGCGCTGACCGCCGAATCGTCGCAACTGCATCCGTCCGAGGGCGGCGTCATCAAGATCCAGCCGGGACCGTGGTGGCGCCAGGCATGGCAGTTCGTCCACGCCGCCGTCAACGCCTGGCTCGACAATTTTGCGCCGAGCATGGGTGCAGCGATCGCCTACTACACCATGTTTTCCATCGCGCCGATCCTGATCATCGCGATCGCCATCGCCGGCATGATTTTTGGCCAGGACGCCGCGCAGGGAGAAATCGTCGAGCAGATCCGCAGTATCGTCGGCACCGACGGCGCCATCGCGGTGCAGGTCTTGCTGAAGTCGGTCAGCACGCGCTCGGATGGCGTGATTGCCACGGTGCTCAGCGTGATCACGCTGGCGGTCGGCGCCACCGCAGTGTTCGCCGAGCTGCAGAGCGCACTCGACCGCATCTGGAAAATGCCCACCGTGGCGCGCCAGAGCAGCATCTGGACGCTGGTGCGCACGCGCCTGCTGTCGTTCGGCCTGATCCTCGGGCTGGGCTTCATGCTGATGGTGTCGCTGGTGGTCAGCGCCGGGCTGGCGGCTCTGGGGAAATGGTGGGGCGGCTGGTTCGAAGGCTGGACCATCGTCATGCACGTAGCCAACTTCGTGATTTCGTTTGCGGTGTTCACCGTGCTGTTCTCGGCGATCTACCGCTTCATGCCGCGCGTGAGCCTGTCATGGCATGACGTGCGCATCGGTGCGATGGCGACCACGGTGATGTTCATGATCGGCAAATACCTGATCGGCTTGTACCTGGGGCGGACCGGCATGAGTTCCGGCTTCGGCGCGGCCGGATCGTTTGCGCTGCTGCTGGCGTGGATCTATTACTCGGCGCAGATTTTCCTGCTCGGCGCCGAGTTCACCTGGATCTATGCCAACAACTTCGGCTCGCGCCAGCCGCGCATTTAGAACGGCTAGTAAAACACCGCTGGCGGCGTTGCTTCTCCCGGTTCAACTTAACTGAGGTACTTTCGTACTGTCTTGGTCGGCGCGCCTCGCCATCGACATTTTTGTTAGCCGCTCTTCATTATTTTTATGCAGCCCAGCGTTGCGCCAGCGCCGCCAATTCCGCCTTGGCGCGCACCAGCGCCGTTTCGCGTTCCTGCACGGCGCTGAAGGTCAGCGGCTGGGCATCGACGAAGGTCGGCGACGGCACGCCCATGAAGGCAAACGCCGCGCGCAAGGCCGGCGTGAGCGCATCCATCCCCGCCAGTGGAGAACCGGGGCGCAGGTCGGCGCCGCGCGTGGTCAGGAACAATACCTTTTCCGGCGCCAGCTGCCCCTGGTAGGAGCCGTCCGGGCCGACCTTGTAGGTCAGGTCGGTGCGCACGATGTTGTCGATGAAGGCCTTGAACGCGGACGGCATCGAGAAGTTGTACATCGGCATGGCGAACACGAAGGCGTCGGCATTCAGCACGCGCTCACATAGCGCGTCGGAGGCCGCCAGCGTTTGCTTCATGGCCGGCGTGCGTTGCGCTGCCGGCGTGTAGGTGGCGACGGTGAACGCCTCGCTGACGTGTGCGGGAGTATCGGCCGCGACGTCGAGGTAATCGACTTCAAGCGCCGGGACCTGCTGCTTGAGGAGGTCGATGAAGTGACGCGAGAGCGCGCGCGAGTTGGACCATTCGCGCTTGGCGCTGGCGTCGACGTGAAGCAATTTCATGAAGCTGTTCCTTGGGTGGACTTTGGTGGGACTTTATTGTGCGGGGGTGATGGATTTGCCGAAGCGCATGGAGCTGGTCAGCAGACCCTGGCGGAAATAGAAGCGTTGCGCCAGCGCATTGGCCAGTCCGGTGTCGAGCGTGAGCCGCACACAACCGGACTGCGCAGCAACTTCGCTGAGTGCATCCAGCAAACGCGCGCCGCATTGGCTGCCGCGCGCCTCTTCAGTGGTGATGAGGTCGTCGACGTAGAGGAATTTTCCGTAGACCAGGTTTTCTTGCAGGCGATAGCCGGCCAGCGCGATCGGCTGGTCGTCTTGCCATTCGGCCAGCAGGCGGTAGCCTTCAGCGGCCTGACGCGCCACGCGCTCAAGGAATTCCGCTTCGCTTTGCAGGTGCGGACGCAACTGCTTCATGACGGGATAGCAGGCGCGCAGGGCTTCCGGCGTATCGGCATGGCGCAGGACGGCGGGACTGTTGGACATGGACATCCTTCCAGGCAGAGTTGACAAGCCTGCATGGTAAGGAAGGTTTGGCACAACCGACAGAGCCAAGAAGCACAGATTTCACTGGGACATCGGGATGATCGGTCCGGGGTCCACCCTGCGGCCCTGCTTACATCGATGTCGCCGAGCGTGCCGCCTGTTCATACAGCCCCGACAGGATGCGCAGAAAACGCGCCAGTTCCTCCAGCTCAAAGCTCTCGGCCTCATCCCCGGTCAGGCCGGACACCAGCAACTGCTCGCGGATGTCATAGTAGCGCTTGCAGATGTCCTGCCCGGCCTCGTTGGTCGAGTACAGCACTTCCTTGCCGCGCTTCTCGGTGTTGACCAGGCCCAGCGAATGCAGCTTCTTGAGCGAGTAATTGACCACGTGCGTATCCTCGATGTTGAGGATGAAAGAAATGTCGGCCAGTTTCTTCTCGCGCGCGCGATGGTTGATGTGATGCAGCACCAGCACGTCGGTGGCGGTCATGTCCTTCATGCCGGCGGCGGAGATACAACGCACCATCCAGCGGTTGAAGGCATTGCTGGCGATGATCATGCCGAACTCGAACTCGCTCAATTCCTTGCTTCTCCCTGATGCCAGGTGCAACGACGATACGATGGGAACCTTGGCGACATTTTGCGCGAAGGTGGCTTTTACATTCTTCTTTGCGGGCGGCATAGCGCTGGCTCCTGATATGAGATTCTTGTGGGCGCCGGGCCCACCTCCAGCGCACCGATGCCGATGGTCTGGATTGCTCCGGGCGCCTCGATCTTGAAGATCGACACCGCGCGGCCCAGCGCCATCGACTGGTCATGCATGCTTTGCGCGGCGGCGGCGGCCTGTTCGACCAGCGCCGAATTTTGCTGGGTCATGTCGTCGATCTGTTCGATGGCGTCGTTGACCTGGCGGATGCCGGCGCTCTGCTCATCGCTGGCGGCGGAGATCTCGGTCATGATGTCGGCCACGTGTTTGACGCTGCGCACGATGTCCTGCATGGTGGTGCCGGCCTGGTCCACCAGCGTGCTGCCGGCGTCGACTTTCTTGACCGAGTTCTGAATCAGTCCGGCGATTTCCTTGGCGGCCGAGGCGCTGCGCTGCGCCAGTCCGCGCACTTCCGCGGCCACCACGGCGAAGCCGCGTCCCTGTTCGCCGGCGCGCGCCGCTTCCACTGCAGCGTTGAGCGCGAGGATATTGGTCTGGAAGGCGATGCCGTCGATTACGCCGATGATCTCGACGATCTGGCGCGAGCTGTCCTTGATTTCGCGCATGGTGTTGACCACTTGCGTGACCACGTCGCCGCCCTGCGTCGCCACTTGCGAAGCATTCATCACCAGCTGGTTGGCCTGGCGGGCATTCTCGGCATTGTGATTGACGGCATTGGTCAGTTCCAGCATGGAGCCGGCGGTCTCTTCGAGCGTGCTGGCTTGCAGTTCGGTGCGCGCCGACAGGTTGGCGTTGCCGGCGGCAATTTCGCGCGCGGCCACCGAGATGGCGTCGGAGCCGTCGCGCACCTGGGTGACAGCGTTGACCAGGCCGTCGCGCATGCCTTGCAGCGCGGTCAGCAGTTTGCCGGTTTCATCGTGGGCGCTGTTTTCGACGCGCACCGACAAGTCGCCGCCGGCGACGCGCTCGGCGATGTTGATGGCGGCGTTCAACGGACGCGTGATGCTGCGCATGACCGAATAGCCGACCAGCACCGCCAGCAGCGAGGCGATCGTCGCCATCGCAATCATCAGCACGCTGGCCGCGCTGGAGACGCGCTCCGCTTCCTGACCGGCCTGCTCCATGCCGTGTCCCTGGAATGCGATCAGGTTGTCGAGCGCCTTGAAGTACGCCATCTGGTAGGGCGCGATCTCCGGCAGGATCAGGTCGCGCGCCTGCTCCACCTGGCCGTCCTTGACTGCCGCCAGGAAATTATTAAGCACCGGCGTGTACTGCGCGCGCGCCGCGTTGACGGCGTCGAGCATGCGCTTGCCTTCGGCGGATGGCGTCTCGCGCGCAAAGCGCTTGAGCGTCTCGTCGATGACGGCGCCGGCGCGGGTGATGGCATCGAGCTCGCCCTTGATCTCGTCGACGGTGCTCATGAACAGCAGGTTGCGCATGCTGCGCGCGGTCTCGTCGAGCGCCCCCTTGACCGTGTTGGCCATGACCGTGCGCGGATAGAAATCGTTGGCGATGCTGCGGATGTTGCCGTTGATCTGGTTGAGGCGGTAGACGCCGATCACGGTCAGGCCGAGCATCAGCAGGATGACCACGCCGAACCCGAGGCCGAGGCGTTGTCCTATTTTCAGGTGAGACAGTTTCTTCATTTTCCACCCCTCAATGTTCACGACAAAAATACGCGTTGGTGCAGGTCCGCCTGGCCGACGGCTTTCCTCAAGAAAGAATCGGCCGCTTGCGGCGGGGATATGAAAATTCGCGACCCCGCCGCAATCGACAAATCTCAAAGCCGCCGGCAATCAGGCCCGGAGGACTACGCCTGAAGACAAGTGTTTTTCCAGGAACCACTTGCCTTCAGGACGCAGCCGCCGGAAGAACGCTTAGAACGTGTGGCGGATGCCCATGTTCCAGGCGCTGTTGCCGCTACCTGCCTCGATCGAGCTGCCGACTGTGTACGGCGCTCCGTTCTTGTTCTTGATGTGGGCATACATCGCGTACAAGTCGGTGCGCTTGGACAAGGCATAGCGATAGCCGAGTGCGAACTGATCCGCATCCTGGTTGAGCACGGTCTTGTCATTCTTGCGAATGTAGGAGGCCAGGAACGTATGCTGCACACCGAACGGCACCGTCACGCCGACCAGGATGTCGGCGCTGTCGGTGGACGCCACGATCGGCGTGGTGCCGTACGGGTTGACGGTGTTGCGCAGCGGCGAGCTGTTGAGACCCTTGTTGATGCCGTACGCGGCGTGCAGCTTGACGGGACCGAAGTTGTAGGTCGCGCCGAGCAGCGTGCTGCGGCCGGAGCCGGTCTGGGTAGTCACCGTGTCGTTGTTGCGGCCGTGGAAACCCAGGCGCACGTTCAACGGACCGTTGGCGTAGCCGATGGCGGCGCCGAGCTGGCTGGCGGCCTTGGTGCTGCCGGCGGTTTCGCCGAAGCCGTAAGCCAGTTCACCGGTCACGCCGCCGAAGTTGGGCGAAGCGTACTTGATGGTGTTGTCCATGCGGCTGGCGCCGTTACCGGTGTTCGGCATCAGGTTGGCGGCGTCGCCCGCGTAGCCGGTGCCGAAAGGATCGACGGCCGACAGCACCAGGTATTGCGGCGTGTACTGGCGACCGGCGGTCACGGTACCGAAGTTGCCGCCCAGGCCGACATAGCTTTGACGGCCGAACAGCAAGCCGCCCTGACCCAATGCGCCGGTGTCGTTCTGGAAGCCGGTTTCGAGCAGGAACAGCGCCGACATGCCGCCGCCCAGATCTTCCGTGCCTTTGAAACCGATGCGCGAACCGCCGCTGATGCCGCTGGTCAGTTTGGTGACGTGACCTGCTGCGCCGCCGCTTTCGACCACGATGCCGGTGTCGATCAGACCGTAGATCGTGACCGACGACTGCGCCTGGACAGGCGCGGCCTGGATGCCGACTGCGGCAAACGCCGCTGCAGCCAAGACTTTATGTTTCATTGAAACTCCCCGATAAATGAAATTGCATCAAACCCAATAAACCGCGTACCGGCCAAATGTTGTGCGCGCCCTCCTGCTGGCCGGCATGCGCCTGCTCTCTGCGGCGCCGGGACAATGGCCGTTGTCCCGGCGCGTTCAAAGAGAACTCCTGGACGCGCAGCCTCATTCCCCTTTTCAGCTGCGCGTCGCCATTCTTTTTCCTGCTTTTTCTGTTTCTTGCTTTTGCTTCTTGCTATGCCGTCAGCCGCTCGCGCGGCAGCTCGAATTTGTTGCTCCTGAATTCCTTGAGGAAGGCGAATGCCGGACTGCTGTCGCCGATGAAGCCGAACGACGAATCCAGCACGCGCGGCGGTAGCCACGGATACGGCAGGAACGAATGCAAGGTCGTCAGCAGGTCGCCGGCGACGTCGGCCATCAGCATCATGTGGTCAATGCGGATGTGCATTTCGCTGGCGCGCCACAGTTCTTCCGGATGCTGGTTCAGTTGCCAGTTGTAGTAACCGCGTCCGATGCGCAAGGATGCGGTTTCTTCCTCGCGCATCAGCACCAGCCACGGCAGTTGCTCGATGCGGCCGTTATTGACGTCCAGCTCATCGCACACGTAATAGGTGCGGCAATGTGTGAAGCGCTTGGCGAAGTCAGTCACCAGCGTCTGCGCGATGCCGTCGGCGCCGACCACCAGCGGCGGAAACGCCACCGCGTTGGCCGAGGTCGAGATGCTGAGCACCGCGTTCGGTTCATAGATGTCATGGATCAATGAAGGACAGCATTTGTCTTTTGCATAGACGTACGCTTCCAACAGGGATTTATGCGTCAACATAAAATTCCTCGTTTCATGACGGGCGGGCCCGTCGCTATGGGGGCTGCGCGCACCACATCGATCTGCGGTGCAGGCGCTTCGGATGGCGCTTACATGGCTATTCGTTGAGACGGTCGGTGACGAACATCTTGCCGGGCGCATGGGTGATGCAGAACGGCAGCTTGCTGAGTTCGGCAACGTATTGCGGCGTCACGCCGCAAGCCCAGAACACCGGCAATTCATCGTCCATGATCTCGACTGCATCGCCGAAATCCGGCCGCATCAGATCGGCGATGCCGATCGCCTGCGGATTGCCGATATGCACCGGCGCACCATGCACCTGCGGCAGGCGCGCCGTGATTTCCACCGCGCGCGCGACGTCGCGACTCTTGACCGGGCGCATGCTGACCACGGCGTTGCCGCTGAAACGTCCAGCCGGCACGCATGACATGTTGGTCTTGTACATGGCGACGTTGCGCTGCTGTGCGATATGGCGCAGCGGGATGCCGCCCTCGATCAGCGCGCTTTCGAACGAGAAGCTGCAGCCGATCAGGAAGCTCACCAGGTCCTCGCGCCAGTAGACGGAGATATCGGCGACTTCCTGCTGCAACACGCCGTTTTCGAAAATGCGATAACCCGGCACATCGGTGCGCAAGTCGGCGCCGGGTGCGCTGCGCGGCTCGAAACGGCCCGGCTCCAGCACTTCCACCAGCGGGCAAGGCTTGGGATTGCGCTGGCAAAACAGCAGGAAATCGAAGGCGTATTCGCGCGGCACGATCATCAGGTTGGCCTGCACGTGGCCGTCGGCATAGCCGGCGGTAGGACCGTCGAACGCGCCGGACCGGCACAGCGCGCGCAGGTCGGCGGCAGACAGCGCCGCGTCTTGGGTCATCTTCATGTGGGTCGTCATCACCTTACAATCCTCCCAGGTAAGCCTTCTTGATGTCATCGTTGTTCAGCAGTTCGCTGCCGGTGCCTTCCATCACGATGCGGCCGGTCTGGATCACGTAGCCGTAATCCGCAATCGCCAGCGCCTTGTGCAGGTTTTGCTCCACCAGCAGGATCGACACGCCCTTGGCGTTGACCTGCTGGATGGTGTCGAGCACCTTCGTCACGAACTTGGGTGCGATGCCCCACGACGGCTCGTCCAGCAACAACAGGCGCGGCTTGGCCATGAGGCCGCGCGCAATCGCCAGCATCTGCTGCTCGCCGCCGCTCATGGTGCCGGCCAGCTGATGGCGGCGTTCCTTGATGATGGGGAAGGTGGCGTACATGTCCTCGATCGATTCCGCGATCTCGTGCTTGTCGCTGCGCGAGTAGGCGCCCAGCTCCAGGTTGCGCTGCACGCTCAGGCGGCCGAACAGGCGGCGACCTTCCGGCACCAGCGACAGGCCGAGGCCGACGCGGTCGAACGGCGCTACCTTGCCGATGTCAGTGTTGTCAAACACGATGCTGCCGGCGTCGACCTTGTTGAGGCCGGCAATCGCGCGCAGCGTGGTCGACTTGCCGTTGCCGTTGCCGCCGACCAGCGCCACCAGGCTGCCCTGCTTGACGTCGATGTCGACTTTGGACAAGGCCAGTACGCCGTCATAGCTGGCTCGCAGATTTCTCACCTGTAGCATCATTCATCTCCCAAATAAGCGGCGATCACATGCGGATCGTTGGATACATCGTGCGGCGAACCGTCGGCAATTTTCTTGCCGTAATCGAGCACCACGATCTGGTTGGCGATCGGCATGATGCCTTCCAGCACGTGCTCGACGATCAGGCACGAGATGCCCTGGTCGCGGATCTTCAGCACCACGTCAACGGTCTCGCGCACTTCGGTCGGGTTGAGGCCGGCCATGACTTCGTCCATCAGCAGCAGCTTGGGCTTGACCGCCAACGCGCGCGCCACCGCCAGGCGGCGCTGTTCGCTGATGGTCATGCTGCCGGCCGGCTTGTCGGCAAAGCGGCCAAGGTTGACGAAGTCCAGCAACTCCTGCGCGGTGCGCCGCGCCGCGCCAACGCCGCGCTCGTTGAGGAAGGCGCCGACCATGACGTTTTCCAGCGCAGTCATGCTGGTGAAGGTGCGCGCCACCTGGAAGGTGCGGCCGATGCCGATGCGGGCACACTGCTCCGGCGACATGCCGGAAATTTTGAGATCCTCCAGCCAGATGTCGCCCGTGGTCGGCGGCGAGTAGCCGGCGATGCAGTTGAACATGGTGGTCTTGCCGGCGCCGTTGGGGCCGATCAGGCCGACGATCTCGCCGGCCTGGACCGTGAAGGAAATATCCTGGTTGGCGGTCAGGCCGCCGAATTTCTTGTAGACGTTTTCTACGCGTAGCAAACTCATTTCGTGTCCTCCTTGGCGGCATTCTCAGCCTGCGCCTTGATGGCCTTGCGGCGGGCAAATACGCTCTTGATGTAACCGAGGATGCCGTTCGGGTAGTACACCGCGATGACGATGATCAGTGCGGCGTAGATGATCAGGTCGGTGCCGCGGCCGGAACCGCCGAACAGGGTGCGCGTGCCTTCTTCGATGGCAGTCAGCAGGCCGGCGCCGACCAGCGGTCCGAACAGCGTGCCGATGCCGCCGAGGATGGCGACCAGCGCCATCTTGATCGACATGCCGGTGCCCAGCACCGAGGCCGGATCGATGTACAGCTCCTTCTGCGCGTACAGGCTGCCGCCCATGGCGGTGAAGAAGCTGCTCACCGCGAACGCGATCTGCTTGTATTTGCTGAGACTGACACCGAGGCTGCGGGCGGCGTCCGGCTCATCCTTGATGGCGCGGAAGTAGTAGCCGAGGAAGCTGCGCTCGATGATGAAGTTGGCCAGCAGCGTGACCAGCAGCAAGCCGAGCGCGATGTAGTAGTACGGCTCCTTGCCGGAGAAGATCATGCTGGCCCAGCCGCCCTCGCCCATCGGGATCGTCAGGCCGACAGCAGCGCCGGCGAAGTCCCAGTTGGTGAAGACGATCTGGATGATTTCAGCCACCGCGATGGTCGCCATCGCAAAGTAGTGACCCTTGAGGCGGAAGCAGGACCAGCCGATCACCAGGCTGACCAGCGCCGCGATGACGCCGCCGACGATCATGGCGAACCACGGGTTGACGCCGTAGACCGAGAACAGGATCGCCGAGGTGTAGGCGCCAATGCCGTAGAAGGCGACGTGGCCGAGAGATACCTGGCCGGCGTAGCCGCCGACGATGTTCCAGGACACGCCGATCTGCGCCGCCATCAGGATCAGGATCGCCAGGTTCTGGTGCGAGGGGCTGGTGACGTACAGCGGCAAGGCCAGCGCCAGCACGAGCAGCGCGACCAGCAGTCCGTGCGTCTTATTAAAGCCCGGTGCGGACGCGGTGGGCGTCAGCGGCAGGCTGGAAGTAGTTTTGAGCATGAGGTTTCTCTCCGAGTAATTGTGTGGTCAGGCTCAGGCCTTGCCCATCAAACCTTGCGGACGGAACATCAGCACCGTCAGGAACAGCACCAGCACGATCGCCATCTTGTATTGCGGTCCGAGAAAGAGACCGCCCATCACTTCGATCACGCCGACCAGCACACCGGCGATCAGGGCGCCGACCACGCTGCCGAAGCCGCCCAGGTTGACCACCACGAAGGCGATGAGGATGAAGTTGGCCCCGACTTCCGGGAAGATCGGGAAGAAGGTCGACAGCAACGCGCCCGCCACACCGGCGCAGGCGGCGCCGACACCCCAGGCCAGCGCGAACATCTTTTGCGAATCGATGCCCATCAGCTGTGCCGCTTCCTTGTCGGCGGCGGTTGCTTCCAGCGCGGCGCCGAGTTTGGTGCGGGTCAGGAACAGGTAGATCACGCCGGTCACCACGATCGCGCCGAGCCCGGCGGTCAGTTGCGGCGAACCGATCTGGATGCCGCCGAGCGAGACATGGCCGGCGACCATGGAGTTTTCGATGGTGCGGAAATCGGCTTTCCAGAAAAACTGCGCGATGCCGCGGAACAGGATCATCAGGCCGAAGGTCGTGAAGATCTGCGACACCATCGGCGCATTGGTGATCTTGCGGATCACCAGTTTGTACAGCAGCGTGCCCAGTCCGAACAGGAACAGCGCGGTGAGCGGCAAGGTAAAGATCGGATCGAGCGCATACAGCGCGAACAGCCAGAAGCTGGAGTACATGCCGAACATCAGGAATTCGCCGTGGGCGAAGTTGACGATGTCCATCACGCCGAAGATCAGCGTCAAACCGATTGCCACGAGCGCATAAATAAGTCCGATCAACAGGCCGGACGCCAGGGTCTGCACCAAAATATCCCAAGTCATGAATTTCCCCTTTACGAACTATTTACGCGCCGTAAATACCCGCGATAAAAATTGAATCAGTGAGGAAGGGGCCGCGTTGTTGTTCTTGTTGCGGCGCCCTTCCGCTTACTTCCAAACCAGAACGATTACTTGCGCTGATCCCACTTCGGCATCGGCCAGACGATGTCGCGCGTCGCCATGTCAAACGGCCACACGGTGTAGTACTTGCCGTTGATGATTTGCAGCAGGATGCCAGAGCTCAGCGTGTTCTGGCCGTGCTCGTCGAACTTGACGCCCTTCCACGGCATGATCAGCTTGTTGCCGGGGATGTTGGTTTCCGACAGCGCCTTGCGGATCGCTTCAGGATCGGTAGAGCCGGCGCGGTTGATCGCGTCGGCCAGCGTCATCAGGCCGGTGAAGGTGCGCGACGAGTTGCCGGTGAAGTTGATCTTGAAGCGGGCGTTGAACAGATCGTTGACTTGCTTGATCAGCGGATTCTTGCCGGCCAGGTCAAGCGACCAGACATCACGGGTGATGATGAAGTCGGCGTCTTTGCCCAGCGTCTTGACGAACTCGGTGTCGATGAAACCGGCGTCGTTGGCCAGGATCATGTCCGGCGTGAAGCCCAGTTCCTTGTACGTCTTCATCGACAGGATGGCGTCGCCCAGGTAAGAGGACTGCATCACCACTTGCGGTGCGGCGGCCTTGAGCAGCTGCACTTCGGAGGTCAGCTGGGTGCTCTTGGCCGGATAGACGATGGTCTTCACCAGATCGTAGCCGCGGTCCTTGGACAGCTTGGTTTCGAGCTTGGTGGTCTCGTTGCCCCACAGCGTGTTTTCGTTGAAGGCGCCAAGCTTGCTGATCTTGATGCCCTTCTTGGCTTCCAGCTCCTTGAAGAATTCATAGAAGTTGGTGACGAACAGATCGTCGTGCGCGGTGGTGCGGAAGAACCATTTGAAGCCGCGCTGCGTCAGCGAAGCCGACGACGATTCCGGATTCAGGTAAGGCACCTTGTAGCGTTCCGCGACCTGGCTGGTGGTGGCGGTGACGTTGCTGAAGTAGGCGCCGACCACGGCGACGACCTTCTCCTGCGTGATCAGGCGTTCGGCTTCGGTGGCGCCGACTTGCGGGTTGCCTTGCGAATCAGCGAACACCAGCTTGATCTTGGCGCCCTTCAGATTGGGCAGACCGCCGCCGGCCGAGAACGGCAGGTTGGGCACGCCCTTGGCGCCGTTGTTGATGATGTCGGCCGCCAGTTCCAGCGCGTCCTTCATTTCAGCACCGGTGGAAGCGGCGGCGCCGCTCAGGGGATAGATGACGCCGATCTTGATTTCCTGCTGTTGCGCTTGCGCCGAGAAGGCGGCAACGCTGAAAGACACGGCCAGGCCGGCTTTGAAAACACGTTTGAAGACGAGACCTAACATGATGAGACGCTCCTTGTTGTATTGACTGACATCCAAAAATTCCCCCCACCGCATGACGCCGGAGACGCTTGAGCGGGAGCTACCAAAAAATCACCACAAAACTTCCAACCACTTCAAACCGCGTCCAACGCACCGCCGCCGCAAAAGCGAAGGCTGTGTTGATCCACTCCAGGCCGGTTGCCCGGCTGGACTTATGTGCTGGTGTTGCGCTGACTTCTATCGACTGCGTGATTCAGGATTCATCAAGCCTTGCCCCGCAATTGCGCTACTGCTCGCCGGCCTTCTGCCGACGTCGGGGGCACGCTTGAAAATGGCGGTGGTGGTTGCGTTGCTTTGCACTCACCTTGTTTTGCGTAGTTCTTTCGCCATTTTTTGTCTCCTTGATTTTTTTCTTGAATCCTATATGTTTCGTCGATAATATGTCAATAAATTATTAATATTAATAAAAATAAATGATCGCCAAATCATTGACGAGTTATTAGCAAAGCGCGTGCCAGTTTTCTAGCGGGATCGCCACTTCAGACGCAAACACAGACGCAGCAAGGCTTTAAGGAGGATTCCCAGGGTTTTCCCAATGTTTCCTCAGCAAAACGTTCGACCTTAATCGCACGGTTTATGTGCAAAGTGTCGATAATTCATCAACAAAAATGCACCTGAAAGTTCAATCGAGAAAGGCAATGCACCATGAATAAAGAGCAGACCACCCTGGGGGAACAACGCTGGCAGTTCTGGATCGATCGCGGCGGCACGTTCACCGACATCGTTGCGCGCCGTCCCGACGGCACCTTATTGACACACAAGCTGCTGTCCGAAAATCCCGAGCAATACAAGGATGCGGCCGTGGCCGGCATCAAGCGCCTGCTTGGACTCAAGCCCGATGAAGCGATCTCGCCGCTGCAGGTCGAAGCAGTGAAGATGGGCACCACCGTCGCCACCAATGCGCTGCTCGAGCGCAAGGGCGATCCGACCGTGCTGGTGATCACCAAGGGTTTCCGCGACGCCTTGCGGATCGCGTATCAGAATCGCCCGCGCCTGTTCGACCGCAACATCGTGCTGCCGGAATTGCTGTTTGAAAAAGTCGTGGAAGTCGATGAACGCCTGAGCGCGCATGGCGACGTGGTGCAGCCGCTCGACACGGTGTCGGTGCGCCAGGAATTGGCTGCCTTGTATAAGGAGGGCTATCGCGCCGTCGCCATCGTGCTGATGCACGGCTACCGTTTCACGGCGCATGAAGAAAAGCTGGCGGAGATCGCCACCGAACTCGGCTATACGCAAGTCTCGGTATCGCATGAAGTCAGCCCGATGATGAAGCTGGTCTCGCGCGGCGACACCACGGTGGTCGATGCGTATTTGTCGCCGATCCTGCGCCGCTACGTCGACCAGGTCGCAGGCGAAATGGACGGCGTGCGTTTACTGTTCATGCAAAGCAACGGCGGCCTCACCGATGCCCATCGCTTCCAGGGCAAGGACTCGATCCTGTCCGGCCCTGCCGGCGGCATCGTCGGCATGGTGCGTACGGCCGAGACGGCCGGCTTCGACAAGATCATCGGCTTCGACATGGGCGGCACTTCGACCGACGTGTCGCACTATGCGGGCGAATTCGAGCGCGAGTTCGAAACCCAGGTGGCCGGTGTGCGCATGCGTGCGCCGATGATGAGCATCCATACCGTCGCCGCCGGCGGCGGCTCGATCCTGCATTTCGACGGCACCCGCTACCGTGTCGGTCCCGACAGCGCCGGCGCCAATCCCGGCCCGACCAGCTATCGCCGCGGCGGCCAGTTGGCGGTCACTGATTGCAACGTCATGCTTGGCAAGATCCAGCCGGCCTACTTCCCGAAGGTGTTCGGCCCGGCCGCCGATGAAGCGCTCGACCGCGATGCGGTGGTGCGCAAGTTCACCGAGCTGGCTGACCGCATCCATGCCGAAACCGGCAACCGCCGCACGCCCGAAGAAGTCGCCGAAGGCTTCATCGAAATCGCCGTCGGCAACATGGCCAACGCGATCAAGTTCATTTCGGTGCAACGCGGCCATGACGTCACCGACTACACCCTGACCACCTTCGGCGGCGCCGGCGGCCAGCATGCCTGCCTGGTGGCGGATGCGCTGGGCATGACGCGCGTGTTTGCGCATCCGTTCGCCGGCGTGCTGTCGGCTTACGGCATGGGCCTGGCGGACCAGACCGCGATGCGCGAACAGGCGATGGAATTGCCTTTGTCGACCGGCTCGATCGGCACGCTCGATGCGGAATTGAACAAGCTCGCCACACAAGCCGCAGATGACCTGCTGGCGCAAGGCGTGATGCCGACGCAGATCGACGTGATCAAGCGCGCCCACCTGCGCTACGACGGCACCGATTCGGTGATCGTGGTGGCCTTCGGCGATATCGCCGGCATGGTGGCGCAGTTCGAATCGGCCTACAAGAAGCGCTATTCCTTCCTGATGCCGGAAAAGACCATGATCATCGAGGCCATCTCGGTGGAGGCGATCGGCGTCTCCACCGACCGCGAAGAAAAATCCGAGCAGTTGCCGCCGCGCGATGGTGTACTGACGTCGACCGAAACCGTGCAACTGTTCTCGGGCGGTCAATGGCATGACACCGCGCTGTATCGCCGTGAAGACATGCGTCCCGGCGACATCGTGCACGGTCCCGCAATCGTTGCGGAAAAGAACGCCACCAACATCGTCGAGCCGGGCTGGCTGGCCGAAGTGACGCCGCTGAACCATCTGGTGATGCAGCGCTACCAGGCGCGCGTGCAGCGCAAGGCGATCGGCACCACGGCCGATCCGGTGATGCTGGAAGTGTTCAACAACCTGTTCATGAGCATCGCCGAGCAGATGGGCCTGCGCCTGCAGAACACCGCCTTCTCGGTCAATATCAAGGAGCGTCTGGACTTCTCGTGCGCGCTGTTCGACGCCCAGGGCAACCTGATCGCCAACGCGCCGCACATCCCGGTGCATCTGGGCTCGATGGGCGAAAGCATCCGCACCATCATCCGCGAGAACGCCGGCAAGATGCAGCCGGGCGACGTCTTCATGCTCAACGATCCCTACCATGGCGGCACCCATTTGCCGGACATCACAGTGATCACGCCGGCCTTCGACAAAGCCGGCAAGGACATCCTGTTCTACGTCGGCTCGCGCGGTCATCACTCCGACATCGGCGGCATCACGCCGGGTTCGATGCCGGCCAACAGCACGGTGGTGGAAGAGGAAGGCATCCTGATCAACAACTTCCAGCTGGTGCGCGCGGGACGCTTCCTTGAACAGGAAACCGTGGCCTTGCTCGGTTCCGGCCCCTACCCTGCACGCAACATCGCGCAGAACCTGGCCGACCTGCAGGCGCAGATCGCCGCCAACCAGAAGGGCGTCGACGAATTGCTGAAGATGGTCGATCACTTCAGCCTCGAAGTGGTGCAGGCCTACATGGGCCACGTGCAGGACAACGCCGAGGAAGCCGTGCGCCGCGTCATCACGCTGCTCAAGGACAGCAGCTACGACTACCGGCTCGACAACGGCGCGGTGATCAAGGTGGCGATCCGCGTCAACCATGCCGCGCGCACTGCCGACATCGACTTCACCGGCACCTCGCCGCAGCTGAACAACAACTTCAATGCGCCCAGTGCAATCTGCATGGCGGCGGTGCTGTACGTGTTCCGCACGCTGGTGGACGATGAAATCCCGCTCAACGCCGGTTGCCTCAAACCGCTCAACGTGATCATCCCGGAGGGCTCGATGCTCAATCCGCGCTATCCGGCGGCAGTGGTATCGGGCAACGTCGAAACCTCGAGCTGCATCACCAATGCGTTGTACGGCGCACTCGGCGTGCTGGCGTCGGCGCCGGGCACGATGAACAACTTCACCTTCGGCAACGGCGAGCATCAGTACTACGAAACCATCTCGGGCGGCTCCGGCGCGGGCAACGGTTTCAATGGCACTGATGTGGTGCAGACGCACATGACCAACTCGCGCCTGACCGATCCGGAAATCCTCGAGTGGCGTTACCCGGTTCGCCTGGAAAGCTACGAGATCCGCGAGAACTCGGGCGGCGCCGGTCAATGGCACGGCGGCAATGGCGGCGTGCGCAAGATCCGCTTCCTCGAGGCGATGACGGCCTCGATCCTGTCCAACAATCGCATCGTTCCACCCTTCGGCGCGGCCGGCGGCGAACCCGGCCAGTGCGGTCGCAACACCGTCATCCGCAAGGACGGTACGCAGGAAGAACTGGGCTTCGTCGCCAGCATTGACGTGCAGCCGGGCGACGTGTTCGTGATCGCCACGCCGGGCGGCGGGGGGTATGGCAAGCCGGTCTGAGGTTCCAGCAGTGATGTAAATCGTTTCTCTTGAGCAGTCGTCCCTTTGCGGTATCTCCGTCTTCGTGACGGGGATACCGTTTTTTTATCAGGAAAAGACTGAGTGTTTACCCCTCATTTCGACGTTTTCGCACGCTTTTTGCATGCTAAGATTTTTCGACAAAATACTTTTCAGTATGTTTTTGCAGGGCAATAAAAAAGAGTGTGCTCAGGGAAATTTTTGTCCGCCTCGGGCGGGCATATCTAAAGGGGAATTCGTAGTGAATAACATGTCTTTGAAGCAGAAGCTCTGGCTGCCGCTGGTCTTTGCCTGGATAGCGCTCTTTGCGCTGTCGCTATGGAATATTTATGAAACCCGCAACCTGCAAATCGCCGATCGCCAGCACGCGCTGATCGACATCACGGAAATGTCCTATTCCATCGTGGCCGGCCTGCACAAGCAGTCGACCGAGGGCAAGATTTCCGCCGACGATGCCCGCAAGCAAGCCATCGCCCGCGTGGCCGACCAGCGCTACACCGGCAACGGCTACATCACGTTGGTAGGCGCCGACTCGGTGGTGGCGATGCATCCGATGAGCCCCAAGCTCAACGGCAAGAACATGATCGACTTCAAGGACGCCAAGGGCAACGAGCTCTACAAGATGATCGCCGCGACCGGCTCGTCCGCCGCCGGCGAAGGCTTCCTCGAGTACTGGTGGCCGCGTCCGAATGAGACTAAACCCAGCCCCAAGATGGGCTTCGTCAAACGCTTCAAGCCGTGGAACTGGGACTTCGTCGCCAGCGTATACCAGGATGACATTCAGGCCGACTTCTACCGCTCGCTGATCAAGGCCGGCGTAGTGCTGCTGATCCTCGGCGCGGTCATGTCGGCCATCGCTACGCTGGTGGTGCGCAACATCTATCGCTCCATCGGCGGCGAACCCAGCGAAGCATCGCAAATCGCGCGCAAGATCGCCGAAGGCGACCTGACCGGCGCGATCGCCGTACGCAAGGGCGACGAGGCCAGCCTGGTGTCGTCGATTGCCTATACACGCGACCGCATGGTCGACACGGTCAACAACATCCTCAAGGCTACCGACTCGATCAAGGAATCGGTCGACGAGATCGCCCACGGCAACATGGACTTGTCCAACCGCACCGAGGAACAGGCCAGCTCACTGGAAGAAACCGCCTCGGCCATGGAAGAAATCACCTCCACCGTGAAGCAGAACGCCGCCAACGCCAAGCAGGCCAGCGATCTTGCCGTATCGGCCTCGGCGGTTGCAGAAGAAGGCGGCCATGTGGTCGAGAAGGTCGTGCAGACCATGGACTCGATCAATGCCTCGTCGAAGAAGATCGTCGAGATCATCAGCGTGATCGACGGCATCGCCTTCCAGACCAACATCCTGGCCTTGAACGCTGCGGTCGAAGCGGCGCGTGCCGGCGAACAGGGCCGCGGCTTTGCGGTCGTCGCCTCGGAAGTGCGCAGCCTGGCGCAACGCTCCGCCGCCGCCGCCAAGGAAATCAAATCGCTGATCGACGGCTCGGTGCAGGAAGTGCGCGCCGGTTCCGACCTGGTCGGCCAGGCCGGCCAGACCATGAGCGAGGTAGTCGACAGCATTCGCAAGGTCAGCGACATGATCAAGGAGATCGCCGTCGCCAGCCACGAGCAGAGCGAAGGCATCGACCAGGTCAACCTGGCCATCACGCAAATGGACGAAGTCACGCAACAGAACGCCGCACTGGTGGAAGAAGCCGCTGCCGCGTCTAAGTCGATGCAGCAGCAGGGCGACAACCTGGTAAAGGTAGTCGGCGTGTTCAAGCTCTGACGCTGACGCAGCTCTCCCTGCAATAAAAAAGCCCACGGCCTTGCGGTCGTGGGCTTTTTCTTTTGGCGGAGCAGAATCAGTAATCAGTACGGTCCGCGAATCGCCGCGTGGATCTTGTCGCGATACAGCGTCGCCAGCTTGTCATGCAGTTCGGCCGGCAGCGAGGGCAAGGCCGATGCACCCGCGTTCGACAACACCTGCGCCGGCGAACTTGCACCCGGGATGATCACCGACACGGCGTCGTGATCGAGGATCCAGCGCAGCGCCATCTGCGGCATGCTCATGCCGGCCGGGACCAGCGCGGCGATTTCCTGCGCCAGATCGACGCCGGTGGCGAACTCCAATCCGGCGAAAGTTTCGCCGACGTTGAACTGCTGGCCGTCGCGGTTGAAGTTGCGATGATCGTCCGCCTTGAAGGTGGTGGCGCGCGTCATCTTGCCGCTCAGCAGGCCGCTGGCCAGCGGCAGCCGCACGATGATGCCGACGCCCTTGGCTTTCGCCTGCGGCAACAGTTCCGCCATCGGCTTCTGGCGGAAGATGTTGAAGATGATCTGCAGCGAGGTCATGCCTTCCTGCTCCAGGCACAGCAGCCCCTCTTCCACGGTTTCGACGCTGGCGCCGAAGCGCGTGATCAGGCCGTCGTCGCGCAACTCGCGCATCCAGTCGAAAATCTTGCCGTCCTTGAGCACGGCCGGCGGCACACAGTGCAGTTGCGTCAGGTCGAGTTTGTCGACGCCGAGGCGCTCGAGCGAACGCTGCGTCGCCGTGCGCACCGCCTCCCGGCTGTAGCCGTCCGGATAGATGGCGCCGCGGCCCAGCTTGGTAGCGACGGTGAGGTCTTTATGCGAGGTCAAAAATTGGCCGATCGAACGCTCGCTGGCGCCGTCGCCGTAGACGTCGGCGGTGTCGATGAAGCGCACGCCGGTAGCATAGGCTTGCGCCAGTGTCTGCTGGGCGACGTCGTTGTCCCAGTCGCCACCCCAGCCTCCGCCCAGTTGCCAGCAACCGAGGCCGACTTCAGGAACGGTCAGGCCGTCGCGGGCGAGCTTGCGTGTTTGCATGTATTTTCCTTGTGGTTGAAGCGTTGAGCCTGCGGCGCCGGATTGCGGCGCGTGCATGAGGCCGCCATGTTATGCCGGACGCGTGCGCGTTTCCAATGAATTATTGCGCACGGGGAATACGGATTTCGGCATCGCTGGCGTCACGCCTGCTGATTGCACGTCGTCCTCTGCGGCAAGACGGCATGTTACATTTATTGGCGCATGTTTGCCGGTGACCAACAAAACCATCCGGCATGCCTATCTACATAAAATACCTGGGGGAGCTTCAATGACGGCTGTCGCGACGACTTTTTTTTATCTCGTTTTCAAACGCTGCATCGGCATCTTGCTGATCAGTTTCGGTCTGCTCACCGCACCGGCCTGGGCGCAGGAAACCAGCGCGCCATTTGATCCGGGCCTGTACGCGCAGACTGCGGCGAACAAGGCGGTTGTGCTGCTGTCGGTCGACTGGAGCCGCCGCTGGAACTGCGGACAATATGAAAACGCACAATTGCAGTTCCTGGCATTCGACCGCAGCGGTGTGCAAAAAACTGCGCCCGACGGGCAGTGGGATTTAATGGTCAAGGACGAAGCTATCCTGCCGTCACGCAAGAACTTTGGAAACTACGCCTACATCATCGAACCCGGCGAATACCTGCTGACCGGCTTCCGCATCAAACTGGGCAAATCGGTGAGCCGCGTCGGCAATTTCTTCGGCGATCGCAAGAACATGCTGGAAAACGGCAAATCGAAAGGCGGCAGTTTCACCGTAGCGGCCGGGGAAATCATCTATATCGGCCATTTCAGCCTGGACTGCGCCAAGGCACCGATGCCGTGGCGTTTCTACCTTGAGAACCGCGAAGAGTTCGACAAGTACCTGGATACGATCCAAAACGAGTTCCCTGGCATTCCGAAACAGAAAGTGCAGTTCCGCCTGTTTGAAACGACCATCATGGGCTATCCGTTCAGTTTGCCCTGACATGAAAAAAGGCCGGTTCTCACCGGCCTTTTTATTTCCTTGCCAGCGTTGGATTCAGCGCGAGAAGAACGCAATCACACCATACACAAACGCAGCGAACGGCCCGACCACGACGATGGTGACCAGCAGCACTTCGGCCAGCACGTAGGCGATGGCGCCGGCGGCTATGCTCGACAGGTAGGCGGTGGCGCCCAGATCGCCCGGTACGAACAGGTTGATCAGCGCCAGCACGATGGCGGCGATGCCGAGGCCGACGATGACGTTGAACTTGGTGGGACGGTAAGGATTGAGCCAGCGGAATGGCGGCGAGGTGTTTTGTTCGGTGGAGAAGCTGTTCGAGCTAGTAGTCATGGCGATATCTGTAAAAGGCTGAATGAAAAGCGACGCCTTGCGCAGACGCCCTGATGAACGATGATGAGCGACATTATACGACGTTACGACCCATCGAAACAGCCTGCCCGCTGAAACGGGCGCGCCGGATTGTCAAGAAAACCCGAACAAAGACCGTCCCGACAAGGTCTCGCCGACCTCCCCTACCGATGTTTATGTGCTGATGACGATTTCCGGCGCTTGTCCTTTTTGCAAGGCATCCTTCATGTCGAAGCCTGCGTCGAAATCATCCACCTGCACCGTGATGTTGCCGTAGTGGGCGAAATCGTCCAGCACCACGCGCTCGTCGATGCTGATGAGCCCTTGCTCCATCGCCCGCGCGTTCCAGCGCCGCATCTCGATCAGGCTCTGCGGCATCGCCGGCAGCACGCCATCCTTCACCGATTGCTTCAGGCGCGTTTCGATCTCGTGCACTTGCGGCAACAGATTGAAGGCGTGCTCGCCGCTGCCCAGCAGATCGGTTTTGTAGTCGGGCTGGTAGGCATCCACCACCAGCCGGTCGCGCGCGGCGCCCGGCGTCTGCATCGCCAGCGCGACGTCGCTGGCGAGACGGTCGGACGGCTTGCGGAACGACAGGCCGAGCGGGAACATCCAGATCCGCAACGCAAAGGCGATGAAGGGATTGGGGAAGTTCTCGAGCACGTCGATGATGGCTTCCTGCGCGCGATGCAGCGCATCCTGCACCGACCACGCGACATACGGCAAGTCGGCTCGCTGGCGGCCGTCATCTTCATAGCGCTTCAGGGTTGCCGAAATCAGGTAGAGCTGCGACAGCACGTCGCCGAGACGTCCGGAAATGCGTTCGCGGAATTTGAGCGAGCCGCCCAGCACGAACATCGACACATCGGTCAGCAGCGAGAAGCAGGCCGACACGCGCGCCACCGCGCGGAAGTAGACGCGCGTCTCTTCCGCCGTCTGGTTGGGCCCGGGCGCCGACGCCAACAGGCCGCCGCTGAGACCGGCCACCAGCGAACGCGCCATGTTGGCGGCGACAAAGCTCAGGTGGCCGAAGAAGGCCTTGTCAAAATCCTGCAGCGCGCGGTCGTGGTCGTCGTCGGCCGCCGCGGCCATTTCCTTGAGCACGTACGGATGGCAACGGATCGCGCCCTGCCCGAAGATGATCAGGCAGCGCGTCAGGATGTTGGCGCCTTCGACCGTGATGGCGATCGGGATCTGCTGGTACACGCGCGCCAGGAAATTTCCCGGGCCCATGCAGATGCCCTTGCCGCCGATCACGTCCATGCCGTCGTTGACCAGCAAGCGGCCACGCTCGGTCACGTGGTATTTGGAGATCGCCGAAATCACCGACGGCTTCTCGCCGGCATCCACCGCCAGCGACGACAACCGGCGCGTGGCGTCCATCATGTAGAGATTGCCGCCCATGCGCGCCAGCGCTTCCTGGATGCCTTCGAACTTGCCGATGGCGATCTTGAACTGACGCCGCATGGCGGTGTAGGCGCTGGTGCCGCGCACCGCCATCTTGGAGAAGCCGACGCTCGACGACGGCAGCGAAATCGCCCGCCCCGCCGCCAGGCATTCCATCAGCATGCGCCAGCCCTTGCCGACCTGCGCCTGGCCGCCGATGACCCAGTCGAGCGGGATGAAGACGTTGTCGCCCGAGGTCGGACCGTTCTGAAATACCGCGTTGAGCGGCCAGTGGCGACGCCCGGTGACCACGCCCGGATGGCTGGTCGGGATCAGCGCGCAGGTGATGCCCGGTTCGCTGTTGTCGCCCAGCAGGTGATCGGGATCGTGTGCGCGAAAGGCCAGGCCGAGCACGGTGGCGACCGGCGCCAGCGTGATGTAGCGTTTGTCCCAGGTAACCCGGAAACCGATGACTTCGCGTCCTTCATGCATGCCCTTGCAGACCACGCCGACGTCGGGAATCGCTGCCGCGTCGGAGCCGGCGTAGGGACTGGTGAGCGCAAAGCACGGGATCTCTTCGCCGCGGGCGAGTCGTGGCAGGTAGTGGTTCTTCTGTTCTTCGGTGCCGTAGTGCAGCAGCAGTTCGGCCGGGCCCAGCGAGTTCGGCACCATCACCGAAATCGCCGCCACCGAACAGCGCGACGACAGCTTCATGATGACCTGCGAATGCATGTAGGCCGAGAACTGCTTGCCGCCGTATTGCTTGGGAATGATCATGCCGAGGAAGCCCTTGTCCTTGACGAACTGCCAGGCTTCCGGCTGCAGGTCCTGCCACACGACCGAGGTGTCCCAGTCGCTGACCATGGCGCACAGCTGCGTGACTTCGTTGTCGAGGAAGGATTGTTCCTCGGCCGTCAGCGAGGGCGGCGGCAATTGCATCAGCTTGTTCCAGTCGGGCTTGCCGGAGAACAGTTCGGCGTCCCACCAGACGGTGCCGGCTTCGATGGCGTCGCGTTCGGTGGCCGACATGCTGGGCAAGATCTTGCGGAAAATGTCGAGCGCCGGACGCGTGATCAGCGTCTGCCTCACCGACTTGATCGCCACCAGCAAGGTCGGCACGCACAAGAGGATCGCGAGCAGCACGCAGGCAACCGCGTTGGCCTGGTCGGTCATGCCGCCTATCCATATCCAGGCCAGCTCGGCCACCAGCCAGGTCCATGCGCCGGCGCGCATCATCATCAACGCCAGGGCGCCCGCTACGAAAAGCACTAGCCACAAGATCATGTGAGTCTCCCGTTAAAATTTCTGTTGTCTACATGACAACGTCTTTGGATGACGTGCATGCTGCTTATGATTCAACTTGTGATTCAACGATGATGCGGACGCATAGCCGGATATTCCCACAGAAGTTGCCGCTGCGGAAACCGCTGACATCCTCCCGGTACTTTCCTCGCATGCTTACGCATCGTCATGCACCGGTGCATGCAAGAGTGACCGCATTTCCTGGCAGAAATTCATTCTTGTCGGATTTCCGTCTTTGCGTCGGGACAGAAACCATTGCCGCCGCGCCGGGTCCATTACAATCTCGCCTATCCGGCAATCACGCAGCACTACACGCAGCAAAAAAGGAAATCATCATGAAATGGGAAGGCAATCGCGAAAGCGACAACGTGGAAGACCGCCGCGGCGAGGGTTCGGGCGGTGGCGGCGGCTTTTCCTTCGGCGGCGGCTCGATCGGCATCGGCGGCATCGCGGTCGCGCTGGTAGCGTCCTACTTCCTCGGCATCAATCCGATGACCGTCATCAACATGCTCAGCGGCGGCGGCGGCCAGCTCGCTCCGGTGCAGCAGGCGCACAAGCCGCCGCCGAACGACCAGATGGCGCGCTTCGTCTCGACCGTGCTGGCCGATACCGAGGACACCTGGGGAGAAATCTTCAAGGCCGGCGGCGCCACGTATGTACGGCCGAAACTGGTGCTGTTTTCCGGCTCCACGCCGACCGCCTGCGGCACCGGCCAGACCGCCACCGGACCGTTCTATTGCCCCGGCGACCAGAAGGTCTACATCGATCTCAGTTTCTATCAGCTGATGAAGCAGCGCTTCAACGTCTCCGGCAACTTTGCGCAGGCCTATGTGATCGCGCATGAAGTCGGCCATCACGTGCAGAACCTGCTCGGCATTTCCGGGAAGGTCGACAAGGCCCGCCGCAACATGTCCGAGAAACAATCCAACGCGCTCTCGGTGAAGCTTGAATTGCAGGCCGACTGCTTCGCCGGCGTCTGGGCTTATCACGCCAATGAAGCGCGCCACATCATCGAGAACGGCGACGTCGAGGAAGCGCTCAACGCCGCCTCGGCCATCGGCGACGACGCCTTGCAGCGGCAGGCGCGCGGCGAAGTCGTGCCGGACTCGTTCACGCACGGCACCTCGGCGCAGCGCGTGAGCTGGTTCAAGCGCGGCGTCACCGAAGGCAAGGTCAGCGCCTGCAATACCTTCGAAGCAAAAAAACTCTAAGACGCATCATTTAACACGCATAAGGCTCACATGGAAATTTCTTACTGGTGCATCCTGATCGCCGGCCTGCTGCCCATCCTCACGGTATCGGTGGCGAAGTACGGCCGCCGCGATTTCGACAACGGCGAACCGCGCGCCTGGCTCGACAAGCAAACGGGGCTGCGCCGTCGCGCCGACTATGCGCATCGCAACCACTTCGAGGCGTTTCCGTTCTTTGCCGCTGCGGTGCTGGTGGCCCAGCAAACCGGCGCGGCGCAGGAGTGGATCGACGGCCTGGCGCTGGCCTTCATCGCTGCTCGCGTGGTCTATACTGCGCTCTACCTGAACGACCTGCCGAGCCTGCGCTCGCTGTCCTGGACCGTTGGCTACGCCTGCGTCCTCGGCCTGTTCGCCGTTTCCGCCCTTCACCTGTAAACACATGAGCAATCCCGACCTGCAAATCCTGCACGACGCGCTGAACGAGCTGCGCGACGGCGACATCAACGTCGCCGCTTTCTGCAGCGCCTGGCGCGCGCAGACCGACCTGATCAAACGCCTGCCGCCGCGCTACGAAGAAGTCGCCGAAGACCTGCTCGGCCGGCTCGAAGCGGGCAGCCTGTTCACCGAAGAAAGCTGCTCCTTCAGCCAGGAAGACCTGCTCGACAACCTGGCGGTCTGGCTGCACAAGGCCGAGAAGACCTTGGTCTGAAACACGCTTACTGGACATCACCACAAGGTAAATATGCAACACATGGAATTCGAACTGCAAGGCCCTTACGTTGAACTCAACCAGCTGCTGAAACTGGTCGGCATCTGCGACAGCGGCGGCGCCGGCAAAGCCATCGTCGCCGACGGCAACGTCAAGGTCGACGGCCGGCAGGAGTTGCGCAAGACCTGCAAGATCACCGCGGGCCAAACCGTGCAGCTAGGCGATGTACGCATCCGCGTGCTGGCCGGATCAGCGGCGCAATGATGGCGACCGAAACCATCGAATCAATCCTGGCATTCTGGTTCGGCGCCGACGCCGCCGGGTCCGACATCAACACGGTAGCCGGTCGCCAGTCCGGTCTGTGGTGGGGCAAGGACGCCGCTGTCGACCAGACCATCAAGGCGCGCTTCGAAGCCAGCCTGCTGGCCGCGCGCGACAACCAACTGGACGACTGGGCCGAGACGCCGGCCGGCCTGCTGGCGCTGATCCTGTTGCTGGACCAGTTTTCGCGCAACATCTATCGCGACAGTGCGACCGCCTTCGACTTCGATGAGCTGGCCCGTCAATGCTGTCATCTGGGTCTGGCGCAGGGATACGATCAGCAGCTGTCGCCGCTGCAGCGTGTGTTCTTTTACCTGCCGCTGGAGCATTCGGAAGACATCGACGACCAGGAACACAGCGTGCAATTGTTCCGTGCGTTGGCCAAACAGGCGGGCAAGGACGATCCGGCCTCGAAGGCGACCTTCGACGACTACCTGAAGTTTGCCGACCGCCATCACGCGATCATTGCGCGCTTCGGCCGCTTTCCCCATCGCAACGACATCCTCGGCAGGGCCTCCACGGCAGAAGAAACGGCGTTTCTGAAAGAACCGCATTCCTCATTCTAAATTCACATAAGGATGTGAATATTTATTCGTTCTGACGCATATAGTGTCGGTGCTAAGCTCCATTCAATCGCAGCAAGCCTGATGGCATGGAGAATCCCGATGACCGACGTCACCACTACCTTAGCAGCCCCCACCGAAGCGAGCACTGCCGCCGTCACCGACCTGCAGGCCTATCGCCAACAGCGCGCCGCGCGCCAGATGGCGCAGGAATTGATCGCGTTGCCTTTCCACGGTGCACATGACGGCTGGTCGCTGTCGGCATTTCATCCCTTTGCCGCTTCGGCGCGCACCAACCTGCGCTGAAGAGAACACCACCATGACCGCTGAATTGCGTATCGCCGAACCCGCACCGCACCTGCACGCCGTGCCGCCGCAATCTCCCGGCAACGACATCGAAGACATCGTCGCCGACAATCTTTCGCGCCTACGCGCGCTGCGCCATCTTTCACTCGACGGCCTGGCGCGCAAGTCCGGCGTGAGCCGCGCCATGCTGGCGCAGATCGAATCCGGCCGCAGCGTGCCGACGATTCGCGTGCTGCAACGCGTGGCATCGGCCTTGCAGGTGTCGGTGTCGGCCTTCCTGCGCAACTTCGCACCGCAGGGGCTTGCCGTATTGCCGGTGCAGGATTCGCCGCGCACGGTCAGCGGCAACGGCCGCTTTTCCAGCCGCAGCCTGTATCCCGCCGGCGAGCGCCGTTTCGAATTCCATGAACTGAAGCTGGATGCGCTGTCGACCGAACATCTGCAGGCGCTGGTGCCGGGTGCACAGAAGAACCTGGTCATCACACACGGCACACTGGAGATCCACATCAACGATCATCGCCAGCTGCTCGGCACCGGTGATGCCATATTCTTCGATGCCGACCACGCGCACAGCTATCGCAATCCGGCCAACGTCGAAGCGGTTGCCTACGTGGTCACGCAATATCCGGAGACGCGCACGGTGTGATTTTTTCGACTGCCGGCATAAAAAAGCCTCGCTGATGCGGGGCTTTTTCGTTGTTGAGGGCGGAATCCAAGACCGGAACCCGGGCGCTCCCTCTTCATCTATCGCTCATCAATCCTCTGCAATACAAATGCATCGAGATCGAATAGCAAAGATAGCCAGAAAATACAAACAACAATTCTGATTAATTAGAATATTGCAGTTTCTGCCTGCGTTGCCGCAGAAAAAACGGCGGCGTCACGCACAAACACCCGCAAAATCTTGCCTTTCCGACATGCCACATGCGGAGCGACAAGTGATCCCTCCTACTTTTACTCCCACGCCGTCCCGAGCGAATTTCATCCAGCGCGGCTTCACGCTGGTGGAAGTGCTGACGGCGATTTTCATTCTGGCGCTGGCCGCTTCCGGCGTCGCGGCAATGCAGCTGCACGCCTTGCGCACTGCGCAACACAGCGCTTACCAATCCGCCGCGCTGCAATTGGCCATTGAACTGGCCGAGTTGCTGCGCGCCGAGGCCCAGCCGACGTCCTACCAATTCGAATACAAGGCCGCAGTTGCGCCATCCGTGGCCTGCGCAGGAGCCGACTGCGACCTGGCCGCCTGGAAGCAACGCCTGACCGAAGCCTTGCCGCGCGCACGCGTGGTGGTCTGCACGGACAGTACGCCGGTCCTCAATGAGACGCTGCGCTGGGCCTGCAGCGGCAGCAGCGGCGACGGCCCCTTGCTGATCAAGATCGGCTGGGCGTCGCGGGAGCCGGCGCCTGCCGCGCAATCCGAGCCGCCGCCATTCCTCGCGTTGCCGGTGGAGCGATAAATGCACCGTCATCAGCAAGGCCTGACACTGATCGAATTGATGATCGCCATGGCGCTCGGCATGGGCGTGGTACTGGCCGCGATGGCGCTGATGCAGGCGGCACGATCGACCTACCTGAGCGTGGCCGACAGCGCCCAGGTCCAGGAAAACGGTCGTTATGCGCTGGACCTGATGGCGCGCACCGTGCGGCAGGCGAACTACGTGCCTCAAGATAATCCGGCGTTCCTGCGCAATGACCTCGGCGGCCTCGAACCGGGCGTCTTCGGCATCGACAACGCCAGGGTGAGCGAGCATTCGACCGGCTTGTCGTCGCCTTCCGCCAATCGCGATGCCCATGGCAGCGATTTGCTGGCGATACGTTTCTTTGGATCAGGTCCCAGGAATCAGCCGGACAACGACATGCTCAATTGCGCCGGCTTCGCAGTCCCCGGCCCCAACGGCGCCACCTCGTTATCGGACCTTGAAGAGGTGCGCGGCCTGAGCATCTTTTACGTGGCGCCCGACAGCACCGGCGAACCGGAGCTGCGCTGCAAATACTTCACCCGCGACGGCGGCTGGAGCGCTGCCGCCATCGTGCGCGGCGTGGAGTCCTTCCAGGTACTGTACGGCGTGCGCAACGTGAACAATATCGGCGGCGATCTTGACTATATGAGTGCAACGCGCATCGACAAGCGCTGGCGCGATGTCGCGGCGATCAGGATCGCGCTGCTGGCGCGCGGCGAACGCAATGTTCGGGACGGCGGCACAGCGCTCGTGCATCGCCTGTTCGGCGCGGCATATCAGGATGGCGGCGACGCCGGCGCAATGATCGATGAAGCGAGATTGCCACCCCTCGTGCAACAACGCACCCGCAAAGTCTTCCAGACCACCATCTGGTTACGCAATTCCGCGCCATGAGTACCACACATCGCCAACGCGGCGCCTCGCTGCTGATCGTCTTGCTGATGCTGGTGGTGGTGATGCTGTTCGGCGTCTCCGCCGCGCAGCTCACGCTCATGAACGAGAAGTCTTCGCGCAATGATCGCGACCGCCACGTCGCCTTCCAGGCCGCCGAAGCCGGATTGCGTGACGCCGAACGCGACATTGCCGGCGGTCGCGTTGCACCGGAAGTTTTTCCCGAGCAGGCGGGCGCTTGCCACGGCACCGGTGCGCACAGCGGACTATGCCTGGCCGCTGCCAACGCGGCGCCATGGCGGCTCGTCGATTTCAGCACACCGTCGCCGGCGGTGCGCTACGGCCAGTTCACCGGATTGAGTTTTCCGCACGGCGCGGCGTCGCTGCCGGCGCAACCGCCGCGCTACCTGATTGAATTGCTCAGGCTGACGACGGCAGACCGGCAAGTTGCAATGCGCTATCGCGTCACGGCAGTCGGCTTTGGTCCGAACTCAAGCACGCAGGTCATGCTGCAAACCGTACTCAACGCCGCACCGCTGCCGCCATCACAGCCACCGCCACGCATGAGCTGGCGGGAAATCAACAACTGAACAACATCGCATCACCTAGGAGACAGACCATGTTGCGTTGCCCTCGCCATCACCATCGCGGCTTCACCCTGATCGAACTCATGTGCGTGCTGTGCATCGTCGGCATGCTGGCGCTGTTTTCCTATCCGTCATATCAATCCTACACACGCAAGGCGCGGCGCGCCGAAGCACGCGCGGCGCTGATGCAGGCGATGCAGCAACAGGAACGCCATTTCACGCAGCACAATCGCTACCATGCCTACAGCGACGCCGCCACCGCCGGGACATTCAGATGGTTTTCCGGCGACACCGAGGCCGGCAGCGCCTATCGCGTCAGCGCCAGCGGATGCAGTGGCGGCACCTTGCAGGAATGCGTGATGCTGTCGGCGACGCCGGCCGGTGGCTTCATTGATCACCAATGCGGCACGCTGACGCTCAATAGCCGCGGCGAACAAACCATCTCCGGCCTTCCGTCCGCTATCGCTCCCGAGGCGTGCCGATGAAATCGGACGCAATGCGTCAGGCCGGCTTCACGCTGCCGGAACTGCTGATCGTGCTCGCTATCGTCGGCGTGCTGCTGGCGGCCGGCATGCCCGGCCTGCGCAGTTATACGCAAAGCCAGCAGCTCGCGGGTGCCGCCAACGCCTTCCTGGGTGCGCTGAACCTTAGCCGCAGCGAAGCCATCCGGCGCGGCGGGCGGGTCGACCTGGCGCCGCGCGACGGCGTCAACTGGGAAAACGGCTGGGTGGTATTCGTCAACAAGCCGGCCGACGCCAACCGGCAATTCGATGCCGGCGACGAATTGATTTACAGCCACGACAGATTGCCGGCGGGCATGGTCTTAACGACCACGCTGACCGACAAGTCGGCGCCCTACATCGCTTACAATGGCAACGGCAGGACCCGCAACAATATGAGCGACCGGGCGCCGCTATGGGGCTCGTGGCAATTCTCGCTGGATGGAAGAAGCCGCCTGGTCAGGCTTGGAATCCTGGGCCGCGCCCGCATCTGCAATCCGGCGGATGACCGAAGCTGCGCATTCTGATGCACCTCGCGCCGCCACCAACCAGAACATCGTTGTCTTTATGTCCATCTACGATATCTTCATCGAAAACGACCAGCAAGCCATGGCGCTGGCGCTGCAACAAGCCGAACGCGGCATGTTCACGACCACGCCCAACCCGCGCGTCGGCTGCGTGATCGTGCGCGACGGCCGCGTCATCGGCGCCGGTTTCACCCAGCCGCCGGGTGGCAACCACGCTGAAATCGAAGCCATGCGCGACGCCCGGCAACGCGGCAACGACGTGCGCGGCGCCACCGTCTACGTCACCCTGGAACCCTGCAGCCATTTCGGCCGCACCCCGCCCTGCGCCGATGCATTGGTGACGGCCGGCGTCGGCAAGGTGGTGTCGGCGATGACCGATCCCAATCCGCTGGTGGCCGGCAAGGGCCTGGAAAAATTGCAGGAGGCCGGCATCGCCGTGGTGTCCGGCGTATTGACGGAGCAGGCCCGCGAAATGAACATCGGCTTCTTCAAGCGCATGCAGCACGGCACGCCGTGGGTGCGCATGAAGTCGGCCGCCAGCCTCGACGGCAAGACCGCCTTGCACAATGGCAAGAGCCAGTGGATCACCGGCCAGGCGGCGCGCGACGACGGCCATTTCTGGCGTGCACGCGCCTGCGCCATCCTCACCGGCATCGGCACCGTCAAGGACGACAACCCGCAACTGAGCGTGCGCGCCGTCGACACGCCGCGCCAGCCGCGCCGCATCGTGGTCGACAGCAAACTGACGCTGTCGCCGGACGCCAACATCCTCACCGGCGGCGGCACCTGGGTCTTCACCGCCAGTGAAGACCGCGCCCGCATCGCGGCGCTGGAACAGCGCGGCGCCGAGGTCATCGTGCTGCCCAACGCCGCCGGCAAGGTCGATCTGCCGCGCGTGATCGCCGAGCTCGGCAAGCGCAACCTCAACGAAGTGCACATCGAAGCCGGCTCCAAACTCAACGCCTCGCTGCTGCGCGAAGGCTGCGTCGACGAACTGCTGGTCTACCTTGCACCCAGCCTGCTGGGCGACGGCCGCAGCATGTTCGACCTGCCGGCGCTGGACGACCTGTCCGGCAAGATCGCGCTGCGTTTCCATGAGGTCAAGCAGATCGGCGAGGATTTGCGTATCCTTGCACGGTTCGATTGATCGCCCGGCCCAGCCACGCTATTTCGTTATTGATTTCATTATTTATTTCGTTTATTTGGATTCCATCATGTTCACAGGCATCGTCGCCGCCGTCGGCAACATCACTTCCGTTCAACCGCTGGGCAACACCGCCGACGCCGGCGTGCGCCTCGACATCGACGCCGGCCCGCTGGCGATGGACGACGTTGCGCTGGGCGACTCGATCGCCCTCAACGGCGCCTGCATGACGGTGGTGGAAAAGACCGCAAAAGGATTCACCGTCGACGTCTCGCGCGAGAGCCTCAACCTCACCGTCGGCCTCGATGCGCCCGGTGAAGTGAACCTGGAAAAAGCCCTGACCCTGGCCGAGCGCCTGGGCGGTCACCTGGTCTCCGGCCACGTCGACGGCCTCGGCGTGGTCCGCAAGTTCGAACCGGTCGGCGAATCGTGGGAACTGGTCATCGAAGCGCCCAAATCGCTCGCCAAGTACCTTGCCTACAAAGGCTCCATCGTCGTCAACGGCGTCTCGCTGACCGTCAACCGCGTGGAAGACGTCGCCGGCGGCTGCCGCTTCTCGATCAACCTGATCCCGCACACGATCCAGGTCACCACGCTCAAGCACCTGAAGGTCGACGGCAAGGTCAACCTGGAGATCGACCTGATTGCGCGTTATGTCGAGCGCATGCTGTCGACGACGCATAAATAAAAGAATTCGCCCACACCGGGCATTGCCGAGGAGACCCGGAGATGAATGTCGCAGACAAGCGCAGCGCTTTCAAAGCACTGCACCGTGAAGGATGTTTTGTCTTGCCCAATCCCTGGGATATCGGCAGCGCGAAGTTGCTGGAAGGTCTGGGATTCAAAGCCCTGGCGACTACAAGCGCCGGTTATGCATGGTCGCAAGGCCAGGCCGACGGTCAGACATCGCGGGCCGAATTGCTGGCTCATCTGGCGACCATCGCGGCGGCGACGACACTTCCCGTGAATGCCGATTTCGAAAGCGGTTTCGGCGATGATCCGGCCGGCGTCGCCGAGAGCGTGCGCATGGCGGTGGCTACCGGGATTGCCGGATTGTCGATCGAAGATTCAACCGGCATGCCCGACAATCCGGTCCGGGAATTCAGCGACTCCGTGGCGCGGCTGCGTGCAGCGCGCGCCGCCATTGATGAAAACGGCGGCGACACCTTGCTGATCGCCCGCGCTGAAAACTTCTTCGTCGGCCGTCCCGATCTCGACGACACGATTGCCCGCCTCAAGGCCTATGCCGAAGCAGGCGCCGATTGCCTCTACGCTCCCGGTATCCAGACCCGCGAACAAATCATCGCGGTGGTCTCGGCCGTCGCACCGAAGCCAGTCAATTTACTGATCGGTTCCGCCAATGGCTTGACGGTGGCTGACGTCGCTGCGCTCGGCGTCAGGCGCGTCAGCGTCGGCGGCGCATTGGCGCGCGCGGCGTGGGGCGGCTTCCTGCGCGCCGCCCGCGAAATCGCGGAACACGGCCGCTTTGACAGTTTTGCGGAAGCCGAGCCGGGTGCGGCGCTGAATTCGCTTTTTCGCGAAAAGAACAAGTAACAGCACCGGTCCGGCCCCCGAGGTCGGGACCGGTGTCATCCTGCGACGATTACTTCTCCAGGCTATAACGCGCCGCCGGCGTATTGCGCGACAGATGCGCCGACATCGTCTTGCGTGCCGCCTCGTAGGCTTCCCACTCCTCCACTTCATGCAGCGACGGAATCGTGATCAGCTCGCCACGGTCGAATCCCACCAGCGCGGCGTCGACCATGCTCTCTGCCGACATGACGATGTTCTGATCCAGATGCTCGACCGGCAAGCCGCCTGTTGCCCAGAAATCGGTCGCGGTCGCGCCCGGCAACACCGCCTGCACACGTACGCCCTGCGCCGCCAGCTCATGATGCAGCGACTGGCTGAACGCCTGCACGAAAGCCTTGGTGCCGCCATAGACGCCATTGAGGACTTCCGGCGCGATGGCGACGATCGAGGCGATGTTGATGATGCCGCCCTTGCCGCGTGACGCAAAAGCCGGAGCGATCGCATAGGTCAGGCGCGTCAGCGCGGTGACGTTGAGATCGATCATCTGCACCATCTTGTCGACGTCGCTGGACAGCAGCGGCGTATGCGTGCCGATGCCGGCGTTGTTGACCAGCAGCGTGATGCTGGCGTCGCTGCGCAGCTTGGCTTCCACCTGCGCCAGCGCCGCCTTGTCGTTGAGGTCGGCGTCCAGCACTTCAACCGTGCGTTGCGTTTCGGTCGTGATGCGGTCGGCCAGCGCGTTGAGGCGATCGCGGTTGCGCGCCACCAGGATGAGGTCGTAGCCGCGCTTGGCGAGACGGTCTGCATAGATCGCACCGATGCCGGAAGAAGCGCCCGTGATAAGGGCCGTGCCTTGATGTGCCTGGGTCATGATGTATTCCTTTGTGAGATGTAAGCAGGGATCCGGGTTCGAATCCATGGCTGCATCATAGGACTGAACATCAATGTCTCAAATGACGTTTATGGTAGTATTTTGAGACATTCAACAGACAAGGGACGGACATGCACCGTATCGGCTACCTGCTGCAGGACGGCTTCCAGGTGATGGCGCTGGCGACGCAATCGGTGTTCGAGTACGCGAACATGGTCGCAGGCGAACCGTTTTACGCCATCGATAATTTTTCCGTGAAAGGCGGCGACATACGCTCCTCGCTGGGACTGAACGTGACGACGCGGCAAGCGACGCTGCGCAGCCCGGCCGACACCTGGATCGTCACCGGCGTCGGCGATCCGGTGCATTCCCCCGCTTCGGCGGCGGAGCTGGCATTCCTCAACAAGGTCAGCACGCGCGCGCGACGCATCGCGGCGATCTGCACCGGCGCTTTCGTGCTGGCCGAATCCGGACTGCTGGATGGACGGCGTGCCACCACCCATTGGTACTTTTCTCGCGAGATGCAGACGATGTTTCCGGAGATCCAGGTGGAGGATGACCGCATCTATCTGATCGACGGTCCGATCTGGACCTCGGCCGGCATGACCGCCGGCCTGGACCTGGCGCTGGCGATGGTGGAAAAGGATCTCGGCCCGGACGCGGCGCGCTCGGTCGCGCACAAGCTGGTGATGCACCAGCGGCGTTCCGGCGGCCAGTCTCAGCACTCGGAAATCCTCGACCTGGCGCCCAAGTCGGACCGCATCCAGAACGCGCTCAATTACGCCCGCAAGAATCTTTCGCATGCGCTGTCGGTGGAAGAACTGGCGGAGTCCGTCAGCCTGAGTCCGCGCCAGTTCAGCCGTGTGTTCGTTGCGGAGACCGGACAGTCGCCGGCCAAGGCGATCGAAGGCCTGCGCCTGGAGGCGGCGCGGCTGATGATAGAACAAAGCCGTCATCCGCTCGACGTGATTGCGCGCGAAACCGGCTTCCGCGACCGCCGCCACATGCGCGAGGTGTTCATGCGCGGCTTCGGCGTACCGCCGCAGGCGATCAGGCGCGAGGTGCGGGAAGTCCGTTAGTCCGTTATCTGCGCGCCTGTCAGGCGCGTACGCTCAACCGGTAGGACGTCGTCTGGCGATAGACCTGCCCCGGCCGCAAAATCACGTCTTCGCGGTCGGGCCCGTTGACCTGGTCCGGGTAGGCTTGCGCTTCAAGGCAGAAACCGTCGTGCGCGGCATAGACCTGCGCGCCGCGGCCGGCAATGCCTTCCAGAAAATTTCCGCTGTAGAACTGCAGGCCGTTCTCCGTCGTGGCGACCGTCAGCTCGCGTCCCGAGCCGGGATCGTAGACCGTCGCCACATCGCGCAGGGCCTGCGCATTGCGGCTGCGCGACGCGGTTGCGGGGTCGCCCGGACGCAGGCAATAACAGTGATCGAAACCACCGGCGATGGCGAGCTGATCATCGGGCCACGCCAGGCGCGCGCCGATCGGCGCCGGCTGGCGGAAATCGAAAGCGCTGCCGGCCACGTCCGCGGCCTTGTTGGGGATCAGCGCGCGGTCGACTTGCAAGTAACGGTCTGCATCGATGGACAAGATGTGATCGCCGATGTCGGCGGCGCCGCCGTTGAGGTTGAAGTAGCCGTGCGATGTCAGGTTGAGCGGCGTCGGCGCATCGCTGGTGGCCGTGTAATCGATGCTCAGCCGGCCCTCGTCGTCGAGCCGGTACAGCACCGACGCCAGCACGTTGCCGGGGAAGCCGGCGGCGCCGTGCGGCGACGCCAGCGTCAGGCGCAACCCCTCTGGGTCGGCCTGCACCTGCCACGGCAACAGGTGAAATCCCCCCGCGCCGCCGTGCAGATGATTCCCGCCTTCGTTGCGGTCGACCTGGTAGTCGACGCCGTCGAGGGAAAAATGGCCGGCGGCGATGCGATTGCCCCAGCGTCCGATGACGCCGCCGAAGTACGGCGTGTTGGCAAGATAGTCCTGCTGGTCCGGATAGCCGAGCAGGATGTCGGCTTCGCGGCCATAGCGGTCGGGCGCCCACCAGGAAATCAGCGTGGCGCCGCGATTGCTGATGACGACGCGCATGTCGTGCGCATTGCGCAGGGTGTACAAGGTAACGCCGTGGCCGGCGGAAGTGCTGGAGAGGGTGAAATGTGTCATGTCGTCGGAATGCGGCGGCGAATCAATCGCCTTGGATGGGTTCCTGCAATGAAGGAAGTGAAGACGGCGCGTTTTCCGCGGCGCCCTGCAATAGCTGCTCTTGGTATTCCCGCGGCGTGCAGCCGAGCTCGCGCTTGAACACCGCGTGCATGTATTGCACCGAGGTGAAGCCGCAACTGACGGCGATCTCGGCGACGTTGCCGTGCGCCTGTTGCAGCATGCGCCGGGCGGCGTCGAGCTTGAAGCGCAGAATTTCGTCATGCACGCTGCGGCCGAGCTCGCGCCGGAAGTACCAATCCAGCGACGAGCGCGACACGCCGACGTAATCGGCGACCTGTTCGGTCTTGATGCCCTGGCAGGCGTACTGGCGGATGAAGTGCATCGCCTGCATGACGTGCGGATGATTGCGCGCTTCGTGCCGGCTCGACGCCAGCACATTGATGCCGGCCGGCGGCACCAGGATGCGCTTGTCGGCAAACTGGGCGCCGTGGCCATGCAGCATCTGGTGCAGCAGGTGCGCCGCCGTACGGCCCATTTCCAGTGTGCCCTGGATGACCGAGCTGAGCGGCACGCGCGTCAGGATGCGCGCCAGCGGGTCGTTGTCGATGCCGATCAACGCGACCTGCTCCGGCACCGCGATGCCGGCGAACAGGCAGGCTTGCAGCAATTGGCGTGCACGGGCGTCGGTGACGGCGATGATGCCGATCGGCTTGGGCAGGCTGCGGACCCAGGCGATCTGCTGTTCCACGGCGGTGTCCCAGGACTGCGCGCTGGTGCCGACGCCGCGATAGATGTGGCCTTGGATGCCGTCGCGCTGCGTCAGCGATTCGAAAGCCTTTTCGCGCTCCTGCGCCCAGCGGTTGACATCGGCCTGCGGCAGGCTGAAGCAGGCGAAATTCTGCAATCCGGCTTCGATCAGATGGTCGTAGGCCAGCTTGACCAGCTTGAAGTTGTCGGTCGCGACATAGGGCAAATCCTTGGGATAGTCGGCCTCGTCGGCGTAAGAGCCGCCGACGGCGACCACCGGCAACTGCACGCGCGACAGGGCTTCCTGCATGGTCGGGTCATCGAAGTCGGCGATGATGCCGTGGCCCTGCCAGCGCTCGATGCCTTGCGGCCGGCAGCGGAAGTCCTCCTCCAGATACAAGTCCCACGACGCCCGCGTGCTGGTCAGGTATTCGCCGATGCCGGCGATGATGTCGCGGTCGAATATCTTGTTGCCATTGAACAGCAGCGCAATGCGATGCACGGTCGGTACTTTTGTCACGCTGAACTCTCCGATGCCCGGGCGGCGGCAGCTATCGCTGCGCCGGCGGGCGGTCTCCTGAAGCGCCGGAGTATCTTCTGACGATGTCGAAACACTATCATTCCGATTCCGGTCTTCCTGTTTTTTATCCTGTTTCGATTGTACCGAGGGTGCGTTCCCACGTCAGTCCAAATAGCCATTTGTGCAAGTGCAATAGAAAGAATCGCACTCCCGGTTGGCGGATTTCGTAATTGTGGTGGCCGGTATGCGGTTGCTAGTATGGCCGCACATCAAGCCTCGGCGAGGCAGAGATGGGCAGGAGCGGACCGGTGTCCTTATATGAATGTCCGCCGAAGCAGGAGCAGACCCCCTTAAAAATCATAATGAACAATCTGGAGACAAGGCAATGAACGCAATCCTGAAAAAGAGTGTATTGGCCCTGATGGCGGCGACCACGATGTCGCTGGTCGCAGGCGGCGCGATGGCCGACGCCAAGAATCCGAAGATCGGATTTTCCATCGACGACCTGCGCGTCGAACGCTGGGCGCGCGACCGCGACTTCTTCACCGCTGCAGCGGAAAAACTCGGCGCCAAGGTATTCGTGCAGTCCGCCGACGCCAGCGAAGCGCGCCAGATCTCGCAAATCGAGAACCTCATTTCGCGCGGCGTCGACGTGATCGTGATCGTGCCGTTCAACGCAACGGTGCTGACCAACACCATCAAGGAAGCCAAGAAGGCCGGCATCAAGGTGCTGTCCTATGACCGCCTGATCCTGAACGCGGACGTCGACGCCTACATCTCGTTCGACAATGAAAAAGTCGGTGAAATGCAGGCCGAAGGCGTGATCAAGGCGCAATCGAAAGGCAATTTCTACCTGCTCGGCGGCTCGCCTACCGACAATAACGCCAAGATGCTGCGCGAAGGCCAGATGAAGGTGCTCAAGCCGCTGATCGACAAGGGCGACATCAAGATCGTCGGCCAGCAATGGGTCAAGGACTGGAGTCCGACCGAAGCCCTGTCCATTGTTGAAAACGCCCTGACCGCCAACAACAACAAGATCGACGCCATCGTCGCCTCCAACGACGGCACCGCCGGCGGCGCCATCCAGGCGCTGGCGGCACAGAAGCTGGCGGGCAAGGTGCCGGTATCGGGCCAGGACGCCGACCTCGCCGCGATCAAACGCGTCGTTGCAGGCACCCAGACCATGACGGTCTACAAGCCGCTCAAGCTGATCGCCACCGAGGCCGCCAACCTGTCGGTGCACCTGGCTCGCAATGAGAAGCCGAGCTACAACTCGCAGTACGACAACGGCTTCAAGAAGGTCGACACGGTACTGCTCAAGCCGATTCCGCTGACCAAGGCCAACGTCAATATCCTGGTTGACGACGGCTTCTATACGCAGGCGCAGATCGGCGCCAAGTAAGTCCCTCTTCGCATCTCCGCGAAAAACAAGCACGCAAGTACGGCGCCCGGCGGGCGTCGTACCCGCGTCTTCCCATCCCATTCCGCGAGCGCAGCATGTCAGAGTATTTATTGGAAATGAAGGGCATCGTCAAACAGTTTGACGGTGTCCGCGCCCTCGACGGCATCGACCTGAAAATCAAGGCCGGCGAATGCGTCGGCCTGTGCGGCGAAAACGGCGCCGGCAAATCCACGCTGATGAAGATCCTCTCCGGCGTCTATCCGCACGGCACCTGGGACGGCGACATCCTGTGGGACGGCAAACCGCTGGTCGCCCATTCCGTGCGCGACACCGAAGCGGCCGGCATCGTCATCATCCATCAGGAGCTGATGCTGGTGCCCGAGCTGTCGGTGGCGGAAAACATCTTCATGGGCCACGAACTGACCCTGCCCGGCGGCCGCATGAACTATCCCGCCATGTACCGTCGCGCCGAAGAACTCATGCGCGAACTGAACATGCCCGACATCAACGTCGCCCTGCCCGTGATGCAATACGGCGGCGGCCACCAGCAACTGGTGGAGATCGCCAAGGCGCTCAACAAGAAGGCGCGCCTGCTGATCCTCGACGAGCCGTCGTCGTCGCTGACCGCCTCCGAAATCGCGGTGCTGCTCAAGATCATCATGGACCTCAAGGCCAAGGGCGTGGCCTGCGTCTACATCTCGCACAAGCTCGATGAAGTGGCCGCCGTGTGCGACACCATTTCTGTCATCCGCGACGGCAAACACATCGCCACCACGCCGATGGGAGAACTTGACGTCGACCGCATCATCACGCAGATGGTCGGACGCGAAATCACCGCGATGTATCCGAGCCGCGACCATCAGGTCGGCGAGATCGTGTTCGAGGCCCGTCACATGACCTGCTTCGACGTCGACAACCCAAAACGCAAGCGCGTCGACGACGTCTCGTTCTCGGTGCGGCGCGGCGAAATCCTCGGCATCGCCGGCCTGGTCGGCGCCGGCCGCACCGAGCTGGTGTCGGCGATCTTCGGCGCCTATCCAGGGCGCTGCGAAGGCGAAGTCTGGATGGCCGGCGCGCGCGTCGACACCGGCACGCCGCTCAAATCGATCCGGCTAGGCCTGTGCATGGTGCCGGAGGACCGCAAACAGCACGGCATCGTACCCGACCTCAGCGTCGGCCAGAACATCACGCTGACGGTGTTGGAGAACTTTTCTCGCGGCACCCGCATCGACGGCGAGGCGGAGCTGAAAACCGTTCAGGAAGAGATCGCGCGCATGCGACTCAAGACCGCGAGCCCGTTCCTGCCCATCACCGGCCTGTCCGGCGGCAATCAGCAAAAGGCCGTGCTGGCCAAGATGCTGCTGGCAAAGCCCAGGGTATTGATCCTCGACGAACCCACGCGCGGCGTCGACGTCGGCGCCAAGGCGGAAATCTACCGCCTGATCGCCGAACTGGCGAAGCAAGGCGTGGCCGTGATCATGGTGTCGTCCGAACTGGCGGAAGTGCTGGGCGTATCCGACCGCGTACTGGTCATCGGCGAAGGCAAGCTGCGCGGCAATTTCGTCAATCAGGACCTCACGCAGGAAACGGTGCTGGCGGCGGCCATCAACCAATCGCCGCAACAGCGCATGCACGTCGCGACGCCTTCCGCCGCATAAACACAACACTCTGGAATCAAGCATGACCTCAACCATCAGCACGCGCAACGGCGCGGCCAACACCACGGCCAACATCAAGCAACTCTTCAGCCGCTACAAGATCATGGCGCTGCTCATCGCCATCGCCATCATCTGGGCCTTCTTCACCTGGAAGACCGAAGGCGGCTTCCTCACGCCGCGCAACCTGTCCAATCTGCTGCGCCAGATGTCAGTCACCGGCATCCTGGCCTGCGGCATGGTGCTGGTCATCATCGCCGGGGAAATCGACCTGTCGGTCGGCTCCCTGCTCGGTCTGCTGGGCGGCGTGGCCGCCATCCTGAACGTCACGCACAACCTGCCGCTGCCGCTCAATCTCTTCCTCGTGCTGGCGCTTGGTTTGTTGCTCGGGCTGTTCAACGGCTACCTGACGGCGTACATGCGCATCCCCTCCTTCATCGTCGGGCTGGGCGGCATGCTGGCGTTTCGCGGCGTGCTGCTGGGCATCACCGGCGGCCTCACGATTGCACCGGTATCGAGCGACCTGGTGTACCTGGGCCAGGGCTACCTGCCCGCCAGCTTCGGCGTCGCCCTCGTCGTCGTGCTGTTCGTGCTGGCGCTCGCATTGACCTGGCGCCAACGCGTCAATCGCCAACGGCATGCATTGCCGGTGGCGCCGCTGTGGCGCGATGCGATCAAGGTGGCGCTGATCGGCGCGGTGCTGCTGGCGTTCGTGCGCACGCTCAACAGCTACGACGGCATCCCGGTGCCGGTGCTGCTGTTGCTGGCGCTGCTCGGCCTGTTCAGCTATGTCACCAAACAAACCGTATTCGGTCGCCGCATCTACTCGGTCGGCAGCAACATGGAAGCCACGCGCCTGTCCGGCGTGAACGTGCAGTCGGTCAAGCTGTGGGTGTTCGGCATCATGGGCGTGATGTGCGCGCTGGCCGGACTGGTCAACACCGCACGCCTGGCGGCGGGGTCGCCCTCGTCGGGCAGCATGGGCGAACTCGACGCCATCGCCGCCTGCTTCATCGGCGGCACTTCGATGCGCGGCGGCTCGGGCACCATCTACGGCGCGCTGATCGGCGCACTGGTAATGGCCAGCCTCGACAACGGCATGTCGATGCTCGACGTCGGCACCTACTGGCAGATGATCGTCAAGGGCAGCATCCTGATGCTGGCCGTGTGGGTCGACGTCAGCACACGCTCGGGCCGCTGAGCGGCCTGCCTTGATCACATTTCTGAAAAGAGGAACGCCATGCAAGCGACTATGCAAGCAATACCGGCCCACGCCGCCTTACCTGCCGATCTTGACGACGCACTGCTGATCGGTCGCGTCTGGAGGAACAGCAAGATCAACGGCCCCTGCGTCGTCGTCGTGCGTCACGGCCAGGTCTTCGACATCACCGCTGCGGCGCCGACGGTGGCAGACCTGCTCGACGCCGAAGACCTGCTGCATGTCGCGCGCCACGCTCCCGGCGAAGCGCTGGGCAGTGCGCTCGACCTGGTTCGCCATGCACTACACACACAAGACGACACCAGCCTGCCGCTGTTACTGGCGCCTTGCGACATCCAGCCGATCAAGGCCTGCGGCGTGACGTTCGCGGTCAGCATGCTGGAACGCGTGATCGAAGAAAAAGCCGCCGGCGACGCCGGCCGTGCAGAAGCCCTGCGCAAGGAATTGCAGGCCAGCATCGGCGCCGACTTGTCCACTATCCGACCCGGTTCGGAAGCGGCCATCAAGCTGAAGCAGGAACTCGTCAAGCGCGACGCCTGGTCGCAGTACATGGAAGTCGGCATCGGTCCCGATGCGGAAGTGTTCTCGAAAGCGCAGGCGATGTCGGCGCTGGGACTGGGTGCCGACGTCGGCCTGCACCCCGCCTCGCAATGGAACAATCCCGAGCCGGAAATCGTGCTGGCCGTCAACAGCGCCGGCGAAGCCGTCGGCGCAACGCTGGGCAACGACGTCAACCTGCGCGACATTGAAGGCCGCAGCGCATTGTTGCTTGGCAAGGCCAAGGACAACAACGGCTCGTGCGCCATCGGCCCCTTCATCCGCCTGTTCGACGAGCGCTTCACGATCGACACGGTGCGCCAGGCCGAAGTCTCGCTGCTCATCGAAGGCGATGACGGCTTCCGTCTCGACGGCGTCAGCTTCATGCGCGAGATCAGCCGCGATCCGCTTGACCTGGTGCAGCAAACCTGCGGCGCCCATCACCAGTATCCGGACGGCTTCATGCTGTTCCTCGGCACCATGTTTTCGCCGATCAAGGACCGTGGCGCAGCCGGCGCCGGCTTTACCCATCATCTGGGCGACCGCGTCACCATCGCCAGCCCATCGCTGGGCGCGCTCGTCAATCGCGTGCAACGCAGCGACGCCATCGCCCCCTGGACCTTCGGCATCCGCTCGCTCTATCGCTATCTGGCCGGGCGCGGCCTGACCGATTCAGTGCCCACTTCAGTATCATCTTCCAGGAGAACAGCAGCATGACAGCATCACCATCGGCTTCCCTCGCGACCGCGCCGAGACCCTTCGAGCACGCTGTCTACCGCAGCCTCGCCGGCAAACGCGTGGTCATCACCGGCGGCGGCACCGGCATCGGCGCCGCGCTGGTGGAAGCCTTCGCCAGACAAGGCGCACAGGTATTTTTCCTCGATATCGCCGAGCGCGAGTCGCGCGAACTGGAAGCCGCGCTGCGCGACACGCCGTTGCCGCCGACCTTCCTGCAGTGCGACCTGCTCGACCTGGACGCGCTGGCGGCAAGCTTTGTCGTCATTGAAAAGATGGCCGGCGCCGTCGACATCCTCATCAACAACGCCGCCAATGACGACCGCCATAAAGTCGCCGACGTCACGCCGGCTTATTGGGATGAGCGCATGGCGGTCAACCTGCGCCATCAGTTCTTTTGCGCACAGGCGGTTACACCCGGCATGCGCGAAATGGGCCGCGGCGTGATTCTGAATTTCGGTTCGATCTCGTGGCATCTGGCGTTGCCCGGACTGGCGCTGTACATGACGGCCAAGGCCGCCATCGAAGGATTGACGCGCGGCCTGGCGCGCGACCTCGGCGTGCACGGCATCCGGGTCAATTGCATCATCCCCGGCGCGGTGCGCACGCCGCGCCAGATGCGCCTGTGGCACAGCCCGGAAGAAGAAGCCAAGATCCTCGCATCGCAATGCCTGTACGAACGCGTCGATCCGCACGACGTCGCGGCGCTGGCGCTGTTCCTGGCATCCGACAGCGCGTCGAAATGCTCCGGTCGCGACTACTTCGTCGACGCCGGCTGGTACGGCGCATGAGTGCGCCCGCTCCGACCTGCGTGTGGCCGGTCGGCGCCGAACTGGGCGAGGGTCCGGTCTGGCATGCGGCGGAACAGGCGTTCTACTTCGTCGACATCAAGGACCGTGCAATCCATCGCTGCGATGCCGACGGCGACCACCGGCGCAGCTGGGCTACGCCGCGGCCGCCGGGCTTCGTGCTGCCCCGTGACGGCGGGGGCCTGCTATGCGGCATGCAAGGCGGCCTTTATCAGTTCACTCCGGACACCGGAGTTTTCACGTTGCTGCAGCCGGTGGAGCAAGACCTGCCGGGCAATCGGATCAATGACGGTTTCGCCGATCATCGCGGCCACCTGTGGTTCGGCACCATGGACGACGGCGAGGAAAATCCGAGCGGCGCGCTGTACCGCCGGGACCGCGGAATCCTGCGCCAACAGGACAGCAACTACATCATCACCAACGGCCCGGCGATGAGCCCGGACGGCAAAACGCTCTATCACACGGACACATTGCTGCGAACGGTATATGCTTTCGATGTCGACGCGGCGGGAAACTTGTCCGGCAAGCGCCCCTTCATCGTCATTGACGGCTCCGGTTATCCGGACGGCATGGCGGTGGATGCGGAAGGTTGCCTGTGGATCGCCCTGTTCGGCGGGTGGCGCATCGAGCGCTTCCTGCCGTCCGGTGAACTGGCCGGCGTGCTTCCCTTCCCGTGCGCCAACATCACCAAGCTGGCCTTTGGCGGCGCTGACCTGCAGACCGTGCAGGTCACCACGGCATGGAAAGGCCTGTCGCCCGCCGAACGGTCGCAGCAGCCGCTCGCGGGAGGCTTGTTTTCGTTCCGCGCCGACACGCCTGGCTTGGCTCAACATTACATATCGACAGAGGTACAGAAGTGACAAAACCACAGCAGACACCGCGCCGTTTCCGTTCCCAGGACTGGTTCGACAATCCGGACCACATCGACATGACGGCGTTGTATCTGGAACGCTTCATGAACTACGGCATCACCGCCGAGGAACTGCGCTCCGGGCGCCCCATCATCGGCATCGCCCAGAGCGGCAGCGACATCAGCCCGTGTAACCGCATCCACCTTGAACTGGCGCGCCGCGTACGCGACGGCATCCGCGACGCCGGCGGCATTCCGATGGAATTCCCGCTGCATCCGATTTTCGAGAACTGCCGCCGCCCGACCGCGGCGATCGACCGCAACCTGTCCTACCTCGGCCTGGTGGAAATCCTGCACGGCTATCCGATCGACGCCGTGGTGCTGACCACCGGCTGCGACAAGACCACGCCGGCGCAAATCATGGCCGCCTCCACCGTCGACATCCCTGCCATCGTTCTGTCGGGCGGTCCGATGCTCGACGGCTGGATGGACGGTGAACTGGTCGGCTCGGGCGCCGCCATCTGGAAAGGCCGCCGCCAATTGTCCGCCGGCCAGATCGACAATGAAAAATTCCTCGAGATCGCTGCCGCCTCGGCACCTTCGTCGGGCCACTGCAACACCATGGGCACCGCTTCGACCATGAATGCCATGGCCGAAGCGCTCGGCATGTCGCTGACCGGCTGTTCCGCGATTCCCGCGCCGTATCGCGAACGCGGACAAATGGCTTACGAAACCGGCCGCCGTATCGTCGGCATGGCGTATGAAGACCTGCGTCCTTCCAAGGTACTGACGCGCGAGGCCTTCCTCGATGCCATCGTGGTCAACGCCGCCATCGGCGGCTCCACCAACGCCCAGCCGCACATCATGGCGATGGCGCGCCACGCCGGCGTCGAGCTGGATTCCGATGACTGGATGAAATACGGCTACGACGTGCCGCTGCTGCTCAACATGCAACCGGCCGGAAAATACCTCGGAGAGCGCTTCCATCGCGCCGGTGGCGTGCCGGCCATCATGTGGGAACTGCAACAGGCCGGCAAGCTGCGCGCCGACCGCCTCACCGTCGGCGGCAAGACCATGGCGCAGAACCTAGAAGGCCGCGAGAGCCATGACCGCGAAGTGGTGTTCCCTTTTGCAGCACCGATGCGCGAACGCGCCGGCTTCCTGGTCCTCAAGGGCAATCTGTTCGACTTCGCCATCATGAAGACCAGCGTCATCTCGGACACCTTCCGCGAACGCTATCTGAATACACCGGGCAGCGAAGGTATCTTCGAATGCAATGCAGCGGTATTCGACGGCTCCGACGACTACCACGCGCGCATCAACGATCCGGCGCTCGCCATCGACGAAAACACCATCCTGGTGATCCGCGGCGCCGGTCCGGTCGGCTGGCCCGGCTCGGCCGAGGTGGTCAACATGCAACCGCCTGACGCGCTGCTGCGCCGGGGCATCACGACCCTGCCGACGCTCGGCGACGGCCGTCAGTCGGGCACCTCGGACAGCCCGTCGATCCTGAACGCCTCGCCCGAAAGCGCGGTGGGCGGCGGTCTCGCTTACCTGCACACCGGCGACAAGATCCGCATCGACCTCAACACCGGCCGCTGTGACATGCTGATCAGCGATGAGGAACTGGCCAGGCGCAAAGCCGAGGGCATCCCGGCGGTGCCGGCCAGCCAGACGCCGTGGCAGGAGATTTATCGCGACACCGTCGGCCAGCTCGAGACCGGCGCCGTCATGGAACTGGCGGTCAAGTATCAGGGCATTGCCAAGGTTCTGCCGCGTCACAACCATTGACGCGCAGTGCGCGGCGACGGGCCGGCCCTGCTCGCAGACCTGTGCGTCGCCGGATTCTGCAGCCAGTCCCGCTTCCATTACAAGCGCCCTTCGGGGCGCTTTTTTATTGTCGATTTCCTCGTCAACACGGCAAATCGAGCGCCTTTAGACGACTGGTCTAATTTTAGGCTATGATGAACCGTCGGCTTTATTTCGGCTGTTGCATTTGTCGTATGCATCAGGCTGCAAAGCTTCAAAGACAGTGATCTCACTGTCTTTTTTATTCCGCTTTCATTTTTATTGAAGGATATTCATGACTTCCTTATTCGATCCCCTCAAAGTCGGTGACATCTCGCTCGCCAATCGTTTTGTCATGGCCCCGCTGACCCGCAGCCGCGCCGTTGAAGGCTTCAAACCCGGGCCGCTCACGGTGGAGTATTACCGCCAGCGCGCCACAGCCGGCCTGATCATTGCCGAAGCGACGCAAATCACCCAGATGGGCCAGGGTTACCTCGATACACCCGGCATCTATTCTCCTGAACAAGTAGCGGCATGGCGCGAAGTCACCAACGCCGTGCACGCGGCCGGCGGCAAGATCGTGCTGCAGCTGTGGCACGTCGGCCGCATCTCGCACACTTCGTTCCTGCCGGGCGGTGTCGCGCCGGTGTCGTCAACCAACCGTGCCGCCAACGCCAAAACCTTCACCACCGAGGGCTACCACGACGTGTCGACGCCGCGCGCCTTGCGCGACGACGAGTTGCCGGCGCTGGTCGAGGACTACCGCAAGGCGGCGCGCAACGCCATCGACGCCGGTTTCGACGGCGTTGAAGTGCATGCCGCCAATACGTACCTGCTGGAACAGTTCCTGCGCGACAGCGTCAACGATCGCAGCGGTCCTTACGGCGGCAGTATCGAGAACCGCGCGCGCCTGTTGCTCGAAGTCGTGCAAGCCGTGGCCAAGGAAGTCGGCGCCGGCCGCACCGGCATCCGCCTGAGCCCGATGACGACCTTCAATGACACCCCCGTCGACAGCGATCCGCAAGCGCTCTACAACTATGTGGTGGAACAGATCGCGCCGCTGGGCCTGGCCTATCTGCACGTGATCGAAGGCGAAACCGGCGGCGCCCGCGTGCCGGAAGGCGCGCCGGTGAAGTTCGATTACGCCGCGCTGCGCACCCGCTTCCCCGGCACCTTCATTGTCAACAACGGCTTTGACGGCGCCGAAGGACAAGCCATCGTCGCGGCCGGCAAAGCCGATGCGGTCGCCTTCGGCCGGCCGTTCATCGCCAATCCGGATCTGGTGCGCCGCGTGCGCGAAGCCAAGCCGCTCAATCCGCTGAACCCGGACACCTTGTACGGCGGCGGCGCTGAAGGCTACACCGACTATCCGGCGCTGACGGCGTAGTCACCGGTCGTTAATCATTGCAATGCCGGGGTCTTCGACGATGTCGCAGGCCTCGGCATTGTCGTATCTGCAACACCTCTTTTCCCTCCTGCATTCTTCCCGTCGATTCCATCCGCGACGGAACTAGTCGCACCTCATTCTGACCAAACAATTGATCCGCACTTCTGCCCCGCAGAAGTATTCAATCGCTTGAAAAGGAGACAGACATGCCCGAATTTTCCGACAAGGTGGCGCTGGTAACCGGTGCGGCCACCGGCATTGGCGAGGCCATTGCACGCAAGTTGTTTGACGAAGGCGCGACCGTCGTCGTCGCCGGACATGACAAGCAGGCGCTCGACGCCCTGCTCGCCGGACTAGATCCCGAAGGCGCACGCAGCCTCGCCGTCGAACTCGACGTGCGCGATCCCGATGCCATGCTGCGCGCGGTCGCAGCTGCAACCGATGCCTTCGGCGGCCTCGACCTGGCCGTCAACAATGCCGGCCTGACCGGGCCGCACGACACGCTGATAGAACATCTCTCGCTGGCGGACTGGAACACCGTCATCGGTACCGACCTCACCGGCATGTTCCTCAGCCTCAAGGCCGAGCTGCCCGCGCTGGTGCGACGCGGCGGCGGCGCCATCGTCAACTTGTCATCGGCCAACGGCGTGGTCGGCGTCGCCGGCATTTCCGCCTACACCGCCGCCAAGCACGGCGTGATCGGCCTCACCAAGACCGCCGCGCTGGAATACGCCGGCACAGGCGTGCGCGTCAATTGCATCGGCCCCGGCTACGTCGCCACACCGCGCATGCAGCAAATGCCGCAGGAAGCGCTCGACGCCATGGCGCAATCGCATCCGCTGCAACGCCTGGCGACGCGCGAGGAGGTGGCGGAGATGGCGGCCTTCCTGTTGTCGGAGCGAGCGTCGTTCTGCACCGGCGCGTTTTATCCGGTGGATGGCGGTTACACGGCGCGATAGAGGAGAAACGGCGGGGGAAACGTCGAGTGTGCAGTCCATGCAAAAAAATCTCCCGGCCGCCAAAAATCTGACGCTTCACTGACAAAAATGCGAATGAATTTTCAAGTAGCGACAGCAGGCCTTGCAATATCAGGATTTTCTCGCAAACTGAACGCAAGCAGCATTTTCTGGAATCTCGCAAACCCAGCGCCATAGCGCCTTTTCGTCCGTAGTAACAGCGCTACGAAATGCCGCACTGCAAACAGAAATTATCGATCCTCACTATAATTGCGCTGCATTTTTTACAATAATCCTTCCACCAAAAGTATGAGGAGATTTTCTATGCGGCTCTTACTCCTGTTGCCGTTCATTGGTCTATTGTGGGTCCCGTTTTACAACGACGAACTGCCCACGCTGCTTGGCTTCCCGTTTTTCTACTGGTATCAGTTCGCGTGGGTGCCGCTCACTGCGCTGATCATCTGGATCGTCTATAAAGACGGTCTCAAAAAGGGAGTCGAATAATGAATTCTTCTTCCATCAACTGGACGGCGCTCGGCGTCTTCATCTTCTTCTTCGCACTGGTCACCGTGATGGGCTTCTGGGCCTCGCGCTGGCAAAGCGGCGGTTCCGCCAACAAGGGCGCGCACCTCGACGAATGGGGCCTGGGCGGCCGTAACTTCGGCACCTGGATTACCTGGTTCCTGGTCGGCGGCGACTTCTACACCGCCTATACCGTCATCGCGGTGCCGGCACTGGTGTATGCGGTCGGCGCTTATGGTTTCTTCGCGCTGCCGTACACGATCCTGGTCTATCCTATCGTGTTCCTGATCATGCCGAAGCTGTGGCACGCCGCGCACAAAGCCGGCCACGTCACCGCCGCCGACGTCGTCTTCGGCCGCTACAAGTCGCGCAAGCTGGAACTGGCCATCGCCCTGACCGGCGTCGTCGCCACCATGCCGTACATCGCACTGCAACTGATCGGCATGGAAGTCGTCATCAAGGCGCTCGGCGTTACCGGCGAGCTGCCATTGCTTGCCGCCTTCGTTATCCTGGCGCTGTACACCTACTCGGCCGGCCTGCGCGCACCTGCGCTGATCGCCTTCGTCAAGGACCTGATGATCTACATCGTGGTGCTGGTGGCGGTGGTGCTGGTACCGATGAAACTGGGCGGCTACGGCATCGTGTTCAACTCGGCGCGCGAGGCGTTTGCCGCCAAGGGCGGCGCCACCGGCCTGACGCTCAAGCCGGCGCAGTTCCTGCCGTTTGCTTCGCTGGCGCTAGGTTCGGCCATGGCTGCCTTCATGTATCCGCATACACTGACCGGCATCTTCGCGGCCAAGAGTGCCGACACGATCCGCAAGAACGCCGTATTCCTGCCTGCGTACACCGTGCTGCTCGGCCTGATCGCACTGCTGGGCTACATGGCCTACGCGGCTGGCGTCAAGGTTGAAGCCAACAATGATGTCGTGCCAGCCCTGTTCAACGCCATGTTCCCGAGCTGGTTCAGCGGCTTCGCGTTTGCGGCGATCGCCATCGGTGCGCTGGTACCGGCGGCAGTGATGTCGATCGGTGCGGCCAACCTCTTCACGCGCAACTTCTGGAAGCCGTACGTGAATCCTGGCGTGTCGGCCGAAGGCGAAGCCAAGGTCGCCAAAATCGTCTCGCTGGTGGTCAAGTTCGGCGCGCTGGTGTTCATCCTGTTCCTGCCGACCAAGTTCGCACTTGACCTGCAGTTGCTGGGCGGCGTGTGGATTCTGCAAACCTTCCCGGCGCTGGTGTTCGGCCTGTTCATCGGCTGGTTCGGCGCCAACGCGCTGCTGACCGGCTGGGCAGTCGGCATCGTCGGCGGCAGCTGGCTGGCGTATGCGGACGGCATCAAGCCGGTGCATACCTTCCACATCGGCGCCGATGCGTACACGCTCTACACCGGTCTGATCGCTCTGGCGCTCAACATCGTTGTGGCTGTCGTGGTGCAGTTGGTGTTCGGCAAGGGCGGTGCGAAAGCGCCGGCATTGAAGCACTGATGCAGTAGTCTTACCCGCAACAAGAAAAAGCCACGTTCCTGCGAACGTGGCTTTTTTATTTGCAGTACCTGCCGGCTCAGCGATTGACGACCTTTGCCGGAATGAAGCTCAGCACCAGCACCGCCGATAACGCCAGCATCGCCGCCACGAAAAACAGCCCTGACGAGACCGAATGGGTCTGCGTTTTGAGCCAGCCGATTACCGATGGGCTGACAAAACCCGCCAGGTTGCCGGTGCAGTTGATCAGTGCAATCCCGGCTGCTGCACCGGCGCCGCCGAGAAAGGCGGTCGGCAATGCCCAGAACATCGCCACCGCGGTCACCACGCCCATGGCGCCCAGGCTCAGGCCGAAGATCGCCGGCGCGATCTGGTTCTCGCTCATGGCGCAGATGCAGAAGCCGATCGCCGCGACCAGCACCGGCACGATGACGTGCCAGCGGCGCTCGCGGAAGTGGTCGGCGCTGCGGCTGGCCAGCAGCATCGAAATCAGCGCAGCGGTGTAAGGGATCATCGCCAGCAGGCCGATGTGGAAAGGATCGGCGATGCCGGCGCTGCGAATGATGCTCGGCAGCCAGAAGCCGATCGCATACGACCCCATGATCACGCCGAACAGGATCAGGCACAGCAGCCACACGCGCGGCGACAGCATGACGCTCCTGATCGAGCTATGCGTGCGCAGCTGGGCGTCCTGATCGATTTCGTTCTTGATCAGATTCTTTTCTTCCGCATTGAGCCAGGTGACGTCGGCCACGCGGTCGTCGAGATAACAATAGATCACCACGCTCAGGATCACCGCCGGAATCGCTTCGAGGATGAACAGCCACTGCCAGCCCGACATGCCCATGGTGCCGGCGAAGGCGTACATGATGTAGCCCGACAGCGGCGCGCCGACGATGCCCGAGACCGGATTGCCGGCCATGAACATGGCCGTCATGCGGCCGCGCCGGTGCGAGGGAAACCAGTAGGTCAGATACAGGATTACGCCGGGGAAGAAGCCCGCCTCCGCCACGCCAAGCAGGAAGCGGATCACGTAGAACATCATTGGCGAATCGACCCATGCCGTGGCCGCCGACAGTACGCCCCAGGTGATCATGATGCGGGCGATCCAGCGCCGCGCGCCGAGCTTGTGCAGCAGCAGATTGCTCGGCACTTCGAACAGGAAATAGCCGAGGAAGAATAATCCTGCACCGAGGCCATACACGGCATCGCTGAATTGCAGATCGTTGAGCATCTGCAGCTTGGCGAAACCGATGTTGACGCGGTCGAGATAAGCCACGACGTAGCTCACGAACAGCAGCGGGATGAAGCGCCAGGCGGCGCGCTTGAAAACAGCGTTGGCCGCGTCCTGCGATGTCGCGGATAAAGTGTGTGCGGCCGAAGCCAGCGTGGTGTTGGGTTGCATGGTGTCTCCTGTTGTCTTGTCGGCGATGGCGGCATGCTCTTTGCAGTCGCGCCGTTGCTCTTTTTATGTCGTATGAATATTGTCGGAATATTGTTGGGATATCCTCGTGTGATGCCTTGATTCAATGCGCTGCCGCTTCCTCCACCTGACCGCGATAGAGCTGGAAGCCGAGCGCGTCGAGTTGCCGCAGCAAGCTCTCGCGCTGGATCCGGTCCAGCTCCACAAGCGGTGCGCGCAACTTGTCCCACGCCGGATCATGGAGACCCGAGGCCATCGCCGCCTTCATCGCGGCGATCATCGGGAACTGGCCAAAGACTGCGCGCACCTGATTCAAAGCAGCCTGCCGCGCCATCGCATCGTCATTTTTCCAATCGTGCAGCAGGCCGGCGATACCGCCCGGATTGACGTTGGCCGTGGCTGAAATCACGCCTGCGCCGCCGTGGCGCATGGTGTCGACCAAGGCGATTTCGCTGCCGGCAAACACGTCAAAGCCATCCTTGCCGAACTCCTTCAGCATGGCCGCCGTGTTGTCCCAATCGCCTGAACTGTCCTTGACGCCGGCGATGACACCCGGGAAGGCTTTCAGCAAGCGCTCGATCAGCGCCAGGCTGATGCCGACCTGCGTCACCGCCGGGATGTGGTACAGGTAGACGCGCAAGCTGGCATCGCCGACGGCATCAATCATGCCGGCGAAGGAGCGGAACAAACCCTCTTCGCTCACGCCCTTGTAGAAGAACGGCGGCAACACCAGCACGCCGCCGCAACCGGCAGTGACGGCATGACGCGCCAGCTCGGCGGTGTCCTCCAGATTGCAGGCGCCGACGCCGGGCATCATGCGTGCGGCCGGCATGCCGGCGGCGAGGACGGCGTCGAGCAAGGCGCGCTTTTCTTTCACGCTCATCGAGGTCGCCTCGGAATTGGTGCCGAAGATCGCGAGGCCGACGTCGTGGTTGAGCAAGGTGCGGCAATGTTCGATGAAGCGCGGCACCGACGGCGAACCGTCCGCCTCGAATGGCGTGAGCACCGGCGACAGTACGCCGCGCAGTTTGGGAATAAGTGAAACGGACATGAGCTTGGTCTCCTTGGGTATTGCTGTGGACGCCAGTATTGCGCGATCAGCTCAGGAGAATAGTTATGCTCTTGTTACGTCAATCAATAGAATTTTTATCTTCCTGACGGGAAAGATAGAACCTCTTATTTGTCCTCTTTCCACTTCTTGACCAGCTCCAGGAATGAGCTCACCAGCCGCGTGCGCGCCGAGGTGCGCGTCCAGATCATGCCGACCACTCTCCTGGATGAGCGATGCGGCAGCGGCCAGCGTTTCAGTTCGAGATTGTTGCCGCGCGCCGCCAGCCAGGCCGGCACCAGCGACACGCCGATCCCTTTATCGACCAGCGCCGCGATCGAATCAAGGCCGTCGAGCTCGCAGCGCTGACGCGTGCGGATGCCGTACTGGCGCAGATAGGCGTCGGCGAACTGGCCGCCGACGGTGCCGCGGTCATAGCGCAGGAAGGGTTCGCTCTCCAGCGTCGCGTGTACATCAGTAACTTTCATCGATGCGGGCGTCAGCAAGACCAGCGGCTCTTCGCGCATGGTGTGCCAGCCGCAACTCTTGGGCAATTCGAACAACGGCTGGATCAGCAATGCTGCGTCGAGGTCGCCATCCACCACTTTGCGAAACAGCGTGGCGGAGGTGCCCGGCTCCAGGTAAGTATCAACTTGCGGATGCCGGCTCAGGAACTGTGACACCAGATCCGGCAACACCGCCAGCATCATGGTCGGTGCAGCGCCGAGGCGCAGTTGCCCGGACAAGTCCGAACTGTCGTTGAGGTCGTCGCGCAGATCGCGGATGTCGCGCAAGACCTTGCGGCCGCGCTCGAGGATGCGCGCGCCTGCCTCGGTCGGCGCCACCGTGCGGCCGGAGCGGCGAATCAGGCTCATGCCCATTTCCTCTTCCAGCATCTTGACGCGCTGCGCCACGGCGGCGGGCGTGAGGTCGAGCCGGCGCGCGGCTTCGGCGATGGAGCCGAGTTCGGCCACGTGAATGAAGCTCTGCAGAAAACGTGAATCCATGTGTCCCTCCCTGTGGGCAAGCTAAGCGAGCATCGGATCTCCGCCCGATCAATAGAATAATTATCTTTTTAAGATATCGGAACGTACTGTTTTCATCGATTCACGTCAATCAGAATGTGCCGGACGCTGCAGCAACTCATGTATGCAGCGCGCCCATTTACTCATGAATCAGGAGGACACAAAACATGCCCATCATCCAATCCATCTCGGTCTGCTTCGCCGAAGTGCCGCTCGACCGTGTCACGTCCTTCGCCACGCGCACCGTCTCGTCGCGTCACTACGGCCTGGTCAAGATGCGCTCGACTGACGGCGTCGAAGGCATCGGCTTTTGCTACGTCGGCAGCACCGGCGGCGCGATCCTGACTGCGGCAGTCGAACAATTGCTGGCGCCGGTGCTGATCGGCAAAGACTCTTACGCAGTCGAAGGCCTTTGGCAGGCGATGTACCAGGAAGCCTTGCTGCAAGGACGCGCCGGCACCGTCATGCGCGCGCTGAGCATTCTCGACACGGCGATCTGGGATCTTAATGCGCGCACCCACCAACTGCCGCTGCACAAATACCTCGGCGCGGTGCATCTCGATGAAGTGCCTGCTTACGCCAGCGGCGGCTACTACCTCGACGGCAAGACGCCGCAGATGCTCGGCGATGAAATGGCCAGCTATGTCGACAAGGGTTTCAAGGCGGTGAAGATGAAGTCAGGACGTCTCTCGCCCAAGGAAGAAGAAGCGCGCGTGCGCGCCGCACGCGAAGCCATCGGCCCGGACATCGAGCTGATGCTGGACATCAACAACGGCTGGGGCGATGTCACCCAAGCCTTGCAACACGTGAACCGCATCGAGCAATACGATCCCTACTTCATCGAAGAACCGTTTTCACCGGACGACATCGACAGCCACGCCAAACTTGCGAAACTCACGCGCGTGCCGATCGCCACCGGCGAAATCGGTTACGGCCGCTGGTATCACAAGGAGTTGCTGGACAAGGACGCCGCCGCGATTCTGCAGACCGATGCCGTGGTCTGCGGCGGCATCACCGAATGGCGGCGCATTGCGGCGACGGCGGCGAGCTACGGCAAGATCATGTGCCCGCACTGGTTCCATGACGTGCATGCCCCGCTGGTGGCGGCGACGCCGAATGCGCGCTACGTGGAATTCTTCTGGGACGACCAGGTGCTGAACTTCCGCCGCCTGATCGATCGCCAGCTGGAACATCGCAACGGCAACGTGATCCTGCATCAGACGCCAGGGCTGGGATTCAACTTCAACGAGACGCAGGTGGCGAAGTACGGCAAATGGACTACCGTAGGCAAATAAGCATGTAAAAAATGGCAGGAACCGGATCGCCGGCGCCTGCCATTTTCCATTATTGCTGATTACTTTTTATATCCTCAAGACTTCATGCCATCAGAACCGGTGGCGCAGCCCCAGGCGCACCACATTCTGCGAGCTGTCGTCGGCAGGCGACGACGAGTATGCCGCGTTGACGACGCCTGGATTGATGACATCCTTGGCGCGCTGGTTGGTGTACAGCGCATAGACGTCGGTGCGCTTGGACAGGTAGTAATCCACGCCGACGTTAAGCTGTGTCGATGAAACCTTGGTGGCGCCCGTCGTCACACGATTGATGTTGGCGCGGTCATAGATCACGCTGCCCAGCAAGTGCAGGTTGCCGGTGAGCGCATAGTCGACGCCGACGTCGAAGATGTTGGCCTTGGTTGCGGTAACGATCTGCACCAGGCCCGTCGCCGCGACGGCAGCAGCAGCGGGTTGCTTCGACTGCGACCACGCCGCGTACAGCTTGGCCGGGCCGGCCTGGTAGCTGGTGCCGATGGTGAAGGTCTTCAGGTTGGTGTCGCCTGCACGGGCCGGCAAGGCATCTGCCGCCAGTTTGCTCTGGTAGTAACCGGCGCCGATGCCGAACGGACCGTTGCTGTAGTTGCCTGCCAAGCCGAAGGACTGGCCTGCGGACGTCTTGCCCGCCACTTCCCCGAAGCCGTAGAACAGACTGCCGGTAAAGCCGCCCATGTTGACCGTGTCATAGCGCACCGAGTTGTCGGTACGCGCACCGCCCGCAACGCGGTCCAGGTTGTTGAAGTGGCCTCCCTTGACGCCATTGGCGCCGAAGGTCTGCACCGAGGTGTATCTGGAGCCGATGTCTTCCAGATAGTCAGTCTGGCGACCGATGGTGACGGTACCGAAGCCGCCGCTCAGGCCGACTACGGATTTGCGATCGAACAACGTGTTGGCAGTGCCCATGGCGCCGGTGTCGTTATTGAAGCCGTTTTCCAGATTGAAAATTGCCGTCAGGCCGCCACCGAGGTCTTCCACGCCTTTGAAGCCGATGCGCGAGGTTGCCATGTCGCCCGAATCAAGGCTGAAGCGGCTGCCGTTGGTGGCGCCGACTTTGCTGGTGTAGGTCAGGCCGGTGTCGATGATGCCGTAGACGGTGACGCTGCTTTGGGCCTGCGCGGTGAGTGTGACGGTCGTGCCGGCCACGGCGGACAGAGCCGCCAGGGCGAATACGCTTTTCTTCATGAAAATCCCTGAGTCAGATGGTGGAATAGGTAGGTGTATGTTCGATTTTTTTATTGTCGTTCGCAGGAACGCCTCCGGTATCGTGTGGTGACGATCCGTGTATGGAAGGTGCTGCAGCGGATGGTGGGTGTGCAGCCCTGTATCGAACATGGCGGATTATATTTACGTGCTATCCAGCGGTGTATAGCGGAAAACCCGTAGATGTGCGATTACAACAAGCTAGTGGGTATGTTTTATCTTTGCTGCTTAAAAAAGACATAAAAAAAGCCGCTCATGAAAGCGGCTTCTAAAAGTACTTCTAACGGGAAGAAATTAATCGAAGCTCAGTTGCACCTTCATCATCTTCGACCGATCGCCCGCAATCTCGAAAGCCTCGACCGACTTCTCGAACGGATACGTCGCCGAAATCAAGGGCTTCACGTCGACCAGTTTCTGGTTCATCAATTCCACAGCCAGTGCGAACTCTTCGTGGAAGCGGAAGGCGCCGCGCCATTCCAGTTCTTTGCCGACCAGCAGGTTGGCCGGGAAGTTGATATCGCCGCCCAAGCCGACCTGCACGATCACCGCACCGGGACGCAGCGTGTCGAGCGCGCCGCGCAGCGCCTGCTCGTTGCCGCTGGCTTCGAACAGCACGTCGAAGGTGCCTTTGTCCTGCGTAAAGGCCTTGAGCGCTTCGGCGTCCTGCGCGACGTTGATGGCCTGATCGGCGCCGACTTTCAAGGCGCTCTCCAACGGCATCTTGGCGACGTCGGTGACGACGATCTGCAAGGCGCCGGCACGGCGCGCAGCGATCACGGTCAACGCGCCGATCGGGCCGCAGCCGGTGACCAGCACGCGCTTTCCGAACAGCGGGCCGGCGCGGCGCACGGCATGCAAGGCTACCGACAAGGGCTCGGCCATCGCCGCTTCGCCGTCGCTGACGTGATCGGCGACCACGTGCGCCTGAGCACGCTCAATGATGATCTCCTGGCGGAAGGCGCCCTGCACGTGCGGCATGCGCATCGCGCTGCCGTAGAAGCGCATGTCGAGGCAGTGATTCTGCTTGCCTTCCTGGCAGTACTTGCACAGGCCGCAGGGATTGCTCGGGCTGATGGAAATGCGGGTACCGGCCTTGATGTCGCCGATGGCTGAACCGGTTTCAGCGATCACGCCGGAGACTTCATGGCCGAGCACCATCGGCTCCTTGATGCGCACGGTGCCGAAGCCGCCGTTGTGATAATAGTGCAGGTCGGAGCCGCAGATGCCGCCGGCCTTGACCTTCACCTTGAGCTGATGCGGCTGCAGTTCTGCGGTCTGCAATTCCTGGACGCGCAGGTCGTGCGGCGCGTGGATGACGATGCCTTGTTGCATGATGTGTTCTCCGCTGTCTTGTTATTTATAAGGTTGCCGTGACGCCGCCGTCGACGTACAGGATGTGGCCGTTGACGAATTTCGAGGCATCGCTGGACAGGAACACGGCCGCGCCGACCAGGTCCTCGACGTCGCCCCAGCGACGTGAAGGCGTACGGCCGATCAGCCACTCGGAGAATTTTTCATCGGCGACCAGCGCCATGTTCATCTCGGTCTTGAAGTAGCCCGGCCCGAGGCCGTTGACTTGCAGGCCGTACTTGCCCCAGTCGATCGCCATGCCTTTGGTGAACATCTTCACTGCGCCCTTGGTCGCCGTGTACGGCGCGATGTTGGGACGACCGAGTTCGCTCTGCACTGAACAGACGTTGATGATCTTGCCGCGGCCGCGTTTGATCATGCCTTGCGCGACGGCCTTGGCCGTGAAGAACACGCTGTTGAGATTGGTGCTGATCAGGTCGTTCCAGTCCGACTCCTTGAAGTCTTCCAGCGGCGCGCGGCGCTGGATACCGGCGTTGTTGAACAGGATCTCGATCGGGCCGATGTCGGCTTCGATCTTCGCCACGGCGGCTTCCACCGAGGCCGACGACGTCGCGTCGAAGGACGACTCGTGAATCGTGTAGCCCTCTTCGCGCAGCGTTGCAGCCACCGCGGCAAGCTTGGCCGCGTCACGGCCGTTGAGCACGATGGACGCGCCGGCAGCAGCCAGGCCGCGCGCCAGCGCCAGGCCGATGCCGCCGCTGGAACCGGTGATCAGCGCGAGCCGGCCGCTCAGCGAAAAACTCTGCAGGCCAGCGGGTAGTGTTGCGGTCATTCTGTCTCCTTGCTTGTTATGGTTGAGTCCGGTCGGAATTATTTGATGTCGAGCCGTTGGAACGCCGACAACGCGCGGTATTCGTCGGCCAGCTTGTGTGGAATCGCCATGAAGATCGGCCGCAGGCGATCATAGATGGCGACGTTTTCCGGAATCGGCAGATGGCGATTGGTCGAGCCGACCATGTCGGAAATGACGTCGAGCGATTTGATCTTGCCGAGCGCCAGCAAGCCGAGTACGGCGGCGCCTAGGCAGGATGACTCCACGCTTTGCGGCACCACCACTTCGCGGTTGAAGATGTCGGCCATCATTTGCCGCCACAAGGCCGAGCGTGCAAAGCCGCCGGTGGCCATCATGCGCTTGGTCGGGCCGATCAGGTCTTCGACCGCCGGCAGGATGGAATAGAGATTGAAGATCACGCCTTCGAGCGCGGCGCGGATCATGTGTTCCTTGCGATGATGCAGCGCCAGGCCGAAGAAGGAGCCGCGCAGGTCGGCGTTCCACAGCGGCGCCCGCTCTCCCGACAGATACGGATGGAACAGCAGCCCTTCTGCGCCCGGCGCGATGTGTTCGGCGATACGGGTCAGCGCGTCGTAGGGATCGACGCCGTCCTTGCGCGCCTGCTCCGCTTCGGCGGTGGCGAGTTCATCGCGCACCCAGCGGAAGATGTTGCCGCCGTTGTTGACCGGCCCGCCGACTACCCAATGCTGCTCCGTCAGCGCATAGCAGAAAGTGCGTCCGGAGGCATCCGTCACCGGCCGTTCGACCACCGTGCGCATGGCGCCGGAAGTGCCGATGGTGACCGCCACCTGGCCCGGATGGATGGCGTTGACGCCGAGATTCGACAGCACGCCGTCGTTGGCGCCGATGACGAACGGCGTATCGGTGCGCAAGCCGAGCTGTTCGGCGATTGCGTTGTCGAGCCCCTGCAATTGATGCGTGGTCGGCACCGGCTTGGGCAGCTGGCGCGCATCGACTTGCAGCAATGCCAGCGCGCCTTCGTCCCAGTCCAGTTGTTCGAGGTTGAACATGCCGGTGGCGGAGGCGATCGAATAATCCACCAGCCATTCGCCGAACAACCGGAACAAGACATATTCCTTGATGCCGACGAAGCGTGCGGCCTGCTTGAATACTTCGGCTCTTTCGTGACGCATCCACATCAGCTTGCACAGCGGCGACATCGGATGGATGGGCGTGCCGGTGCGGCTATAGATGGCCTGGCCGTCGAACTCGTTCTTGATGCGTTCGGCCCAGACGCTGGCGCGGATGTCGCCCCAGGTAATGCTGTTGCTGAGCAGGTTGTTGTGACCATCGAGCGCGATCAGGCTGTGCATGGCGGCGCTGAAGGAGACCAGTTCGATGTCGCCGGGCGCAGCCTTGGCCGCCGCGACGGCGCCGGCGATCGAGCCCAGCACGGCGTCGAACATCTGCAACGGATCCTGCTCGGACATGCCCGGCTCGGTGCACAGTACCGGATATTCGACGGCGTGCTGGGCCACCACCTGGCCGTCCAGCGCGAACACCACGGTCTTGGTGCTGGTGGTGCCGATATCGACGCCGAGCATGAAGTGCGACATGAGTATTTCCTTTACTGCTGCCGTGTAAAACGCTGTTGCGTTTAGACGACCAGGTTAAGCAACATGATGAAGATCAGCGCTACCACCGAGATGATGGTTTCCATCGCTGTCCAGGTCTTGAATGTTTCGCCGACGCTCATGTTGAAGTATTCCTTGACCAGCCAGAAGCCGGCGTCATTGACGTGCGACAGGATCAGCGATCCGGCGCCGGTCGCCAGCACCAGCAGCTCTCGGTTGGTGCCGGGGATCAGCGTCACCAGCGGCGCCACGATGCCGGCGCCGGTGATGGTCGCTACCGTCGCCGAACCGGTCGCCACGCGGATCACGCCTGCCACGAACCAGGCCAGCAGCAACGGCGAAATCTGTGCATGCACGGCCAACTGGCCGATCGCGGTGCCGACGCCGCTGTTGACCAGCATCTGCTTGAAGCCGCCGCCGGCGCCGATGATCAGCACGATGGCCGCAGTCGGCGCCAGGCTTTGATCAACGAACTTCAACACTTGCTGGCGCGTGAAACCGCGCGCCACGCCAAAAGTGTACAGCGACAGCAGCAGCGCCGCCAGCAAGGCCACGATCGGGTTGCCGATGAAGTCCATCAGGTCGCGCATGGCGTTGCCTTCCGGCAGGGTCACGTCGACGAAGGTTTTCAGCAACATCAGGAACACTGGCGACAGCACTGTCACCAGCGTGATCGCAAAGCCCGGCAGATCCTTGGTTTGCGGTTCGCGCGCCAGTTGCTCCATCAGCTCGTCGGACGGCTTGATGTCGACATACTTGGCGATGAAGGCGCCGAACATCGGGCCGGCGATGATCACCGTCGGCAGGCCGATTACGAGGCCGTAGAAGATGGTCTTGCCGATATCGGCGCCGAAGATGCCGATCGCCAGCAACGGACCCGGATGCGGCGGCACCAGACCGTGCATGACGGACAGGCTGGCCAGCATCGGCATGCCGATCTTGAACAGCGGCACGCCCGAGCGGCGCGAGACGATGAACACCAGCGGGATCAGCAGCACGAAGCCGATTTCAAAGAACAGCGGGATGCCGACCAGGAACGCGCCGATCATCATGGCCCAGTGCACGCGCTGCTTGCCGAAGGCGCGCACCAGCGTCTGCGCGATCTGGTCGGCGCCACCGGATTCGGCCATCATCTTGCCGAGCATGGTGCCCAGGCCCAGCACGATGCCGACGAAACCGAGCACGCCGCCGAAACCGTCCTGGAACGATTTGACGATCTTGGCCAGCGGCATGCCGGAAATCAGGCCGAGAAAACCGGAGGTGATGATCAGTGCGATGAAGGGGTGGACGCGCAGGCGCGTGATCATGACGATCAGCACCACAATCGCCAGGAAGGCGTTCAACAACAGGCTTGCTTCGTTACTCAATCCGAACATGTGGATGTCTCCAGGGGCGATAGTGCACACGGCCGCTACACGCGCACATGCGGAGAACCGCATTGCCGCGCCGTCAACACCATGCCTGCCATCCGTTGCGGAGTCTTTACATTGTCTCGACGAGGCGTCCCGGGTGCATGCATTGCAAACAACATCGGGACTGCCGTGCCCACTATCTGCGTAGTGTTTATGAAAGGGAATTTTTTGTTTTACGCCGAAATGTTAGCGTTAACATCGGCAGCGATGATAACGCTACCAAAATTTATGTGTCAAATCATTTGTATGAATATCTGGAGGGAGGAAACGTCCCGAAAAGGCCGATGCGGCGGCGCAGCATGGTTTTGAATGGGTGATTGTCCGGACGCTGAGGGTATGATGTCGGCAATTGAAATTTCCGTCCCGCCATGAGCAAAACCACCGCTGCCGAAAAAACCGCCAAGCCAACCAGAGCCGTCAAGGGAAGCCGCGCCACCGGCCGCGTCACCATCGTCGACGTGGCCGCCGAAGCGCGCGTCAGCCCGATGACCGTGTCGCGCGCATTGAAGTCGCCGGAGCTGGTGCAGCAAGAGGCGCGCGACCGCATCGCGGCGGCCATCCGCAAGCTCGGCTACGTGCCCAACCAGGCCGCCAGCACCCTGGCGTCGGCGCGCTCGCAGGTGATCGGCGTGCTGGTGCCGTCGCTGACCAATGCGGTGTTCATCGAAACCCTGAGCGGCATCCGCGACTACCTGTCGCAGGCCGGCTATCAGTTCCTGATCGGTGAAACCGGTTATTCGAAGGAGAAGGAAAGCCGGCTGATTTCGACTTACCTCGCGCATGCGCCTGACGGCTTCCTGCTGTCCAGCTCGGACCAGCACGACATCCTGCGGCGGCAACTGGCGGCGTCGAACATCCCGGCCGTGCGCATGTTCGATCTTGGCAAGAGCAACAGTGACATGTCGGTCGGCTTCTCGCAGACCAAGGCCGGCTATGCAGCGGCGCGGCATCTGATCGAACGCGGCTACCGCCGCCCCGCCTTCCTGGCGGCGCAGCTCGATCCGCGCATGATGAAGCGGCGCGAAGGCTTCCGCAAGGGACTCAGCGAAGCCGGCCTCGATCCGGATGTCGAAGTGCTGCTGCCGGCGCCGACTACCGTCGACATGGGCGCGCAACTGCTGGCGCGCGTGCTGGAGATCGCGCCGGACTGCGACGCCGTATTTTGCTGCAACGACGACCTCGCGCTGGGCGCCCTGTTCGAATGCCAGCGACGCGGCATCAAGGTGCCGCAGCAGATGGCGATCGCCGGCTTCAACGACCTGTCGTGGGCCGCCTGCGCCACACCGTCCATCACCACCATCATCACACCGCGCTACGACATCGGCTACAAGGCGGCGGAGATGTTGATTCGTCAACTCAAGGGCGAGCCGGTGGAGAAGGCAAGGCTCGATCTGGGCTTCGAACTCGCAGTGCGCGAGAGCACCTGAATCCCCGGCGGTACAGCGCATTTCACCAATACGCTGCGCTGCAAGGCGATTGATGAAGTGACCTCGACGCCTCGCGTACAGGCGGGAAATCAGAGCGCAGATTTCTTGATTTTTCTATGGACATCGAACTTCCAGAGGCTACAATCGTCTGATGCGAAAGCATGCGTTTCACCATAATTACAGACAACCTCAGGAGAATCCCCATGCGGAAAATCAACGGCTTGCTCAAGCCGGCTTCCATGGCATTGCTGCCGCTCTGCACTTCCCTCGCTTTCCTGCCTGCCCACGCACAAACTGCCGCACCTGCAGCTACACCCGCAGCTGCGCCGGTAGTCAAATACGACCTGACCTACGACATCATCAGCCCGGTGCAAGCCAAGAACGGCATGGTCGCGTCCGAGCAGGAACTGGCGACGCAAGTCGGCCTCGATATCCTGAAACGCGGCGGCAATGCGGTTGACGCCGGCGTCGCAGTCGGCTTCGCACTGGCGGTAGTGCTGCCGAATGCAGGCAACATCGGCGGCGGCGGCTTCATGATGATCCACGATGCCAAGACCGGCAAGAACGTGGCGCTGGATTTCCGTGAAATGGCGCCGGCCAAGGCTACCCGTGACATGTACCTGGACGAAAAGGGCAATGTCGCTCCGGGTCGCTCGCTGTATACCCACCTGGCTATCGGCGTGCCGGGCACCGTCGCGGGCCTGACGCACGCGCTGCAAAAATACGGCACGATGAAGCTGTCCGACGTCATTGCGCCCGCCGTCAAGCTGGCGGAAAAAGGCTATGAAGTCAGCCCCAGCCTGGCGCTGATCCTGGCTGCGGAACGCGACCATCTGGGCCAGTGGGATTCAAGCAAGGCGATCTTCTTCAAGGATGGCCGCCCGCTCCGGGCCGGCGAAAAGCTGGTGCAGAAAGACCTCGCCAAATCGCTCAAGCTGATCGGCAAGAAAGGCCCTTCGGTATTTTATGAAGGTGAGATCGGCAAGAAGATCGTCGCCGAAATGGACAAGCACAATGGCCTGATCACCGCCGCCGACCTGAAGAACTACAAGGTCGTCGAACGTGAACCGGTGGTCGGCAATTATCACGGCTATCAGGTCATGTCGATGCCGCCGCCAAGCTCTGGCGGCATCCACATCATCCAGATGATGAACATCCTGGAACGCTATCCGCTGAAGCAATACGGCGCCGACAGCGCACAGACGATTCATCTGATGGCTGAAGCGATGAAGCTGGCGTATGCCGATCGCGCCGAATATCTGGGCGATCCGGATTTCAACAAGGTGCCGGTCAAGGGCCTGACCTCGCGCGCCTATGCCGACGAACTGGCCAAGAAGATCAATCCTGATCGCGCCACGCCGTCCGCTGAAATCAAGCCTGGCAAACCGCAGCCTTACGAAAGCGACCAGACCACGCACTTCTCGGTCGCCGACAACAAGGGCAACCTGATCGCCACGACCTACACGCTGAACCTGAACTTCGGCAGCGGTATCGTCGCCACCGGCACCGGTATCACGCTCAACAACGAGATGGACGATTTCTCGGCCAAGCCGGGCGTGCCGAACGCCTTCGGCCTGGTGGGCGGCGAAGCCAATGCGGTCGGTCCGGCCAAGCGTCCGTTGAGCTCGATGTCGCCGACCTTCGTGCTGAAGGACGGCAAGCCGTTCCTGGTGACCGGCAGCCCGGGCGGCAGCCGCATCATCACGACCACGCTGCAGACCATCCTGAACGTGATCGAGCATGACATGAACGTCGCCGAAGCAACCGTCACACCGCGCATCCATCATCAATGGGCGCCGGACCAGTTGCGCATCGAAAAGGGCATCAGCGCCGATACCATCAAGATCCTGCAGGACAAGGGCCAGAAGATCAGCGTGCAGCCATCGATGGGACGCACACAAACTATCCAGATCAAGGATGGGATGTTCTACGGGTATTCGGATCCGCGTAATCCGGATGGACGTACGCTGGGGTTCTGATGATTTAGTTGTGCTTAGTTGATTGTTGAAATGAAAATGCCGCCTGGTGAAGTCAGGCGGCATTTTTTATTGATGTTTTTTGTTTTTGTTCCGACTTACTGGCGGTCGGCTGACAATGCGGTTCTTTCTTCGATCAACCCTTCGCCGGGGGTAGCCCGGCAGCTACTCACTTTCTTTGTCTCGCCAAAGAAAGTAAGCAAAGAAAGGCGACCGCGGGATCCAGGTCCTTCGGACTTCCCGGTGCTGCGAAGCAAAAAATGGGAGGGGAAACAAACTCGCTACGCTCAGACAAGTTTCCCCTCTTTTTCCATTTTTCGCATCGCATCACCGGCTGGCTCCAAGCGGAACGGCCAAACTAGCTCGCTGCGCATCGCCTGGGGTCGCTCGCCTTCGGCGTCGCAATTGTTAGGTCAGCTGAGGTTGCGAAGAACGCTGACCACCACTCCACCGCCCTACCCTGGCGAGGCGCAGCGAGCCCGTCTGGAATTCCCGCTTGCGAGCAGCCGGTGGCGGCGAGTGCAAATCGGATAAAGAAGGGAAACTTGTCTGAGCGCAGCGAGTTTGTTTCCCTTCCCGATTTGTGCTCGACGACGCCGGGTACCCCCGAAGGGGGCTGCGAACTTGCGGTCGCCTTTCTTTGCTTACTTTCTTTGGCGAAGCAAAGAAAGTGAGCGGCTGCCGGGCCGCCCCCGGCTTGGTCGTCCGAAGAGAGGAAAATCTTGGCTACCGAAAAAACAAAGTAGGAACAACAAACGGAACAGTTAAGGACGTTCGACAATCTTCCGCAACACAAACCCCGCCGCCACCAACCCAAACGAAGCCGTCACCACCATCGCCGACCCAAACCCCGCGCAATTGAGCCCGGTCACGCCGGCATCCTGCTTGCGGCCATCGGCATCAACGGTATCCAATCCATCCGCCGCATCGTCCGTATCGACCTCGCACACTTCCCCCTCGGGAAAGCGCAAAGGCTCGGTCGAGAACACCGCATCGATGCCGAACTTGTTCTTGGTCCCGCGCGGAAACTTGTGCCACGCGCGCAGGCGCTTGCGCACCTTGGCCAGCAAAGGCTCCTGCTCGGTGCGGCACAGATCGCGGATCTCGATCTTGGTCGGATCGATCTGACCGCCGGCGCCGCCGCTGGTCAGCAAGGGCACCTTGTGCTCGCGGCAATAGGCGATCAGCGCCACCTTGGCGCGTACGTTGTCAATGGCGTCGACGACATAGTCGAAACGGCCCTCGCCTATCATTTCAGCCACATTGTCGGGTGTCAGGAAATCTTCGATCTCGGTGACCTGGCAATACGGATTGATCTGCATGATGCGCTCGTGCAGCGCGGTGACCTTGGCCTTGCCGAGCGTGTCGGTCAGCGCGTGGATCTGGCGATTGACGTTGGACTCGGCTAGGTTGTCGAGGTCGATCATGGTGATCTTGCCGATGGCGCTGCGCGCCAGCGCTTCGACGATCCAGGAGCCGACGCCGCCGACACCGACCACGCAGACATGCGCCGCGCGAAAACGCGCCAGGCCTTGTGCGCCGTACAGGCGGGCAATACCGCCGAAGCGGCGGTCGAAATCGATATCGGCGTCGTTGGAAGCAACGACAGGTTCAACATTGGACATGATGGTTCCGGATAACAAAGCAAAACAGGCTGTTTCCTGAGAAACAGCCTGTAAAGGTAACGATTCTACCGACTTAGAACCGACTCTGGTTCTTACACAACTGCGCCGTCGGTTTCATCCTTCGGCTTGGCCGGCTTGATCAGGTCTTCGCGCTTGACGCCCAGCCACATGGCGATGGCGGCGGCGACGAACACCGACGAATAGATACCGAACAAGATGCCGATGGTCAGCGCGACAGCGAAGTAATGCAGGGTCGGGCCGCCGAAGATCAGCATCGACAAGACCATCATTTCAGTGCTGCCGTGGGTGATGATGGTGCGCGAAATGGTGCTGGTGATCGCATGGTTCAAGACTTCCGGCGCGCTCAGCTTGCCGTAGCGGCGGTCGCGGAATGCTTCGCGCACCCGGTCGAACACCACCACCGATTCATTGACCGAATATCCCAGCACCGCCAGCACCGCCGCCAGCACCGTGAGCGAGAACTCCCACTGGAAGAAGGCGAAGAAGCCGAGGATGATCACCACGTCATGCAAGTTGGCGATGACGGCGGCGACCGCAAACTTCCATTCGAAGCGGAAGGCCAGGTAGATCACGATACCGATCACCACCATGCCCAGCGCCATCAAGCCGTCATGCGCGAGTTCGTCGCCGACCTGCGGGCCGACGAATTCAACACGCTGCAGCTGGACGTCGGGGTCCTGCGCCTTGAGCGCGGAGATCACCTTTTCGCTTTGCTGGGCCGAGTTGACGCCGTGTTGCGCCGGCAGGCGGATCATCACGTCCTGCGCGGTGCCGAAGCTCTGCACCTGCGTGTCGGTGAAGCCGAGGCCTTCAACCGACTTGCGGATGTTTTCGATGTTGGCGGCCTTCGGATAGGCGACTTCCATCACCGTGCCGCCGGTGAATTCAATCGAGAAATGCAGCCCGCGCGACAGCAGGAAGAACACCGCCAGCACGAATGTCAGCGCCGAGATGACGTTGAATATCAGCGCATGGCGCATGAAGGGGATATCTTTTTTGATGCGGAAAAATTCCATCACATACCTTTCTGTTCTGCGCCTTGCCCGGTCATCCGGTCAGGGCGCATTGGATCATGTCGATCGCTCTGTTGGTTCTGCTGCGCTTATTTGGCGTCGACCGCTTTGCTGTCGGTCTTGCCGGCATTGCCTTGCGGCTTCCAGATCTGGCCAATGGCCAGGCTGGTCAGCTTCTTCTTGCGGCCGTACCACAGGTTGGCCAGGCCGCGCGAGAAGAACACGGCCGAGAACATCGACGTCAGGATGCCCAGGCAGTGGACTACCGCGAAACCGCGGATCGCACCGGAACCGAAAATCAGCAGCGCCAGACCAGCGATCAGCGTCGTCACGTTGGAGTCGAGAATGGTCGCCCACGCGCGGTCGAAACCGATCGAAATCGCCGCCTGCGGCGAATTGCCGTTACGCAGCTCTTCACGGATACGCTCGTTGATCAGCACGTTAGAGTCGATCGCCATACCCAGCGCCAGCGCAATCGCGGCGATACCGGGCAAGGTCAGCGTGGCCTGCAGCGTCGACAACACCGCGACCAGCAGCAGCACGTTGACCGACAGCGCCAATGCGCTGAACAGACCGAACAGCTGGTAGTACACGATCATGAAGATGGCCATCGCGGCGAAACCGTACAGCGTCGCGTCGAAGCCCTTGCGGATGTTCTCGGCGCCGAGTTGCGGGCCGATGGTGCGTTCTTCGATGATGTCCATCGGCGCGGCCAGCGAACCTGCGCGCAGCAACAACGCCAGGTCGCTCGACGATTCAGCCGAGCCCATGCCGGTGATCTGGAAGCGCGAGCCAAGTTCGGAGCGGATGGTCGCTACCGTCAGGACTTCGCCCTTGCCTTTTTCGAACAGCACGATGGCCATGGCCTTGCCGACTTTTTCACGAGTGGCGTCGCGCATCTTGCGGCCGCCGTCGCCGTTCAGGTCGATGCTGACCGAAGGCTGGTGGTTTTCGTCGAAGCTGGCGGACGCGTTGGAGATGTAGTCGCCGGTCAGGACCGGTTCCTTGTACAGCACAACGGGTGCGCCCTTGCCGATCTTGAACAGCTCGGAGCCGAACGGCACGGCGGCGGTTTCTTCGGTGCCGCGGGCAACCGAGTCGTCGACCATGCGCACTTCCAGCGTGGCGGTGCGGCCGATGATGTCCTTGGCGCGCGAAACATCCTGCACGCCCGGCAGCTGGACCACGATGCGGTCGGCGCCCTGGCGCTGGATGATCGGCTCGGCCACGCCGAGTTCATTGACGCGCTTGGACAAGGTCGAGATGTTTTGCTTGACGCCGTCTTCCTGGGTCTGCTTGAGGGCTTCCGGACGCAGGGTGGCGGTCACCTTGAGGTCGTCGCCGCTGCCGCTGTCTGCCAACGCCAGTTCGGACACATCAGCAGCCAGCGCGCTCTTGGCCTTGTCGCGGGTGTCGGCGTCGCGGAACAGGATTTCAATGCGGTCGCCGTTGCGGTTGATGCCGTTATGGCGGATGTTCTTGTCGCGCAGCACGCTGCGCACGCTCGATTGCAGGCCTTGCAGGCGCTTGTTCAGCACCGCCTTGACGTCAACCTGCATCAGGAAGTGCACGCCGCCGCGCAAGTCCAGGCCCAGGTACATCGGGAAGGCGTGCAGGCTTTGCAACCACTGCGGCGTGTTCGGCAGCAGGTTGAAGGCGACGATGTAGGTCGGATCGGCGGGATCGGTGTTCAGGCCTTTTTCCAGCAGGGCCTTGGCCTTGAACTGGGTGTCGGTATTGGCGAACCGGGCGCGCACGGAAGGCGCGCTGCTGTTGTCGAATGCGACGCTCTCTGGCGCAAGGCTGCCCTGTTGCAGGATCTGTTGCACACGCTCGGCGACGGCGCTGTCGACCTTGATGGTGGACTTGGCGCTGCTGATCTGCACGGCAGGCGATTCACCGAAAAAGTTGGGCAGCGTATAGAGCGTGCCGAACAGCAGGGCGATGACGATTAAGGCGTACTTCCAGAGAGGATAACGATTCATAGTGATTCAGCGTTGATGATGAACGTCCGGATGGACAGGTTCAAAACAAGGGCGCATCCGCTCGCAACAAAATGCGACGGAATGCGCCCTGTCAGCCGTAGGGCCGTATTACCGGCTTACAGACCCTTGAGGGTGCCCTTCGGCAGCAGCGTGGTGATCGCGGCTTTTTGCACGACGATTTCATTGCCTTCGGAGACTTCAACAGTGATGTAGGCATCGCTGACCTTGACGATCTTGCCCAGCAGGCCGCCGGAAGTCACGACTTCGTCACCCTTGGCGAGTGCTTCCATCATGGCCTTTTGTTCTTTTTGACGCTTCATCTGAGGACGGATCATCAGGAAGTACAGCACCACGAACATCAGGATGATAGGCAGGAAGCTGGTCAGATTGCCCATCAGGCCGCCTGGGCCTGCAGCAGTAGTTTGTGCAATTGCATCGGTAATAAACACGTGGCGCTCCAAATGGTTGTTTAAAAAATAGCCCCGCATTTTAGCATTGCGCCGGGCGCATACCCCATTCCGCAGCGGCCGAAACAGGTGAAAGCGCCTTTAACAAGGAAAAATAGGCTTGCTGCAAGGAAAAATTGCCAGAACAGCATCGCCAACATGGGGGCGCAGGGGTACATTAACAAGCAAATACAGAACAGACTTACAAAATTCAGGAGACCGCCTCACCATGCTGCCCATTGCCGCCCAGCCCTATCAGGACATCTGCAACGCCTTCCGCTGGGACATTCCCGAGCACTACAACATCGGCATCGATGTCTGCGACAAATGGGCACTGCGCGAACCCGGCAAGCTTGCCTTGATCCACGTCGGCGCCGACGGCGCCAGCCGCAACTACAGCTTCGGCGAAATCAAGGAAAGCTCTGACCGCCTTGCCAACCTGCTGCTCTCGGCCGGCGCGACCATCGGCGAACGCATCGGCATCCTGCTGCCGCAAGCCCCCGAAACAGCCATGGCGCACGTGGCCGCCTACAAGATCGGCGCGATTGCGATTCCGCTGTTTGCCCTGTTCGGCGCGGAAGCGCTCGAATATCGGTTGCACAACAGCGGCGCGCGCGTGGTGGTGACCAACGCGATCGGCGCCGCCAAGCTGGCCGGCATCCGCGACCGCTTGCCGGCGCTGAAAACCATCTTCACGATTGATGGCACCTTCGACGGCACGGTCGACCTGCACCAGGCGCTGAAACACGCCAGCAGCGACCTGACGCCGGTGCTGACCAAAGCCGACGATCCGGCCGTCATCATCTACACCTCCGGCACCACCGGCCAGCCCAAGGGCGCTCTGCATGCGCACCGGGTGCTGCTGGGTCACTTGCCGGGAGTGGAGATGTCGCACAATTTGTTCCCGCTGGAAGGCGACCGCATCTGGACGCCGGCCGACTGGGCCTGGATCGGCGGCCTGCTCGACGTGCTGCTGCCGGCCTGGCATCACGGCGTCGCGGTGGTGGCGCATCGCTTTGAAAAATTCACCGGCGAGGCGGCGTTCCAGTTGCTGCAGGATCAGGGTGTGCGCAATACCTTCCTGCCGCCGACCGCGCTGAAGATGATGCGCACCGTCGCCGAACCGGAAAAACGCTGGCGCTTCCAGCTGCGCTCGGTCGCCAGCGGCGGCGAATCGCTCGGCGCCGAGTTGCTCGACTGGGGCCGCAAGACCTTCGGCCTCACCATCAACGAGTTTTACGGCCAGACCGAATGCAACATGACGATCTCGTCCAACGCCGCCGTCATGGCCTGCCGGCCCGGCGCCATCGGCCGTGCCGCGCCCGGTCATACGCTGGCCATCGTCGACGCCGACGGCCGGGTGCTGCCGGCCGGCAGCGATGGCAACATCGCGGTGCAGCGGCCCGACCCGGTGATGTTCCTGCAGTACTGGAACAATCCGCAAGCCACCGCCGACAAGTTCGTGGGCGACTGGCTCCTGACCGGTGACACCGGCTGCATGGACGACGAGGGTTATATCCGGTTTGTCGGCCGCGACGACGACGTCATCACCTCGGCCGGCTACCGCATCGGCCCCGGCGAAATCGAGGACAACATCCTGCAGCATCCCGCCGTCAAGATGGTCGCCGTGATCGGCTCGCCCGATCCGCAACGCACTGAAATCGTGGTGGCCGTGATCGTGCTCAACGATGGCTTCACAGGCGACGACCGGCTCAAGCGCGAGATCCAGGATCACGTCAAGGTGAAGCTGGCCGCACACGAATATCCGCGCGAGATTTTCTTTGTGGATGAGTTGCCGATGACGACCACCGGCAAGGTGATCCGGCGCGAGCTGCGTGCGCAGGTCGGGGAATGGCGCAAGCTGGGTGATGCCGCATAAAAAAACATCCGGCGGGCAGGGCCCGACCGGATGTTAACCTCAAGCTTCAGGGGATGTTGACTTACAAAAATCTACTGCAGATTCAGCTTCAAATCCAATTTAGAACAGATGACGGAAACCGACCATCAGCACGCTCTGGTTGCGTCCAGACGACGGCGAACCGTTTTGCGAATCGCCGACCACGGCCACGGCATCGACGATGCTGCCTGCGGTTTTACCCAGGGTCTTGCCGCGCGCCAGCTGATACGCTTCCAGGAAATAGATCGCCGAGCGCTTGGAGAATGAATAGGTCTGCTCCAACGCGATCTGGTGGTATTTCGCCGGATCGTTGACGCCGTTGGCGGACTTCTCGAAGGTATAGCTATAACCGCCGGCCAACGCCACTTGCGGCGTCAGCTGGTAGGTCGTGATCAGGCCCAGCGTCTGGAAAGTCGCCTTCTGCGTAAACAGCGATCCGTTGCCCGGCTTGTACTGTGCGTTGGCGTAGTTGGCGCCGACCATCCATTTGTCGATGGTGTAGCGCAGTGCGCCGGCGAGCATCTGCACGTTGTCGGAAGACACATAGCCATTGTTGATCGCGGAGGTCGAGAAGCTGCCGGACGCCGTGGAGTTCCATGCATTGGCAGGACCCGAACCATTCTTCAGGCGTTGATAGCCCAAGGCGAAGTTCCAGGCGCCGATATCGTATTTGGCTGCAAGGCTGTATGTATTGCCGGTCGATGTGCTGCCCGCGGTTTCGCCAAAACCATACAACGCGCTGACTTGCGCGCCGCCGAATACCGGCGTCGAGTAGGTCACCGAATTGCTGATGCGCACGGTGGTGTCGAGACCGTCGACGTCGCCCGGGTGGGCGCCGGTGGCGCCGGTCAGCACGCTGGTCGGGCCGATGGCGCCGACGTACAGGAAGTAAGGCGTGTACTGGCGGCCGGTGGTGACGGTGCCGTAGCTATTGTTGGTCAGGCCGACGAAGGACTGGCGATTGAACAGGGTGTTGGCTGAACTCATGGCGCCGGTATTGATGTCAAAACCGTTTTCCAGCGTGAAGATCGCCTGCGATCCGCCGCCGAGGTCTTCAGCGCCCTTGAAGCCGATCTTGCTGGCGGCCAGGTTGCCGGTGCGCAGGTACAGATTGTGCAGACCGCCCTGATTGTTGGTGTAGACCAGCGCGTTGTCGAGCGCGCCATAGATCGTCACGCTGCTCTGCGCGGATGCCTGCACCGATGCGCCTGCGGCGGCGATGGCCAGTCCTCCCATTACCCAACTGCGTCGTAATTTCATTTCCTCTCCTCTTCTTGGATGATTGCGGTATTGCTCCGCCCTAAATTGATTCCGGCCTGCGGGGCGAGACCGGATTCAAAACTGTTGCCGGACCTGGCTTGCGGGCCCCAGACGTCGATCGCAGACGCAAAAACTCCCCCTTGCGGCAGGACGAGCCTGCTGCAATGCTTGCGTAGTCAAAGGGGAACGCCGCTGGCGCGGCGCTGATCAGTTCAGGCCGCGTCCTATGTGAAGGGCGGGAATGCGCACAAGGATGTGCAGTTGCTGATTGTTTTCATCGCTGTCTCCGTCATGTGTGACGTCCTCTGCGGGACGCTGCGTCAACATGGCGGAGAAACAGGTTCTACCGCCATGCTTTCTTGAATTCGTTCATCACCCGCTCCAGGTGCTCGCGCATTGCGTCGCGCGCCGCCACCGGATCACGCGCCACCAGCGCGTCGAACACCTTCTGGTGCTCTTCGAGCGAAGCTTCGCGCAATTGCGGCGTGTGAAAATGTTCTTCCAGCTTCTTCCACAACACGCCGCGCAACTGATCCCACAATGCCGTGACGACTTGCGCCATCACGCTGTTGCCGCTGGCTTCGGCGATGCGGATGTGGAACAACCGGTCATCCGCTTCGTTGGCCAGCTTGTCGTTGAAGTTGCGCCCCATCGCCGCCAGCTGCGCATAAATCTTGTCGATGTCGGCGTCGGTGCGGTTCTGCGCCGCCAATGCCGCCACTTCCGATTCGATCACCCAGCGCGCGCGCAACAATTCGAACGGGCCGGCGCCGCCGTCGGGGATGAAGCCGACCGGTTTGGTCGCCGCGTCGCAGACATAGATCCCCGAACCACCGCGCACTTCCACCAGTCCCTGCACTTCCAGCGCGATGATCGCTTCGCGCACCGAGGTGCGGCTGATTTCAAACCGTTCCGCCAGGCTGCGCTCGGAAGGCAGGCGTTCGCCGACCTTGAACTCGCCCTGCAGGATCAGATCTGCAATCTGCTCCGCCAGCCGCTGATACGAGCGCTCCGGCGCTGAAACTGGTTCCAACAATTCTGAACGCGCTGCTTTTTTAACTGCTTTAGTTGCTGCCTGATCCACATTTGCGGCTGATGATCGACTCTGACGATCTGCCATAAACACCCTCTTTTTTACTTTAAATTGGTCTATCCACTGTATAGAAAAGCAGCGTTCAAAGCAAACAGTGGCTTACCAATTTCAGCGATACTCTCATTTTGGTCTAACCATGTCAACGATTATGCAGACCAATCTGTGGCTTAAAAACAAACGCCGGCGGGCGTTGGCGCTGATACCGGAGTTGCAACAAGCAAATTGGAATGCCATAATCAATATTGGTTAGACCAAATTTATTTTTTCACCCAGAACAGCGGGACGCCCGGCAACGCAATCCGGACCGTCCGGCACCGAGACAAGGAAATCGCATCCATGAAGATCCTCAGCGCCAAGGTCATCGTGACCTGCCCGGGCCGCAACTTCGTCACACTCAAGATAGAAACCGACCAGGGCATTTACGGTATTGGCGACGCCACCCTCAATGGACGCGAACTCGCGGTCAAATCCTATCTTGAAGACCACATCATTCCCTGCCTGATCGGCCGCGACGCCTCGCGCATCGAAGACACCTGGCAATACCTGTATCGCGGCGGCTACTGGCGCCGCGGCCCGGTCACCATGACCGCCATCGCCGCCGTCGACATGGCGCTGTGGGACATCAAGGGCAAGGCCGCCAACCTGCCGGTCTATCAACTGCTGGGCGGCAAGAGCCGCGACGCCGTGATGGTCTACGGCCACGCCAACGGCCGCGACCACGCCGAGGCGCTGGACGCCGTCGGCCACTACATCGACATGGGTTACAAGGCAATCCGCGTGCAATCGGGCGTACCTGGGCTGGACAAGGCCTACGGCGTCGGCAAGGGCAACATGTACTACGAACCGGCCGACAAGGGCCTGCCCGACGAAGAAATCTGGGACACGCCGCTGTACCTGCGCCACACACCCGACCTGTTTGAAAAGGTGCGCGTCAAATACGGCAGCGATCATCATCTGCTGCACGATTGCCATCACCGCCTGAAACCGATTGAAGCGGCGCAGTTGGGCAAATCGCTGGAGCAGTTCAAGCTGTTCTGGATGGAAGACGCCACTCCGGCAGAGAACCAGGAAGCCTTCAAGCTGATTCGCCAGCACACCACCACACCGCTGGCCGTGGGCGAGATCATGAGCTCGATCTGGGACTGCAAGGACCTGATCCAGAACCAGTTGATCGACTACATCCGCACCACCGTGGTCCACGCCGGCGGCATTACGCACCTGCGCCGCATCGCCGATCTCGCCTCGCTGTACCAGGTGCATACCGGCTGCCACGGCGCCACCGACCTGTCGCCGGTGAGCATGGCGGCAGCGCTCAACTTCAATATGTGGGTGCCGAATTTCGGCATTCAGGAGTACATGCGCCACACGCCGGAAACCGACGCGGTCTTCCCGCACGGCTACTACTTCGACAAGGGTTACCTGGTGCTGCCGGATGCGCCGGGACTGGGCGTGGACATCGACGAATCGGCTGCGCTCAAATTCCCGTATGAGCGCGCCTATCTGCCGACCTGCCGCCTGCGCGACGGCACCGTCTGGAACTGGTAGGCACAGTTCGCTCCCTGCAATGCCGCACATCGTGCGGCATTTTTATTGCCCCGATAAATACACAGGATAAACATGACAACACCGCAAGCCTGGTTCATCGGCGAATGCATGATCGAACTGCGCCCTACGCAGCCGTTGCATGACGCCCAACACATGCCGCGCGCCATGGCGCAGTCATTTTCCGGCGACGTCTACAACACCGCCGTGTACTTTCGCCGTCGCAGCACGCAAGTCGAGAGTCAATTCATTTCAGCAACGGGCAACGACAGCATCAGCGCATCGCTGCGCGACGAGGTTGTCCGGCAAGGCATCGGCACCGGTCTGATGGCCGTCCATCCCGACGCCCTGCCCGGCCTGTACTGGATCGAAACCAACGCCGCGGGAGAACGCTCCTTCCTGTATTGGCGCCAGCAATCGGCGGCGCGCCACATGCTCGACGACGCGCACGCCGAAGTGCTGATGCAGCAGTCCGCACAATGCAGCTTGCTGTACTTCTCCGGCATCACGCTGGCCATCCTCGATCATGCGCGCCGTCGTCGCCTGCTCGATCTGGCGCAAGCGGTGCGCGCCCACGGCGGCTGGGTGGCCTTCGACAGCAATTACCGTCCACGCCTGTGGGAGTCCCGCGACGAGGCGTTGCGCTGGACGCGGCTGGCGCTGGCGCAGGCCAGCCATGCGCTGGTCACGCTCGACGACGAAAGCGCCCTGCATGGCGACGTCGACGCGCAAGCCTGCCTGCAGCGTACGCGCGCCGCGGGCGTCGGTGAAGTGGTGGTGAAACTGGGGGAACAAGGTTGCCTGGTGCAGGCCGCGGGCATGGATGCGGCGCAAGCGGTGGCCACGCAAAAAGTGGCGGCGATCGATACGACCGCTGCCGGGGATTCCTTCAACGCCGCTTATCTGGCGGCACGCCGGCAAGGCGCTTCCGCCATCGCAGCAGCCGAAGCCGGCTGCGCGCTGGCGGCCAGCGTGGTGATGCATCCCGGCGCGATCATGTCGCCGGAAGCAATGCCGCCGGTCTGATCAGGCGCCGCGCGCGCGGTCTTCCTTGAACTTGGCGACGAACTGCTGGAACTGCCCGTCGTCGATGGCGGCACGGATTTCCTTCATGATCTGCAGGTAGTAATGCAGGTTGTGAATCGTGTTCAGGCGTGCGCCGAGGATTTCGCCGGTGCGGTGCAGGTGATGCAGGTAGGCCCGCGAGAAGTTCTTGCAGGCATAGCAATCGCAGGTTTCATCGAGCGGCTTGGTGTCTTCCTTGTAGCGCGCATTCTTGATCTTGATGTCGCCGAAACGCGTGAACAGCCAGCCGTTGCGCGCATTGCGCGTCGGCATCACGCAGTCGAACATGTCGACGCCGCTGGCCACACCGGCGACCAGATCTTCCGGCGTACCGACGCCCATCAGGTAATGCGGCTTGTCGGCCGGCAGGCGCGGGCCGATGTGTTCCAGCACGCGCATCATGTCTTCCTTCGGCTCGCCGACCGAGAGGCCACCGATGGCGATGCCGTCGAAATTGAGCTCATTGAGTCCGGCCAATGATTCGTCGCGCAGGGTTTCGAACATGCCGCCCTGGACGATGCCGAACAGTGCGTTGGGATTCTCGCCCTTCTGGAATTCATCGCGCGAGCGCTTGGCCCAGCGCAGCGACATGCGCATCGATTGCGCCGCTTCCACTTGCGTGGCGGGACGACCGTCGATTTCATACGGCGTGCATTCGTCGAACTGCATGACGATGTCGGAGTTCAGCACGCGCTGGATCTGCATCGACACTTCCGGCGACAGGAACAGCTTGTCGCCGTTGATCGGCGAGGCGAAGTGCACGCCTTCTTCCGTGATCTTGCGCATGTCGCCCAGCGAGAACACCTGGAAGCCGCCGGAGTCGGTCAGGATCGGCTTGTCCCAGCCCATGAAACCGTGTAGGCCGCCGAACTTGGCCATCACCTCCAGCCCCGGGCGCAGCCACAGGTGGAAGGTATTGCCGAGGATGATGTGGGCGTCGATCTCTTTCAGCTCCAGCGGCGACATCGCCTTGACGGAACCGTAGGTGCCGACCGGCATGAAGATCGGCGTCTCGACCACGCCGTGGTTCAGTTTGACGCGGCCGCGACGGGCGTTGCCGTCGGTTTTGAGCAGGGTAAATTCAAGCATAGTTAGGCGTTAAAAACGTCACAAGTTAAAAGCATGGCGTCGCCATAGCTGAAGAAACGATATTGCTGCGCGATGGCGTGCGCGTACGCCGCACGGATATTGTCGTAGCCGGCGAAGGCCGAGACCAGCATCAACAGCGTCGACTTGGGCAGGTGGAAATTGGTGATCAGGCGATCCACCGTTTTGAAGGTATAGCCCGGCGTGATGAACAACTTCGTATCTGCGCTGCCGGCTTCCAGCGCGCCCGACTGCGAAGCCGACTCCAGCGCGCGCATGCTGGTGGTGCCGACGGCAACGATCTTGCCGCCCGCCGCCTTCACCGCGCGCACCTTGTCCACCGTCTCTTGCGCGATGGTGTACCACTCGCTGTGCATCTTGTGTTCGGACAGATCTTCCACGCGCACCGGCTGGAAGGTGCCGGCGCCGACGTGCAGCGTGACGAAGGCGGCGTCGACGCCTTTCGCCTTCAACTGCGCCAGCAAGGCTTCATCGAAATGCAGACCCGCGGTCGGCGCGGCGACCGCACCCGGTTCTTTCGCGTACACGGTCTGGTAACGCGTCTCGTCGAACTCGTCGGCGGCATGCTCGATGTAAGGCGGCAACGGCAGGCTGCCGTACTGCTCCAGCAGCTCGAACACATCGGACGGAAATTGCAGCGTATAGAACTCGCCGTAACGCTCGCCGACGATCACGTCGAAGGCATCGGCCAGGCGGATGCTGGTGCCCGGCGGCGGCGACTTGGAGGCGCGCACCTGCGCATGCACGCTGCGGTTGTCGAGCACGCGCTCGACCAGCACCTCGACCTTGCCGCCGGTTTCCTTGACGCCGAAGAAGCGCGCCTTGAGTACGCGGGTATTGTTGAATACGAGCAAATCGCCCGGCGACAGCAAGTCGACCACATCGGCGAAGCGGCGGTCGGTCAAGGTAGCGCCGTCAACCTGCAGCAGGCGTGAAGCACTGCGCTCAGCCAGCGGCAGCTGCGCGATCAACCCGGGTGGCAAGTCGAAATCGAAATCGGAAAGTGAATACATGAAAATAGACAATGAAAGCGGCAACGCATCGAATACTGCAGTAAATACTGTAAATAATCACAGTAAAAGCGCAGTAAAATAGCGCCGAACCCTCTATTTTACGCTTTCTCGACATAGAAACCCCTCTGCATGCCAGCACCGAAGAAGAAAGCTTCTGCCGACAGCGCCAAAAAGGATAAGGCCGCCAAGAGCGCCGCGCCGTTGAGCAACGCCCAGAAAGCCCTGAACAAGCTGGCCAAACTGGGCCTGCGTTCGGACATGGACTTGGCGCTGCATCTGCCGCTGCGCTACGAGGATGAAACCCAGGTCATGAGCATCCACGAAGCCAGCCTGCGCGGCACGCAAGTGGTGCAGGTCGAAGGCGTGGTCAGCAAGAGCGACGTCCAGTTCCGTCCGCGCCGCCAGCTGGTCGTGACGATCGCCGACGACAGCGGCCCGCTGGTGATGCGCTTCCTCAACTTCTATGGCAGCCAGGCCACGCAACTGGCCGAGGGCGTGCGGGTACGCGTGCGCGGCGAATTGCGGCACGGTTTCTTCGGCGCCGAGATGGTCCATCCCACCTATAAAGTCGTGCTGGAAGGCGCGCCGCTGCCGACTGCGCTGACCCCTGTCTATCCGGCCGGCGAAGGCCTGTCGCAAGCCTACCTGCGCAAGGCCATCGCCGGCGCGCTGTCGCGCCTCGACTGGCGCGACACGCTGCCGCCGGCGCTGCTGGCCGAACTCAAGCTGGACGGTTTCGAAGCGTCGGTGCGCCAGTTGCACAATCCGCCCACCGACGTCGACGAATATGCGCTGGAAGAACGCTCGCATCCGGCCTGGATTCGCATGAAGTTCGACGAACTGCTGGCGCAGCAGTTGTCGCTCAAGCGCGCCCAGGCTGCACGCCGGGCGCGCAACGCCTGCGCGCTGCCGACCATCGGCAAGATTTCCAAGGCCTTCATCAAGCAACTGCCGTTCAAGCTGACCGGCGCCCAGCAGCGCGTATTGGAAGAAATCCGCCACGACCTGCAGGAATCATTCCCGATGCAGCGGCTGCTGCAAGGCGACGTCGGCAGCGGCAAGACCGTGGTCGCCGCCGTTGCGGCAGCGCAGGCCATCGACAGCGGCTTCCAGGCGGTGCTGATGGCGCCGACCGAAATCCTGGCCGACCAGCACTTCCGCAAGATTGCAGCCTGGATGGAGCCGCTCGGCGTCAAGGTGGCCTGGCTCACCGGCAGCCTCAAGAAGAAAGAGAAAGCCGCCGCCAACGCCCTCATCGAATCCGGTGAAGCGCGCCTGGTCATCGGCACCCACGCGCTGATTCAGGACAACGTGCAGTTCCAGAAACTCGGCCTGGTAATCGTCGACGAACAGCATCGCTTCGGCGTCGGCCAGCGGCTGGCGCTGCGCAACAAGGCGCGCGACGGCGATGCTGACATCACTGCCCCGCTGCAAACCGTGCCGCATCAGCTGATGATGTCGGCCACGCCGATCCCGCGCACGCTGGCCATGACCTACTACGCCGATCTGGAAGTCTCGGTGATTGATGAGCTGCCGCCCGGCCGCACGCCGATCGTCACGCGCACCATCGACCAGAACCGCCGCGAAGAAGTGATCGCGCGCGTGCACGCCAACGCCCTGGAAGGCCGCCAAGTGTACTGGGTCTGTCCGCTGATCGAAGAGTCCGAAGCGCTGCAACTGCAGACCGCGACCGACACCTATTCCATGCTGGCCGAGGCCTTGCCCGACCTGCGCATCGGCCTGGTCCACGGCCGCCTCAAGCAAGCCGAAAAGCAGGAAGTGATGGACGCCTTCAGCCGCGGCGAAATCCACGTGCTGGTCGCCACCACCGTCATCGAGGTCGGCGTCGACGTGCCCAACGCCTCGCTGATGGTGATCGAACACGCCGAACGCTTCGGCCTGTCGCAGCTGCACCAATTGCGCGGCCGCGTCGGTCGCGGCGCCGCCGCCAGCGCCTGTATCCTGCTCTACCAGAGCCCGCTCGGCGGCACCGCCAAGCAGCGCCTGATGACCATGCGCGAAACCACCGACGGTTTTGAAATCGCCCGCCGCGACCTCGAAATCCGCGGTCCCGGCGAATTCCTCGGCGCACGCCAGTCGGGCGAAGCCTTGCTGCGTTTCGCCGATCTTGCGACCGATCAATGGCTGGTAGAAAAGGCGCGCAACCTGGCGCAGACACTCCTGCACAATGACGACGCCATCGTCGATGCGCATTTGCAACGCTGGCTGGGCGGCAAGGAAGATTTTCTCAAAGTCTGACGATCTCCGCCGTGTTTCCATCGCGTATGCCGCCGACGCATTTACAACCCGGCTGACTTCAACGACATTAACGTTTTCAAACGGAGACTTCATGTCCACTGCCCTGCCCGACAATGCATCACAGGATGACAACGACGCCCTGCATTCGCCGGTCAGCATCCTGTCCGGCCGCCTGCGCATTGCGCTGGGCGTGCTGCAAGGCGTGCTGCTGTATGCACTTTATGCAAGCTGGAACGCCAAGAGCGGCCTAGCGATGCAGCCGCTGCTGTTCGTTCCGGCGCTGATGCTGGCGGCGTTCCTGCCGATCGTGGCGGTGTCTGCGATCGGTCATCTGTCGCGCCGCAATCTGCTGATCTGGCTGGCCGCGCTTGCCGTCATCCTGTGCGGACTGGGCGTCTACGACGCCTGGCGCGCTGACCTGTCGTCGCTGCTGCCATCAGCCGCCGGCAAGGCCTGTTGCGATGCCGACATGAACGGACAACCGTCGGTGCTGCCTTCGGCCACGCTGTTCCTGCTCGCCGTGGCCGGACTGTTCATCGCGCAAGCCATGATGCTGGCCGGCGACGCCGACGGCAGGCGCATCGCGAGCTATCGCAGCTATTTTGAAATGGCGTGGAAGCTGCTGGTGCAGCTGCTGTTCGCGACGCTGTTCACCGGCCTGTTCTGGCTGGTGCTGGAAACCGGCAATGCGCTGTTTTCGCTGATCAAGCTCGACTTCCTCGGCAAGCTGCTGGAGAAGAGCTGGTTCCACATTCCCGTCACCACATTGGCGTTCTCGTCGGCGCTGCACCTGAGCGACGTGCGGCCGCAAATCGTCGCCGGCATCCGCAAACTGCTGCTGACCTTGCTGTCCTGGCTGCTGCCGATGGCAACCATCGTGATCGGCGCCTTCCTGCTGAGCATTCTTGCCACCGGCCTGGAGCCGTTGTGGCAGACGCGGCGCGCCACGCACGTGCTGCTGGGCGCCACCGCGCTGCTGGTGGTGCTGATCAATACGGTCTACCAGAACGGGAACCACCTGACCTCGGGCTCGCATCGCTTCTTCACGGCATGTTTGCGCGTCGCCTGCCTGCTACCGGCGCCGCTGGTCTTGCTGGCGGTGTATTCGCTGGGACTGCGCGTGGCCGAATACGGCTGGACCGTCAGCCGCGTGGCGGCGGCAACGTGCGCGCTGGTGGCCGCCATGTACGCGGCCGGCTATGCACTTGCGGCCCTGAGCAGGCGCGACAAGCTGCAGCGCATCGCGTCGACCAATGTCCTGGTGAGTTTCGCCATCCTGATTGTGTTTCTGGCCCTGCTGTCGCCGCTGGCCGATCCGGCGCGCATCGCCGTGGCCGACCAGCTGCATCGCTTGGCCGCTGGTAAAACTGTGCCGGAGCGTTTCGATTTCCACTTTCTGCGTTTCGATGGCGCCCGTTTCGGCGTGCAAGAACTGAAGCGCCTGAGCGAACAGAAGAACGGTCCCTATCCCGCCGCGGTGGAGCAGAAGGCCCGCCAGGCGCTGGCCAGCAACAACCGCTGGAACAGGGAGGAACTCGACGAGATCGCGCCCGACGCGGCGACGAACATTCGCGTGCACCCTGCGGGCAGGCAATTGCCGAAGGAATTCGTCGCACAGGACTGGCGCAACGACAAGCAACGATGGAGCCTGCCGTCCTGCATGACGCGCGGCGACCGCCAGTGCGACGCTTACCTCGTCAAGCCGGATCCGGCCGGCGCGGAACAGGTGCTGGTGTTCGACGGCAACAGCATGCCGGCCCTGTTCGCCTCGTCCGATGCCGGCGGCACCCCTTGGCAACTGGCAGGCAAACTGATGGTGACGCCTTCCTGCATGGAGGAACTGAAGAAAACAGCAGAGCGCGGTGCATTGAACTGGCAGCTGCCGCTGCAGCGCGACATCGACATCAACGGCGTGCACCTGCGCATGCAGGTCGAGCAGACGGTGACGAAATGTGCGCCTGACGAACTCAAGAAATAGGCGTCAGGGGAAGGTCTTCATGTACGCCAGCAGGTTGTCCAGGTCCTGCGCGTTGCTGATGCCCCAGAAACGCATTTTGGTGCCCGGAACGACGTCCCCGGGCGACTTCATGAAGGCGCGCAGTTTGTCTTCAGTCCAGACGATGCGCGAATTCTGCATCGCCGCCGAGTAGCGATAGTCCTTGGTCGCCGCTGCCGGGCGGCCGACGATGCCGTTGAGTTGCGGTCCGAAGCCGGCGCGCGCCGCCGGTCCGATCTGATGGCAGCTGGCGCATTTGGCGAAGGCCGCCTTGCCGGCGGCGACATCGCCGGCGGCATGAGCCGCTCCTGACATGTCCATCCAGACACCTGTCGCCAGCAGCGCCAGCAGGGCTGCTTTTCCTGTTTGATTACCCGATTTCATCGCTGCAAATCCCGTGATTGCCCTGTCATTGGCGGCAACTTTAGCACGCGGCGTCGGCCCTGCATGCGGCCCGCAAATGAGCTATAGTCTGCGGATACCAGCTCGCAGAAATCGTATGACACTCACCGAACTCAAATACATCGTCGCCGTCGCCCGGCAAAAGCATTTTGGCCATGCCGCCGAAGCCTGTTTCGTGGCGCAGCCGACCTTGTCGGTCGCCATCAAGAAACTGGAAGATGAGCTCGGCGTGGTCATCTTCGAACGCGGCGGCACCGAGGTTTCCGTCACGCCGCTGGGCGCGCAGATCGTCGCCCAGGCCGAACGCGTGCTGGAACAGACCGCCGCCATCAAGGAAATCGCCAGCCAGAACAAGGACCCGCTGTCCGGCCCGCTGCGCCTGGGCATCATTTACACCATCGGCCCCTATCTGCTGCCGTCGCTGGTCAAGACCATGATCGAGACCGTGCCGCAGATGCCGCTGATCCTGCAAGAGAATTTCACCACGCGCCTGATCGAGCTGCTGCGCCAGGGCGAACTGGACGCCGCCATCATGGCGCTGCCCTTCCCCGAGCACGGCCTGATCGTGCAGCCGCTGTACGACGAAGAATTCGTCATCGCGCTGCCCAGGAACCACAAATGGGCCGAACGCAAGGAAATCACCGCCCAGGATCTCAAGACTGAAACCATGCTGCTGCTCGGCAACGGCCATTGCTTCCGCGACCAGGTGTTGGAAGTCTGTCCCGAAATGTCGCGCTTCTCGACCGCCGGCGACGGCATCGCGCGCACCTTCGAAGGCTCCTCGCTGGAAACCATCCGCCACATGGTCGCCTCCGGCATCGGCATTACCGTGCTGCCGCGCGCCTCGGTGACCGACATGCATACCAAGGACGGCACGGTGCGCTATGTGCCGTTCACGAAGCCGGCGCCATCGCGCCGCGTGGTGATCGCCTGGCGCAAGAGCTTCACACGCCACACCGCCATCGATGCCGTGCGCAAGGCAGTGATGTCGTGCGACCTGCCGGGCGTCGACATGCTGCATGAGGCCGAATTGACCGAAGGCTGACGTGTACGTCGTCGTCAAAGTCCGCGAATGCAGGCAAGACTGATCGACAGGAATTACCCCGGCGCCCATCCGGGCGTCGACCGGTTCAGCAACGGCTGCGCTTTGGCCAGCACATGCATACGTAGTAAATCATCGCAGGAGAATCCATTTGAGTCAGTCGCCCTTCGCGCTGTACGTTGACGCGCAATTCATCAGTCCCTACGCCATGTCAGCGTTCGTTGCGCTGACCGAGAAGCAACTTCCCTTCACGCTGCACACCGTCGACCTGACCCTGCAGCACAATCATCTGCCGCAATATGCGCAGTGTTCGCAGACGCGCCGCGTACCGACACTGGGTGACGGCGATTTCCATTTGTCGGAGTCGTCGGCGATTGCCGAGTATCTGGAAGAACGCTTCCCCGCTCCCGGCTACACCGCGCTGTATCCAGCCGTGCTGCAACACAAGGCCAAGGCGCGTGAAATTCAGGCGTGGCTGCGCAGCGACCTGATGCCAATTCGCCAAGAGCGCCCGACCGAAGTCGTATTTTTCGGTGAAAAGCGCGCACCGCTGTCATCGGCCGGCCAGTTCGCCGCCAACAAGCTGATCGCCGCCGCCGACATCTGGCTCAGTGAAGGCGCGGAATACCTGTTCGGCACCTGGAGCATCGCCGACCTCGACCTTGCCGTCATGCTCAACCGCCTCGCGCTGCATGGCGACGCCTTGCCGTCCAAACTGTCGGACTACGCCGCGCGTCAATGGCAACGGCCGTCGACACAGCAATGGCTGGCCTTGCAGCAAGCGGCCACAGGCTGAGCCGGCATCGACTTGCGTCAACAACATAACAACATCATAGGGAACCCCATGACCATCGCAGGATTTTTCACCCGCCGCCGTGCCGTAGTCACCGCCATCGCAGCGACGCTGCTGGTCGCTGCACCGGCCTTCGCGCAAACCGCCTCGTTGCGTCTGATCAATGAATACCCGGCGACCTCGATCACCGCCAGCGCCGACCTGCAATTCGCCACCGCCGTAAATAAGCTGTCGGGTGGCGTCGTCGCCGTGGCAACCCTCCAGGAAGCCGCCAATCCCTACAAGGGCAAGGACCAGGTCAGCGCCGTACGCGACGGCAAAGCCGAGATCGGCACGCTGTTCGCCGGCATCCTGGGCGGCGCCGATTCATTCTTCCTGCTATCGTCGCTGCCGTTCGTGGTCGATGATTTCGACCAGGCACAAAACCTGTTCACCTGTACCCGTCCAGAGCTGGAACGCCACCTGGCGGCGCTCAACATGCGCCTGCTGTACGCCACGCCCTGGCCGCCGTCCGGCATCTGGTCGGCCAAGCCGGTAGCCGAGGTCGCCGACGTCAAGGCGCTCAGCATTCGCACCTATGACGACAACAGCCGCGGCGTCTTCCAGCGCGTCGGCGCGCAGAGCGTCAACCTGCCGTTCTCGGCAGTCGGCGCCAAGCTGACTTCCGGCGACCTCAACGCCGTGCTGTCGTCGGGTGATGGCGGCGCGGGCAACCGCCTGTGGGATTACCTACCCAATTTCACCGCAATCAGCTACGCCATTCCGCTGAGCTACACGGTCATCAACAACGACGCCTGGAACAAGCTGACGCCGGCGCAGCAAAGCACGCTGACGCAAGCCGCAAAGCAGACCAACGACGCCAGCTGGGCCACGGTCAAGAGTCGCATTCAGGACAACTACACCCGCATGAGCGAGCACAGCATGCGCCTGAACCTGCAACCGGCTGCACCGATCCGCGTGGCGCTGCGCCAGGCCGGCCAGGAACAAGCCGACAGTTGGTGGCAACAAGATAAAAATAACGAGATCCGCGCGCGCTGCGTGCCGCCAGTGCAGGCAAAATAGGCGTCAGGCAAATCAGCTCTTAAACACCGAATACATTGAGGAGACATCCATGCCCACCAAGGAAACCCTGGAAAAATTCATCGCCCGCGTCGAAGCCAACGCGCACATCGAGGCCGTGGAAGAGTTTTATACCGAAGATTCGACCATGCAGGAAAACACCGAGCCGCCGCGCTTCGGACGTGACGCCCATGTCGCCAACGAACGCAAGGTCATGGCGCGCGTGAAGTCGCTGAAATCGAAATGCGTGCGCCCGGTATTCGTCGAGGGCGACAAGGTGGTGGTGCGCTGGATTTTCCGCTTCGAATGGCTGGACGGCACCGTCACGAACATGGAAGAACTGGCCTACCAGCGCTGGGAAGGCGAACGCATCGCCGAAGAGACTTTCTTCTACGACCCGGCGCAACGCTTGCCGCGCGTAGAAGAAAAATATTGAGATTCAATCAAATCAAAATAAGTCGATTTCGCCGCCGACTGGCTTTTTAGCCAGCTTGCCGGCGTAATCGCGTTCCTTCATTTCCGTCGCCGCGTCAGTCGACTTCAGCTTCTTGACCAGCACCTTGCCGGAGCGCGGGAAGTAATGCACCTTGCGCGGCCAGATGTCGTTGAGGTCTTCGGCCACCACGCGGATGCCTTCGGTGCGCAGGTAAGTGCGGACGAAGGCTGCGTTGCGCTCACCCACGTTGATGGCGTTGAAACCGCGCAGCACGGCGCCGCCGCCGAACACTTTCGACTCCAGATTCTCGCGCTTGGCGCCGGACTTCAAAATCTCATTGATCAGGATTTCCATGGCGTAGGTGCCGTAGCGCGCCGACGAAGAAACAGGGCTGTCGTCGCCGCCGCCATCGGGCAGCATGAAATGGTTCATCCCGCCGATGCCGCTGACACGGTCGCGGATGCAGGCGGATACACACGATCCCAGTACCGTGACGATCATCATGTCGTGATGCGTGTGGTAATACTCGCCGGGAAGAATTTTTGCTGTATCACAATTGAAGTTGCGGTCGTGATACACGTGGGATGCAAACTGTTCGATATTCTGGCTCATCTTTTTTTTCCGTTTCTGGCGTGGGGGCCGTCTTGCCGACCGCGATCTCATGATCACATCTTCTCGGGTATGTTGAAACGATTTTAGAGAAGCCGGACAGTCCGCGATATAAGGGAATCCCCTACGGGCACGCAGAAACGATGCGTCTCGCTGTGGCGCTGCACCATGCCCCGCAAGGCTTTGCGACGGGCGCCAAAACAAGGATTGCCGGTGTGCAAGACGATGGTGAAAATATGCTGTGTTGATGAAACAACAAATCAGCGCGCAAGTCCCGCCGATTCCTTTCAGGAGACAGACATGACGATGACTGACGACAACTTTCCCGCCGACCGCGAATTGATCTTGACGCGCCTGATCGACGCCCCGCGCGCCAACGTCTATCGTGCGTGGACCGAGCCCGACCTGCTCAAGCGATGGTTTACGCCGGCGCCCTGGACCACGCCAACCGTGGAAACCGATGTGCGCCCCGGTGGAGCCACACTGATCGTGATGCGCGGTCCCGATGGCAATGAGTTTCCGAATCGTGGCGTCTACCTTGAGGTAGTAGAGAACGAACGACTGGTATTTACCGACGCCTACACCAGCGCCTGGGAGCCGTCCGAAAAACCGTTCATTACGGTGATCCTGAGCTTTGCCGACGAAGCCGGGAAAACGCGCTACACCGCACAGGTGCGTCACTGGTCCAGCGCCGACCGCGAGGCGCACGAAAAGATGGGATTCCACGAAGGCTGGGGCCTGTGCACGACGCAGCTGGAAGCGTTGGCGCGCTCGCTCTGACTCCGATCGGGCGACGCCGGACGCCGTCGCCGGCTCAGCCGATCATGCCGCTCCAGAACTGCCGGTCCGCTTCGCTTTCCTGCAACAGCCAGTTGGAGAAGGCGGCGATCTTGCCGTCGTTTTCTCCCTCCTGCGGATACACCAGCCAGTAGGCCTGCGTGAGCGGCAGACCCAGCGTCACGGGCGCCACCAGGCGCCCCTGCTGCAACTCGCGCACCACCAGCGACGAACGCGCCAGCGCCACGCCTTGTCCGGCCAGCGCGGCATCGACGGCCGCGCTTTCCTGATTGAAGACGATGCCGGGACGGTCGTCCGGCGACAGTCCGTGCGCGCCAAACCAGTCGCGCCAGGATTGCCGGTCATGACTATGCAGCAGCGGCGCGGTGCTCAGCGCCACGATGCTGTCCACATCCAGCGCCGGCGCGCAAACCGGCAACAGGAACTCGTCGCCCAGCCGCGTGCAGGACAAACCCGGCCAGGGACCGTCGCCGTAGCGGATCGCCAGGTCGATGTTCTCGCGCAGGAAATTGACCTGGCGCTCGTTTTGTTCGACGTGCAGATCGAGGTCCGCATGGCGCGCGGAGAATCCGCCCAGGCGCGGCGCCAGCCATTTGGCGTTGAAGTTGGGCGAGGTGGAAATCGTCAGCCGTGCGCGCTGCGGCCGCTCCAGCAATTGACGGGTGCCGTTTTCGATGCGGTCAAAAGCATCGCCGACGACGACCAGGTAGCGCTGTCCCGCCGCCGTCAGCCGCAGCTGATTGGACTGTCTTTCGAACAGCGCAGCGCCAAGTTCTTCCTCCAACGCCTTGACCTGATGGCTGACGGCGCCTTGGGTGACGTGCAATTCCTGCGCGGCCAGAGTAAAACTCTGGTGCCGCGCGGCCGCCTCGAAGGCGCGCAGGGCGTTGAGCGACGGGAGTATGCGAGCGGTCATGGCGGGTTTAGAAACGAGTTGAAAAACGGGGTGAGAAATACTCGGGCTGCCCTGAGAAAAGATGCTTTGCCGCACAGGCGGACGGGAATTTATTATAGACCCCATCCCCGGCAACTTCGCCCAACTACGACAAGGAAGCTTCATGAATCTCGAACAACGCTTGACCGAATTGTCCATCGTCCTGCCCGCCTCGGCCGCACCCGGCGCGCAATACGCAACCGGCGTCGTGCATCAGGGCTTGGCCTGGATCGCCGGCCAGTTGCCGCGCGACGGCGACCGCGTTCTGGTGTCCGGCAAGCTGGGCCGCGAAGTCTCGATCGACGACGCCAAAATGGGGGCGCGTGCGGCCCTGATTCGCGCGCTGGCGGCGCTGCGTGACACCGTGGGCGACCTGCAGCGCATCGACAAGATCCTGCGCCTGAATGTCTACGTCAACAGCACCGAAGACTTCAGCCAGCAGAGCGCGGTGGCCGACGGCGCATCGTCCCTGATCTATGAGTTGTTCGGCCCTGAACTTGGCCGCCACGCGCGCACCAGCGTCGGCGTCGCGCAATTGCCGCGCAATGCGGCGGTCGAACTGGATATCGTGGTCGCGCTGGAAAGCTGACATTCGCTGGACAAAAAAACAGCCGGCAAATGAGTGCCGGCTGTTTTTGTTTGCGACGTAGCGACCGATATCAATCGAGATCAGTCGATGCGGTGTGTCGTCTGCGGATCGAACCAGTGCAGCAGGTTCGCATCGACACCGGCCGTGACCTGTTGGCCCATCGCCACTTCAGTGCCGGCGGCGCAGCGGATCACCATGGACTGGCCGCCGCAACGCGTATGCACCAGCAGTTCGGCGCCCAGCGCTTCCACCAGTTCGACTTCCATGTTCAGGCCGGGACGTCCCAGGTGCAGATGTTCCGGACGGATGCCGAGGATGCGCGCGCCGCCGCCGATTTTCGCCGGCGTCGACAGATCGAACACTGAACCGTCGTCAAAAGTGAAACGTGCGCCGTCGTCGCTGAGCTTGCCGTTGAGCAGGTTCATCGGCGGCGAGCCGATGAAGCTGGCGACGAAGGTGGTGGCCGGCTTGCCGTAGACTTCCGCGGGTGTACCGATCTGTTCGGCGCGGCCTTTGTTCATCACGATCATGCGCTGGCCCAGCGTCATCGCTTCGACCTGATCGTGCGTCACGTACAGGCTGGTGGTGCGCAGCGAGGCGTGCAGCTTCTGGATTTCCAAACGCATCTGCACGCGCAGCTTGGCGTCGAGGTTCGACAGCGGTTCATCGAACAGGAATACCGCCGGCTTGCGCACGATCGCGCGGCCCATCGCCACACGCTGGCGCTGGCCGCCGGACAATTGACGCGGGGTACGGTCCAGCAACGCGCCCAGTTCCAGGATCTCGGCCGCGCGCTGCACGCGGGTGTCGATCTCGGCTTTCGGCAACCCCTGGATCTTGAGGCCGTAGGCCATGTTTTCGTACACGCTCATGTGCGGATACAGCGCGTAGTTCTGGAACACCATCGCGATGTCACGCTCTTTCGGCTCCAGGTTGTTGACCACGCGGTCACCGATCATGATGTCACCGGAACTGATTTCTTCCAGCCCCGCCACCATGCGCAGCAATGTCGACTTGCCGCAGCCGGACGGACCGACCATGACGATGAACTCGCCGTCGGCGATGTCGATGTCGATGCCGTGGATGACGTCGACTGCTTTCGGCGCTTTGCCGTAGGTCTTCTTGACTTGCTTGAGATGAATTTTTGCCATGTTATTTCTCGGAATCGACCAGACCTTTAACAAACCATTTTTGCATGACCACGACGACCAGCCCCGGCGGCAACATCGCCAGGATCATCGTTGCCATCACCATATTCCATTCCACCGCCGAGTCACCGCCCGAAATCAGCGTCTTGATGCCGATGCCGATCGGGTACATGGTTTGCTCGGTGGCGATCATCAGCGGCCACAGGTACTGATTCCAACCGTAGATGAACATGATCACGAACAGCGCAATCACGTTGGTGCGCGACAGCGGCCACAGCACGTCCTTGAGGAAGCGCAGCGGCCCGGCGCCGTCGATGCGCGCCGCTTCAGCGAGCTCGTCGGGCACCGTCAGGAAGAATTGCCGGAACAGGAACGTGGCCGTGGCCGACGCAATCAGCGGCACCGTCAGGCCGGCATAGGTGTTGAGCATGCCGAAGTCGGACACCACCTGATAGGTCGGCGTGATGCGCACCTCCACCGGCAGCATCAGCGTGACGAAGATCATCCAGAAGAACAGGTTGCGTCCGCGGAACCGGAAGTACACCATCGCGAAGGCCGACAGCATGGAGATCGAGATCTTGCCGATCGCGATCACCAGCGCCGTCACCAGGCTGATCCACAGCATGCGCGACACCGGCGGCGATGAGACATTGCCGGAAGCGCCCTGGGTCAGGACGGTCTTGTAGTTGGTGACCAGCTCCGTGCCGGGCAGCAGCGACAGCGGCGACATGGCCGATTGCTCGGCGGTCTGGGTGCTGGCGATGAAGGCGACGTACAACGGAAAGATCACGATGAGCGCGCCGATAATCAGCACCAGATGGCTGACGGCGTCGAGAATGGGGCGTCGTTCAATCATGCCGGCGCTCCCTTCAACATCAATGCGGGTTGATTAAGCATATTGCACCTTCTTTTCCACATACTTGAACTGGATGACGGTCAGCAGGATCACGATCACCATCAGCACCACCGACTGCGCCGCGGCGCTGCCGAGATCGCCGCCCTTGAAGCCGTCGCTGAAGACCTTGTAGACCAGGATCTCGGTGTCCTTGCCGGGACCGCCGTGGGTGGTCGCTTCCACGATCGCAAACGTATCGAAGAACGCGTACACGATGTTGACCACCATCAGGAAGAACGTCGTCGGCGAGATCATCGGGAAGATGATCGTGAAGAAGCGCTTGACCGGACCGGCGCCGTCGATGGCGGCGGCTTCGATCAGCGATTTCGGGATCGACTGCAGGCCGGCCAGGAAGAACAGGAAGTTGTAGCTGATCTGTTTCCAGATCGCCGCAATGACGATCAGGGTCATGGCCTGGTTGCCGTTGACCATGTAGTTCCAGTTGATGCCGAGCCAGGCCAGCACGTGCGAGAGCAGGCCCAGCGAAGGACTCAGCAGGAACATCCACAGCACGCCGACCACCACCGGCGACACCGCGTACGGCCAGATCAGGAAGGTCTTGTAGATCGCCGCGCCCTTGACGACGCGATCGGCAAACACCGCCAGGATCAGCGACAGCACCATCCCGCCGACCGCGACCAGCACCGAGAAGATGGCCGTGGTGCCGAACGCCGCGAGATAACTCGGGTCGCCGAACAAGGCCGCGAAGTTGTCGAACCAGACGAATTCCGAATAGCCGCCGAAGGCGTCCTGCAGCAGCACCGATTGGTACAGGGCCTGCACGGCAGGCCAGAAGAAAAACAATATCGTGATCAGGATCTGCGGCGCGACCAGCGCATACGGCAGCCATGATGAAGTGAAGCGAGCGCGTTTTTCCACGATAGCTTATGTCCCTAAAAGCGGTGATTGAAGAGGATGTGTGATAACGATTACATCCCGCACCGGTAAGTTTTCCGAGCAGCTGAAAAATACATCGCCCCGGCGAACCGGGGCTAAGTGTCTTGCACAGGTCTTTCCTGAAGCGGCAGCGCGGCGAATCAACCTTGCCGCGCTGCGCTCAGCAGACTGTTTACTTGTTTGCTTTTTCGAAACGGGCCAACAGTTCGTCGCCACGTTTCACGGCGCTGTCGAGCGCTTCTTTCGGCGCCTTCTTGCCGGTCCAGACGTTTTCCAGTTCTTCGTCGATCACAGTGCGAATCTGTGCATAGTTGCCCAGACGGATGCCGCGCGACTTGTCAGTGGTCTTGACGATCATCTGTTTGACCGCGACGTCGGTGCCTGGATTGCGCTCATAGAAACCGGACTTCTGGGTGATTTCATACGCAGCCTTGGTCACCGGAAGATAGCCGGTTTCCTGGTGCCACTTGGCTTGCACTTCAGGCTTCGACAGATAAGTGAAGAACTTCGCCACGCCCTTGTATTCGTCAGCCTTCTTGCCGCCCATGACCCACAGCGAAGCGCCGCCGATCACGGTGTTTTGCGGTGCACCCTGCACGTCGCTGTAGTAAGGCAACGGTGCTACGCCGAACTTGAACTTGGCGTTCTTGCGGATATCGGCATAGGCGGACGAGGAACCGGTGATGATGGCGCACTCGCCTGCATTGAACTTGGCGTTGGCTTCATCCTTGCGGCCGGCGTAGATGAAATAGCCTTGCTTGGCCCAGTTGGACATGTTTTCGATATGGCGCACTTGCAGCGGGCCATTGATCTTCAGGCGCGCGTCGAGACCGCCGAAGCCGTTGCTCTTGGATGCAGTCTCGGTGTTGTGCCAGGCCGAGAACGACTCCAGGTGCACCCATGATTGCCAGGTGGTGGTGTAAGGACAGGTGATGCCGCTGGCCTTCATCTTGGCGGCCATGCCGACGAAGTCCTGCCAGGTTGCCGGCGGCTTGTTCGGATCCAGGCCGGCCTTGGCGAACAGGTCCTTGTTATAGAACATGATCGTGGTCGAGCTGTTGAACGGGAAGGACATCATGCCCTTCGCAGTCGAGTAGTAACCGGAGACTGCCGGCACATACGCGTTCTGGTCGAACTTCTCGCCGGCTTGCTGCATCACTTCGTAGACCGGCTTGATGGCGCCCTTGGAGTAAACCATGGTCGCTGTGCCGACTTCAAAAATCTGCAAAATGTTGGGTGCGTTGCCTGCGCGATAGGCGGCAATCGCAGCGGCCATCGATTCGTCGTAAGTGCCCTTGTAGACCGGCGTCACTTTGTAATCGGACTGGCTCTTGTTGAATTCGTCAGCCATGGTGTTGACGCGTTCGCCCAGGGCGCCGGTCATGGAATGCCACCAGGCGATGTCGGTAACCGCGAAGGCGGAAGTTGTCATTGTCGCCAGCAAAGCCGCAGCGGCAAAGGTTTTCACAGGGTATTTCATTAGGCAAATCCTCCCAAAAAGGTGACCGATGTTATCAAGTCATTGTGACTGTCTCGTTACACCGGTCGTACATTAGCGTCTAATGCCCGCCACGGCAAATAATTTCGCCTTTTTGAGCAAAAATTCACGAGCCATGTTACATCTGTTCACGGAGACCCCAATTACGTGAAAAAAATTTCCACGAAAAAGCCTCCGAATTTCGTCAAAAATCTCCCGTTTTTTACCCCTCGCCGACTTTTTTGAGCGCGCCTTTATAATGGCGCTTTCCTTTTTTGTCCACCTGACATGAATCGCCTGAACCTCTATTTCCGTCTTGTGCGCCTGCACAAACCGATCGGCATCCAGCTGTTGCTGTGGCCGACGCTGATGGCGCTGTGGTTTGCCGCCGACGGCCGGCCGGGTTGGCATATGGTGGCGATCTTCACGCTGGGTACGGTGCTGATGCGCTCGGCAGGTTGCGCGATCAACGATTACGCCGACCGCGATTTCGACAAGCACGTCAAACGCACCGTCGACCGTCCGCTCACGGCCGGCAAGATCCAGGGCTGGGAAGCGCTGATGGTGGCGGGAGTGCTGGCGCTGGCGTCATTCCTGCTGATCCTGCCACTCAATACGCTGACCAAGCAGATGTCGGTGCCGGCGCTGATCGTGGCGGCCAGCTATCCGTACTTCAAGCGCTTCTTCGCGATTCCGCAGGCCTATCTGGGCATCGCCTTCGGCTTCGGCATCCCCATGGGTTTCGCGGCGGTGCAAGGCCAGGTACCGATGGTGGCGTGGCTGATGCTGCTGGGGAATGTGTTCTGGTCGGTGGCCTACGACACCGCTTACGCGATGGTCGATCGCGACGATGACCTCAAGCTCGGCATGAAGACCTCGGCAATCACCTTCGGCCGCTTCGACGTGCTCGCGATCATGCTGTGCTACGTCGCGGCGCTGGGGATTTTCTGGGCGGTGGGCTGGCACTTCGGCCTGCGCACCTGGTTCTCGCTGGGCATGCTGGCCGCGGCCGGGTGCGCGGTATATCACTACACCCTGATCCGCACCCGCGACCGTGCCGGGTGCTTCAAGGCGTTCGTGCACAACAACTGGCTGGGCGCGCTGATGTTCGCAGGCGTCGCAGCGGATTACGCGCTGCGCTAGACTTTTAGCTGCGCGGCTTAGGCAGCAGCGGCACCGGGTTGAGCGCCTTGCCGTTGCTGCGGATTTCAAAATACAGCTTGACCGTACGACTGTCGGTGTCGCCCATCTCGGCGATCTGCTGGCCGCGATTCACGGTCTGCCCTTCCTTGACCATGATCGACTTGTTGTGCGCATAGACCGACAGCAGCGTGCGGCTGTGCTTGACGATGATCATGTTGCCGTAGCCGCGGATGCCGCGCCCGGCGTACGTCACCTTGCCGGCTTCGGCCGCCCACACCGGCTGGCCCGGGGTGCCGGTGATGTCGATGCCCTTCAGGTTGCGGTCGGTGGTGGCGGTAAGCTTGCCCTGCGCCGGCCACATCCAGTCCAGACGTTCGGCTTCGGCAGCAGACGGCGCCGCCGGCGCTGCGGATTCGGCTTCCTTCTTCGGTTCCGCTTTGCGTTCATGCGCCGCAGTTGTAGCTGCAGCCGGCTTTGCGCGCGAGACAGGCGCAGCCGCCGCGGTCGCCGGTGGCTTCAACCGCAGCACGTCTCCCGGATAGATTTCGTTCGCATCGGAAATCTTGTTCCACGCAGCGATGTCGTGATGATCCTTCCCGACGGTGCGAGAAATGCTCATCAGCGTGTCGCCCCGTTTCACCGTATACGAATCACCCTGATACGGCGCGCTGGCGCACGCAGTGAGCGCAGCGACAATCACGACACCAGCAACAACCGAAATATAACGAAGCACGTTCAAACTAATCCTTCCCAAACTCCTCCCCCAATTCTTTCCCTCTTGCGGCGGCGGCCTTGACCGCCGTCACGATATGTTCCGCCACGCCGGCACCTTGCATTGACGTCAATGCGGCATAAGTGGTTCCGCCCTTCGATGTCACGCGTTCACGCAACAGCGGCAGCGGTTCCGGCGAACGGATCGCCAATTCGACTGCGCCCGCGAAGGTTGCCTTGGCCAGCTCGACGCCTTGTTCGGGGCTCAGCCCCAGCTCGACGGCGGCCTTCTGCATGGCTTCCATGAAATAGAACACGTAGGCCGGGCCGCTGCCCGACACCGCTGTCACCGGATCGATCAGGTCTTCGCTGTCCAGCCACACCGTCGTGCCGACGGCGCGCAGGATGGCATCGGCGGCGGCGCGCTGCTCGGCGCTCACACCGTCCAACGCCACCATGCCGGAGATACCCTTGCCGATCAGCGCCGGCGTGTTCGGCATCGAGCGTACGATGGCCGGATGGTTGCCGAGCCAGCGCGACAGGTCGGCGCTGCGGATGCCGGCGGCGATCGACAACACCAGTTGCGTGCCGATGAACGGCTTGAGGCTGTCGGCCACCTGGCGCATCTGCTGCGGCTTGACCGCCAGCACGATGACGTCGACCTTGGCGAGCATGACGTCGACTTGCAGCGCGGTGGTGACGCCGAAACGCTGGTTCAGCTTTTCCAGCGACTCGGGGTTGAGGTCAACCACGTGGATGTTCTTGCCGTCGGTGAGCTTGCCTGCCAGACCGCCGATCAGTGCCGCAGCCATGTTGCCGCCGCCGATGAAACCTATCTTCAACATATGTTTTCTTCCTGTGGATGACTACGGATAGCTGCGAATAATTCTAGTGCGTCTGGCGTTGCCCGAAAATGGCCGTGCCGACGCGCACGATCGTGGCGCCTTCGGCGATGGCGGCGTCCATGTCGGCCGACATGCCCATCGACAAGGTGTCGCAAGCGATGCCGCTGTCGGTCAGCAACGCCGCCAATTCACGCAAGCGCCGGAACGCGGCGCGCTGTTCTGCCTCGACCTCGGTCGGCGCCGGAATCGCCATCAGTCCGCGCAGGCGCAGGCCGGGCATGGCGGCCACCGCGCGCGCCACCGGCAGCAATTCGTCGGGGGACAAACCGCTCTTGCTTTCTTCGGCGCTGATGTTGACTTGCAGGCAAATGTTCAGCGGCGGCAGCCCGGGCGGGCGTTGTTCTGCCAGGCGGCGAGCGATCTTTTCGCGATCGACCGAATGCACCCAGTCGAAGTTTTCCGCAATCTGGCGCGTCTTGTTGCTCTGTATGGGTCCGATGAAATGCCAGGAGACCTGCGCTTCGGGCGCCGCCAGCTTGAGCGCGGCGATCTTGTCGAGCGCTTCCTGGACATAGTTTTCGCCGAAGGCGGCCTGCCCTGCGCGCACGGCTTCCAGTACGGACTCGGCATCAAAGAACTTCGACACCGCCAGCAACAGGATGTCTTGCGGATTGCGGCCGACGGCTTGCGCAGCGGCGGCAATGCGAGCGTTAACAACTTGCAACTGTTTTGCGATTGACGACATAATTCTTCGGTTCGGGGAGGGACAACGCTGTTTTTTCAGTCAGAGATTATAAATGGACATTCCCGACCTGCTCGCCTTTTCGGTCAAGAATCAGGCTTCCGACCTGCATCTTTCCACCGGTTTGCCGCCCATGCTGCGCCTGCGCGGCGATATGCGGCGCGTCAATTTGCCGGTATTGCTGGCGCAAGACGTCGACGACATGCTCGACGCAATCATGGATCCGGCCCAGGCCGAGAGCTATCGGCGCGACCTGGAGTGCGACTTCGCGGTCGACATCGCCGGCCTGGCGCGCTTTCGCGTCAACGCCTTCCATCAGGCGCGCGGTCCGGCGGCGGTCATCCGCACGATTCCGCACACGGTCCGCAGTCTGGCTGAACTTGATACACCGCCGGTGCTGGCCGAACTGGCGCTGCGCCGCCAAGGCCTGATCCTGGTCACCGGCCCCACCGGCTCGGGCAAGTCGACCACGCTGGCCGCCATGATCCGGCACATCAACGAACAGCGCCCGGCACACATCCTGACCATCGAAGACCCGATTGAATTCATCCACACGCCGGACAAGAGCCTGGTCAGCCAGCGCGCCGTCGGCGCCCATACGCACTCCTTTGCCAATGCATTGCGCTCGGCGCTGCGCGAAGATCCGGACGTGATCCTGATCGGCGAACTGCGCGACCTCGACACCATCCGCCTGGCGCTGACGGCGGCGGAAACCGGCCATCTGGTGCTGGCCACGCTGCACACCTCGTCGGCTGCAAAAAGCGTAGACCGCATTGTCGACGTGTTCCCCGGCGACGAGAAGGACATGGTGCGCAGCATGCTGTCGGAGTCGCTCAGCGCGGTGGTTTCGCAACTCCTGCTGAAGACCAAAGCCGGCGACGGCCGCATCGCCGCCCACGAAATCATGCTCGGCACGCCCGCCATCCGGAACCTGATCCGTGAAGGAAAAGTGGCGCAGATGGCTTCGATCATGCAGACCTCGGCCGGCGCCGGCATGCAGACACTGGACCATTGCCTGGGCGACTTGCTGCGCAGGGACCTGATCACGCCGGAGACTGCACGTGCGGCCTCCCGGACGCCCGGTCAGTTCGCCTGAAGCCGGTGCACGGGCCATGGGCTATCATGGACAGCATTCCCATTCACTTCGACGAGGCCCCCATGCCCAGCATCTACGACTTCCATCCCGCCCTGCCCGACCGCACGCCGGCGGCGTTGGACCAATATCGCGGCAAGGTCGTCCTGATCGTCAACACCGCCAGTAAATGCGGCTTCACGCCGCAGTACCAGGGCCTGGAGAAGATTTATCGCGAGTTCAAGGACAAGGGTGTGGAAGTGCTCGGCTTCCCGTGCAACCAGTTCGGCGGCCAGGAGCCCGGCACGGCGGAAGAAATCGGCGCCTTCTGCGAAAAGAATTACGGCGTCAGCTTCCCGCTGTTCGCCAAGATCGACGTCAACGGCGACCAGGCCGATCCACTGTTTACCTACATCAAGGCGGAAGCCCCCGGCCTGCTCGGCAGCAAGGCGATCAAATGGAATTTCACCAAATTCCTGGTGCGCAAGAACGGCAGCGTGTTCAAGCGTTACGCGCCGGCCACCAAGCCGGAAGACATGGTGGCCGATATCGAAAAATTGCTGGCGGAGTAAGCTGGTTTAGTGCGCTTGGCAAATGCCGTCGCCATACGGTGCGGCGGCAAACTCCGGCAACTTCTCGGCCGCTGCCGACAAGGCCGCCAACGCGGGATAGTGCTCCGCCGGCACCACATCGGCCACCAGTTGGCGGCTGAAGTACCAGGCCACGGCCGTAGTCAGCGTGGCCTGATCGATGGTGGCGCTGGTCACTGCGCGCGGCCGCTTGGTGAATTCCTCTTCCAGCGCCTTGTAGGCCTCCAACAATTGTCCTGATACACGCTCCAGCCAAGGTTCATGCAACTTCTCGGCAGGACGCAGCTTGTGCTCGTAGACGATCTGCACGCTCTTCTCACAGGCCGTCATCGCCAGACCGATGATACGCAGCGCACGCTGCAACTCGCCCAGGTCGGACGGCAACAGGCTGCGCTTCTTCTGCGGGAACGCCTCGGCGTATTGCGTGATCAGGATCGAATCCATCAGCACCATGCCGTCATCGCAGATCAACGACGGCGCCTTGACCAACGGATTGATTTCGCGAAAACGGTCAAAGGTGCTGAACACCGAGATCGATTGATGTTCAAACGGCAGGCCGAGCAATTGCAGGGAAATGGCGGCGCGGCGGACGTAGGGTGAATCGAGCATGCCGATGAGTTGCACTTGGTTCTCCTTGAGGGGCGAAGTGGCTGGTGAGAAGTCTCGGGGCGTAAACATACCGCGAAATAAAAAAGGACGCCTTGGCGTCCTTTTTTCATCGAGAAAAAATCGATTAGTTCTTCGACTGATCCATCAATTTGTTGGCCTTGATCCAAGGCAGGCTGGACGGGGTTTCGCAAAGCAATGCTTTGCGCCGTCCTGCCCAGGGCACGCATGCTTGCGTGTCCTGAGATGATGCCCACGATCGCGGTCCGTGGTCGTGTTAGTTCTTCGACTGGTCCACCAGTTTGTTGGCCTTGATCCAAGGCATCATCGCGCGCAGCTTCTCGCCGACGATTTCGATCTGATGTTCAGCATTGATACGACGACGCGACAGCAAGGTCGGTGCGCCGGCCTTGTTTTCCAGGATGAAGCTCTTGGCGTATTCGCCGGTCTGGATGTCGGTCAGCACTTGCTTCATGACCTTCTTGCTCTCTTCGTTGATGATGCGCGGGCCGGTGACGTATTCGCCGTATTCCGCATTGTTCGAGATCGAGTAGTTCATGTTGGCGATGCCGCCTTCGTAGATCAGGTCGACGATCAGCTTCAGTTCGTGCAGGCATTCGAAGTACGCCATTTCAGGCGCGTAGCCGGCTTCCACCAGCGTTTCGAAACCGGCCTTGATCAGTTCAACAGCGCCACCGCACAGAACCGCTTGTTCGCCGAACAGGTCGGTTTCGGTTTCTTCGCGGAAGTTGGTTTCGATGATGCCGGCACGGCCGCCGCCGTTGGCGGTGGCGTACGACAGAGCGACGTCACGGGCAGTGCCGGACTTGTCTTGATAGACAGCGATCAGATGCGGCACGCCGCCGCCTTGGGTGTAGGTCGAACGCACGGTGTGGCCCGGGGCCTTTGGCGCGATCATGATGATGTCCAGATCAGCGCGCGGCACGACTTGACCGTAATGGATGTTGAAGCCGTGGGCGAAGGCGACTGTCGCGCCTTGCTTGGCGTGCGGAGCAACGTTTTCTGCATAGACCTGGCCGATGTTTTCATCCGGCAGCAGGATCATGATGAAGTCGGCGCCCTTGACCGCTTCGTTGACTTCGGCAACGTTCAGGCCGGCGTTCTTGGCCTTGTTCCACGATGCGCCATCCTTGCGCAGCGCAACGGTGACTTTGCAGCCGGAGTCATTCAGGTTTTGCGCGTGCGCGTGGCCTTGCGAACCGTAACCGATGATGGTCACGTTCTTGTTCTTGATCAGGGACAGGTCTGCGTCTTTGTCGTAAAAAACTTTCATGGTCTTCCTAACTTCCTCAAGGTGAGCGGAGCTCTTTTGTTTTGTCGTGTGGGCGCCGCCCGGAAGCGGCGCAATAAGTTTCGATCGATAGGTTTCGATCAGGCCGCGTACGACGCGAACTGCGTCGGCATGGCCTGGTCGCGCACGTGCGGAATATCCAGCTGGCGCAATTTGCGATACAGCGAGGCGCGGCACATTCCCAGTTGCCGCGAAGCGGCGGAGATGTTCCAGCGACTGCCGACCAGCGCATCGATAACGCGCGTGCGCTCGTCCCCGAGCGGGCCGCCTGATGGGCGCGGGAGGATATCGGCAGCACCGGCTTGTGGCACGATGCTGCGGACGTTGGAGGCCGGAGAAATAGCCGGCCCCTCGTAGTGAAAGGATAGCGAAGCGGATGGCGCGAACGTCTCCATCAGCTCTTCCGGCAGATCGCCGACCTCGATGCGGTCGCCGTTCATGACGGCGCAGCAGTAGCGGATCACGGCGTGCATCTGGCGCAGGTTACCGGGCCAGGCATAGGCCAGCATCTGCTGCAAGGCGGTCGGCGCAATGATGCCGTCGTCGACGCAGTTGCTGCCATCTTGCCCCGGCATTTCGTCGGCGATCATTTGCATGATCAAAGCGCGGCGGTCGGTGCGGCTGCGCAGCGACGGCAAACGCAGCACGCCGCCCGCAATGCGGTAATACAAATCTTCGCGGAAGCGCCCTTGCGCCACCAGCTTTTTCAGATCCTGGTGCGTGGCGCAGATCAGGTGCACGTCGACCGGCACCGGATGCGCCGCGCCCAGCGGAATCACTTCGCGTTCGGACAGCACGCGCAACAGGCGCGTCTGCAAGGCGAACGGCATGTCGCCGATTTCGTCGAGGAACAGCGTGCCGCCGTCGGCCTGCTGCACCTTACCCTTCATGCCGCCCGGCAGCGCGCCGGAAAACGCGCCCTTGCAATAGCCGAACAGTTCGCTCTCGGCCAGGCTCTCGGGAATCGAAGCACAGTTGACCGCCACCCAGTTGGCGGCGCGTCGTTCGCTGTAGGCGTGCAGCGCGCGCGACAGGTATTCCTTGCCGGTGCCGGTTTCGCCGAGAATCAGAATCGGGATGTTGCGGTCGATCAGGCGCTTGCCGCGCGCGATCAGGTCTTGCATCTGCGGATCGCCGCCACAGAGTTCATCGAGTGAGCGATAGCGTGCGCTGCTGACATATCTGCGCGCCGTAGCGAGGTCTACCGTGGATGTCGGCATGATTTGTCTCCTGTCTATGAACTGCTTTTTCTTATGTGGCGGCGAGACCGGCTCGTGGCCGGATCACCTGGGAGTCAGTCGCAAGTAAGCTGACTCTGCGGCAAAGAATAGCCAGCTTGTTTAATAACTTCCAATACAATATAGGCACACAATTAATACCTTAAAGGTATCAAATGATCGAACTGCGCCACCTGACTTATTTCCGCACCGTAGCAGAAACCCTGCATTTCGGCCGCGCCGCCGAGCTGTTGCATATCTCGCAACCCCCGCTCACGCGCCAGATTGCGGCGCTGGAGAAGGAACTCGGCGTGCAGTTGTTCGACCGCAGCAAACGCAGCGTGCAGCTGACCGAAGCGGGCAAACATTTCTACCGGGACACTGCTGAAATTTTTCATGCACTGGAGCGCGCCCGCCGCAATGCCGTCAGCACCGGGGCCGGCAACAGCGGCGCGCTGCTGGTGGGGTTCATGATGTCGACCGCCTATAACATCCTGCCGTCGGTGACGCGCCACTATTCGGCAGCCTATCCCGAGGTCGACATGCGCCTGACCGAGCACGTGCCCAATCTGCTGGCGGTCGACATCAGGGAAGGCAAACGCGACGTCGGCATCATGTACCGGCCCGAGGATTGCAGCGGGCTGGACAGTCGCACGATCTTTTCCGAACCGCTGGTGGCGGTGCTGCCGAAAAACCACCGCCTGGCGACACGTGAAAAAATTTCAGCCAGGGATCTGGCCGACGATCCCTTCGTCAGCATCCCGCGCGCGATTGCGCCGGTGGTCTACGACCTGATCGTCAATTGCTGTGTGGCGGCGGGCTTTCGCCCGCGCATCAAGCTCGAAGCCAACCTGCAGCAGACCATCGTCAACCTGGTCGGCGAAGGCTTGGGCGTGGCGATGGTGCCGAACTCAATGCAGGCCATGCATCTGGAAACCACGGTTTTCAAGCCGCTGGTTGATGCGCCGGTGGTGGACGTCGCGGTGATCTGGAACAAGGACAACCGCAATCCCTGCATCCAGACCTTTGTGCAAACGGCGGAAGAAGTCTGGAGCGGGCTCAAGAATACCCAACCTGCGCCGCCGCCTTCGCCGCCATCAGGCCGGACGCGACGACCTGCCCTCAGCCGTTTTTCAAAGAACTGAGCGCCAGCCGCAGACGCATGCTGCCGCCGCCGAGACTGCGCGCCAACTCCGCGCAGGCCGGATCGTAAGCCGCCGCGAGGTCCATGAGCGGCTGGGCGTTTTTGGGATCGTAGGGCGTGCCGATTTCATGGCCCTTCTCATGATTGTCCGAACGCGCCTTGTCGAACGGCACCCGGCTGCCGGCGAACTCGGCGTGGCTCTTCTCCCCACGCACATACGGCAACAACCATGTCACGCTGCGCGCCACCGACGCGCCATTCGGCGCCTGCCAGTGGTACAAGTCCTCGCCGTCTTCGGCAAACGCCAGCGCCAGCGTGACCAGCGGCCGCAAATCGTAGACGTGATACGACAAGGCATCGCGCTCGATGAAATCGATGCTCTCGCCATCAGGACGCAGGTTGTCGTTGATCTGGGTGCGGAAGCCATTCTTCGCATAGATGAGCAACTTGGCGTCGCCAATCGCGTAACCGATCAGGCCGACGATCTTCAGGCGATGGCTGTGCCAGTTGTTGGTGGCGGTCGGTCGCTTCAGCACACGCGAATCGATCTCGGCCTGTGCGATATTGCGCATCCACGTATCGATCCGGTCGCGCGCAGCGACCGGCAGATCGGCGCGCACAATACGGTAACCGAAGATGCCCGGCTCCAGACCGGTTTCGTCGATGGGCTGGCCGGTGGGCTGGTTGCGTGCGGCCCAGGCATCGAGGAATTCACCCGCACGCGCCGCGTAGCGCGCGTCGCCCGTCACTTTGTAGGTCACGGCGAGCGCCTGGATCTTGTCCATGTCCTTGATGCTGGCGGCGGTCTTTCCCTTGATCGCGTCGCCCTGCAGGCGACCGCCGCTGGACAGTGTGGCAATCGGTTGCGGCGCGGCGGCGAGTGCTTCGTCGGCGATGCGGCGCTGGGCCGTCATTGCCTGTTTGAACGTCGGATCGCGACGCAACTGCTCCCACTGCTGCGACGACGGCCACAGGGATTGCGAGGAGGCGAACGGCGCTGCAATGAGCAGGCACAGCAGCGCGAGAAGATGGACAAAAGGACGACGAAAAACGTGCTGATCTGGCATGCAGTCACCGGGAAGGAAAAGGGATGAAAAACATTACACCCCATTCCTCCAACCGATGCCCTGCAATTTACCTTTCGTCACACCTATGCAGATGACGCCGACGTAACGAGTTTGCTACACACACTTGAGACTGAGGCCGCCGTCCACGATCAGGTCGACGCCCGTCACGTAACGCGCGGCATCCGACGCCAGGAACAAGGCCGCATGCGCCACATCCCAGGCGTCGCCCATATGGCCCATCGGACATTGTTCGTGACGTTTGCGGCGCATCTCTTCGATGTCGCCGCCATAGGAGGCCTTGAGCGGTTCGCGGATCATCGGCGTGTCCATCAACCCCGGCAACACGCAGTTGGCGCGGATGCCCAGCGGCGCGTATTGCATCGCGATGTTCTTGGTCAGCGCCAGCATCGCCGCCTTGGACGCCGAATAGGCGACATACGGAAAGCCCACCCAGCGGATCGCCGCCAGCGACGAGATGTTGACGATGGCGCCCTTCTTCTGTTTTTCCATCACCGGCAGGACATGCTTGCAGGTCATGAAGACGCTGGTCTGGTTGATCGCGATGACGCGGTTCCAGCTCTCTTCGCTGGCTTCGACCGGGCCGCCGGTTTCGGCGATGCCGACGTTGTTGTGCAGGACGTCGATGCGGCCGAAATGATCGAGCGCGGCCTGCACCATGGCTTCGATGTCCGGCGTCTTCGACACGTCCGCGGCGACCACCTCACACGTGCCGCCTTCGCTGCGGATCAGGTCGCAGGTCTCTTGTGCGGCCTGCAGGTTGCGGTCGACCGCCAGCACCCGCGCACCTTCGCGCGCATACAGCACCGCCGCCGCCTTGCCGTTGCCCCAGCCCTCGCCGACCGAACCTGCGCCGCTGACGATGACGACCTTGTCTTCCATTGCGCGTGCCATGCTTATGCTCCGATCAGATGTCGAGAATGCCGGCGGCCACGAAGCCGCCATCCACCGGCACCACGTGGCCGGTAATGTAGGACGAATCGTCAGCCGCGAGGAAAGATACTGCCGCAGCGATCTCGTCGGTGCTGCCGTAGCGGTGCATCGGCACGCCGGCGGTGAAGCTCTTGCGGGTTTCCGGCGAATGCACGGCCTGCGTCAGCGGCGTATCGACCGGACCGGGCGCGACGCTGTTGACGGTGACGCCGTGCTCGGCCAGCTCGATCGCCATCTGACGCGTCAGGCCGATCACCGCCGCCTTGGACGTGCCGTAGGCGGTGCGGCCGGAACCGGCGCGGATGCCCGAGATGGAAGAAATATTGACGATGCGGCCCCACTTGCGACGCACCATCATGCGCGCGGCATGCTGGCCGCACAGCATCACGCCGGTGACGTTGATGTTCATCGTCAGCAGCCAGTTGTCGAGCGGGTAATCGAGGAAGGGGAAGGTCTTGGCGACGCCGGCATTGTTGACCAGCACGTCGCAGCGGCCGTAGTCTTTTTCGACCTCGGCAAAAGCTTTTTCGATGGACTCGGGCTTGCTGACATCCATCGCCAGCGGCGCGGCTCTACCCCACCCCGTGCCGCCATCGGCGTTGATCTTGTCGGCGGTCGCCCTGGCTGCTTCCAGGTTGATGTCCGAGACCAGTACGGTATAACCGTCGCGCGCCAGACGCTGGGAAATTGCGGCGCCGATACCCATGGCTCCGCCCGTCACGAGCGCCACGCGGGCGCCGCTGTCATTTTGGTTCATGTTGTCTCCGTGAGGATGGCGGCTTGCGAAGGGAGAAGTGCAAGCCGCCGTTTTTAGATGTTATTAGTGTTCAAGAAAGCCGATCGAAATCCACGGCACCGCAGCCACCACCAGAAGTGCCACCACCAGTGCGGCCAGATAGCCCCACACGCGGTTGAAGACCTTGTCCGGCGACACCTTGCCGATCGCGCAGGCGGCATAGAAGCCGACGCCGAACGGTGGTGCGAACAAGCCGATACCCATCGCCAGGATCACCACCATGGCGTAGTGCACGTCATGGATGCCCAGTGAGCGCGCCACCGGGAACAGCAGCGGTCCGAACAGCACGATCGCCGGGATGCCTTCCAGGATGCTGCCCAGCACGATGAAGATCACGATCGTGATCAGCAGGAAGCCGAAGCCACCGCCCGGCACGCCCTGCATCAGCGACACCAGCTTGGCCGAGAAGCCCGACTGCGTCAGCGCCCAGGCCATCGAGGTGGCCATGCCGATGATCAAGAGGATCGCGCCCGACAGCGTCGCCGCTTCCACCAGCATCGGATAGATGCGCTTGAAATCGAGATGCTTCATGAAGGCATGCATGACCAGACCGACCACGATGGTGTAGGCGACACCGATGGTGGCCACTTCCGTTGCGGTGGCGACGCCTTCAATCACCGCCACGCGAATCAGCATCGGCAAGGCCAGTGCGGGGATCGCAGCGATCAGGGTCTTGCCGATCACGCCGATGGTGGCGCGCTTCACATCCGGCATCGGTTCACGACGGGCGCGGAACCAGCAGACAATGCCGATCGCAATCGTGGCGATCACCGCCGGCATCAGGCCGCCGATGAACAGGGCCGTAATCGACACGCTGCACACGGCGCCGATGGTGATCAGCACCAGGCTCGGCGGAATCGTTTCGGTCATGGCGCCGGAGGACGACAGCAAGGCCACCAGTTCTTCCGGCTTGGAACCGCGCTTCTTCATTTCAGGGAACAGCGCCGGGGCAATCGCGGCCATGTCGGCCGCCTTGGAGCCGGAGATGCCGGAGACCAGGAACATCGCGCCCAGCAGCACGTATTGCAATCCTCCCCGCACGTGGCCCAGCAAGGCCGCCATGAAGTCGATCAGGGTACGCGCCAGTCCGCTGATTTCCAGCAGCGAACCGAGCAAGACGAACAGCGGCACCGACAACAGGATCAGGCTGGACATGCCCTCGTCCATACGGCTGACCACGATCATCATCGGTGCGCCTGTAGCAATGGTCAGATAGGCCATCGTCGCCGTACCGAAGGCGAACGCAATCGGAATACCGCCTGCGACACACGCGCCGATCAGCACCACGAAGAACACGATCAGGTTGTAGTTGCCCATGGCCAGCAGGGCCGGCTTGCTGATCCACAGCACCGCGCCGATCACGGCGACAACGGCCACGGCAGACAACACCTGCCTGATGCTGGAGCGGCTCGCCATGCGGGCAATCGCCGCCAGGAACATCAGGATCGCGCCGACCGGCAGCGCTGCTGCACGCAGGCCGTCGGGGATCTCCAAGGCCGGCGTGGTGATCGCCATCTGCTCCGACGCGTGGTCGACCGCAGGATGGATGATCATCAATACAAAAATGCAGACGATCAATGCAGCGACCGTTTCCAGCCAGACGCGCCATTTGTCGGAGAGCTTGTTGACGATGGCCGTCAGGCGCATGTGCTCGCCCCGGTCCAGCGCCAGCACTGCGCCCAGCATCGACAGCCAGATGAACAGCGTCGAGGCCAGTTCATCGGACCAGATCAGCGGGTCGTGCAGCGCATAGCGGTAGATCACGCCGGCCAGCAGCACGCCGGTTTCCACCACCACCAGCGCCGCAGCAACCGCGGCGACAACGTGCATGACGCCGCGATTGACGCCCGCCAGCAGACGCGCCAGCGGGTTGGTCGGCAGCGGTGCAGAAGGCATTCTCACTTCGGTCATCGCCGCTTCCATTTACGCCAACTTCCCGGTGTATTTCTCCAACAGCGCCCAAGGTTCGTCACCGAACTTCTTGTGCCACTCGGCATAAAAACCTGCACTGCGCAGCTTGGCGCGGAAGGCTTCGTTGTCGGTGTCGTTGAAGGCCAGACCCTTGCCCTTCATTTCGGTCGCCAGGGAATCGTTCAGCGCCTTGACGTCGGCGCGTTGCTTGATGCCGGCTTCATTGACGTTGCGTGTGACGATTTCCTGCAGGTCCTTCGGCAGACGCTCGAACGATTTCTTGTTGGCCAGGAACCAGAAACCATCCCACATGTGGTTGGTCATGGAGCAGTACTTCTGCACTTCGTACAGCTTGGCGGTCGAGATGATCGCCATCGGGTTTTCCTGGCCTTCGACGATCTTGGTCTGCAGCGCGGAATACACTTCGGCGAAGTTGATGCTGGCCGGCGCCGCATCGAAGGCGCGGAACATCGATGTCCACAGCGGGCTCGGCGGCACGCGCAGCTTCATGCCCTTGAGGTCTTCCGGCTTGTTGATCGCGCGAGTGCTGTTGGTGATCTGGCGGTAGCCGTTGTCCCAGATCTTTTCAAATGCAAAGACGGTGGACTTGGCCTCGATCTGCTTGCGCACGTGCGCGCCCAACTCGCCGTCGAGTGCGGCCCACACCTGGTTGTAATCCTTGAAGGCAAAGCCGACGCCGCTGATCTGTGCAGCCGGCACCAGCGTGCCGAGAATCAGCGGGGACAGTGTAAAGAAGTCGACCGCGCCCGAGCGTACCTGGCCCAGCGTGTCGGTGTCATTGCCGAGCTGGTTGTTCGGATAGACCTGGAAGTCGATGCGGCCCTTGGACTCGGTCGCGATCTTGGCGGCCATTTCCTTGGCGCGCAGATTCATCGGATGCGTGGCCGGCAGGTTGTTGGCGTACTTCAGCGTGAATTCAGCGGCGGCAAATGCCTGGGTCGACATCATGCCGGTGGCGGCAGCGGCCGAAGCGACGGAAACAGTCTTCAAAAAACGACGGCGAGTGATGCTGGCAGTTGGGTTACCCATCTGTTTGTCTCCTGATTTTAGTTTTGGTTAATTTATGTTGCCGATACTAGTAACGACTAATTCAGCACTGCTTATGCGTTCTAGAGCAATTTGGATGCCAAGTCGCGAAAGTGTTTCCACGGACCTGGGCTTCCCTCCCTGAAGTCGGCATTGCAAGCACATTCTCTTCGATAAACGCCTGATTCGACAAGGGATGTGAGGGCCAATCAGGTGTTTATTTTGATGCGACACCTGTCGCATTGCCTGAACACTTGATTGACACCTGTATGCGGTTCCCATCCCGGTTTCATCCTGCAGTGCAGCAAATTCATCACTGCGCGCAACGTGCTATGTTTACCGCCATCACGGCCTGCCGACGCCGCCCGTACGGGCGCTGCCGCCATAACAACAAGCAACGCGGCAATGCTGCACCGGCCTGGAAAATTCGTGGCATCGTTTTTGCATATTGCTGTTCCAACACACTCTTTTCAGGAATCCACATGACTGCACCTTCCCCTTGCATCACCGGCTGGAATCACTCCCAATTCGGCAAGCTCGACGGCATCGATCCGGAAGCGCTGATCGGCCAGGTCGCCAAGGCGGCCATCGAACACGCCGGCCTGACGCCGGAAGACATCGGCTCGATCCACATCGGCACCTTCAACGGCGGCTTCCTGTATCAGGACTTCCCGTCCTCGCTGGTGTTCAATACCTTGCCCGCGCTGCGCTTCAAGCCTGCCGTGCGCGTTGAGAACGCCTGCGCCACCGGTTCGGCGGCGATCCACTCGGGCATGCAATCGATCCTGTCCGGCCAGGCCAAGCACGCGCTGGTGATCGGCTTTGAAAAAATGACCGAACTGGCCACGCCGCAAGTCGGCGAAGTGCTGCTCAAGTGCTGCTACGCCAAGGAAGAAGCCGGCATCCCGGGCGGCTTCGCCGGCGTGTTCGGCAAGATCGCGCAAGCCTACTTTGATCGCTACGGCGATCAGTCGGATGCGCTGGCCGCCATTGCCGCCAAGAATCACAAGAACGGCATGAGCAATCCCTACGCCCACATGCGCAAGGATTTCGGCTTCGACTTCTGCCGCAACGTCTCGGAAAAGAATCCCTTCGTCGCCGGCCCGTTGAAGCGCACAGATTGCTCGCTGATCTCCGACGGCGCCGCCGCGCTGGTGCTGAGCGCCGCCGACGTGGCCAAGACCATGCAGCGCGCCGTGACCTTCCGCGCCGCCGTGCACGTCAATGATTTCCTGCCGCTGTCGCGCCGCGACCCGACCCGTTTCGAAGCCGGCACGCTGGCATGGCAGCAGGCATTGAAACAAGCCGACCTCAAATTGCTCGACCTGTCGTTGGTGGAAACCCACGACTGCTTCACCATCGCCGAGTTGCTTGAGTATGAAGCCATGGGCCTGGCCGAGCCGGGCCAGGGCGCACGCGCCATCCTCGACGGCGTCACCGCCAAGAACGGCCGCCTGCCGATCAATCCTTCCGGCGGCCTGAAGTCCAAGGGCCATCCGGTCGGCGCCACCGGCGTGTCGATGCACGTGATGGCGGCGATGCAGGCCAGCCATGACGCCGGCGACATGCAGATCCCGAACGCGCGCTATGCCGGCGTGTTCAACATGGGCGGTGCTGCAGTGGCGAATTACGTGAGCATTCTGGAACGCGTGCATTGATAGTTTTTCCGTGGTCCCGGCATTGCCCGGGACCGCGGCAGCAGCAACTGAAGTAAAGACCCACATAAAAAATACACACGAGCGAGACGATGTTAACCAAAGTAATGAACCTGGGGCGCCTGCTATCCGACGTCGCCCGCCGCTTCCCCGACGAGCCCGGCCTGATCTTCGGCGACGGCACCGCGGACGGCAAAGGCGACAAGATCGCCACCTGGAAACAGATCAACGACCGCGTCGACACCCTCGCCCATGCGCTGCAAAAGCTGGGCGTGAGCAAGGGCGACAAAATGCTGGTCCACTCCCGCAACAACCTGCAGATTTTTGAAAGCGCCTGGGCGGCATTCAAGCTGGGCATGGTCTGGGTCCCGACCAACGTGCGCATCACGCCGCCGGAAGCTGCCTATCTCGGCCAGTCCAGCGGCGCCAGCGTCATGCTGTACGACCGCGGCTTCGCCAACTATGTCGACGCCGTCAAGGAAATCTCCCCCGCGCTGAAACACGTCATCGCGCTGCAAGACCCGCGCGCCGGCGAACTTGATTTCGAAACACTCGCCACTGCGGCCGGTGCGCATCAGCCTTTCGATGAAGTGGAAGTCGATTACGAAGATCCGCTGTGGTTCTTCTACACCTCCGGCACCACCGGCCACCCGAAAGCCGGCATGTTGTCGCACGGCCAGATGGCTTTCGTCGTGACCAACCACCTGGCCGACTTGCTGCCGGGCCTGACCCATCAGTCGCGCTCGCTGGTGGTGGCGCCGCTGTCGCACGGTGCCGGCATCCACGCAGTCGTCAACACGGCGCGCGGCGCCGCCAGCATCCTGCTGTCAACCGAGCGCCTGGTGCCGGAAGAAGCCTGGCAACTGGTGCAGCGCCACCGCGTCGACAACATGTTCACCGTGCCGACCATCGTCAAGATCCTGACCGAAGACGAATCGGTCGATCGCTACGACCATAGCTCGCTCAAGCACGTCATCTACGCCGGCGCACCGATGTACCGCGCCGACCAAGTGTACGCATTGAAGAAGCTCGGCAAGGTGCTGGTGCAGTACTACGGCCTCGGCGAAGTGACCGGCAACATCACCTTCCTGCCGCAGTACATGCACGAAGCGGACGACGCCCATCCGAAAGCGCGCGTCGGCTCCTGCGGCATGCCGCGCACCGGCATGGAAATCGCCATCCTCGACGACAGCTGCAAGAAACTGAAGTCGTTTGAAACCGGTGAGATCTGCGTGCGCGGCCCGGCCGTGTTCATGGGCTATCACAACAATCCGGACGCCAACGCCAAGGCCTTCAAGGGCGACTGGTTCCACACCGGCGACCTCGGCCACGTGGACGAAGACGGTTTCCTCTACATCACCGGCCGCTCGTCCGACATGTACATCTCGGGCGGCTCCAACGTCTATCCGCGCGAGATCGAAGAAGCGCTGCTGACGCATCCCTCGGTGTCCGAAGTCGCCGTGCTCGGCGTGCCGGATCCGAAATGGGGCGAAAGCGGCATCGCCGTCATCGTCGCCAAGTCCGGCCAGCAGGCCGACGGCGACGCGCTGTTGTCGCATCTGGAGAGTCGCATCGCCAAATACAAATGGCCGCGCCGCTTCGTGTTCTGGGAGACCATGCCGAAATCCGGTTATGGAAAGATCGTCAAGAAGCAGATCAAAAGTCTGCTCGAGGAGAAAGGTGACTATCGCTTATGAAAATTTCCAACAAGTCCGCCGAAGGCCATCCGGGATTTGTCGAGGTACGCAAGTTTCTTCACGCCGGCCAGCAGAGCTACCCGCGCACGCTGGACCTGGAAGCCAATCCGGCGGAAGAACTGCGCATCACGCTGCAGCCCGGCACCAAAGTCGGCGCCGCCTTGCGTGAGGTGCTGCAACGCTACGGCCAGCGCGGAGGCGTCGGCCGCATGTGCGGCGGCACCGCGCGCAAGCTGCACTATCACCGCATCGAAAACACGCGCGACGCCAACCGTCCATATGACTACGGCCCGCCGCATGTGCTGGAAGGCGTGATCACCTTCGTCACCGGCGCAATCACGGTTGGCCAGAACCAGGAAGGAAAAGTATTATTGCATTGCCACGCCGGTTTCCTTGACGGCGATGGTTCGATACACGGCGGGCATTTATTGCTCGACACGGTGGAAGTGGGCGACGATCCGCTCATCATCCGCCTGTGCTTGTTTTCCCAGGGCGCTTTCGTCGTCAACAGCGATGAAGAGACGCTATTCAGTCTATTGCATCCGACACCCATGGAATCATGATGACGACATCAACACTTATAAGAAACACAGAGACACACACCAACGACAACGACATTCAGGTAGAGGAAGGCACACTGGGAAAACTGGTGATGGCGCGCCTCAAACCGAACCAGGACCTCACTGAAAGCGTGGAAGCGCTGTGCCGCCAATACGGCATGCAGACCGCCATCGTGCGCGGCGCGATCGGCAGCCTGATCGATGCGCACCTGGAGTACGCGACGCCTACGGGGTCGCGCGAAATGGAGATCAATGGACCTGGGGTTGAGATTCTCAACGTCTTTGGCGAGATCGGCTTCAACGGCGGCAAGCCGCATGTCCATCCTTTGCAGGGGGTGGTGGCGGATGTGGATGGGAAGATTTTTGCGGGGCGCTTTGTGCGGGGGGCGAATCTGTCGTTCATCACGATTGAGATTACCTTGCAGGAGTGGATTCCCAAGCAGGCGCAGCAGGTTTTGCACGCTTGATTTTTGGTTGCTTGGTTGATGAAGGCGGCTCTCTTTTGGGGCCGCTTTTTTGTTTGCCTGCTTCCTGCTTAGGTAAGTTGGATTTTTCTTTCTCCGGACAACCAAGCCGGGGGTAGCCCGGCAGCTACTCACTTTCTTTGCTTCGCCAAAGAAAGTAAGCAAAGAAAGGCGACCGCAAGTTCGTAGCCCCCTTCGGGGGTTCCCGGCGTCGTCAGGCACAAATCGGGAGGGGAAACAAACTCGCTGCGCTCAGACAAGTTTCCCCTCTTTATCCGATTTGCACCTGCCGCCACCGGCTGCTCGCAAGCGGGAATTCGAGACTGGCTCGCTGCGCATCGCCAGGGGACTGAGGTGGAGTGGGGAGTCGTCGTTCTTCGCTACCGTCGGAAGGAAGATGTAGTTGACCACGACTAAAGGTGAAAATCACGATGCCGAAGGCGAGCCCCCCCCCCCCAAGGCAATGCGAAGCGAGCCGGAAAAAGAATTCCGCTTATGAGTCGCCGTTGGTGACGTGCTCAAATCGGATAGAGAAGGGAAACTTGTCTGAGCGCAGCGAGTTTGTTTCCCTTCCCGATTTGAGTGCGGCGCCAACGGGTACCCCGAAGGGGCGGCGAATCGCGGTCGCCTTTCTTTGCTTACTTTCTTTGGCGAAGCAAAGAAAGTAAGCGGCTGCCGGGCCGCCCCCGGCGAGGGTTGATCGAAGAAAGAACAATGAAGCTACAAACAAACGGAAAGTCGGAACAGCTTACGAACCCACCAAAGCCGCATCCAACAACTCAATCCAATGCTTCACCGGCGTATCAGTCCCCGACTGCAAATGCGTCAGACACCCGATATTCCCGGAAACAATCATGTCCGGCTGAGTCGCCTGCAAATTATTCAGCTTGTTGTCCCGCAAACGATAAGACAGCTCCGGCTGCAACACCGAATACGTCCCCGCCGACCCGCAGCAAAGATGACTGTCCGCACACAGCTTGACGTCAACACCGGCACTGCCAAGAATCTGCTCCACCTTGCCGCGAATCTTCTGCCCGTGCTGCAAAGTGCACGGCGGATGATAGGCAACGCGCGCATTGAGCTTATCCTTGATTTTTCCCTTGAGCTTGCCCGCTAGTTCGGCTTCGAAGTCCGGCAGAATCTCGCTGATATCACGTGTGAGTTGCGCAATCCGATGCGCCTTGGCGGCATAGGCAGCGTCGTGCTGCAGCAGATGGCCATATTCCTTGACGGTGGCACCGCAGCCGGAAGCATTCATCACGATCGCCTCGACCGTGAAGCCGGCTGAGCCGTCCACATACGGCCACCACGCATCGATGTTGCGACGCATATCATTGAGCCCGCCATCCTGATCGTTCAGGTGATAACGAATCGCGCCACAGCAACCAGCCTTGGGCGGCACGATCAGCTCGACGCCCAGCGCATCCAGCACGCGTGCAGTCGAACTGTTGATGTTGGGCGACATGGCCGGCTGTACGCAACCGTCGAGCATCAACATCTTGCGCGCATGCGTGCGCGTCGGCCACTGGCCCGCGTCTTGTTTGACCGGCACCTTGTTCTGCAATTTTTGCGGCAACAGCGGACGGACCAGTTGGCCGGCCTTCATCGCCGGATTGAACAGCCACTTGTTCGGCAGCAGCGTCTTGAGCGTGGTGCGCACGATGCGCTGACCGAGCGGGCGCGGCACCTGGTCCTCGACCACCTTGCGGCCGATATCGACCAGACGGCCGTATTGCACGCCGGATGGGCAAGTCGATTCGCAGTTGCGGCAGGTCAGGCAACGATCCAGATGCGATTGCGTGGCAGCGGTGGCCTGCTTGCCTTCGAGCACCTGCTTGATCAGGTAGATGCGGCCGCGCGGACCGTCGAGCTCGTCGCCCAGCAATTGATAGGTGGGGCAGGTCGCCGTGCAGAATCCGCAATGCACGCAGGAGCGCAGGATGGCGTCGGCTTCCTTGCCTTCGGGAGTGTCGCGGATGAAATCGGCCAGGTTGGTTTGCATAGTTTAAAACTCGCTGTACATGCGACCGGGATTGAAGATGCCGGATGGGTCGAAGGAGGCTTTCAGGTTGCGATGGATCTTGGCGACCGCAGGCGCGAGCGGCTGGAACACGCCGACGCTCTTGTCGCCGCCGCGATACAGGCTGGCGTGGCCGCCGGCTGCGGTTGCGGCGGCACGGATGGCGGCGACACCGTCATCGCCGCGATACCAGCGCTGGGCGCCACCCCATTCGATCAGCTGCGCGCCATTGAGCGCCAGCGGCTGCGTCACCGACGGCAGGGAAATCCGCCACAACGGCGCATCCACGTCAGCGAAGAACACATGGTTCTGCTCGCGCAGGTCACGCCAGAAATCCTCGCCGTTGGTCAACTCAGACCCGCCGAGCTTCGTCTCTGCAGCAGAGACAGCGGCTTGTGCGCCCGACAAACGAATCGTCAGCACGCCGTTGACCCAGGCGCTGGCCGACAGCGGCAGGGGCTGGCCGCCCCATTCGTTGAGCAGGCGGATGGCATTGGCCTGGTCGACTTCAAACACGCGCGTGCTGGTGGCGAAGGCCTGCGGCAATACCTTGATCGACGCCTGCAGGATCAACCCGAGCGTACCGAGCGAACCGGTCAGCAGGCGAGAGACGTCATAGCCGGCGACATTCTTCATGACCTGTCCGCCGAAATGCAGGACCTGCCCTTGCGCATCCATCAGATCGGCGCCGAGGATGAAGTCGCGCACCGATCCGCTCCATTGCCGGCCCGGTCCGGACAAACCCGCAGCGACCATGCCGCCGACGGTGGAGACGCCGCCGAAGCGCGGCGGCTCGAAAGCCAGCACCTGATTGTTGGCCGCCAATGCGGCATCGATCTCCGACAGCGGCGTGCCGCAACGGGCGGTGATCACCAGCTCGGTCGGCTCGTAGTCGATGATGCCGCTGTAAGGACGCGTGTCGAGCACCTCGCCGCGCGGTTCCTGGCCGTACCAGTCCTTGGTGCCGCCGCCGCGGATTTGCAGCGGCGCGCCGCCGGACGTAGCCGCGACGATGTGCTCCTTGAATGCTTGCAGTGTCTGTTCCATGCGTTAAAACCTTGGCAAATCGGGAAATTTGATGGCGCCGCGCTGCACGTGCATCTTGCCGTACTCGGCGCAGCGATGCAGCGACGGAATGGCCTTGTCAGGGTTGAGCAGGAAGGCCGTGTCGAAGGCGCGCTTGACCTTGAAGAAGGCTTCGCGCTCTTCCGGCGAATACTGCACGCACATGGAGTTGATCTTCTCGATGCCGACGCCGTGCTCGCCGGTGATGGTGCCGCCGACTTCGACGCACAACTCGAGGATCTCGGCGCCGAACAATTCGGCACGGTGGAATTCGTCCGCCAGGTTGGCGTCGAACAGGATCAGCGGATGCAAATTGCCGTCGCCGGCATGGAACACGTTGGCGCAGCGCAGGCCGTACTTGCCTTCCATTTTGGCGATGCCGAGCAGGACTTCGGCCAGCCGTTTGCGCGGGATGGTGCCGTCCATGCAGTAATAATCGGGCGAGATGCGCCCGGCCGCCGGGAAAGCGTTCTTGCGGCCCGACCAGAAGCGCAGGCGTTCGGCTTCGGACTGCGATACGGCAATCGCGGTGGCGCCGCTGGCGTTGAGCACTTCGCTCATGCGGCCGATCTCTTCTTCCACTTCTTCGCTGGTGCCGTCGGATTCGCACAGCAGGATCGCTTCGGCGTCGACGTCGTAGCCGGCCTTGACGAACGGCTCGACCATGCGCGAACTGGTCTTGTCCATCATCTCCAGCCCGGCCGGGATGATGCCGGCGGCGATGACGTTGGCGACGGCGTTGCCGCCCTTCACCACGTCGTCGAACGAAGCCATGATCACGCGCGCCTGCTGCGGCTTGGGCACCAGCTTGACGGTGACTTCGGTGACGATGCCGAGCATGCCTTCGGAGCCGATGAACACCGCCAGCAAGTCGAGGCCGGGCGCATCGAGGCCGGCATTGCCGAGCTCGACGACGTCGCCTTCGATGGTGACCACGCGCACGCGCAACACGTTGTGCACGGTCAGGCCGTATTTGAGGCAATGCACGCCGCCGGAGTTTTCGGCGACGTTGCCACCGATGGTGCAGGCAATCTGCGACGACGGATCGGGCGCGTAGTAGAGACCGTAAGGCGCGGCCGCTTCCGAGATCGCCAGGTTGCGCACGCCGGGCTGGACCACGGCGGTTCGCGAGTACTTGTCCATGCTGACGATCTTGTTGAACTTGGCGGTCGACACCACCACGCCGTCGGCGATCGGCATCGCGCCACCGGACAAACCAGTGCCGGCGCCGCGCGGGACGATCTGCACTTTCAGCTCGTTGCAGGTCTTGAGGATGGCGACGACCTGCGCTTCGTTTTCGGGCAAAACCACGACCATCGGCAACTGGCGGTAAGCGGCCAGGCCGTCGCACTCGTACGGGCGGGTGTCTTCCTCGTCGAACAGCACGCAATGGGGCGGCACCACCGCTTTCAATGCGGCAACCACCTCGCGCTGGCGGGTGGGAGAAAATAAGGGGGCGACTGGGGCGTTCATGCGTGACCTCGTTTGGCTTTGGGCTGGGACGCGGCGATGACGATTGAATTGTTTTCCGGCTTATGGTGCCGGTTTTGAAGTACCTGTCTCGCTATTGTCTTCGCAATGCCTGAAGTGTAGCGAATTTCAGCCTGGGAAAGCGAAAAGCGTGGTCAGGGCGCACTGAAAAGAATTCACGTCGCGCTGTGAATAACTTTCAGGGACTCGAACCTGTTGAGGCGCGAAGCAGGCGCCTCAGATGTTTTTGAAAGCGTTCTGCAGCCAGTCGATGAAGGCATCGACCTCCGGCCGGTCGCGGATCTGCTTTTCGTAGACCACGTAATAGGCGTGCGGCGGCGTGCGCAGGCGCACGTCGAAGAGTTCGACGATTTCGCCGCGTGCCAGCAGTTCTTCGGCGAAATGCTGGCGCGTGAGGCCGACGCCGTAGCCGTGGCGTACCGACTCCAGCAGCAGGCCGAGGTCATCGACGCGCAGGCCGGTCGACGGCTCCGGCCAGTCCTTGAGGCCGGCGGCTTCGAACCACGGTTGCCAGGGTTCCAGCGCCGAGCGCAGCAGGATCGCGTGCTGCAGATCCTGCGGTCCCTTCAGCGGCGGAATGGTTTTCAGGTAAGCCGGGCTGGCGACGGCAAAGGCCGGCTCTTCGAACAATTTTTCAGTGACGAAGTTGGGATAGTTGCCGGCGCCGAAACGGATTTCGACATCGCTCTCCGACAGGCTCAGGTCGTACAGCGGCACCGACAGGTACATCTCGACGGTGATGTCGGGATAACGCTGCGTGAACTCGGCGATGCGCGGCACCAGCAAATGACGCGCGAAGGTCGGCGGCAGCATGATCTTGACCTTGGGCTGCACCGTGGCGTTGCGATGCGGCATCGGAAAATCGGTCAGCGTGCGCAGCGCCGAGCGCACCACATCGAGATAGCGGCGACCAAATTCGGACAGGCCGATCGAGCGACCATCGCGAAAGAACAGGCGCTCGCCGACAAACTCTTCCAGCAAACGAATACGGTGCGACAGCGCCGACGGCGTGATGCAGAGTTCTTCCGCCGCCACGGCGAATGAATTGTGACGCGCCGCCGCTTCAAACGCGGACAGGGCATGGACGGGAGGAAGGCGTGTTGCCATGTCTTGTTCTACCTGCTGTTGTTGCGGGACGGCCGCCATGCGGCGCGTCCCGGGGTGCTGCCTGCTATTGGAGGTAATGCAACCGAATGACTGTCAAATGACTACCAGCGTACGATCTTGCCCGGATTCATGATGTTCTTCGGATCGAGCGCATGCTTGATCGCGCGCATCACGTCGATGGCGCCGGCGCCGTGTTCCTGCACCAGAAAATCCATCTTGTGCAAGCCGACACCGTGCTCGCCGGTGCAGGTGCCGTCCATCTCGATGGCGCGCGCGACCATGCGTTCGTTGACACCTTCGGCACGGGCGATGTCGGCCGGATCATTGGGATCGACCATCATCTGCACGTGGAAATTGCCGTCGCCGACGTGGCCGATGATGGCGTGGATCAGGCCGTTGGCTTCGCAGTCGGCCTTGGTTTCCAGCACGCATTCGGCCAGGCGCGAAATCGGCACGCAGCAGTCGGTGGAAATCGCGCGTCCGCCAGGGCGCATCTGCAGCAGTGCAAAATAGGCGTTGTGACGTGCGGTCCACAACCGCGTGCGGTCTTCCGGACGCGTGGCCCATTCGAAGCCCAGCGCGTTGTTGTCGTTGGCCAGTTCCTGCACGACTTCTGCCTGTTCCTTGACGCCGTTTTCGCTGCCGTGGAATTCAAACAGCAGCAGGGGATTTTCGGGCAAGGTCATCTTGTCATGGGCGTTGATGGCCTTGACGCCGTTTTCATCGAGCAGCTCGACGCGCGCCAGCGGCACGCCGACCTGGATCGCCTGGATCACGGTGTTGACCGCATCGGCCACGCTCGGGAACGAACAGATCGCCGCCGATACTGCCTCAGGCTGAGGATACAGGCGCACGGTGACCTCGGTGATGATGCCCAGCGTGCCTTCACTGCCGACGTAGACGCGGGTCAGGTCGTAGCCGGCGGAAGATTTCTTGGCGCGCGTGCCGGTCTTGATGATGTTGCCGTCGGCGGTGACCACGGTCAGCGCCAGGGTGTTTTCGCGCATGGTGCCGTAACGCACGGCGTTGGTGCCGGAAGCGCGAGTCGAGGCCATGCCGCCGATGGAGGCGTCGGCGCCCGGATCAATCGGGAAGAACAGGCCGCTGTCCTTGATTTCCAGATTGAGCTGCTTGCGCGTGACGCCGGCCTGCACGGTGGCGGTCAGGTCTTCGCCGTTGACCGCCAGCACCTGGCTCATCTGCGACAAATCGATCGTGATGCCGCCTTGCAGCGCCAGCACGTGGCCTTCGAGGGAAGTGCCGGTGCCGTAGGGAATGACGGGAATACGATGTTCGCTGCAGGCCTTGATGATGGCGGCGACTTCTTCCGTGGTGTGGGCGAACGCCACGGCATCGGGCAGCATCGGATCGTAGGACGACTCATCGCGGCCGTGATGCTCGCGCATCGCCTGCGTGGTCGAAAAGCGATTGCCAAGGAGTGTCTGCAAGCTTGTGAGCAACGCTTCGGGAACGGGCTTGCGCAGTTTCTGCGCATCAACGATATGGTTCATTGTCTGTCTCTCTGTCTGTTGGAATAGTGACGCCAGGGAATATTCCTGCATGCCGGAAAAGCACTGAAACTGCCATGCAGCGGCCTGCCCTGTCGTCAAAACCTCTGTGGGATTTTACTCTCTTGCCGCAGACATATTTTATATTTGTCTGACAACTTGAGCTCTGAACGCTCATTTTTTAGCTATGCTTGGCTTTTGATTTGCAGTGCACAGAGAATAGAGAACAGGGAACAACATGGGCAATCGACTTTCCAAAATCGCAACGCGCACCGGCGACGACGGCAGCACCGGACTCGGCGACGGCAGCCGCATCGCCAAGGACGCGCCGCGCATCCATGCGCTGGGCGAGGTGGACGAACTCAATTCCCAGCTCGGCCTGCTGCTGTGCGAAGACCTGCCGGCCGGTGTACGCGCGGAATTGCTGGCGATCCAGCACGACCTGTTCGACCTTGGCGGCGAGCTGTGCATTCCCGGTTACAGTGTGATCGCCGACGCCCAGGTGGCGCAGCTCGACGCGCTGCTGGAAAAGCACAACGCCGATTTGCCTCCGCTCAAGGAATTCATCCTGCCCGGCGGCTCGCGCGCGGCGGCGCAGATGCATGTCTGCCGCACCGTCTGCCGCCGCGCCGAACGCGCCGTGGTGACGCTGGCGCAATCGGAAGGCGCCGCGGTCAATCCGCAGCCGCGCCAATACCTGAACCGGCTGTCGGACCTGTGCTTCGTGCTGGCGCGCGTGCTCAATCGCCATGCCGGCGGCGGCGATGTACTGTGGCACAAGGACAGGAATAAAAATTAGAACAAGGAAACCTGAAGACGTAAAAAAAGCGGCCTGAGCCGCTTTTTTATTGTCGCCGTCATTACATCACGTTCAGCCGTTGTTGACCACCAGGCGCGGCTGGTCCTTGCCGAAGCGTTGCACGATGGAGGCGGCAATGCCGTCGCTGTCGAGACCGCATTTGGCCAGCAATTGGCCGGCGTCGCCGTGGTCAATGAAACGGTCCGGCAAACCCAGGTGCAGGATAGGCTTGACGATGCCCGCTTCAGCCAGCGCTTCGGACACCGCAGCGCCGGCGCCACCCATGATGCAGCCTTCTTCGACGGTCACCAGCGCGTCATGGCTGGCCGCCAGTTGCTTCACCAGTTCAATGTCGAGCGGCTTGATGAAACGCATGTTGGCGACCGTGGCGTTGAGCTTGTCGCCCGCCGCCAGCGCCGGCGCCACCATGGTGCCGAACGCCAGGATGGCGATGCCCTTGCCTTCGCGGCGCACTTCGCCCTTGCCCAGCGGGATCGTGGTCAAGGTCTTTTCCACCGCCACGCCGCTGCCGGAACCGCGCGGATAACGTACCGAGGCCGGGCCTTTGTATTGGAAAGCAGTCGTCAGCATCTGGCGGCATTCGTTTTCATCCGAGGCGGCCATGACGACCATGTTCGGAATGCAGCGCAGGAAGGCCAGATCGTAATTGCCCGCATGCGTGGCGCCGTCGGCGCCAACCAGTCCGGCGCGATCGAGCGCGAACGTGACGTCGAGGTTTTGCAAGGCGACGTCGTGGATCAGTTGATCGTAGGCGCGTTGCAGGAAGGTCGAGTAAATCGCCACGACCGGCTTCAGTCCTTCGCAGGCCATGCCGGCGGCGAAGGTGACGGCGTGCTGCTCGGCGATGCCGACATCGTAGTAACGATCGGGGAATTTCTGTTCGAACTTGACCATGCCCGAGCCTTCGCGCATGGCGGGTGTGATGCCGACCAGGGTGTTGTCCTGCGTGGCCATGTCGCACAGCCATTCGCCGAAAACTTGCGTGTACGTCTGCTTGCTGGCGGCGGCCGGCTTGATGCCTTCGGCCGGATTGAATTTGCCAGGCCCGTGATACAGCACCGGATCGGCTTCGGCCAGTTTGTAGCCCTGGCCCTTCTTGGTGACCACATGCAGGAATTGCGGGCCCTTGAGGTTCTTCAGGTTTTGCAGTGTCGGGATCAGCGAGTCGAGATCGTGACCGTCGATCGGACCGATGTAGTTGAAGCCAAATTCTTCGAACATGGTGGCCGGCACGATCATGCCCTTGGCATGTTCTTCAAAGCGCTTGGCCAGTTCCAGCATTGGTCCCGGCAGCATCGACTTGCCGACGTTCTTGGCCTTGGCGTAGAACTGCCCGGACATCAGGCGCGCCAGGTAACGGTTGAGCGCGCCGACCGGCGGCGAAATCGACATGTCGTTGTCGTTGAGGATCACCAGCAGATTGACGTCTTCACTGATGCCGGCGTTGTTCATTGCTTCAAATGCCATGCCGGCGGTCATTGCACCGTCGCCGATGACGGCGATGGCATGACGATCTTCGCCCTTGGTCTTGGCCGCCAGCGCCATGCCGAGCGCAGCGGAAATCGAGGTCGACGAATGCGCGGTGCCGAAGGTGTCGTGTTCGCTTTCGGCGCGACGCGGGAAACCGGAAATGCCGTCGAGCTGGCGCAACGTCGACATCTGGTCGCGCCGGCCGGTGAGGATCTTGTGCGGATAAGTCTGGTGACCGACATCCCAGACGATGCGGTCTTCCGGCGTGTTGAAGACGTAATGCAGCGCGATGGTCAGTTCGACCGTGCCGAGATTGGACGAGAGATGCCCGCCGGTCTTCGATACCGAATCGAGGATGAAGGCGCGCAACTCGTCAGCCAGTGGCTTCAACTGAGTGCGCGGGAGTTGCCGCAAATCGGCGGGGCTGTTTATCGTATTGAGCATGCTGGGTCTTGTCACCGTTAATTGGTTGCTTGCGCGCGCGGAAAATACCGCTGCGTGCTTATGCCTTGCGTTGCACGATCAGGTCGGCCAGTTCATGCAGGCGCCGGGCCTTGTTGCCAAACTGTTCCAGCGCCTTGTGGGCGTCGTTGCGCAGCTTTTCGGCCAGCGCCTGCGATTCGCTCAGGCCGAGGATGGAAACGTAAGTCGGTTTGTTGTCGGCGGCGTCCTTGCCGGCGGTCTTGCCGAGCGTGGCGGAATCCGCCGTCGCATCAAGAATGTCGTCGACCACCTGGAACGCCAGGCTGATCGGGCACGAATACGCTTCCAGCGCAGCCTGTTCAGCCACCGTCAGGTTCTTGCCGCTGCAGGCGCCAAGCAAAATGGCGGCACGCAACAGCGCTCCTGTTTTGAGCCTGTGCATCTGTTCCAGTTCCGCCAGCGACAAAGTCATGCCGACGCTGGCCAGATCGATGGCCTGACCGCCGCACATGCCGGTCGAACCGGCCGCCTGCGCCAGCAGGTTCAGCATCTTCAACTGGCGCGCGGCGTACAGCTCTTCGACGTTGTCGGACAGCACTGAAAACGCCTGCGCCTGCAGCGCGTCGCCCACCAGCAAGGCGGTCGGCTCGTCGTATTTGACGTGCACGGTCGGCTTGCCGCGGCGCAAGGCATCATCGTCCATGCACGGCATGTCGTCGTGCACCAGCGAATAGACGTGGATCATTTCCACGGCAGCGGCGGCGCGGCCCAGCAATTGCGCCGGCGCATCGAACAGCTCGCCGGCAGCGTACACCAGCAAGGGACGCACACGCTTGCCGCCGTCCAGCGCGGTGTAGCGCATGGCCTGGTGCAGGCGCGCAGGGATTTCGGTGACCGCCGGCAGGTATGCGTCGAGCGTGCCTTCCATGCCGGCCTGGATACGCTGCATCCAGTCGGTAAACGAGGCGCCGGCGCTGGTGTCGATCCGCGCGTTCATTCCTCGTCCTCTGCAAACTCACCGGCGCCGGTGCCGGCCAATGGCTTGAGCATGTCGCCTTCGAGCACCTTGACCTGGCTGTCGACTTTGTCGAGTTGCACCGAGCAGAACTTGACCAGTTCGGCGCCGCGCTTGTAGGCGGCGACGGAGGCTTCCAGCGGCAGCTCTCCGGCTTCCATCTGGATGACCAGTTGTTCGAGCTCTTCCATGGCCTCTTCGAAAGAGGCGGGCTGGCTGGCTTTGACGGGATTCTTTGGCATAGTGGCTGATTTCAGATATAGCCCGTCATTTTAGTGCAATCCGCCACAGATAGGCGGCCGAGGGCGTATTTTCAGGCGATTCAACCGCGCAATCCGCCCTGAATAACGGGATTTATGGCATAATCCGCAGTTCTGTCCAAAATTTCCTCTTCATATTATTTGAACCCAGGTTTTTGCGGATTCTTTCTCTCTTAGGTTGGTGCAAATTAATTTGGGGGCGGAGATGTCCGATCTTGCTACTTTTGCCAAACTGGCGCGCTCAAACGCGCAACTACCAGTTGACGTCTATTTTGACGATGCGCTTTTCAAGCGCGAAATTCACCAGTTATTTCAACAGGGGCCTCGTTACGCCGGCCATGAATTGATGGTGCCCAATGTCGGCGACTACGCGACGCTGCCATGGGAAAACGAAGGTCGCATGCTGGTGCGCAACGCGCACGGCATCGAACTGATGTCCAACGTCTGTCGTCATCGCCAGGCCAAGATGCTCGACGGCCGCGGCCACGCGCGCAACATCGTCTGCCCGCTGCATCGCTGGACCTACGACCTCAAGGGTGACCTGATCGGCGCGCCGCATTTCGGCGAGACGCCGTGCCTGAACCTGTCCAAGACGCCTTTGCAGAACTGGAACGGCCTGCTGTTCGAAAACAACGGCAAGGACGGCAACGACGTCGCCGCGCAATTGAAGCAGCTGGGCGTGACGCGCGACCTGGATTTTTCCGGCTACCTGTTCGATCACGTCGAAGTGCACGAGTGCGACTACAACTGGAAGACTTTCATCGAAGTCTATCTGGAGGACTACCATGTCGAGCCTTTCCATCCAGGCCTGGGCAGTTTCGTCAGCTGCGACGACCTGAAATGGGAATTCGGAAAGAACTACAGCGTGCAGACCGTGGGCGTCAATCACGGCCTGGCCAAGTCCGGTTCGCCGACTTACAAGAAGTGGCAGGAGCAGGTGCTGCGCTTCGGCAACGGCCAGCCGCCGAAATACGGCGCGATCTGGCTGACGCTGTACCCCAACATCATGGTCGAGTGGTATCCGCACGTGCTGGTGGTGTCGACGCTGTGGCCCAATGGTCCGCAAAAAACCACCAACGTGGTCGAGTTCTACTATCCTGAAGAAATCGCCCTGTTCGAACGCGAGATGGTCGAGGCCGAACGCGCCGCGTACATGGAGACCTGCGTCGAGGATGACGAGATCGCTCTGCGCATGGATGCCGGGCGGCGTATACTCATGGATCGCGGCACCAGTGAAGTCGGTCCGTACCAGTCGCCGATGGAAGACGGCATGCAGCACTTCCATGAATGGTACCGGTCGCAGATTGCGGTGCAGGAAAACTGAATTTCACTCTGATTCTTTGTGAGGAAAGCATGCAGAAAGCGCCGATGATGCGATGTCCCCGATGTAGTCCGACAGCATCTGCAACGACAGACCAATTCTGCAGCACCTCCGATTAACGTACGATCCGAAGGCAGCGCCGGCTCCAGCTCGCGCTGCCTGTTTTTTTGCCCTCGCTTTCGAATAGAGTATCGCCATGCAATCCCTCTGGATGCTTGTTGCCTCCTTCCTGTTTTCCATCATGGGCGTGTGCGTCAAGCTGTCGTCCGACTACTATTCCACCGCTGAAGTGGTGCTGTGCCGCGGGATAGTCGGCGTCATCTTCATCTACGGCCTGATCAAGATCCGCGGCGGCACGCTCAGGACGCCCTACCCACGCGACCATATCATCCGCGGCGGCGTCGGCGTGATTTCGCTGTGGCTGTGGTTCTATTCATTCGGTCTGCTGCCGGTGGCGACCGCCACCACGCTCAACTACATGTCGTCGATCTGGATCGCCGCGATGCTGTTCGGCGTCGCCTGGTGGCAGGGCAAGAAGCGTTTTGAGTGGGGCCTGGCGGGCACGGTGCTGCTGAGCTTCGTCGGCGTGGCGATGCTGCTGCGGCCGTCGATCGACTCCGACCAGTTGGTGGGCGGGCTGATCGCGCTGTTTTCCGGCGTGTTGTCGGCGCTGGTCTACCTGCAGGTGCGCAAGCTCGGCCTGCTCGGTGAGCCGGAATACCGTGTGGTGTTTTACTTCTCCTTCACCGGCTTGCTGGCAGGCCTGGCCGGCAGTGTGGTGATCGGACGCATCCCGTTCTGGCATGCGCATTCGGCCAAGGGCCTGGCGCTGCTCGTCACCATCGGTCTCACCGCGACACTGGCGCAGATCGCCATGACGCGCGCCTACCGGCTCGGCAATACGCTGGTCACGGCCAACCTGCAATACACCGGCATCGTGTTTGCCAGCCTGTGGGGCCTGTTCATCTGGAACGACGCACCGGGCTGGATGGGCTGGGCCGGCATCGGCATCATTCTGATGAGCGGTGTAGTCTCGACGTTTTACAATCAGCGTTCCCAGCAACAATCCCGACAATCGAGCAATCTGCCGGCGAGCGATCCGATCGCCACCGAAGTTTAGGAAGAGGAATAACCATGACCTACGCCACCCTGATTTCCGCAGCCGAGCTGGCCGCCCATCTCGACGACGCCAACTGGCTTGTGATCGATTGCCGTCACGACCTCGCCAATCCCGATGCCGGTGCACAGGCTTACGCCGCCGGCCATATTCCGCAGGCCCGCTTCGCCCATCTCGACCAAATCCTGTCCGGCCCCAAGAACGGCGCCGACGGCAAGTTCAAGGGCCGCCATCCGCTGCCGGCGCGTCAGGCCTTCATCGACGCCATGCAGGAACTGGGCGTCGGCAAGGGCACCCAAGTCATCGCCTACGACGCCCACGGCGGCATGTTCGCCGCGCGCCTGTGGTGGCTGCTGCGCTGGGTCGGCCATGTGCAGGTGGCGGTGCTCGACGGCGGCTTGCCGGCATGGCAGGCGCAGGGCGGCCCGTTGTCGACTGAAACACCGGCGCCGGTGCGCGGCGACTTGCAGGAGCAGGCGCCGCTGGTGACCACCGTCGATGTCGGCGATGTCGTCGCCAATCTCGACAGCAAGTCGCTGACCGTCGTCGACGCGCGCGCGGCAGATCGCTATCGCGGCGAGAACGAAACAATGGACGCCGTCGGCGGCCACATTCCGGGCGCGAAGAATCGTTTCTTCAAGGATAACCTGGGCGCCGACGGCCGCTTCAAATCGGCCGATGCCTTGCGCGCCGAGTGGAACGCGCTGATCGACAGCCCGCAGGCGGCCGTCATGCAGTGCGGCTCGGGCGTGACCGCTTGCCACAACCTGCTCGCGCTGGAAGTGGCCGGCTTGCCGGGCGCACGCCTGTATCCCGGGTCGTGGAGCGAATGGAGTTCGGATTCGTCGCGTCCGGTGGCGACCGGCCCACAGCCGTAAGCAGAAAACAAGTCCGGCGGCGCTCAGGCCGCCGGCATCTGCAAGGCTTGCATGAAAGCTTGTACGAACTGCCCCACCATCACCGGCGCATCGCGCCGCATCATCAGCACCACCGCCGACTGGAAGTCGGATTCCCGTATATCGATGAAATGCACGCCCGCAACGGCGATTGCACGCATGCTGTCTGGCACGATGGCGATGCCGAAATTGGCGTTGACCAGGCTCAGCAGCGACGCCTTGCGCGAGGTCGCGCGCGCCGGCTTGGGAAAGAAGCCGTGAGCGATGCAACGCTCGGCCACCAGGTAACTGAGGCCGCCGCGCTCGCGGTGCGGCATGGAGACGAACAGCTCGTCGCGCAGCTCGGCGATGTCGACCACCTCGCGCTGCGCCAGCGGATGCTGCAGCGATACCGCGACCACCAGCTTCTCCTGATATAGCGTGATGGTTTCCAGATGGGGATGCTTGCGCAGGATTGGCGTGCGCGCCAGGCCGAGGTCGGCGCGCCCTTCTTCGACGTCGAGCGCCTGGTGTTCGGAGGAGGCCTGGGAAATTTCCAGCGTGACGCCGGGGAAAGCCTGCAGCACCGCATTCAGGCAAGGCCCCAGCGGCGGCGACAACGGCACAGAACTTGAATGCAGCAGGCGGATGGCGCCGCGTTCGCCCTTGTCGATGTGGCGCGCCTGCACGATGGCCTGGTCCATGTCGTCGAGGATCTTGCGCGCGCGGTCGTAGAAGTCCTTGCCCGCCAGCGTCAGTTCGACCTGCTTGGCGTCGCGCCTTAGCAAAACGACATCAATGTCGTTTTCCAGCTCCTTGATCTGGCGGCTCAGCGCCGACTGGGCAATGTACAGGCGCTCGGACGCGCGCGTGTAGCTGCCGGCGGCGACGATCTCGACAAAGTACTTGAGCTGTTTGATGGAAATCATGAGCGCCTATTGTGTCGCTGTATTGTGCCGCCATCGCGCTGCCGCCGCCATGCCGTTTTGCGATACTCGGACGGCGCATTTGATATTGGCGGCCGCACCGGTTATGGCGCTACAGTCCATGCATCATCGGCAATGCGAAGGGGCTTATCGTGTCGGAAACATTCCTTGTCCTGCTCGGCTTTGCCGGATTGCTGCTCAGCGTCGTCATCAAGCTGATGTGCCTGCCGACAAAATCCACCCGGCGTGGCGGGCGCTGAATCTCAATGCGCGTGCGCGTGGCTGGTCAGCACCAGCACGATGACCACGCCCAGGCCGATCAGGATCACTTGCGGAATCGTCTCGCGCAGCGTGGCGCGGCGTTGCATTTGCGGCATCAGGTCGCTGACGGCGATGTAGATGAAGCCTGACGAGGCAAACACCAGCACGTAGGGAATCCACTCCATGCCGCGCTCCAGCATGAAGTAGCCGAGCACGCCGCCCAGCACCGCCATCAGGCTGCAGATCAGGTTGTAGACGTAGGCGCGGGTGCGCGAAAAGCCGGCGTTGAGCAGGATGATGAAGTCGCCGATCTCCTGCGGGATTTCGTGCGCGATGATGGCCAGGCCGGTCACCAGCCCGAGGTGCGGGTCGGCCAGGAAAGCGGCCGCGATCAGGATGCCGTCGGTGAAATTGTGCATGCCGTCGCCGACCAGGATCATCCAGCCGGCCTTGCCCGCCTCATGCTTGTCGTGGCCGTGGTGATGGCCGTGGCCGTCGTCTTCGTGATGATGGGAGTGGCGCAGGATGGACAGCTTTTCCAGCAGGAAAAACGCCAGCAGGCCGCCCAGCAATACCGCAAACAGCTTGTGCGGCTCGGCCGAGGATTCGAAGGCTTCCGGCAAGGCGTGCAGCAGCGAGGTCGACAGCATGATGCCGACCGACAGGCTGACCAGGCGCTCGACCATCTTCGACAACAGCGCGAACGAGAAAATCGCGGCCGCGGTGATGCTGAACACGCCGGCGATCGTCGTGGCCAGCAGGATGGAAAGCAGAGTGGAATTAATTTCAAGCCCCAATCGTCAGGAACAGCCTCAGGAAGTGGCAGATTAGACCATAGCTGGTTTTTTTCGGCAAATGCGCTCTGCCTAATTGACGGGCGGCGACTGATCTTCCAGGCCGCCGTCATCCCCTTCCGTGTCCTCCGGATCATGCCGGAACAGCACTTCGTCGACACGGAATTCGGGGCGGACGCCGTCTTTTGCGATCAGGCCGTGCACCAGGTTGAGCAGCACGTCGTCCTGATACGGCTTGCCGAGGTAGGCGTTGACGCCCAGTTCCATGGCGCGCTCGCGATGCTTGGCGGCGGTGCGCGAGGTGATCATGATGATCGGCAGGGTCGCGGTAGCGGCCATGTCGCGGATGTTGCGCGTCAGGTCAAAGCCGTCCATGCGCGGCATTTCGATGTCCAAGAGAACGATGTCGGGTCGCACGGCCTGCATTTGATGCAAGGCGTCGACGCCGTCGGTGGCCAGCACTACCTGGTATCCCTCACGCGTCAGCAGGCGATGCATGACGCGTCGTACCGTCAACGAATCGTCGACCACCAGCACGATCTTGCGGCTGGCGCCGCCATCGGCGCCGTGCGGCTGCTCACGCCGCAAGATGCGCTGGTAACCCTGGCGCTGCGCCAGCTGGATGGGATTGAGGATCAACACGATGCTGCCGCTGCCCAGCACCGTGGCGCCGACCACGCCGGTCATGCCGGCCAGCTGCGGACCGATGCTCTTGGTGACGACCTCGCGATTGCCGACGACGCGATCCACCAGAATCGCGAGGAAGTCGTGGCCGCTCTTGATCACCAGCACCGGCAGCGCCTGCTGCAAGGGGATGATACGGTCTTCGCCCAGCAGCGCCGACAGGTAATGCAGCGGCAAGCTGCGCCCCTGCCATTCCAGCAAACCGTCACGAAACACCCGTTCCTGGTCGACGCGCTTGAGTTGCAGCACTTGCTCGACCAGCAGGGAGGGTATGGCGTAGCTTTGCCGGTCCAGCTCCAGCAGCACCACTTGCGCCACCGCCAATGACAGCGGCAGGTGGATGATGAATTGCGCGCCTTTGCCGGCGACCGTGGCGATGCTGATGCGTCCACCGAGCGAAGCGACTTCCGAACGGACCACGTCCATGCCGACGCCGCGTCCGGCAATGGCCGTGACATTGCTGCTGGTCGAAAATCCCGGATGAAAAATGATGCTGGTCAGTTCGACATCCGACAAACGCTGGTCCGGATCAATCAATCCCAGATGCAGCGCTTTCTCATGAATGCGCGCGAGGTTCAGCCCCTGGCCGTCGTCGGCGAGCCGGATCATGGCTTCATTGCCCTCCTGCCGGACCTCGAGCTGCAGCCGGCCCACCGCGTCCTTGCCGGCGGCCAGCCGCTGCCCGGCGCTCTCGATGCCGTGGGCGGCGGCGTTGCGCAGCAGATGTTCGAAGGGGCCGACCATCTTTTCCAGGATACTGCGATCAAGTTCGACGGCGCCGCCGATGATGTCGAGGGCAAGCTCCTTGCCGGTTTCCTTTGCCATTTGCCGGACCAGCCGTTGCAGGCGCTCTTCGATGCCCTTGAACTGCACCATGCGCGCATGCATCAGTTCGCGCTGCATGTCGCGCGTCAACCGGGCCTGATGCACCAGGCCGTTTTGCGTGCGGTCCACCGTGTCGAGCAGATTCTTTTGCAGCGACGCAACGTCGTTGACGCTTTCCGCCAGCATCCGTGTCAGTTCTTGCAGATGTGTGAAGCGATCGAATTCGAGCGGATCGAAATGCTGGTTCTGCGGCTGCTTCTGGTTTGATGCGGCGATCTGGATTTCGGCCTGGATCTCCACCTCGCGCAGCTGGGTGCTCAGCCGCGCCACGTTGCCGCCGAGATCGGTCAGATGCTGGCGCAGGATGTTGACTTCGGATTCCAGGCCGGAGCGCGAGATCGAGATTTCGCCGGCCTGGTTGAGGACGCTGTCGAGGATGCCGGCGCGGATGCGCACCAGCGGTGCGGCGGCCGTTGTTGCTGCCGATATTGCCGCCGGTTCGGCCACGACCTTGGCGATCTCGGCCTGGACTGCTGCAGTCGGCGCGGCGGCGGCAACGGCAGGCGCGGATGTGGGTATGGACGCCGCTGCGAGCGGCGATTGCAAGGCATCGAACAACTGCAGCCCCTGGTCGTAGCGCGCCAGCAAATCGTCGATCAGCGCCGCCGACGGCTCGCCGTCGCGCATCATTTCCCCAATACTGCTTTCCAGATCATGGATGTGCTGGCCGAGTCGCATGGCCCCGGCCATCCGTGCGCTGCCCTTGATGGTGTGCAGCGGTCGCAGAAGATACTGGATCAGCGCCGTATCGCCCGGCGTCTTCTGCAGCTTGTACAGGCTCTCGCCGACCTGCGGCAGCAAATCGCGCCCCTCTTCCAGGAAAATATCCAGCAAATCCGGATCAATGACGTCGCCGCCCGGCTCCGGCGGCTTGACGCCTGCCGCCTGTATGTTTTCAGCCGGGATGCTCCTGGCGCCGTCATGGCTCTGACGTCGACGTGCTTCCAGCGTCGTCAGCAAGGTGCGCAGCTGCTGTGATACGGCGGGGCGCGGCGAGGGCATGATGCACGCAGCGAATTGTTGCTGCATCGCCTGGAGGTCATGCACCACCTGCATCAGTTCGGCGCATATGGCGGCATCCATCAAACCCGGATAATTTTCCAGGAACTGCATGAGCTCATCGAGCGGCTGCGCCAGCGCCAGCAATGGCGCAAACTTGACCGACGCCGCGCTGCTCTTGAGCGAGTGGGTCGCCCGCAACGCTTCCGCCGCGATCACCTCGGGTGTCGCGTTCTGCCATTGCGCGATTTGCGTCGCGAGGATGTTGAGCAGATTCGCCGATTCTTCGCTGTAAATCTGATGCAGCCTGACGGGCAAGACGAGATCGCCGACCCGGCAAGTCTCGGCATGTTCAGCAATTTTTGTTTGCGCCGGCGGAGATTCACCTCGGGCATGAGCGGCAACTGCCGCCAACAAACCATCGGGGCTGCGCAGCGATTTTCCGTTGACGCGGATCTCGTCGATCCAGGCGTTCAGCTCCACAACGGCGTAATCCAGCAAGGCATAGTCGCCGGCCGCGCCCGTCCGGCCGGCGGCGGACCAGGCGGTGGCGAACTCTTCGAGCGCCATCGCACTGCGGGCCAGGGCGTTAAGCCCGACCATCCTGCCACTGCCTTTGAGCGTATGGAAGCCTCGCCGCATGACGACCACCTGCGCCATGTCTTGCGGCGTCGCGCGTGATGCCGCCAGCGCGCTGCGTATGCTGCCCAGCACCTCGCCGGCTTCCAGCAGGAAAACCTCGCGCAGTTCAAGGTCGATTTCTTCCGGCTCTTGCTCTTGCTGTTTCTGTTGCAGCGGCTGCGCAGCAACGGTCGCGATTTTTAGTGCTCTATCCGGTGTACCCGTCGCTGTAATCCCAGAAGCGGCGGCATCCTCTTCGGCGGCCTTGCCCGGATACTCCATCGATTGCGGCGCGTTATGCATCAGCGGCATGGACAGGCTCAATGCCGCCATGTTGTATGTCAGGCGCGCCAGAACCGCAGCCTCTGCAGCGTTGGCGTTGGCCACGCCGGTACGTGGCAGGCGATCGATGTCCGCGGCGCACAATCGCAGCACTTCGCAGGCAGCAGTCAATTCCAGTGCCTGCGCCACCGTTGCGAGTTGCGGCGCCAGCAACCCGGCCTCACGCAATGCGTCGGGTGCGTCGCCGCCCTGCAAAAAACGGTCCAGAAAATTCTCCAGACGAGCAAGATCGGTCGTCAATTGCGCGATGGCGACTTTCAGGGCGGGACGCCGTTGCGTGACCTCATCCTCATCCGGCGCAATGCCCTGCCGTGGCGCTATCCCGGCCTCGATGTCGACAAGACAGGCACGTAAATCTGTACAGGCTCGCTGCACGGATTGATCCGCATCGCCGGCAGCGCTTTGCTCCAGTTCGGCCGATGCGAGCAACCCGAGCAGTTCGGCGACCCTGATATTCAACGGCGTATCGCCAATGAACGCCAGCGCGTCGGCCCCTTGGCGCAGCAAGGCATGTGCCTGCCGCTCTGCTTGCGGATTGTCGTCGCCCAGCAGCTGCATCGCCTGATCGACGGTCGAGAGCAATCCCGACGCCAGCGATGCCAGGCTGGACGAATCCGAAGACGAATCCGGCGGAAAATCAGGCGTGGAATCGGAAGCCATGCGCGATCTGCAAGTTGGACGGACGCTTCCGCATCACGAAATCGTGACGCGGAAGCGCGATACCGAGTTCTTCAGCAACTCGGCCAGATCATGCAGCTCGTTGAACAGCGACAACACCTGTTCGCGACGCTGCTCGATGATCTCGTTCTCGCTGAGGATGTTCTGGATGTCGTGCGCCACGCTGTTGGCGGAAGTGGCCTGATGTCCGGTAGAAGAGGAAATGTCCTGAATCAGTTCGGCCAGCTGGTTCGACACGCGGCGTATGTCCGACAGCGAGGCGCCGGCGGCGTCGGACAGCTTAGCGCCGTCAACCACGCCGGCGGTTGATTTTTCCATCGCCGCCACGGCGTCATGCGTGTCGGCCTGAATCATGCGCACCAGTGCACCGATCTGCCGAGTCGCCGCGCTGGAGCGTTCTGCCAGTCGCTGCACTTCTTCGGCCACGACCGAGAAGCCGCGGCCGGCCTCACCGGCGGAAGCGGCCTGGATGGCGGCGTTGAGCGCCAGCACGTTGGTCTGTTCGGTGATGTCGGAAATCAGCTCGGTGATCTCGCCGATCTCCTGCGACGACTCGCCCAGGCGCTTGATGCGTTTGGAGGTTTCCTGGATCTGCTCGCGAATCTCGTTCATGCCCTTGACGGCGTCTTCCACCGCCTTGGCGCCGCGCTCGGCCACCACCACCGAATGGCGCGCGACGTCGGCCGATTTGTTGGCGGAGATCGACACGTCGGTAATCTGTATCGACATCTCGAGCATCGATTGCCCGGTGTCATGGATGCGGCGCGCCTGGATCTGGCCGGCGCTGGTCAGCTCCTGCGCATTGTCGCGCACCTGGTTGGAGGCGGCCGCCACCTGCGAGGCGGTGTGCGTGACCTGGCCGACCAATCCGCGCAATGCCTCGACCGTGTAATTGACCGAGTCGGCGATGGCGCCGGTGATGTCTTCGGAGACCGTGGTGTGCACCGTGAGGTCGCCATCCGCAACTTTCTGCAGTTCATTCATCAGTCGCAGGATCGCCGCCTGATTGATGGCGTTGGTGCGCATCGCGCGCTCTTCCTGCTGTTGCGCGTGCAGCCGTTGCGCCTCGGCTTCCTGGCGGCGCAACTCGGCTTCTTCGGCGTTGCGGCGACTGCTTTGCAGCTGCACCCAGGAGATGCCGACGCCGCACACCAGCGCCACCGCCATCGACAGCAGCATGATCCAGAACGTCCACGAGCGGGTTTCCTGCGCTTGCCGGTAGTCGTTTTGCAGCACGGTCAGATGCTGCTTGAGGGTTTCATTTTCGAGGAATACCAATTGCTCGGATTGCTTGGCGGCGATGAAGTTTTGCAGGTTGCCGAGGATGTTGGCGACCAGCGGCTGGTACTCGCCGAAGACTTTTTCCAGCTCGTTGAGCTTGTCGCGCACGTCCTTGTCCCGCACCGCGTTGATGCCGAGGATTTCGCTGCCGTTGAGGAAGCCGTCGATGATGTCGCGGAAGGTATTGACGTCCTTGCCGAGCAGGAAGGCAGTTTCCGGATTGACGCCTTCGGAAGTAAGGAATTCATTGGCGCTGCGCCCCAGGCGCAAGGTCAGCAGCACCAGTTGCGCTGCGGCGGCGACTTCGCGCGGCGAGTTGCCGCCCTGCGATTGCAGCATCGAGATCTGCTCGCTCAGGTCCAGCAGATTCGGCGAGAGCAGCCGCAGCCGCGCCAGGGTAACGCCGAAGCCGGTCAGTTCCGGCTGCAGCTTGAGGATGGTGGAGGCGGCTTTGTCGGTGTGATCCCAGATCTTTTGGACGTCGGTCAGTACAGTGCGCATTTCCGGCTCCGGCTTGCGGATGGCATAACCCTGATACTCGCCGCCGAGCATGAGGACATTGAGCCCCTGATTGAATTCCTTGCGGCTTTCGGTGAGCTGGCTGAAGGCCTCGCGATTGCCCTGGATGGCGTTGGGCACGGCCTTACCGATACGCTGCGAGTGCATGACCAGATCGCTGGTGATATGCGCCTGCAGGCTGACATGGATGTAGTGCTTGGATCCCAGCCACAGGAAGAAGAACATCGACAACAGCGCCATGATCAGCAGCATCAGCAGAATCCGCGTCTGTGCGCGCAGCGAATGGCGGCCGATGAACGGCAGGCGGGTGTGCTGGTAGCGCTGCATGTACTTGTCTGCTTTGGCGCTGATGACGGATGGCTGGCTCGCCTGAGTTCCCGCTGGCCCGGCTGTTTTATTCTTCGAGAGATGCGGCAGCTTGAATGCCATGGCTAAGGCTCCTTGTTACGAGGTCGTTGCGCGGTTGCGGTGAAATTTGCTTTCAACCGCGGCACTCAGTGCGACAGCTTTTATAGTCCGACTTGCAAGAAACGTGGATCTTCCACAATCTCGGCGAGGCTGATTTCCACCCATTCGTTCAGGTCGCCATCGAGATAACGTCTGCGTCCGCAGTCACCGCTCTGCTGCTCGGTCATTTCCTGGATGTGCCGCAACCCCAGAACGCGCGACAGCAGGAAACCGGTATTGCCCGACAAAGCGCTGGAAACCACCAGCACGCGGCTTTCCTTGCTGATCGTCTGCGACGGTCCGCCCAGAAAGCGATCGAGATCGACCACGCCGATCAGGTTGCCGCGCACGTTGGATAGTCCAAGGTACCAGTCCCGCGCCAACGGCACTTTGGTGACGGCGATCAGATTGACGATTTCGCCTGCTTCGCGCAGATCGAGCAGGCAGCGCCTGTCGCCGATCATGACGCCAAGGCGGCTGTCGCGCATGCCGGAGCCGTCACGCGCGGCCTCCATGCGTTCGAGCAGACGCGCCTGGAATTCATGCAGCCGGCCGTATCGCCATTGGTCAGGAACTGAGTCCACCCTCGCCTCTTCTGTCTGGACTGAATGCGTGCCGGACTGGGACCGGCGCGCGCTCAGCCGATCGCGGCAATTTTTGCCAATAATTCCTGCGCATCCACCGGTTTGACGACATAGTCGCACGCCCCCTGGCTCAACGCCCAGATGCGATCGGTTTCCTGGTCCTTGATGCTGCACATCATGATCGGAATGTCCCTCAGGCTGGGATCGCGCGTCATTTGGCGCGTGATCTGGAAACCATTCTTGCCGGGCATGACGACGTCCATCAATACCAGTTCAGGCCGATTGCACCGGATCTTCCCCAGCGCTTCCTCACCGTCGTCGGCGGTATCGACTTCAAACCCGTTCTTGCTCAGAATCTCGGTCAGGAGATAGCGGTCAGTCGGCGAATCATCGACGACGAGAATTTTCTTGATTCCCATTGCACTGTTGCTCCGTACCTGAGAAGTGCTTTTTGCTAAAAATACGCCGCTATCGCCGGCCCCCGGCGTATGTCCCGACGGCCTGCAACATGCCGTCTTCCGTGAATGGCTTGGTCATGAACGCCGCGGCACCGACGATGGCGCCGCGCGCCCGGTCGAACAACCCGTCCTTGGACGACAGCATGACCACTGGAGTTGCATGGAATCTTGCATTTTTTTTAACTAATGCACAAGTCTGGTAACCGTCGAGCCTGGGCATCAGGACATCGCAAAAAATCAGATCGGGAGTGTAAGTCGCAAGCTGGGCCAGCGCATCGAAGCCGTCTTCGGCCAGCATCACCCGATGTCCGGCCTGCCCGAGGAACAGCGAGGCGGAGCGCCGGATGGTGGCGCTGTCGTCAACAACGAGGATCGTGAAGCTGCGGCAGGCTTGCGCATCAGTCATCAGAACTCCTGGAAATCGTTGCGGCAGGCGGTGGGAGGCTGCGGCTACTGCTGCCGTGAGCCTGCTTTAGGCGACTATAGCAAAGCGGCTGCCGGTGCATAAATGGAACAAGCCCGCTTTGCCCCCTCATTTGGGAGCAAGGCAGGCTTGCGGGCAGTTCCTGACGGAAACTTCGCGGGCGCGACGCTCCCTGCCGGGCTGTCGGATTAGAGCGCGACCATCTCGAAATCTTCCTTGCGGGCGCCGCATTCCGGGCAGGTCCAGTTGATGGGAACGTCTTCCCAGCGTGTGCCGGGAGCAATGTCTTCGTCCGGCAGACCCGCTTCTTCGTCGTAGACCCAACCACAGATCAGGCACATCCAGGTCTTGTATTCTGTTTTGCTATCGCTCACGGCTGACTTCCCTCAATTCAATCTAAAGTAAAATGGTAAACCAGATATCTTAATCTACTCGTCGTGCAAAACCAAACATCTCCGCTGATATTAACCTTTGGCGCAGCCGACCCCGTCGGCGCGACCGGCATCCAGGCCGATCTGGCCACCTTTGCCGCCATGGGCTGCCATGGCTTGTCCATCATCACTTCCATCCTGGTGGGCGACACCGCGCGTATCGAGGACATCCAGGTCATTGACGTCGATTGGATGGCCGACCAGGCTCGTGTGATCCTGGAAGACATGCCGGTGGCGGCTTTCAAGGTCGGTGCGGTGGGCAGCATTGAGAATATTTCGGCGATCGCCGAAATTGTTTCCGACTATCCGGACATCCCGCTGATCCTCGATCCCTTCATCACCGCCATGCCCAGCCAGGAAGGCGACGACGATGACAACCTGATCGCGATCCGCGAATTGCTGATCCCGCAGACCACGCTGATGCTGGCTTCCGCAGTGGAGCTGAACCGCCTTGCCGAAACCTGGCGCGAGCCGGTACCCAGCGACGCGCTGCAGCTCGACGCCATGCGCATCGTCGAGATGGGTTGCGAATACCTGTTCGTCACCGGCATGCCGGGCGGTGATTCGCATGAAGTCGCCAATGCGCTGTTCGATGAATCCGGCATGATCCGTCGCGACAGCTGGCAGCGCCTGCCGGGCTCGTTTACAGGAGCCGGCTCGACCTTGTCGGCGGCCATCTGCGCCATGCTGGCCAACGGACTGGAAATTCCGGAAGCCGTCTCCGAAGCGCAGGAATTCACTCTCGCCGCCCTGGCCCACGCCCAACGCCTGGGCATGGGCAAGCTGATCCCCGATCGTTATTTCTGGGCGCGTGAAAACGACGCACCCAATTAATCATTTTTCCATTTCGCATGAACGCACATAGCCCACGCAATACCAACGAATCCCTGTTCGCCCGCGCCCAAAAGACCACGCCCGGCGGCGTCAACTCGCCGGTGCGCGCCTTCCGCTCGGTCGGCGGTACGCCGCGCTTCATCACCAAGGCGCAAGGTCCGTATTTCTGGGACGCCGAAGACCGCCGCTACATTGACTACATCGGCTCCTGGGGCCCGGCCATCGTCGGCCACGCCCACCCGAAAGTGGTGCAGGCAGTACAGGAAGCGGCCGCGCGCGGCCTGAGCTTCGGTGCGCCGACCGAAGGCGAGATCGACATGGCAGAAGAAATCTGCAAACTGGTGCCGTCCATCGAGCAGGTGCGCCTGGTCTCAAGCGGCACCGAAGCGACCATGAGCGCCCTGCGCCTGGCGCGCGGCGCCACCAAGCGCGACAAGATCGTCAAATTCGAAGGCTGCTATCACGGTCACGCTGACTCCTTGCTGGTCAAGGCCGGCAGCGGCTTGCTGACGTTCGGCAACCCGACCTCGTCGGGCGTGCCGGAAGATTTCGTCAAGCACACGCTGGTGCTCGACTACAACAACACCCAACAGCTGGAAGAAGCGTTCAAGGCTGCCGGCAACGAGATCGCCTGCGTGATCGTCGAGCCGGTCGCGGGCAACATGAATCTGGTGCCGGCAACCGCCGAATTCCTGCAAACCATGCGCCGCCTGTGCACCGAATACGGCGCCATCCTGATTTTCGATGAAGTGATGTCGGGTTTCCGCGTGGCATTGGGCGGTGCGCAATCGCTGTACGGCATCACGCCCGACCTCACCGCCTTGGGCAAGGTCATCGGCGGCGGCTTGCCGGTCGCGGCATTCGGCGGCCGCGCCGACATCATGAAGCACCTGGCGCCGCTGGGCGGCGTCTATCAGGCCGGCACGCTGTCGGGCAACCCGGTGGCCGTTGCGGCCGGCATGACCACGCTGAAGATCATCCAGGAACCGGGTTTCTACGAACAGCTGTCGGCACAAACGCGCAAGCTGGCCGATGGCCTCAGCGATGCTGCCCGCGACGCCGGCGTGACGTTCTCGGCGGACACGCTGGGCGGCATGTTCGGCCTGTACTTCTCGGCCGCCGTGCCGACCAGCTATGCCGAAGTCATTCAAGGCAACAAGGAACGCTTCAATGTGTTCTTCCACGCCATGCTCGACCAGGGCGTGTACCTGGCGCCATCGGCGTTTGAAGCGGGCTTCGTGTCGGCGCAGCATGACGATGCCGTGATTGCCCAGACCGTGGTCGCGGCGCGTACGGCTTTTGCCGAGATCGCCAGCTGAATCACACACGCCACGCATGCAGCGGCGGAAAACAAAAAAGGACGCTTGCGCGTCCTTTTTTACGTCTGGGAAGACTGATCCTGCGGTTGGTCCGGCTGCTTACGCCGAGAACGACGAACCGCAACCGCACGTGGTGGTGGCGTTCGGATTCTTGATCACGAACTGCGCGCCTTCCAGGTCATCCTTGTAGTCGATCTCTGCGCCGACCAGGTACTGGTAGCTCATTGAGTCGATCAACAGCTGGACGCCGTTCTTGGTCATGGTGGTGTCGTCTTCGTTGACGATTTCATCGAACGTGAAACCGTACTGGAAGCCGGAACAACCGCCACCCTGCACGAACACGCGCAACTTCAGGTCTGGGTTGCCTTCTTCTTCGATCAGTTGTGCAACCTTGGCGGCGGCGCTGTCGGAAAAGACCATCGGGGCTGGCATCGATGTTTCGGGGATTTCGGCTACGGCATTCATATCAGGCTCCTGCGTCTGCGGACAATGAAGACATTATAAGTCGTCTGGAAAAATCATGCATCGCCACCGGCCGAAGCCGCCAGCTTGAGCACCGGCGCCTCTTCGGTCTGGCCATGGCTGAGCTTGCCGGATACCAGCGCGCCGCCGTGCATTTCCAGAGCTTTGTAATACACATCTCCAGTTATGCGGGCTTTCGGCTGTAATTCAAGTAGCTCGACCGAATGAACGTCGCCGATGATTTCACCGTTGACGATCAGGTGCACCGCGCGGATTTCGCCGACGATCTTGGCGTGCTCGGAGATCACCAGCACGCTCGGCTGGCCGGCCTCGGCATTGATATTGCCCTTGATGTGGCCGTCAATGCGCAAACCGCCCTTGAAATGGACATCGCCCTGGATACTTGTGGAAATGCCGATCAAACTGTCGATCGTGCTTTTGGATTTACGTCCCAACATGATTCACCTCACAAATTCACGGATTGCTGGGCGCGCATCTGACCTCTTTCGAGTACGCGAGCCTGAATCGCCTTGATGGTTGCACCCTCGGGCAGGGTCAATACGCCTTCCACCCGCTGATAGTACTTGAATGCGAGCTTGTAGCGCGCCGGATCTGTCGCGTTTTGTTCGGGGAAGTTGATAATAACACTTTTGCCTCCCTGCAACACTGTCACTGCAAGTTGCAGGTTGCCTACAAACTGACGCCCTTTTTCGCCCTGAATTGCGAGCAATTGATAACGAACTTGATTCGGCACGACCACTTCGGCCTTCAGGCGCTGGATGGTGATGCCGTCGACACCGACGTTGGTCGGCAGCAAGCTTTCAAAAAACGACAGATCTTCCTTGAGCTTGTTGTTTTCCGTCACCAGCGTCTTCAGTTGCCCGGCCAGTTGCGCCTGCGCCGAGCGCTCGATGTTGAGCTGACTTTCGGCTGCATTGGCGCTGGTCGACAATCGCTCGCGCTCGGCGCTGAGCTTCTTGACCTGCTCTTTCAGTTCGACCACCTGGTCGCGCATGCCGTCCGGATTCAGGCCGGCAAAGTTGTTGCGCCCGAGGTCGTACGCCAGCATCGCCAACGCACCGCCGAGACCGACCACCACCGCCAGGAACACTGCACGCAGTGGCCAGGGCATGTGGCGCTTGATGGTCATCTTCGGCGCTGAAATCGACATGCGCCGGACCCATAGCTTGTATTTCACGGCAGAACCGGCACGTGCAGCAGGCCGGTGGTTTCCTCCAGGCCGAACATCAGGTTCATACATTGCACGGCTTGGCCGGACGCGCCTTTGACCAGATTGTCCTGCACCACCAGCACGACCACGGTGTCGCCGTTGTCCGGGCGATGCAACGCAATGCGCAGCATGTTGGACGCGCGCGTGGTGCGCGTTTCCGGATGTGCGCCGAACGGCATCACATCAATGAACGGTTCGTCCTTGTAGGCGCCTTCAAACAACGCCTGCAACGCGGCGTTGTCGATGTCCTTGGTCAGGCGCGCGTACAGCGTCGAATGCATGCCGCGGATCATCGGCACCAGATGCGGCGTGAACAGCAGGCCGACCTTGTCGCCGGTCAATGTGCTGAGGCGCTCGACGGTTTCCGGCGAGTGGCGGTGACCGGACACGCCGTAGGCCTTGAAATTGTCGGAGGCTTCCGAAAACAGCGTGGCGATCTCGGCCTTGCGACCGGCACCGGAGACGCCCGACTTGCAGTCGGCGATCAGGTGCGATGCATCGATCACGCCGGCCTTGAGCAGCGGTGCAAAGCCCAGCTGCATGGTGGTCGGATAGCAGCCCGGATTGCCGACCAGGCGCGCCTTGCGGATGGCGTCGCGGTTCAGCTCGACCAGACCGTAGGCGGCTTCCTTGAGCAGCTCAGGGCAGCTGTGCGGCATCTTGTACCACTTCTCGAACGCGGCGATATCCTGCAGGCGAAAATCCGCCGCCAGATCGATCACCTTGACGCCGGCGGCCAGCAATTCAGGCGCCTGGGCCATGGCGACGCCATGCGGCGTGGCGAAGAAGACAACGTCGCAGTCGGTCAGCTTGGCTTTGTCGGGCGAGGAGAAGGCGATATCCACGCGGCCGCGCAGCGACGGATACATTTCCGCCACCGGCATGCCATCTTCCTTGCGCGATGTCACTGCCTGCAACTGCACTTCCGGATGCGCGGCGAACAGGCGCAGCAACTCCACGCCCGTGTAACCTGTGCCGCCGACGATACCAACCTTGATCATGTTTTTTCCTTGCTGAACGGGCTTTCCCGGGAGCCTTTGATTTTAACAGGAGAATATTTCTGTCACATTACCCTAAGGCCAGCCGATTCAAAGCGCAAATAAGGGCGAAAAATCCGCCCCAGAATGCAAAAAGCCGCCAGGCTTGCGCCGGCGGCTTTTCGTTGTGCTGAAAAGCACGCGTCGATATTAACGCTTCGAGAATTGCTTTGCGCGACGAGCTTTGCGCAGACCAACCTTCTTACGTTCGACTTCACGTGCATCACGTGTAACGAAGCCTGCCTTGGACAGTTCTGGCTTCAGTGTTGCATCGTAGTCGATCAGAGCGCGGGTGATGCCGTGACGAACAGCACCAGCCTGGCCGGATTCACCGCCGCCGTGGACGTTGACCATGATGTCGAAACGCTCGACATTGCTGGTCAGCTCCAGAGGTTGACGAATCACCATCAGACCGGTTTCGCGCGAAAAATATTCATTCGCTGGCTTGCCGTTGACGACGATCTTGCCCGAGCCGGACTTGATGAAAACACGCGCCACTGCACTCTTGCGACGGCCGGTTCCGTAATTGTAGTTACCGATCATGTCTATTCCTTAGAGTTCGAGTGCTTTAGGTTGCTGAGCAGCGTGCGGATGATTGCCATCTGCATAAACCTTCAGCTTCTTGATCATCGCGTAGCCGAGCGGGCCCTTAGGCAGCATGCCCTTGACCGCTTTTTCCAGCGCGCGACCTGGAAAACGCTGTTGCATTTTCAGGAAATTGGTTTCGTAGATGCCGCCTGGGTAGCCGCTGTGACGGTAGTACGTCTTTTCAGTTGCTTTGGTGCCAGTGACGCGCAGTTTGCCTGCGTTGATCACGACGATGAAATCGCCGGTGTCGACGTGCGGAGTAAATTCTGGCTTGTGTTTGCCGCGCAGTCGGAGTGCCACTTCGCTGGCAACACGTCCGAGGACTTTGTCCGTCGCGTCAATCACCAACCACTCGCGCTTTACCTCATGGGCTTTAGCGGAAAAGGTTTTCATGATGACTTCCTAATATTAAAAATAAACGCTCAATTTGGCGGTTCTGCGACTATCGAAGCGGCGTGCTGCAAATACTGCCTCGTGCTACCAAACGCAGACTCTTCCTTGTTATCTTTCCCAGAGCGAACGGAAAGCCGAGAATTATAGCCTTTTCAAGGACTTAGCGTCAAACCCTTTATTCCCAGGGCCGCGCGCAGTGGCCTTTTCGGCACAGTTGTCTATGAAGCCACGCCGGGAGGCAAGGACAAAAAAAACCCGAAACGAGGGTTCCGGGTTTAAATCCACACCAAAGGAGGAGGGTGGAGGAGACAGGGTTGATTGCGTCGAAAACGTCAATCAGTGAATTCAATATAGCAAACGAAATTGTGCACTGCAAGATTTAATTTGTACTATGTGGCGCATTTTAAAATAGAGGAAAAACAATAGTTTTTGCTGCTTTGCAATATGCATTTTTTTGCCTATTCTGCCCGCCTTGGCGAAATCACGGACGGCCCCGGTTTGCGGGAAAAGCTACAATAGCCGCCTCCCCTTATTTATCGAATGAGAACGCATATGGAATGCACAGTACGCTGGACCGGCCTCTCCTCGGGCATGACCTTCCTCGCTGAAACCGGCTCCGGCCACGTGGTCGCCATGGACGGCGCACCCGATGGCGGCGGCCGCAACCTGGCGCCACGCCCGATGGAAGTGGTGCTGCTGGGCACGGGCGGTTGCACGGCCTACGATGTGGTGGTGATTTTGCGCAAGAGCGGCCAGGACATCCGCGGCTGCGAAGTGACGCTCAAGTCGGAACGCGCCGAACAGGATCCGAAAGTGTTTACCAAGATCCATTTCCATTTCACCGTACGCGGCCGCAACCTCAAGCCGAACGTGGTGGAGCGCGCGATCAAGCTGTCGCACGACAAGTATTGCTCAGCCTCGATCATGCTGGAAAAGACGGCGGAAATAACGCATTCGTTCGAGATCATCGACGACCTCACCGATCCGCCGCAGCAACTGCAGCAGCAATAACTACGGGCCGCTTGACCGCGCACGCCCCGCCGCGACGGCCGGGCCCCTGAACCTTGCGTTCAGACGCGGTAAGCCACCGTGGTCATGACCTTCGACATCATCTTCATTGCGCTGCGGATGGTCGCCGGCATCTCGGCCGCGCCCAGGGCCTTGGCTGCCTCCCCGTGCTCGACTTCATCCTTGCGCATCTGGTCGACGATGGCGCGCGACTTGGCGTCCTGCACCGGCAATTTTTCCAGATGGCTGATCAGGTGCAATTCGACCTGGCGCTCGGTTTCAGCAACGAAACCGAGATTGCGCGCATCGCCCAAACGCGCCGCGATCGAACCCAGCACGTAAGAACCGGCGTACCACAGGGGATTGAGCAGGCTGGTGTGCGAACCAAGTTCGCGCAAGCGCTCGGCGGTCCACGCCAGGTGATCTTCTTCCTCTATTCCCGCATGCGCAAATTGCTGCTTGAGTGCCTGCGTCCGGGAAAACCGTCCCTGCGCATCGTACAGCGCCTGCGCGCACACTTCACCGACATGGTTGACGCGCATCAGTCCGGCACTATGCCGCTTCTCGGCGTCACTCATGGCGGCGTCGCCGATCTGCGCAGCCGGATTCGGACGCGATGACGCCACCACGCCGCTGACCACGCGCAAGGCCTTGTCCAGGTCATGAATCAGTTTGTCGGCGAATAACATAGGGGCAGTCTCACTCAGGAATAATCGGTTTCAACGATGCTCAATGGTGCCTCACGCCATCTTCCAGGCGATGGTTTCACCGCCGTTGAGCGGCACCACACTGGTGTCGCCCATCGGCAGTTCGGCCGGGATGGTCCAGTTTTCACGACGCAGCGTGACGCTGCCCTGATTGCGCGGCAGGTTGTAGAAGTCCGGGCCGTTGAAGCTGGCGAATGCCTCCAGCTTGTCCAGCGCGCCGGCTTGATCGAATGCCTGGGCATACAGTTCCAGCGCGTGCAGCGCGGTGTAGCAGCCGGCGCAACCGCAGGCATGCTCTTTCAGACCCTTGGCGTGCGGCGCCGAATCGGTGCCGAGGAAAAACTTGTCGCTGCCGGAAATCGCCGCTGCAACCAGCGCCTGGCGATGGGTTTCGCGCTTGAGCACCGGCAGGCAATAGTAATGCGGGCGGATGCCGCCCTTGAAGATTTCGTTGCGGTTGTACAGCAGGTGATGCGCGGTGATGGTCGCGGCGGTCGGGCCCTCGGACGACATCACGTAGTCAGCGGCGTCCTTGGTGGTGATGTGTTCGAACACCACCTTGAGTTCAGGCATGTCGCGGCGCAGCGGCGTCATCACGCGATCGATGAAGACCGCTTCACGGTCGAAAATATCGATGGCCGGATCGGTCACTTCTCCGTGGACCAGGAAAGGCATGCCGGTTTCCTGCAGCACTTCCAGCGTCTTGTAGCAGTTGCGCAGGTCGGTCACGCCGGCGTCGGAATTGGTGGTCGCGCCGGCCGGATACAGCTTGACCGCGTGCACGAAGCCGCTGTCCTTGGCCTTGCGGATTTCTTCCGGCGGCGTATTGTCGGTCAGGTACAGCACCATCAGCGGCTCGAAGTCCGAACCGGCCGGCAGCGCCGCCAGGATGCGGTCGCGATAAGCCGATGCCAGCGCCACGGTGGTGACCGGCGGCTTCAGGTTGGGCATGACGATCGCGCGCGCGAACTGATGAACGGTGTGCGGCAACACGCTTGCCATGGTCGCGCCGTCGCGCAAATGCAAATGCCAGTCATCCGGACGGGTAATGGTCACTACGTCGCTCATCGCTCTTCTCTTCCCTGATCGTTCTGTTGATGGTTTAACCGCCGTGCCGGATCGTCGACAGACTTGTCTGCCGGAGCACGAAATCCTGCTATTTTACCGCAAGGGGTGATGCGCGCCGCTTGCGTCACATCAAGCAGCGCGCTGCCCAAAAAGCAAAAAACCGCTGCGGCCGGAGCCGGAGCGGTTTTGCTGATCCTGGTGTCGACAGATGCCGGAGCATCCGCAAAACACGGTCACCGATCAGGGCGATCAGTGCGTAATGATCTTGGCCAGGAAGTCGCGGGCGCGGTCCGAGCGCGGCGAACCGAAGAAGTCTTCCTTCTTGCAGTCTTCCACGATCAAACCCTTGTCCATGAAGATCACGCGGTTGGCGACCTTGCGTGCGAAACCCATTTCGTGGGTCACGACCATCATGGTCATGCCTTCTTGCGCCAGGCCGACCATCACGTCCAACACTTCATTGATCATTTCCGGATCGAGCGCCGACGTCGGTTCATCGAACAGCATCGCGATCGGGTCCATCGACAGCGCGCGGGCAATCGCCACACGCTGCTGCTGGCCGCCGGACAGTTGGCCCGGGAATTTATCCTTTTGTGCGATCAGGCCGACGCGATCGAGGTACTTCAGACCCTTTTCGGTGGCTTCGGTGACGCTGCGACCCAACACCTTGACCTGGCCGATGGTGAGGTTTTCACGGATCGACAGATGCGGGAACAATTCGAAGTTCTGGAACACCATGCCGATGCGCGCGCGCAGTTTCGACAGGTTGGTCTTCGGATCGCCAACGGACACGCCGTCAACGGTAATATTGCCCTTCTGGAACGGCTCCAGGCCGTTGACGGTCTTGATCAGCGTCGACTTGCCCGAGCCCGACGGACCGCAGACCACGACCACGTCGCCCTTGGCCACGCTGGTGGTGCAATCGGTCAGAACCTGGAAGCTGCCGTACCACTTGCTGACGTTATTGAGTTCAATCATTTATTTCTCCTAATTCCTGAATACGGTATGTCCGCCGGCGTCAGGCGCATGCTGCGCCGGCGAGAGTCGTTAGCATTGGTTAGCGAATGATGGCGATCTTGTGCTGGAAGCGCTTGACGGTTTGCGACAGCACGAAGCTGAGCACAAAGTAGACCACGGCGACAAACAGGTACATTTCCACCAGGCGGCCGTCACGTTGAGCGATCTTGGAAGCGCTGGTGACGAAGTCCGGCACCGAGCCCAGCACGTAGACCAGCGACACGTCCTGGAACAGCACAATGGTCTGGGTCAGCAGGATTGGCGTGACGTTGCGGAACGCCTGCGGCAGCACCACATTGCCCATCATCTGCCAGTAGTTCATGCCGATCGCATAGCCGGCAAACACCTGGCCGCGCGGAATCGACTGAATGCCTGAGCGCATGATTTCGCAGTAATACGCAGCTTCAAACAGGATGAAGGTGATCAGCGCCGACTGGAACGCGCCGACCTGGATCGGTTCGCTGGCGCCGATGATCCACGCCCCGATGAACGGCACCAGGAAGTAGAACCAGAAAATCACCAGCACCAGCGGCACGGAGCGAATCAGGTTGACGTAGGTGGTGGCGACGAACGACAACGGCTTGTTGCTGGACAGGCGCATCATCGCCAGCAGGGTGCCGAGGATGACGCCGCCCACCATGGCCGAAATCGTCAGCACCAGGGTGAACTTGAGGCCGGTCGTGATCAGGTAGAACCACGAACGCTGAATAATATCGAAGTCGAAATTGGAAAACATGGTTTAGTGTCCTCCCGTGCTGGAGCTGCCGGTCGTAATGTAACCGGGTACGGCCGTGACGCGCTCGAGGAAGCGTGCCAGCAACAGTGCGATGACGGAAATGATGATGTAGATGATCGTGGCGCCGGTAAGCGATTCGAAGGTCTGGAACGTGAATTCGCGCATCGAGTAAGTCGCAGCAGTCAGTTCCACCAGACCGATGGTCAGCGCCACCGAGCTGTTCTTGATGATCGCTGCAAATTCGTTGGTCAGCGCCGGGATGATGATGCGGAACGCCATCGGCAACAGCACGTAGCGATATGTCTGCACGGGTGTCAGACCAAGGGCGGCGCCGGCCATGCGTTGACCGCGCGGCAAGGCGTTGATGCCGGTGCTGACCTGCACGGCGACGCGCGAGGACGTGAAGAAACCGAGCGCCAGGAAGGCAGTGACGAACGATGCCTGCGGCAGGCTCTTGAGCCAGTCGCCCAGCGCAGCAGGAACCAGTTCCGGCATCACGAAGTACCAGAGGAACATCTGGACCAGCAATGGAATATTACGGAACAGTTCAACGTAGCCGTTGGCGATCTTGACGGCCCATGGCTTCTGGGTCGTGCGAATGGTGCCGATGACCGTGCCGAGAATGAGCGCCATGATCCAAGCCAGTACGGCCGTGGCGATGGTCCATTTCAGGCCGATCAGTAATGTATCGATGTAGGGGATGCCGTCGGGAGATTGCTCCCAGAATATGCCCCAGTTCCAGTTGTAATGCATAAATGCCCTCGTCTTCTCGTCTCGACTCGTTTGCGATCAAGAACTCCATTTGCATGGCGCTCTTCGGCTGCCTGCGCCGGCTTTCCTTTGAGGTGAAAGACGACTTCTGAGCAGGTCTTGCTTTTCTTCGCCAACTTAAACAAAACGGGGGACAACTCCCCCGTTTCGTTTTTCATGCTGCGCGGCAATCAAATGCCGCGCTTTCAAGCGTCTCTCCGAATTACTTCTTCTTCGAAGATTGCTTTTGCGCTTCAGGCACGGCTGCGTAAGCAGACGGTTCGCCAGAATCGGTAGGCTTGGCGAAGACGGCTTGCAGTTGCGGGCTCATCGGCACGTTCAGGTTGACACCCTTTGGTGGGATCGGCGATTGGAACCACTTGGCGTAGATCTTCTTGATGTCGTCGCCCTTGTAGACGTTGATCATCGCGTCATCCACGACCTTCTTGAAGGCGGTATCGCCCAGCGGCAGGATCAGGCCGTACGGCTCAACCGACAGCGCTTCGCTGGAAACAACGTAGTCGCCAGGCGCCTTGGAGTTGGCAGCCAGCGAGGACAGCAGGATGTCGTCCATGACGAACGCCACTGCACGGCCGGTTTCAACCATCAGGAACGCTTCGGCGTGATCCTTGGCAGCCAGGATGTTCATGCCCAGATTGCGTTCGGTATTCAGCGTGGTGATCTGCTTCAGGTTCGATGTGCCGGAAGTCGACACGACGGTCTTGCCCTTCAGGTCATCCAGCGTCTTCAGGTTGGCGGCCTTCTTGGTCAGGAAACGGTTCGCGGTAACGAACTCGGTGACGGCGAAAGCAACTTGCTTCTGACGTTCCATGTTGTTGGTCGCGGAATCGCACGAGATATCGGTAGTGCCGTTGGCGATCAGCGGAATACGGGTTGCCGAAGTCACAGGAACCATCTTCACGTTCAGCGAAGTCAGGCCCAGCTTCTTCTGGATCGCAGTTGCCGCTTTCAGGCACAGATCGATCGAGTAGCCTTGATACGATTGCTTGTCGTCCAGGTAGGAGAAAGGAATCGATGCATCACGAACACCCAGCGTCAGCGTGCCGGTTTCCTTGATTTTTTTCAGACGACCGGTGAACTCTTCAGCGTGGACCGAGCCCATCAAAACACTTGCCCCAACCAACACCCCTGCGAACTTTAATAACTTCATGTGACCTCCTGGAAAAATTTTTACGTAGTGTACCAAAAGCCATTCTTCAAAAATAGTCTTCATTCTTGAAAAGAGGCTATTTTGCTCTCAATTCAGCGTAGCTTGCAAAAACCGCCCCGCGCGCCGCTCGCCGCCCAAAATGCGCGATCGCAGCAAAAACGGCGCAGTGTTCAGTCGTCGCCGACCTTGTCCGTGGGATACCGCAAAGTATCGCGCAAAATGAATCCCATGGGCATTTCCATTGACGGCACTTTTGCGCTGATCGGCTGCACGAACCAGCGATCGTAAATCCTGAAAATCTCACCTGACCGCACAATCCGCACCATCTGCAGATCGACGAATTTCTTGAACTCCGGATCGCCCTTGCGCATCATGATGCCGTAAGGCTCCAGCGATAGCGCCTCGCCCACGACCTGGTAATTCTTTGGCTGCCGCGCCGACAACAGGTAGCGCCGCAACAGCACGTCTTCCATCACGAAGGCATCCGCCCGGCCTCTCTCGACACTTTCGAAAGCGTCTTCGTTATACGCGACTTCCACGATCCTGACATTCAGCGAGCGTATCTTGCTGCGCTGCTCCAACAACTTCACCATTGGCGTGTTGCGCGGCACAACGACCGTTTTTCCGCGCAAGTCTTCCCAGTTCTGAATGCCGGAATCCTTTTTTACCAGCATGCGCACCGAAGCATAAAAATGCGGCACGGTGAATGCTGCAATCTTGCGCCGCTCGGCGTTGTTCGTGGAAGTGCTGCACTCCAGATCGGCCTTGCCCTGATCCAGCGCGATGAAACGCGTCACCGTGTCGACTTCCATGAACTGCACCTGCATGAGCGGCAACTTCAACTCCTTGCGCAGGCCTTCCGCGATGTTCCTGCACAGCTCGATCGTATAACCGGTCACCTGCTTGTCGTCACCGACAAACGCAAACGGCGTCGTGCCGTTGAGGTAAGCGATGACCACTGCATTGGTGCGTCGGATTTTTTCCAGCGTTCCCTCCGCCCGCACCTGCATCGGCAAACTGATGCATAAACCCAGAACCAGCGTGTTGATGATCCACTGCATCGCCGCCTGGCTGGCATATCGAGTCATCATCGCGCGCCCTCTTGCCGACGTATTCCGCCGGAGATTTAGAATGAGCAAGTATCATGCCAGAAAATCAAGTCTCCAATCGCGAGATCAGCACGGCAATTCAAGCCCTTATTGCGTCATTTGCCCGCCTGGCGGCACCTGCGTCGTGCAGGTGAAAGCCGCGCCCCCAGGCGCATGCAGCAAAATCATCAACAAGGATAAACAGCTTGTCTGCGAATCGCGCTGCGCAAGCAGCCGTGCACGAGAATGCGCACGAAAGGTGCGCATCAACGGCATGACGCATGTCGGCGTGGACGGCTTGTATTTGGCGTGGACGTCTCCTCCTTCGCGCGCGGCATCGCTTGCTTGCAGCCACGGAAAAAATGCGATCAAACGCAGCTGCGTTTCTCGCCATTCCCGACTGCAAAAACGTGCCGCCGATTTATCTTTTTTACTGCACACGGCAAACGGAGATATTGGTCTTGTAGTTCTTCCGTTTGCCGTGCTGTCGCGTCATTGCTTTACTGCGTTATTGCATTGATGCGCTGTCATGCATCCATCAAGGGTACAGGCCGCGCATCTCACGCGCCTGCAGCACGCGGGTACACGCAACGATGAAGGCGGCCGTACGCAACGAGATTTTCTTTTCGTCCGCCAGCTGCCACACCGCCGCGAATGCTTCGCGCATGATGCGGGTCAGGCGCAGGTTGATCTCGTCCTCGGTCCAGAAAAAGCTCGAGAAATCCTGCACCCATTCAAAATAACTCACCGTCACGCCGCCGGCGTTGGCGATCACGTCAGGCACGATCAGCACACCTTTGTCGTGCAAGATGTCATCGGCCGCCGGTGTGGTCGGACCGTTCGCACCTTCGAGAATGATCTTGGCGCGGATCACCGACGCATTGGCTTCGGTGATTTGCTGCTCGAGGGCGGCAGGCACCAGAATGTCGCAATCGGTCGCCCAAAACAGGGCGCGATCCTTCACTTCGTCGGCGCCCGGAAAACCCTGGACGCTGCCGTGCTCGGCCACGTACGCCTGCAATGCCGGCACATCCAGACCGCTGTCGCGCACGACCGTCGTGATGTGATCCTGCACCGCCACCACCTTGGCGCCGGCTTCCGCAAACAGACGTGCGGCGATGCCGCCGACGTTGCCGAAACCCTGCACCGCAACGCGTGCATCCTTGATATCGAGACCGCGTTTTGCAGCGGCTTCGCAGCCGACCACGAACACACCACGGCCGGTCGCTTCATGGCGCCCCAGGCTGCCGCCGAGCGAAATCGGCTTGCCGGTGACGACGCCCGATGCAGTACTGCCCTGGTTCATGGAATAGGTATCCATCATCCATGCCATGATTTGCGAATCGGTATTGACGTCGGGTGCGGGAATGTCTTTGTTCGGTCCGATGATGATGCCGATTTCGCTGGTGTAGCGACGCGTCATGCGCTGCAGTTCGCCGCGCGACAATGTCTTGGGATCAACCCGGATGCCGCCCTTGGCGCCGCCGTACGGCACGTTGACTGCGGCATTCTTGACGGTCATCCAGGCCGACAGCGCCATGACTTCCGACAGTGTGACGTCCTGGTGGAAACGCACGCCACCCTTGCCCGGACCGCGCGAGGTATTGTGCTGCACGCGGTAGCCTTCGAAGTGGGCGATGGTGCCGTCGTCGCGCTCGATGGGCACGTCGACGATCAGGATGCGCTTGGGACGCTTCAGGGTTTCCACCCAGCGCGCCAGCGAGCCGAGGTGAGGGGTAACGCGGTCGATTTGTTCGAGGTAGACGCCCCATGGGCCGATGCCATGCGGGGTTACGTATGAGGGGACTTCGTGCTGCTTGAGTGGTTCGTTCGACATGATGCAATCGCTCCTTGATGTTGCCACGCTTAAGCCATGCTGGCCGAGGCTGCTGCAAAATTAATCAAACTCGCGGAACTCGGTGGAAGTCAATGGAATTCAGCGGAATTCAGCGGAATTCAAGCTAACGTCATCCTACTCCGGTAGCGTCCGGATTGTCGCGCCATATTGCTTAATTTTTCAGCCGCCGCCGGGTGAAAAACCCGGCCGGGAGTGCGGATGCGCCTGCACAAAACCATCGCGCAAACTTGACATCCAGACACGCCATCGACAGCGACGCCATCGTAGGTCAATGCGATGCAGCAAAGCTAATGCTTTGTGCGCATGCAACTATGCGTTCCATGCATAGTTACGGTTTGAGCCCGCTGCTATGCGGCTTTCGAAGCCTTTTTTGTCCGCGCAACAGAGGCATTGCGGCCTTCTTCAAGCTCCAGGAGGTAATCCCACAAGCGCGCCACCACCACCTTGCCGCCGCGTTGCGGGGTCGGACGTTCACGGTACAAACGGATTTCCATCTCGACTTCCCACTCGCCCTGGGCGCCATCGGCGCGTGCGAGTTGCTTGTTGCGCACCTCGCGCGTGACCGAGGATTCCGGCAGGAAGGCCACGCCATGCCCTTCCAGCGCCATCATCTTGAGGCTTTCGGACATGTCGGTTTCGTAGTGCTTTTCAAGATGCAGCGGCTTCTTGGCGTCGGTCATGATCAGCTCCACCATGCGGCCGAGGTAAGCGTTGGGCGTGTAGGACAGGAAGGGCAACGGCGCCTTGGAGCTGCCGGGGAACACGTAATCGGGCTTGCCGGTACGGTCGCAGCGGGAATACGGACGCACGCTTTCCTTGCCCATGCTGAGCATGTCATAGCGGCTCGAATCGAGCTGCACCGGCTGGCGCGGATGGTGGTAGCACAGCAGCAGGTCGCAGCCGCCTTCGACGATGGTCATCACGGCGTCATGCACGTTGAGCGCAATCAGGCGCGTGTTGAGCGCGCCGAAGCCGGATTCCAGCGAGCTGAGCCATTTCGGAAAATAGGTCAGCGACAAGGTATGCGGTACCGCGAAATCGACGGTGGTCTGCGCCGCCGGGCGCTTGCCGCGCAACAGCGCACGCGTGTTGTTGATCTGGCCGAGCATCTCCACGGCCTGCTCGTAGAACACTTCCCCTGCCGCCGTCAGCCGCGTCGGATAGGACGTGCGGTCGATCAGGTCGGAGCCGAGCCAGGCTTCGAGCGACTGGATGCGCCGCGAAAACGCCGGTTGCGTCACGTGGCGCAATTCGGCGGAGCGGCTGAAACTGCGCGTTTCAGCCAGGGAAATGAAATCTTCCAGCCACTTGGTTTCCATGCTTTCCATCCCTCCGGAGGGCTCGACGATGGAGCCGCTCGCGTTGTCGTTATTGTGGTGCTCCGCTTACGCCAGTTGCATCGATGGCGACAACGGTTCAGCACCCTCGCCGTCCTCGTCACCATCCTCGCGCGCCTGTTGCCGCGCCCACATCTGGGCGTAGGCGCCGTCGGCTGCGAGCAATTGCGTATGTGTGCCGCGCTCGATGATACGCCCATGCTCCAGCACCAGAATCTGATGCGCATCGACGATGGTCGACAGGCGATGCGCGATGATCAGCGTGGTGCGGCTCTCGGCGATCTCGCTCAATTGCTCCTGGATCGCCTGCTCGGCCTTGGAATCGAGCGCCGATGTCGCTTCGTCGAAGATCAGCACGGCCGGATTCTTCAGCAACGTGCGGGCGATCGCCACGCGCTGCTTTTCGCCGCCCGACAGCTTCAGGCCGCGCTCGCCGACGGTGGTTTCGTAACCGTCCGGCAGCGACTCGATGAAGTCATGTACATAGGCGGCCTTGGCGGCGGCGACGATTTCTTCCTTGCTGCTGCCGGGCTTGCCATAGCCGATGTTGTAGCCGATGGTGTCGTTGAAGAGCACGGTATCCTGCGGCACAATGCCGATCGCCTTGCGCAGCGAGGCCTGGGTGACATTGCGCAGGTCCTGGCCGTCGATGGTGATGGCGCCGGCGTCGATATCGTAGAAGCGATACAGCAAGCGCGACAGCGTCGACTTGCCCGAGCCGCTATGACCGACCACCGCGGTGGTGGTGCCGGCGGCTACTTCAAAATCGACGTCGAACAGAATCTGGCGCTTGCTCTCGTAGCTGAAATCGATATGCGAAAAACGCAGCGCCGCACCGTTCGTCGCCAGCGGTTTCGCATCCGGCGCATCGGCGATTTCCTTGTTCTGTTCCAGCAGCGAAAACAGGCGCTCCATGTCGGCCAGGCTCTGCTTGATTTCGCGATAGATCACACCGAGGAAATTGAGCGGGATGTACAGCTGGATCATGAACGCATTCACCAGCACCAGGTCGCCCAGACTCATCTTGCCGCTGATCACGCCTTGCGTGGCGCGCCACAGGATCAGCGTCACCGCGATGGCGATGATGGCCGACTGTCCCGAATTGAGCAGCGACAGCGAAGACTGCGACTTGACCGCTGCCGCTTCGTAGCGCTGCAAGCCTTCGTCGTAGCGGCGCGCTTCGAAGTCTTCATTGCTGAAATACTTCACGGTTTCATAGTTGAGCAGCGAATCGATAGCCTTGGAATTGGCGCGCGAATCGAGGTCGTTCATGGTGCGGCGGAAGTGCGTGCGCCATTCGGTGACGGTGATCGTGAACACGATGTACAGCGCCAGCGCGCCGGCCGTGATCACGGTGAACCAGATCTCGTAATGCAGCACCAGGTAGACCAGCACCAGGGCGATTTCGATCAGCGTCGGCAGGATGCTGAACAACGCATATGACACCAGCGATGACACGCCGCGCGTGCCGCGCTCGATGTCGCGCGTCATGCCGCCGGTCTGCCGGTTCAGGTGGAAGCGCAGCGACAAGGCGTGCAGGTGGCGGAACACCTTCAGCGCAATGGTGCGCACCGCGCGCTGCGTCACCTTGGCGAAAATGAATTCGCGCAGTTCGGTGAACACCGTGGTCGCCAGCCGCAACGCGCCATACGCGATGAGCAGCGACAACGGCAGCACCAGCAGCGCTTGCGGATTGTTCGGACCGATGGTCATGCGATCGACCAGTTGCTTAAGCAACAAGGGTACGCCGATGTTGGTCAGCTTGGCGCCTACCAGGAAAGCCAGCGCCAGCAGCACCCGCCATTTGTAGGTCCACAGGTAGGGCAGCAAGGTGCCCAGCGTTTGCCAGTCGCTGTGAGCGGGAACGGAAGGTGTGCGCGCAGCTTGCGGCGCGGTGGACGGCGGATATCGACGCATGAAAGAATTGCCCGGAAAAATTTGTGCTTTTGTTTTGCGGAGGAGCCGACGCAGACGCTGCGACTCCTATAAACTAGGAGGTTATCCCTGATCTTCCGCATTATAAGAGTCCGCAGGACTTCACGCTTTCAAAAGGAAACGTAATGACCAGTCAGCACCATACTTCGCTTCCCGTCGGCAAAATGCCGCATCTGCGCGTGATGCCCATGCCATCCGATGCCAATGTCTACGGCGACGTCTTCGGCGGCTGGATCATGGCGCAGGTCGATATCGCCGGTTCGCTGCCCGCCACCAAGCGCGCCAACGGCCGCGTCGCCACCATTGCGGTCAACTCATTCCTATTCAAACACCCCGTCTTCGTCGGCGATCTGCTGTCGTTTTACGCCGATATCGTCAAAGTCGGCAAAACCTCGATCACCGTCAACGTCGAAGTCTATGCCGAACGCAACCGCCTGCAGGCCGAAGTCGTGAAGGTCACCGAAGCGACCCTGACCTACGTCGCCACCGATGAACACCGCAAGCCGCGCGAGCTGCCTGCGTTGGCCCCGGGCGACAGCGTGCCGATCACCAGCGGCCTGCAAGACCTCGGCGGCGGCTGGTGCGCCGCCTGATCTGAAGCATTCCCGGACCGGCGCGCAGCCTTCCCTGGCGCGCCGGCCTACCAACCGTCTTTCACCCACCGATCAAGACCATCCCCATGACTTCCACTTCTGCACGTCCCGACATCCTCATCGCGGCCGCACTGCCGCCACACCTGATGCAACGCCTGCAAGACCATTTCACCTGCCATGACGCCAACGCGCTGAGCGAAGCGGCGCTGGCCGCCGTCGCACCGTCCATCCGCGGCATTGCCTCCAAGGGCGAAACCAAGGTCTCGCGCGACTACATCGCCCGCTTCCCGGCGCTGGAAATCATCTCCGTCTTCGGCGTCGGCTATGACGGCGTCGACGCCGTCGCCGCACGCGAGCGCGGCATCGAAGTGACCAATACGCCCGACGTGCTGACCGACGACGTCGCCGACTTCGCCATGACCTTGCTGCTGTCGACTGCGCGCCGCGTGGTGGACGCCGACCGTTTCGCCCGCAGTGGCGAATGGAAGAAAGGCCCGTTCGCGCTGACCACCAAGGTCACCGGCTCGCGCTTGGGCATCGTCGGGCTGGGCCGCATCGGCAAGGCCATCGCCAAGCGTGCCGCCGCTTTCGACATGGACATCTCGTATCACAACCGTTCGCCGCAAAGCGACGTGCCCTACCGCTACGTGGCCGACCTCAAGACGATGGCTGCCGAAGTCGACTTTCTGGTGCTGTCGATGCCGGGCGGCGCCGGCACGCGTGCGCTGATCAATGCCGACGTGCTCGACGCGCTCGGCCCCAAGGGCTTCCTGATCAACGTCGCGCGCGGTTCGGTGGTCGATGAGGCGGCCCTGATCAAGGCGCTGCAGGAAGGCAAGATCGCCGGCGCCGGCCTCGACGTGTTCGAGAACGAACCCAACGTGCCGGAAGCGCTGGCCAAGCTGCCGAACCTCACGCTGACGCCGCACATGGCCAGCGGCACCGTCATCACCCGCACCGCCATGGCCGACCTGGCGTTCGACAATCTGCAGGCGCATTTCAGCGGCAAGCCGTTGCTGACGCCGGTGCCGCGTTAAATCGGGAACGTCATGAGCGCCACTGCAACCCGCCTCATCGCGCTCGACTGGGGCACCACGTCGCTGCGCGCCTATCGTCTCGGTGAGGATGGCGCCGTGCTGGACAAGCGCGGCCTGCCGTGGGGCATCATGAATCTGCCGGTGGTCGAGGGCGACTTCAGCCGCGCGGCCGGTTTCGCCAAGGCCTTCGATGAAGCCTGCGGCGACTGGCTGCAAAGCAATCCTGCGACACCATTGATCGCCGCCGGCATGGTCGGCAGCGCGCAGGGTTGGCGCGAAGCGAGCTACGTCGAGATTCCGCTCGCCGTAGCCGACGTGGGCAAGCAGCTGACCCACGTCGACCTCGGCGCCGGCCGCACGCTGCACATCGTGCCCGGCCTGCTGCAGCGCGCAGCGTTGCCGAACGTGATCCGTGGCGAAGAGACGCAGGTGGTCGGCGCGCTCGACACCTGGCATGGCGGTGACGACGTGCTGATCGGCTTGCCCGGCACGCACTCGAAATGGGTACGCGTTCAAAACAGGATCATCACCCATTTCGATACCTTCATGACCGGCGAAGTCTATGCGGCGCTGACCCAGCACACCATCCTCGGCCGTACCATGGAACACCGCGAACAAAGCGATCCGGCTGCCTTCGAACGCGGCCTGCGCGTGGCGTCTTCGGAAGACGGCCGCGCCGGCGTGCTGTCGAACATCTTCAGCAGCCGCACGCTGGGGTTGGTCGGCCAGCTCAGTGCAACCGGTCAGCCGGACTATCTGTCCGGCCTGCTGATCGGCCATGAAATCGCGGCGCTCAAAGCGACTCGCACAGCTGCCGATTGCAGCGCCGAGCCGCACATCATCCTCATCGGCGACGACAAATTGTGTACGCGCTACCGCACTGCATTGAACCTGTACGGACTGACCCGCATCGATATCGCGGCGCAAGCCACCGAACGCGGCCTGTGGAAGATCGCGCGACAAGCCGGACTGCTGAACTGAGCCGTCCGGCTCACTGGAGAAACACCATGTTGAAAGAAGCACTCAAGCAATGCGGACTGATCGCGATCCTGCGCGGCATCCGTCCCGATGAAGTCGAAGCGGTCGGACTGGCCTTGTACGATGCCGGCTTCCGCATCATTGAAGTCCCGTTGAATTCACCCGAGCCGTTCGAGAGCATCCGCGTATTGCGCAACGTGCTGCCTGCCAATTGCATGGTCGGCGCCGGCACGGTGCTGTCGCCTGCGCAGGTGCTGCAGGTCAAGGACGCCGAGGGCCAGCTGATCGTCATGCCGCACAGCGATCCGGAAGTCATCCGTGCCGCCACCGCCGCCGGCCTGGCCAGCGCGCCCGGCGTGGCCACAGTGACCGAAGCCTTCGCAGCGCTTGCAGCGGGTGCGGATATCCTCAAGATGTTCCCGGCCGAGCAGCTCGGGCCGGTGGTGGTTAAAGCCTGGCGCGCGGTGATTCCAGCCAGCGTCATGCTGGTGCCGGTGGGCGGCATCACGCCGGCCAGCCTGAAGGAATTCACCGCCGCCGGCGCTTCGGCTTTCGGTCTCGGCTCGGCGCTGTACAAACCCGGCATGACGGCGGAGCAAGTCAGGAAGAACGCCGATGCGTTCGTCAGTGCCTGGAAGCAGGCCTGATCCCCATATTGCAGCCATGAAAAACGCGACCTTGGAGGTCGCGTTTTTTATTTTTTCTGCAGGAAAATTCCACTGCAGGAAATCAGCTCAAATGCGTCATGCCGCTTTCTTCTCGGTCTTCCTCTCGTCGCGCAACTCGCGGCGCAGGATCTTGCCGACATTGGTCTTGGGCAGTTCATCGCGGAACTCGATGTATTTCGGCTTCTTGTAGCCGGTGAACTGCTCCTTGCAATACGCCATCAACTGCTCGGCCGTCAGCGACTTGTCCTTGCGCACCACGAACAGCTTGACCGCCTCGCCGGTGTGCTCGTCGGGTACGCCGACGCAGGCGCATTCCAGCACGCCAGGATGGGCCGCGACGACTCCCTCGATTTCGTTCGGATAGACGTTGAAGCCGGACACCAGAATCATGTCCTTCTTGCGGTCGACGATGCGGGTGTAGCCGCGCTCGTCCATGATGCCGATGTCGCCCGACTTGAAGAAGCCGTCCGGCGTCATGACCTTCTCGGTTTCGTCAGGGCGGTTCCAGTAACCGGCCATGACTTGCGGACCGCGGATCGCGATTTCGCCGGGCTGGCCGAGCGGCACCGGTTTGCCGTCGTCGTCCAGGATCAGGAACTCGGTCGATGGCAGCGGCAAGCCGATGGTGCCGGTGTAATCGGTAATCGTGCAGGGATTGGCGCTGGCGATCGGCGAGGTTTCGGACAAGCCGTAACCTTCGATGATCGGACAACCGGTGACCTTCTTCCATTTGTCCGCCACCGACTTTTGCACCGCCATGCCACCGCCGACGCAGCAGCGATAGCCGGAGAAATCCAGCTTGGCGAAATCAGGATGGTTCAGCAGCGCGTTGTACAGCGTGTTGACCGCCGGGAAGGTATTGACCTTGTACTTGCCGAGTTCCTTGATGAAGCCCGGGATGTCGCGCGGATTCGGGATCAGCACGTTGAGCGCGCCCTCGCGCGTGCCCAGCATGTTGCAGACCGTCAGCGCAAAGATGTGATACAGCGGCAGCGCGCAGATGAAGACCAGCTGATCAAGCTTGGCGCCCTGCTTGAGCGCCGGCATCAGCCATTCTTCTGCCTGCAGCACGTTGGCGACCAGATTGCGATGCGTCAGCACCGCACCCTTGGCGACACCGGTGGTGCCGCCGGTATATTGCAGGAAGGCGATGTCGTCGTGGCCAACTTCGACCGGCGCCGGCGTCTTGCCATGGCCGTGCGACAGCGCCTGCTTGAAGGTGATCGATTGCGGCAGCGAGAACGCCGGCACCAGCTTCTTGACGTGACGCACCACCAGGTTGACGATGGCGCCCTTGAGGCCGCCCAGCATCTCGCCCATGCTCGCCACCACGACGTGCCTGACGCTGGTGTTGGCGATGACCTTGGCGAGCGTACAGGCGAAGTTCTCGAGCACGAAGATGGCTTCGGCGCCGGAGTCCTTCAACTGGTGTTCGAGTTCGCGCGGCGTGTACAGCGGATTGACGTTCACTGCGGTGTAGCCGGCGCGCAGGATGGCGGCGATGGCGACCGGATATTGCAGCACGTTGGGCATCATGATCGCCACGCGTGCGCCCTTTTTCAGGCCGGTGCTTTGCAGCCAGACGGCCAGCGCCGTCGACAGCTGGTCCAGCTCGCCGTAGGTCATGTGCTTGCCCATGCAGACATAGGCGTTGCGGTCGGCGTATTTGGCGAAAGCTTCGTCGATCAGTTGGACCAGCGACTGGTAGCGGTTCGGGTCGATGTCGGCTGGGACGCCTGCGGGATAAGATGCAAGCCAGAATTTGTCCATATTGTTCCTTTTGTCTCCGGTTCAGGGCGGCTGCCGGTTGTTTCCCGCGGCTTGGGCGCGCACTGCAAAAAAAAGCACGGTTGTGTTTTTATTTAATGCAGATGCTATCGGCCAATCTCGTTAAGGGCAAGTATTTTGAGGAAATTTAAGAAAATTTTCTTGTTTCTTCCCGCATTCGCGTTTTCATCTGCCTTTTGCAGCAACTGCATGGCAAAGCCCTACCTTGCCCCATCTTTTCCAAATTGGCAACTTTTACACCCGGATATTCATTTCGCCGCCGAATGCAGCGCTTGAACATTGCCCTGCAGACGATCCAGTTGTTCATTGCGCGCCGTCTTGTCGAGCTTCGCCAGCGCTTTCACACGCTCGAAAAAATCGGCGAAGCCGCTGCTGCGCCGGAACAGTTCGCGAAATGCCGGCACCCGGTCGTGATAGGTGCCGACCAGCGCCAGATGGGCGTTCGACAGCGGCATGGCGAACCAGCGGTCGTAACCCGCGAAACCGCCCCAGCGCACCTTCAGCTGCTGATACTCGGCGCGCAAGGCATCGAAAATCTCGGCCTTGCGGCGCAGCTTGTCGGCGTCGCTGCCGTCGCCTTCGTAGTTGGCCTCCAGCTGAGACCGGTATTTCAGCAAGAGTTCAAGAAAGTCCTGCTTGCGTCCGGCGAACACCCTGTACGCCTCGCGCAGTCTGTCGTCGTGATGCGCCTGCAACCATTGCTCCAGGCCGATCTCTTCGACCGTGGTGGCATACGACTCATTGAACTGTGAATCGCCCTTGGCGTACGCCACCTGATGCGCCAGTTCGTGGAAGATCAGGCGCGCCAGTTCGGCGTCGGGATAATTGATGAAGGTCGACATCACCGGATCGTTGAACCAGCCCAGCGTCGAGTAGGCCGGTACGCCAAGAACCTGGACGTCGTCGCCCTCCTTGACCAGGCCGTCGGCATATTGCTGCGCGTCCTGCTGGCTGTAGTAGCCGCGATAGTCGACGCAGCCGGCGACCGGAAAGCACCATTGCCGTGCCTTCAGCGACAAGGCCGGCGCCGCCACCACGTTCCACACCACGAAGGGTCGCTCCAGCTGCGCGTAGCTCTTGTAGCTGCCGTTATCGGGCAGCGCCAGTTCCGCCACCGCGAAGCGCCGGATCTCGCGCACCGTCTGCAACTTGTCGCGCAGACGCCCGGAGGTGTGCGGATCACCCAGCCAGTCGTCGATCGGCCGCGCTTGCGCCAGCAGCGAAAACTGGCCGTGCGCCGCCTGCGCGTAATAACCGAGCGAACTGCAACCGGATGCCAACAGCAAGGCCGCACCCAGGCTCCCGGCCAGGCCGATTCTGGAGAGCCTGCTCAGACGCCGGATGGACATGCCTCGACCTGCACCAGCACGTCATAGAACGTCGGCGCATTGCCCATGTCGGTGAGGCGCTGGCTGGTAACTTCATTGGCGTTCTTGCCGTCGCCGGAAAATTTTTTCCACCAGATCGACAAACCCACCACCAGCCCGATGCGCGCTTTCGGCGTCACGCGCGCCTTGGCCAGCATGCTGCCGCGGTCGTTGAAAATTCTGACCTCGGCGCCGCTGACGATGCCGCGCGCAGCGGCGTCGTCGGGATGAATGTCGAGATGCGGCTCGCCCTCGGTGTCGCGCAGGCTCTGCACGTTGACGAAGGAAGAATTGAGGAAGTTGCGCGCCGGCGGCGAAATCATCGCCAGCGGATATTTCTGCGCCAGCGCTGCATTGCTGGCCACCGATTCATACGGTGCGATATAGGTGGGTAACGGATCGAGGCCGTCGGCCAGCATGCGCGCGGAATAGAACTCGCACTTGCCCGACGGCGTGCCGAAGCCGCCCTCGGCAAACGGCGCTGCCGGCATGTTGAGACGCTGCCAGCCTTTTTCCTTGAGACGCTCCCAGTCGTAGTCGGCCGCGCGCGGATTGCGGCGATCAAAGGCCTGCGCGGCGATGGCGTCGTCGCTGTCGCTGAAGCAGTCTTCGGTGAAGCCCATGCGCGCGGCCAGCAGGCGGAAGATTTCCGAGTTGGCTTTGGCCTCACCCAACGGCGCGATGGCGGCGTTGTTGGCCATCATGTAGACGTGGCCATAGGTCGCGTGCACATCGATATGCTCAAGCTGCGTGGTGGCCGGCAACAGGATGTCGGCATAGTCGGCGGTGTCGGTCTGGAAATGTTCCAGCACCACCGTGAACAGATCTTCGCGCGCGAAGCCCTGCATCACCTTGCCGGACTCCGGCGCGACCGCCACCGGGTTGGAGTTGTAGACGATCATCGCCTCCACGCGCGGGCCGAAGTCGACAGACGCCTCGCGCAGCAGATCGTCGCCGATGGTGCTCATGTTGATGATGCGCGTCGGCACGCCGTTGTTATGTTGCAGCAGCAGGTCCGGCCGTTGCAGGAACGCGCCGTTCTTGGGAAATGAATCGGAAGTCGATAACTGCAAGCCGCCGCCGGCGTGACGCCAGGCGCCGACCAGCGCCGGCAGGCAGGCGATATTGCGCACCGCCATGCCGCCGCCGCGCACGCGCTGCAAACCGTAGTTGGCGCGGATCAGCGTGATCTCGCCGCGTCGCGCCGCGGCGCCGTATTCACGCGCCAGCTGCACGACTTCGTCGGCGCTGATGCCGCACACTTCGGCGGTATGCTGCGGCGGCCACTCCTGCACGCGCTGCTTCAATTGATCGAAGCCCAGCGTGTGCTGCGCGATGTAATCGGCGTCGAGCAGGTTCTCGTTAATCAGCACGTGCATCATGCCCAGCGCCAGCGCCGCATCGGTGCCCGGCAACAGGGCGATGTGTTGATGGCATTTGTCAGCGCTCAGCGACCGGTAGGGATCAATGGCGATCAGCTTGGCGCCGCGTCGCTTGGCTTCCTGCACGCGCATCCAGAAATGCAGGTTGGAGGCGATCGGGTTGCCGCCCCAGATGATGATCAGTTTGGCGTCCTGCACGTGTTCCGTGTCGGCGCCCAGACGCGTGCCCAGTGTGTACTTGTAACCGGCGGCACCGGCCGAAGCGCAGATGGTGCGGTCCAGTTGCGAGGCGCCGATGCGGTTGAAGAAGCGCATCGCCATCGACTCACCCTGCACCAGGCCCATGGTGCCGGCGTAGCTGTACGGCAGGATGGCTTGCGGATCGCGCGCGGCGACTTCCTTCAGCCGCGCAGAGATGGTGTCGAGCGCTTCGTCCCAGCTGATGCGCTCGAATTTTCCTTCGCCCTTTTTGCCGACGCGCTTCATCGGATACAGCAAGCGGTCCTTGTGATAAGTGCGGTCGGTATAGCGCGAGACCTTGGTGCACAGCACGCCGGCGGTGGTCGGATGATCGGGGTCGCCCTTGACTTCGGTGGCGACGCCGTCCTTGACGGTCACCAGCAAGGCGCACGTGTCGGGGCAATCGTGCGGGCAGGCGGCACGGACGATGATGGGTTCGGAAACGGAATTCATGGCAATCAACTAAACGGAACGCACGCGACGGAATGGCGCGGCAAGCTGCTACTTTATCTTAAAATGCTGCATCCCTTATGAAGCCTTCGCGATGTCATCCAGACAACCTTCCTTTCCCTCCGCTTCTGCACCTGTCGTCGAATTCTGGCGCGACGCTGACTTGCCGTTCTGCGAAGGCCGGCGCGCGGTCGGCAGCGTCAGTTGCTACGCGCCGCATACGCACCCGACCTTCTCGATCGGCGTGGTCGACGCCGGTGCCAGCACGTTTTCGCTGCCGCACCAGCAAACACAGATCGGTCCCGGCGATGTCGTGCTGATCAACGCCGACGAGGTGCATTCATGCAATCCGGCCGACCGTGAAAGCTGGGGCTACCGCATGTTCCACCTCGACCGGCAATGGCTGCTGCAATTGCTCCAGGAAAACGATCTCGACGCCCTGCCTGCGTCCCAGGTGCTGCATTCTCCGCGCGCATGCGAATTAATGGATGACATCACCGCGGCCATGGGCGGCAAGGACGAAGCATTGCAAAAGGAAACCGTACTGATCGCCGCGCTGTGCGAACTGTTCGGGATATGCCGGGAAGCCGACCTCGAAATGCATCAGGCGCGCTGTGCCGACCTGCAAAGCGTGCGCGATTATCTGCAAGCGCATTGCTGCGACAAGATCGCGCTGGAGACGCTGGCGCAACTGGCCGGGGTCGGGCGCTATCAGCTGATCCGCCAGTTCCGCGCGCAGTTCGGCATGACGCCGCACGCGCTGCAACTCGACATGCGCATCAACCTGGCGCGCGACTTCCTCCGGCGCGGCGCGTCACTGGCCGACGTCGCCTATCGCACCGGCTTCGCCGACCAAAGCCATTTTCATCGCATCTTCAAATCACGGGTGGCGGCGACGCCGGCGCAGTATCAGTTGATCGCCTAGACAACTGCGACCATCGCCGCAATCGCCAAGGCGATTCCACCCAGCAGCAGGATGACGCCGGCCAGCCACTCGGCGCGCGCGAAATAACGGGCAATCCACTGCGCCACGCGCGCGTCCGACACCGCCAGCACCAGCCCGGCATCCCAGACGAACACCGCTGCAAACATCCACAAGCCGTACAGCAACTTGATGTGCATGCCGGTACCGGCGCCGACCATCAGCGTGAACAGGCCGAGATAGAACAAGCCGTTCTTCGGATTCAGGCCGCCCGACAAAAAACCGGCGACGAAACCGCGCAGAAAGCCGTCGCGACTGATCCCGCCCGCTTCTTCGTTCTTCAACGATGGCGCCGAACGACTGGCCTGCATGAAGGCCCAGCCGATGTACGCAAGATAGGCCGCCGCCAGCAACTTCATCACCATCAGCGCGCCCGGACTACGCTGCAACAGGCTGAAACCGGCCAGCGCCAGCACGATGTAGACGCCGTTGGCGCACGCGATCCCGAGGCTGGCGCCGATGCCGTTGCGGCGACCGTGGCGCAAAGCACTCCGCAACAGCAAAAGAAAATCCGGCCCCGGACTGACCAGCGCCAGCCAGTGCGCCGCCGCCAGCATGACGAATTCCTGCATGACCATAGTGCATCGCTCCCTCGAAGATGAGGCCCCGATACTAGGCGGCGCGGTGCCGGCCGTATTGAACAAAATTGCAGACCAAGGCAGCTTGCGTTAGGATCGCTTTCCCACAAGAAATAATTCAATTTCCCTCAGGAGACTTGCCATGCACTTCCGCTTTCCCGCTCTGCGCAGCATTGCCTGTGCTGCAGCCGCTCTCGCCTGCTCCAGCGTCTTCGCCCAGACCACCCAACCCTTGACGCCGCAACAACAAAGCTTCCACGCGATTTACAAGGAACTGGTGGAGATCAACACCACCCATTCCGTCGGCAGCACCACGCAGGCGGCGCAGGCGATGCAGGACGTCCTGCTCAAGGCCGGCTTCAGCAAGGATGAAATGCAGATCATCGAACCCTTCCCGCGCAAGGGCAATCTGGTGCTGCGCTGGAAAGGCACGGGTACTAAGAAACCGATGCTGCTGATGGCGCACATCGACGTGGTCGAAGCCAAGCGCGAAGACTGGAAAACCGATCCCTTCAAGCTGCAGGAAACCGGCGGTTACTTCACCGCCCGCGGCTCCATCGACGACAAGGCGATGGCGTCCTCCTTCGTCTCTGTGCTGAGCCAGCTGAAGCAGGAAGGCTTCAAGCCGCAGCGCGACATCATCATGGCGCTGACCGCCGATGAAGAGCGCGGCGACGTCGAAAGCAACGGCGCCATGTGGCTGCTCAAGAACAAACCCGAATTGCTGAAAGCCGAATTCGGCATCAACGAAGGCGGCGGCGGCGAACTGCGCAACGGCAAGCCCAACCTGCACCGCGTGCAGATCGCGGAAAAGCTGTACACCACCTATGAATTCGAACTGCGCGACGTCGGCGGCCACAGCTCGCTGCCGACCACCACCAATCCGATCTACGCCATGTCGGAAGCACTCGCGCGCCTCGGCGCCTATCGCTTCCCGGTGATGCTGGCCGACGTCACCAAGACTTACTTCAGCCGCACCGCGCCGCTGATGTCGGGCCAACTTGCTGACGACATGCGCGCGGTCGGCAACGGCAGCACCGATGCCGCCGTCATCGAACGCCTGTCGAAGACGCCGCTGTACAACGCGCAACTGCGCACCACCTGCACCGCCACCATGGTCAACGCCGGCCACGCCGAAAACGCCCTGCCGCAGTCAGCCAAGGCGGTGGTCAATTGCCGCATGCTGCCGTTCGACGATCCGGACAAGGTCGAGGCACAGCTGAAGCAAGTGATCACCAACAACGGCGCCAACGACAAGATCACCATGCGCCAGTTCGCCAAGCCGACGCGCAGCCCGGTGTCGCCGCTGCAGGGCGAGATGTTCTCGACCATCGAAGCATTGACCGGCGAGATGTGGCCGGGCGTGCCGGTGATTCCGTTCATGAGCACAGGCGCGACCGACAGCCGCTTCGCACGCAATGCGGGGATTCCGATGTACGGCGTGTCCGGCTTGTTCTTCGACCCGGCCGACCTGCGCACACACGGACTGGATGAGCGTGTGGAGATTCCGCGTCTGTACGATAGCCGCGAATTCATTTTGAAGCTGGTGAAAAAACTGGCGTCGTGATGCGCTGACGCTTGAAAAAAACGCCGGCATGATCGCCGGCGTTTTTTATTGTGCGTCGTTCAGATGGCAAGCCGACATGTGTCCCGGCGCGATTTCCCGCAGCAGCGGCTTTTCCACCGAGCAGCGCGGCATCGCGTGCGGGCAGCGCGGATGGAAGTGGCATCCCGAAGGTGGATTCAGCGGCGACGGGATTTCGCCCTTGACGGCGAAGTAGGTCGCCTTGCCGACTTCGAGTTTTGGCGCCGAGGCCAGCAACGCTTGCGTGTAGGGATGATTGGCGTGTGCGAAAACGGCGTCGGTCGGCGCCGATTCGACGATGCGGCCGAGATACATGATCAGCACGCGGTCGGAGATATGCCGCACCACGCCGAGGTCGTGGCTGATGAACAGATAGGTCAGGTCGAGCTCGTCGCGCAGCTTGATGAACAGGTTGAGCACCTGCGCCTGGATCGACACGTCGAGCGCTGCCACCGCTTCGTCGCAGACCAGGAATTTCGGTTTGACTGCGAGCGCCCGTGCGATGCCGACACGGGCGCGCTGGCCGCCGGAAAACTGATGCGGGAAGCGGCGCAGCATGTCGCCGCTCAGGCCCACGCGCTGCAAGAGGTCGGCGACGTAATCCTGCTGCTCGCGCTTGCCGGTGATGCCGTGCACGACCGGCGCTTCGCCGACGATGTCGACCACGCGCAGGCGCGGATTGAGCGAGGCGTAGGGATCCTGGAAAATCATCTGGATTGCCAGCTGGCGCGCGCGCCGTTGCTGCGGCGGCAGCGCGTCGATATCTTCCCCTTGCCACAGGCTCTGCCCTTCGGTCAGGCCATGCAGGCCTACCGCCATGCGGCCCAGCGTCGATTTTCCGCATCCCGACTCACCGACCAGGCCGACCACTTCGCCGGCGTGGATGTGCAGGCTGACGTCATCGACTGCGTGCACGACTTCTTCGTGGAGGACTTTACCGAACGGCCGTGTAATCAGGTTGGAGGTCTTCGCCGCGCTGTCGAGCGGTTTGACGAAACGTTTGAAAACGTGGCGCAGTTCCAGCAATGGCGGCATGTTGTCGTGTTCCTGGTTCATGCGATGCTCCCTGCGGGCGCATCGGCCATCGGATGGAAGCAGCGCAAGGCGCGGCCGTCGACGATGCGCGTCTCCGGCGTCTGCGTACATTCGCTGGTGGCGTGCGCGCAGCGGTCGCGGAAGGCGCAGCCGGCGGGCAATTTCAGAAGCGACGGCGTGCTGCCGGGAATCTGGCTCAAGGCCTGGCCGCGCGGATTGCGCGACGGCGCCGAGGCGATCAGGCCATGGGTGTAAGGATGGCGTGGATGGGTCAGCACCCGGGCGACGTCGCCGCTTTCAACGATGCGACCGGCGTACATCACGCTGACGGTGTCGGCCAATCCGGCGACCACGGAAAGATCATGGGTGATCCAGATCAGCGCCGTACCGGATTCGCGGCACAGCTTCTGCATCTCGAACAGGATCTGGCCCTGGATGGTGACGTCGAGCGCCGTGGTCGGCTCGTCGCAAATGATCAGGTCGGGCTTGTTGAGCAGCGCAATCGCGATGGCGACGCGCTGGCGCATGCCGCCCGAGAACTGATGCGGATAGGCGTTCAGGCGTTCGTCCGGCGCGGCGATACCAACCCGCACCAGCGCGTCGCGCGCCATTGCCAGCGCGGCCTCCTTGTTGATGTCCTGATGCGCGCGCACGGCTTCGACCATCTGCGTGTCGATGCGCAGCACCGGATTGAGCGTCATCATCGGATCCTGGAAAATCATCGCGATGCGGTTGCCGCGGATGCGGCGCATTTCTTCGGCGGGCAGGCTGCGCAGGTCGCGGCCGTTGAGCAGGATGCGACCGCCGGCCACTTTGCCCGGCTCGTCGATCAGGCCCATGATGGAATAACCGGTCATCGATTTGCCGGAACCGGATTCGCCGACGAGTCCCATGACCTGCCCCGGCCCGACAGTGAAGGAAACATCATCCACCGCGCGCGCGATACCGCCGCGCGAGAGGAAATGCGTCTGCAGGTTTTCTACTTGCAAGGTGGCGGTCATCGCATTGTCTTTCTACTGCCCTTGCAGGCGTGGATTGAGCACGTCGCGCAACTGGTCGGCGACCAGGTTGATCGCCACTACCGTCGCCAGCAGCGCTACGCCGGGGAAGAAGCTGATCCAGTATTTTCCCGACATCAGGTATTGAAAACCGTTGGAGATCAGCAGCCCCAGCGACGGCTCCGTCACCGGCAGGCCGAGCCCCAGGAAGGACAGCGTCGCCTCCAGCGAAATCGCCGACGCCACCTGCAGCGCCGCGATCACGATCAGCGGCGGCAGGCAGTTCGGCAGCAGATGGCGGAACATGATGCGCAACGGCGACAGGCCGAGCAGGCGCGCGGCTTCGATGTATTCCTTCTTGCGCTCCACCAGCGCCGTGCTGCGCGTGGTGCGCGCGTAATACGCCCACTGCACGGTGACCAGCGCAATGATGATCTTGTCGACGCCGCGTCCGGTCAGCGCCAGCAGGATCAGCGCCACCAGGATCGGTGGGAACGCCAGCTGGATGTCGGCCACGCGCATGATCAGCGCCTCGATGCGGCCTCCCGCATAGCCGGCCAGCAAACCGAGCGACAGGCCGATGGCCAGCGCAATCACGGTGCTGGTGACGCCGACCATGACGGAAATGCGCAAGCCGTAGAGGATCGCCGACAGCATGTCGCGGCCTTGGTCGTCAGTGCCGAGCAGATAGGTGAGATTACCTTCCATGGCGGTCTTGCCTGGTTCCAGGCGCGAGTCCATGACGTCGAGATGTTCGAGGTCGTAAGGATTCTGCGGCGCGACCAGCGGCGCGAACAAAGCCGCCAGCAAGATCAGCAGCAGCAATGCAAAGCCGAAGGTAGCGATGCGGCTGGCGAAATAGCCTTGCAGGAAACGCGTGAAGGGCGTGTCGGCCTGGGTGATTTTCCGGATTAATTTCGAAACCATGTCAGCCCTTCGCTTCCGACAGGCGTACACGCGGATCGAGCAGCGAATACAGCAGGTCGACACACAGATTAATGAGGATGAAGATGACCACGATCAGCGACAGGAAGGCGACGATCACGGGCCGGTCGAGCACGCGGATGGAATCGATCAGCAGCTTGCCGACGCCGGGCCAGGCGAAGATGGATTCGGTCACGATCGAGAACGCAATGATGGAGCCGAACTGCAGCGCCACCACGGTGACGATCGGAATCAGGATGTTCTTGAGCACGTGCACGCCGATGATGCGACTGTTGCGCAGTCCCTTGGCGCGGGCGAACTTGATGTAATCCTGCAGCAGCGCTTCTTGGGTGCCGGCGCGCGTGAGGCGGATGATCAGCGCGATGTTGAACAGCGACAGGTTGAGCGCCGGCATCAGCAAATGCTTAAGCCCGTCCCAGGTCAGGAAGCCGAGCGGGACGCCGAACAGCAGCGCCGTCTGACCGCGTCCGCCGGTCGGCAGCCAGCCCAGCTCGACCGCGAACACCATGATCAGCATCAGCCCGACCCAGAAGGTCGGCAGTGAAAAACCGAAGATCGACACCGTCATGATGGTCTTGCCGGCAACACTCTTCGGCCGCAAACCCGCCCATAATCCCAGCGGCAGTCCGATCACAATGGCAATCAGGATGGCGGACACTGCCAGTTCCAACGTCGCCGGCAGGCGCTCCAGGATCAGGCCCAGTGCCGGCGTGGCGTAGACGAAGGAACGTCCCATGTCGCCGGCCAGGGCATTCTTGATGAAATAAAAATATTGCACCCACAACGGCTGGTCCAGTCCGAAGGCGGCGATCACGCGCGCGCGCTCGATCTGGTCGGCGTCGGCGCTGATGAGGATATCGATGGGGTTGCCGATGGCGTAGACGCTGACGAACACCAGCAGCGACATCAGCAATAACACGGCAAGGCTCTGGACGCAGCGGCGGATTATGAAAACAAGCATTGGCGGTTGGCTGGTGAATGAACAAACTGCGAAAAGCGAATGGTGCAGAAAACATGCAAGAGAAGCAACTACATTTATGGAAGCCGCTCAAGCCTGGGAGTAATATAGACGAGACCGCGACAAAAGACTTGCCGTCGCAATCATTAACATCAGTGTCGAAATGACAACACAGCAGCAAGGTAAGCACTATGAAACTCATCGATCCCATCACCAAATTCCACGCCGAATTGCAAAAAATCCGGCGCGACATCCACGCTCACCCCGAACTGAGTTATGAAGAAGTACGTACCTCCGACGTCGTCGCGCAAAAGCTGACCGAATGGGGCATCCCGGTGGTACGTGGCATGGGCGTCACCGGCGTGGTCGGCATCATCAAGGGCGGCGACGGTCCGCGTGCGATCGGCTTGCGCGCTGACATGGATGCATTGCCGATGCCGGAGCTGAACACCTTCCCGCATGCGTCCAAAAATGCCGGCAAGATGCACGCCTGTGGTCACGACGGCCACACCGCCATGCTGCTGGGCGCGGCGCATCACTTGTCGCAACACCGTGATTTCGTTGGCACCGTGTATGTGATTTTCCAGCCGGCCGAAGAAGGCGGCCGCGGCGCCGAGCGCATGATTCAGGACGGCCTGTTTGAAAAATATCCGATGGATGCGGTGTTCGGCATGCACAACTGGCCGGGCATGAAGGTCGGCACCTTCGGCGTCACGCCGGGACCGATGATGGCGTCGAGCAATGAGTTCGAAGTGATTGTCAAGGGCAAGGGTTCTCACGCGGCGCAGCCGCACAAGTCCATCGACCCGGTCATGACGGCGGTGCAGATTGCGCAGAGCTGGCAGACCATCGTCTCGCGCAATGCCAATCCCAACGATCCGGCCGTCTTGTCGATCACCCAGATCCATGCCGGCAGCGCCACTAATGTCATCCCCGACAACGCCAGCCTGATCGGCACCGTGCGCACCTTCAGCACGCCGGTGCTGGACCTGATCGAGCGCCGCATGCAGGAGATCGCCGAACATACGGCGGCAGCCTTCGATGCCGAAGTTGATTTCAACTTCCAGCGCAACTATCCGCCGCTGATCAATCACGCCAAGGAAACCGCATTCGCAGTGGATGTCCTGCAAGGCATCGTCGGCGCCGAGAATGTCAACGCCACGGTGGAACCGACCATGGGGGCGGAAGATTTTGCCTTCATGCTGCAGCACAAACCCGGTTGCTATGTCTTCATCGGCAACGGCGAAGGCGGCCACCGCGACAGCGGCCACGGCCTCGGTCCGTGCAACCTGCACAATCCTAGCTACGACTTCAACGATGATTTGCTGCCGCTCGGCGCGACCTATTGGGTGCGTCTGGCGGAGGCATTCCTGAAGCCGCAATAAAATCTTGTTGATGCAAAAAAACGGCGGGCCTTCTTGGCGCCGCCGTTTTTTTTTGCCCGCTTACTTTGCAAGAATCGCTACAGCCTGTCTGCCATAGTTGACGATGTAACCGCCGTTCTCCTGCTGCCAGGCGCGCGCGGTTGGTTCGTCGGGAAACCAGTTCTGCTCGAAGTCGCCGAACTGGCCTTGCTCGAAGCGATAGCGATCCAGTGCGGTGGTGTCGCAGCGGTCGATGTCCTGCTTGCAAACGTCCCAGCTGGCGAAACCGAGTTCGCGCGCCAGCGTATGCAGGATGTGTTTCAGCTGCAGGGTTTCGCGCACGTTGTACAAGTCGGTGACGGCGAGCTCCGGCATGAGGCCGGCGTCGATCACCCGGCGCAGCACCGGCAAGGCTTTGCTGGGCTGGTCGGCGCGACCGTCGCGCACCAGCCGGCGCGCATGGCGACGCAGGAATTCGCTGTTGCAGGGTTCGCCGGCAACATTACGGAGTTGTTTGAACAGGGGATGGGAGGTAGACCACATAACGTTCCTTTCATATCGACCGTTCTCGCTACGGTCATATCAAGGTTTCAACGTCAGGGCATATCCGAAAAGGAAGGTGCGCGTAACAATGAACAGGTGCGTCAGCTTTCGCGAGACCGGGCCTCCTGTCAGGCCCGGCGCCATTGTAGCGGCTTTCGCGCGATGCCTGCAACCGCGATTCACGCACTATGTTCATGAACTGTTGTTTCAGGCATGATCACGAGACAAATCATAACAAGGAGAAACAATGAAACTGCTCGCCGACATTCTGGTGGCGCTGATCGCCGTGCTGCACGTCTGGATACTGGTGTTGGAGATGTTCCTGTGGACCAAGCCGCTGGGGCTGAAGACTTTCCGCCAGTCGCGCGAAGCGGCCGAGGCGTCCAGGGTGCTGGCCGCCAACCAGGGCCTCTACAACGGTTTCCTCGCAGCCGGCCTGGCGTGGGGACTGATCTCCGGCGACGGTGCGATCAAGCTGTTTTTCGTCGCGTGCGTGCTGGTGGCGGGCATCTACGGCGGCGTTACCGCCAAGCGCTCGATCCTGTATGTACAAGGATTGCCGGCCTTGCTGGCCTTGCTCGCGCTGCTGGCGGTGCGTTAATTCATTGTTGCGGTGACGGCGTCTGTCCGGCCACCGTGGCCTGGCGCAACAGGCGAATGTCGCCGTACCACGCCTCCACTTTTTCTTCAGTGTTGTCGGTGTCGGTGAGTACGCCGACGCCGATCAGCCGTCCCGGCTGTTCGCCGTACACCTTCACGTAGTCGTCAACGATGTTGCGCTGGTAGCTGACCCACTGCCCGACATTGGCGGCGCCACTTTCGGCCACCAGCATCTGGATGCGGCCGGTGCGCGTGTTGGCGATGACGGTTTCCTTGGGCGCCTTGTTTTCCCAGATGTACATCAGCGTTGCATAGGGAAAGTCATGTCCCGACACCAGCTTGGCGGTGTCGAACAGGATGGTGTCCATGAAGGACAGCTTGCTCTTGTCGCCGTCGAAGGCCAGCACGATGCGCACCGGCGAATCTTCGGTGTCGCGGAAACGATTGTCGGCGGTCTTGATCAGTGCCGAAGTCTTCCAGCTCCAGGTCAGCCACGGTTGCTTGACCGGATCGATATTGACCTCATGGCGCAGGCCCGACGAGGCCCTGTCGGCGAAGGCGCGCAACACGGTGCGATCGCCGTCCTTGATCAGGCTGTATTCAGTGGCCTTCTTCTTGCGCATGAAAATCAGCGGGTCCCACTCCTTCGGCAGGCCTTGCGCCGGATTGGTCGAGAACAGCGCGAGCGCCTGATCCAGCTTGACCTGCTTGGCGACCGGATCATGTACTTTTTGCGTGTTGGCGCAAGCGGCGAGGACAGCGACCACGGCGGCCAACATGGCCAGGCGCAGGGGGGACGGCAGTGAAGATGTGAAGACAGACTTCATGGATTCTCGACGAGATAGAACGATGGCAAATGGGTGCGGGCAACCGTTCAGTTTTGCTGGCGCAGGATATTGATGAACATCTTCCCGATCGACGACAGGGTGGCGTTTTTGCGGGTCACGATACCATAGTGCTCGATGCGGGTCTTCAGATGCACGGGCAGGATGCACAGCATCTGCTTGGCCGCGAAGAAGTGGGCGATATCCAGCGGCATCACCGCGACCATGTTCGATTGCGCCAACAAGGTGACGGTGACGAAGGGCGATGCCGTTTCGATAACATTGGCCGGCACCTTCATTCCCTCGAGCTTGAATTCGTGCTCGATCCAGATGCGCATCGGCATATTGCTTGAGTACAGGATCCACGACGACGTCGACAATTCCTGCAGGCGCACCTTTTGCGCGGTCGCCAATGGGTGGTCGAGGCCGGTGACGATGCACATCGGTTCACCGCGCAGCATTTCATAGTTGTACAGCTGCGGCTGTGAACTCACCGACGAACGTCCCACCATCAGGTCGATGCGGCCCTGGTCCAGCAGCAGCAGCTGACGGGCGCTGGTGTCTTCGGTGATTTCGATTGACACTTCCGGCTGCACCTCGCGCAAGCGCGTCAAGGCGCGCGTCACCAGCGGCGCGGCGCCCATGATGGTACCGATCGACAATCTGCCGCCCTGCCCGGTCAGCATGCCCTGCAACTCGTCGCGCAGATTGCTGATGTCGCTCTGGATCAGGCGCGCATAGCGGATCACGCAGCGGCCCAGCTCGGTGGCTTCGATGCCGCGCGTCGAACGGTCAAACAGCGTGACGCCCAGCGCCGACTCCATTTCATGCAGCGCCTTGGTGGCGGCCGGTTGCGTCATGTGCATGACTTCGGCGGCCTTGTGCAGCGAACCCTGCTCGTCGAGCGCCGTCAGCAAGGCCACTTGCTTGAAGCGCAGGCGGCTGACGATCGCGCTCACCGAGGGCAAAACCGCAGGCGTTTCCTGGGTTGCCTGCAGTTGGTTATCACCCGATGAATTAAGGTCATTAGACATCGTTGTGGAAGCCTCTTATATTTTGTCCAGCAAAAACATAATGCTAACGCATCCATACTCGAGCGGATGTGAATAATTTCATGGAGACATTGGCGAAATTAATCTGAGCGCGACTGCACATTGCAGCGGCGCGCGGTTGATTCGACCTGCCGGCGCCCATGCTGCGCCACAGCATCCGATGCGCGCGGCGCCATCGCCGGATGTCTCCACATCAACATCGGAGACAACGTGAGACTGATTCAATTTGAAGACCGCCAGGGCGACCGCAAGGTCGGCATCGTGTGCGGCAAAGCCATCAACGTGGTTTCCCAAGTCAGCACCATGCATGAGCTGGCCCTGCTGGCGATTGCCGAAGGCAATTCGCTGGAGCGCCAGGCGCAACTGCTCAACAGCAATACCTCAGAAGATTACGCCGCCATCCTGAAGGAAAACCGTATCCTGGCGCCGCTGGACCATGCAGACCCTGCGCATTGCCTGGTGTCCGGCACCGGCCTGACCCATCTGGGCAGCGCCTCCACGCGCGACAAGATGCACCAGAAGCTGGACGACGACGAAAGCGCCATGACCGACACCATGCGCATGTTCAAGTGGGGCCTGGACGGCGGTCGTCCCGGTCGCGGCAAGGTCGGCGCACAGCCGGAATGGTTCTACAAGGGCGACGGCGATATCGTGGTCAATCCGGGCGCAGCCTTCCCGATGCCTGAGTTTGCCGAAGACGCCGGTGAAGAGCCCGAGCTGACCGGCCTGTACATCATTGGTGAAGACGGCCAGCCGCATCGCCTCGGTTTCGCCATCGGCAACGAATTTTCCGATCACGTGGTGGAGCGCAAGAATTACCTGTACCTGGCGCATTCGAAGTTGCGCTATTGCTCCTTCGGCCCCGAGCTGCTGGTCGGCGAACTGCCCGCCAATCTGGTCGGCATGAGCCGCATCCGCCGCGACGGCCGCGTGATCTGGGAGAAGGAATTTCTCTCCGGGCAGGACAATATGTGCCACGCCATCGAGAACCTGGAGTACCACCACTTCAAGTACAACCAGTTCCTGCGTCCGGGCGACATCCACGTCCACTTCTTCGGCACCGCGACGCTGTCGTTTGCCGACGGCGTACGTACCCAACTGGGCGACACGTTTGAAATCAGCCTGCCGGATTTCGGTGAGCCGCTGGTCAACGGCATTGTGCGCGAACAGTCGCGCATTGCCATCGACGGCATCAAAGTACTTTGATTTTTATTTAACAAGTTTCAGGAATGTAGTCGTTACCGAAAGAAAAGCGCCCATCAAGAGGCGATTGCCGATACGCTCACCGGACCGGACACCGATCCGCAGCGCATCAATAATGAATTGTCCTGCGTAGCGGACCTCCCGGTCCGGCCAGGCCTCAGCAAGGAGACCCAGCAATGCCAACACACTTCCATCCGACGTGCGTCATGAGGACGTCCGCATTCCCTGTTCCATCTGTCCTTCCATCCATGCCTTGGATCGCTGCCTGATTCGCCACCGGACTCTGCGGCTTCCCGGAATCAGCCGCCGTCCCGAAGACTTCTGGAGACTTCATGCATTACACCTTTGATTTCATGAGCGTGTTCGTCAACTGGCCCCGTCTGCTCGAAGGCGCCTGGCTGACGGTACAGTTATCCGCGCTCTCCATCGTATTGGGCTTTGTGGTCGGCACGCTGTGCGCCATCGCCTTCAAGAGCAAGAGCTGGCTGCTGCAAGCGCTGGTCAAGACCTATGTCGAGATCATTCGCAATACGCCGCTGCTGGTGCAGGTGTTCCTGGTCTATTTCGGCCTGGCGAGCATCGGCTTGCGCCTGACTGCGGAAACCGCCGCCGTGATCGCGCTGACCGTCAACGTCGGCGCCTACACCGCAGAGATCATGCGCGCCGGCATCAACTCCATCCACCCCGGCCAGATCGAAGCGGCCGAATGCCTGGGCATGTCCAAGTTCCATGTCTACTGGCATGTGGTGTTGTTGCCTGCGGTGGAACGCGTCTATCCGTCGCTGACCAGCCAGTTCATCCTGCTGATGCTGGCATCGAGCATCACCTCGCAGATCTCTGCCGAAGAACTGACCGCCACCGCCAACCTGGTGCAGTCGGAGACCTTCCGCAGCTTTGAAGTGTATGTGGTGATCGCCGTTGCCTACCTGGCCTTGTCCTTCCTGTTCCGCGCCGCATTCTGGCTGGTCGGGAAGACTGCGTTTGTGCGCAAGCGCAAACTCGGCACCAATCTGTAAGGAGACCACGTGACCTCATTTACCTTTTTACACGTCGAGTACCTGCTGCAGGCGGCGGTCTGGACCGTGGTCCTGTCGCTGGTGGCGTTCGTCTTCGGCGGCGCGGCCGGCTTCGTGATCGCGCTGTGGCGCGTGTCGCCCAACAAGACGCTGCGCGCCATCGCCAGCTGGTACATCCAGATCGTCCAGGGCATCCCGCTGCTGGTGATCCTGTTCGTGGCCTATTTCGGCCTGGCGATTGCCGGCTTCAAGCTGTCGCCGCTGGTGGCCGCCGGGATTTCGTTTGCGGTGTATTGCGCGGCCTTCCTCGGCGAAATCTGGCGCGGCTGCATCCAGGCGGTGCCGAAGACGCAGTGGGAAGCATCCGAATGCCTGGGCTTCAACCGCTTCGAACAATTGCAGAAAGTGATCCTGCCGCAGGCGTTCAAGATTGCCATCCCGCCGACCGTCGGCTTCATGGTGCAGATCGTCAAGAACACCTCGCTGGCATCGGTGATCGGTTTCGTCGACCTGTCGCGCGCCGGCCAGATCATCAACAACTCGACTTTCCAGCCGTTCACCGTGTTCGGCTGCGTGGCCCTGATTTATTTTTGTCTCTGCTATCCGCTGTCGGCGCTGAGCAAGCACTTTGAAAGGAAATTGAATGTCAGCAATCGTTAGCATCAACAATCTGCACAAGAGCTTCGGCACGAACAAGGTGTTGAACGGCGTCTCGCTGGATGTGCAGAAGGGCCAGATGGTTGCGATCATCGGCCGCAGCGGATCGGGCAAGAGCACCTTGCTGCGTTGCCTCAACGGGCTCGAACGCATCGACTCCGGCGACATCAACGTGTGCGGCCATGACATCCATCATCCGGACAAGCTCAACCTGCGCGAGCTGCGCAAGCAGGTCGGCATCGTGTTCCAGAGCTACAACCTGTTCCCGCACGTGACCGTGGAGCGCAACATCACGCTGGCGCTGACCACCATCAAAAAGATGGCGACAGCAGAAGCGAAAAAAATCGCGCACAATGTGCTGACGCTGGTCGGCCTGGAAGCAAAGAAGGAAGCCTATCCGGAGCAACTCTCCGGCGGCCAGGCGCAGCGCGTGGCGATTGCCCGTTCGCTGGCGATGGCGCCGGAACTGATGCTGTTCGACGAAGTGACGTCGGCGCTCGATCCGGAACTGACCGGCGAAGTATTGAAGGTCATGGAAGACTTGTCCAAGCAGGGCATGACCATGGTGCTGGTCACGCATGAAATGGCGTTCGCGCGCAAACTGGCTGACGTGCTGGTGTTCATGCATCAGGGAAAAGTCTGGGAAATGGGACCTCCGGACGAGCTGTTCACCAATCCCAAGACCGCTGAACTGGCGAAGTTCGTCAGCAGCGAGTTGTAATTTGTAAAATTTTCTTCACCACTTTGCAGTCAAAATCGATACCTCAGGAGACAACATGAAAACTTTATCCAGCTTCACAAAAAAAGCCGCAGCCGTCATGCTCGGCCTGGCCTGCTTCGCCCAGGTTGTCCACGCCGACACGCTGGCCGACATCAAGGCGCGCAAGAAAGTGCTGATCGCCGTCGACCTCGGTGCGCCGCCGTTCGGCATGACCAATGCCAAGCTGGAACCACAAGGTTCGGACGTGGAAACAGCACGCGCGCTGGCCAAGGATCTGGGTGTGGAACTGGAAATCGTGCAAGTCACCGGTCCGAATCGCGTGCCTTTCCTGATGACCGGCAAGGCCGACATGGTCATCGCCACTTTCAGCATCACCCCTGAGCGCGCCAAGGTCATCACCTTCACGCATCCGTACGGCGCCTCGCAATTCGTCGTCGCCGCACCGAAAGGCACCGCCATCAAGAGCCTGGCCGACCTGAACGGCAAGCGTATCGCCGTCGTGCGCGGCAACATGCAGGATTCCCTGCTGACACCGCTGGCGCCAAAGGGCGCCACCATCGTGCGCTTTGACGATGATGCGACCGTGACCGCCGCCGTTGTATCGGGCCAGGTTGACGGTCTGTGCACACCGAATGCGCTGGCTGCAGCGATCGCTCGCCAGAATCCATCCAAGGGCCTGGAAACCAAGTTCGCGATCAAGGACATCCCTTACGCCATCGGCATCCGCCAAAACGAACCTGAACTGCAAAAATGGCTGAACGCCTGGGTCGACACCAACACCAAGAACGGTCGCCTCGGTCAGATCTATCAGCAATGGGTCGGCACACCGATGCCTGACCTGGCGCAGTTTGCAGCGAAGTAAGCACGCATCACGTGAGCAGCAACATGCATACTGCGGCCGGCGTCACGCAGCAACGTACGCCGGCCAGCCTGCAGGACATTCTCTACGCTGCTGATATTTGCCGATTTTTACCGAGATCATCATGAAACCTATTTCTCCCGTCATCCGATTGAATCCTGTCGATGATGTTGTCATTGCGCGCCGCCAGCTGATCACCGGCACCATTCTCGAAGAAGAGAACGGCCTGCGGGTCGCGGCGCTGATCCCTGCCGGGCACAAGATGGCGACACGCGCCATCGCCGTCGGCCAGCCGATCAAACGCTATGGACAAATCATCGGCACCGCCAGCCAAGCCATCGAGCCAGGTCAGCACGTGCACACGCACAATCTGGCCATGGCGGAGTTTTCGCGCGAGCACTCCTTCGGCGCCGATTTCAAGCCTGTCGATTATGTCGATACGCCGGCGACCTTCATGGGCATCAAGCGAGCCGACGGCCGCGTCGCCACGCGCAATTACATCGGCGTGCTGACCTCGGTGAACTGCTCGGCGACTGCCGCGCGCGCAATTGCGGATTACTTCCGCCGCGACATTCATCCGGAAGCGCTGGCTGATTTCCCCAACGTCGACGGCATCGTCGCATTGACCCACGGTCTCGGCTGCGCGGTCGATTCGGAAGGCGAGCCGCTGGCAATGCTGCGTCGCACGCTGGCCGGTTACGCCAAGCATCCGAATTTTGCAGCTGTCCTGATCGTCGGCCTCGGTTGTGAAACCAATCAGATCTCGGGCCTGCTGGAAGCGCACAACCTGAAAGAAAACGAATACTTCCATACCTTCACGATCCAGAGCACCGGCGGCACCGCCAAGACGGTCGCACTCGGCATCGAGAAGATCAAGAAGATGCTGCCCAAGGCCAATGACATCAAGCGCGAACCGGTTCCGGCCAGCCACCTGACGCTGGGCTTGCAATGCGGCGGTTCGGATGGTTATTCGGGCATTACCGCCAATCCGGCGCTGGGCGCAGCTGTCGACTTGCTGGTCAGGCACGGCGGCACGGCGATCCTGTCGGAGACGCCGGAAATCTACGGTGCGGAACACTTGCTGACGCGTCGCGCAGTGTCGTCGGAAGTCGGCGAAAAGCTGCTGGCGCGCATCGCGTGGTGGGAAGAATACTGCGCCAAGAACGGCGCCGAAATGAACAACAATCCATCGGCGGGCAACAAGGCCGGCGGCCTGACCACCATCCTGGAAAAATCCCTGGGCGCCGTCGCCAAGGGCGGCACCTCCAACCTGATGGACGTCTACAAGTATGCAGAGACGGTGACGGCCAAGGGTTTTGTCTTCATGGACACGCCCGGCTACGATCCTATCTCTGCAACCGGGCAAGTCGCCGGCGGCGCCAACATGATCTGCTTCACCACCGGCCGCGGTTCGGCCTATGGCTGCGCACCATCGCCCTCGCTGAAACTGGCGACCAACACGGCGCTGTGGCAACGTCAGGAAGAAGACATGGACATCAACTGCGGCGAGATCGCCGACGGTCTGGCCACGCCGCAGGAAATCGGCGCCAAATTCTTCCAGATGATCCTCGACACCGCTTCGGGTAAAAAAACCAAGAGCGAATTACATGGCTACGGCCAGGATGAATTCGTGCCTTGGCATATCGGCGTTTATACCTGATCGCCTGATCGTTTCTTCTCCTTGCTGTCGCCGGCGTTTTTTTGCCGGCGGCAGTTTTTACATTGAGGAGCTGCGACATGCTTCAAGCAATCTCGACCATGCGTCTTGATGCATCTCTCATCTCTCAGCATCTCGTTCGCATTTCAGCATCGTCCCTGACATTCAATTGGAGCACGCATGACACACGCATTCTCGACGCAGGCGCATCTGCCTGAAGATCACCAGCAAGCGACGCTGGTCGGCCGCATCTGGCAACCGGGCGTCGGCCCGGTGCTGGTCAAGGTGCAGGCCGACGGCGTGTACGACCTGACCGCCGTCGCAGCAACCTCGAGCCAACTGCTCGAGCTCGACAATCCCGCCGCGGCAGTAGCTCAAGCCACGGCACCGCGCCTGGCGTCGCTGGAAGATCTGCTGGCCAACGCCGATGTTGCCACGCGCGATACGTCGCGCCCATGGCTGCTGGCGCCGATCGACCTGCAGGCGGTCAAGGCCAGCGGTGTGACTTTCGTCGCCAGCATGCTCGAGCGCGTGATCGAAGAACAGGCGCGCGGCGACGCCGGCAGGGCGGAATCGGTGCGCAAGGCGATCACCGCCGTGATCGGCGACAACCTGTCGAGTGTGGTGCCGGGTTCCGACGGCGCCGCCAAACTCAAGGAAGTGCTGCTGGAGCAAGGCGTCTGGTCGCAGTACCTGGAAGTCGGCATCGGTCCCGACGCCGAGATCTTCACCAAGGCGCAGCCACTGTCTTCAGTCGGCCTAGGCGACGAAGTCGGCATCCATCCTAAATCGGTCTGGAACAATCCCGAACCGGAAATCGTGCTGGTGGTGAACAGCCGCGGCGCGACGCTAGGTGCGACACTCGGCAACGACGTCAACCTGCGCGACTTCGAAGGCCGCTCCGCCCTGCTGCTGGGCAAAGCCAAGGACAACAACGCTTCGTGTGCCGTCGGGCCTTTCATTCGTCTGTTCGATGCAAACTTTTCAATTGACGACGTGCGCCGTGCCGAACTTACAATGCGGGTAGACGGTACGGAAGGCTTTACGCTCAAGGGCAGCAGTTCGATGTCGATGATCAGCCGCGATCCGCTGAATCTGGTGGAACACGCCATCGGCCCGAACCACCAGTATCCGGACGGCCTGGTGCTGTTCCTCGGCACCATGTTCGCGCCGACGCAGGACCGCTTCGGTCCGGGACAGGGTTTCACCCACCAGGTCGCCGACGTGGTCACGATCGCGACGCCGAAGCTGGGCGCGCTGGTGAACAAGGTCAACTTTACCGACAAGGTCGCACCGTGGACATTTGGTCTGACGGCGCTGCTCAAGAATCTCGCACAACGAAAACTCATTTAAAGGAAATACCATGTCGCAATCCTCTGGACGCCTGGCCGGCAAAACCGTGTTGATCACCGCCGCCGCGCAAGGCATCGGCCGCGCTTCGGTCGAACTGTTTGCACGTGAAGGCGCGCGCGTCATCGCGACCGACATCAGCAAGCAGCATCTGGATGAACTGGCGGGCATCGCCAATGTGGAAACGCATCTGCTGGACGTGACCGACGACGCCGCGATCAAGGCGCTGGTGGCCAAGGTCGGCGCGGTCGACGTGCTGTTCAACTGCGCAGGCTACGTTGCCGCCGGCAACATCCTGGATTGCGACGACAAGGCCTGGGATTTCTCTTTCAACCTGAACGCCAAGGCGATGTTCCATACCATCCGTGCGGTGTTGCCGGGCATGCTGGCAAAAAAATCGGGCTCGATCGTCAACATCGCGTCTGCAGCATCGAGCGTCAAGGGCGTGGCGAATCGCTTCGCCTACGGGGCCAGCAAGGCGGCCGTGGTCGGCCTGACCAAATCGGTTGCCGCCGATTTCGTGGCGCAAGGCGTGCGTTGCAATGCCATCTGCCCGGGCACCATTGAATCGCCGTCGCTGAACCAGCGCATCACCACGCAAGCCAAGGAAACCGGCAAGAGCGAAGCGGAAGTGCGCCAGGCGTTCGTCGGACGTCAACCGATGGGCCGCATCGGCAAAGCCGAAGAAGTCGCGGCGCTGGCGCTGTATCTGGCCTCGGAAGAATCGGCATTCACTACCGGCGCGATCCATATGATCGACGGCGGCTGGTCGAACTGATCGATGTAAAAATTGACGCGGCGATGTAGTTTGCTACATCACCGCGCTGATGCTCTCGCAGCCCCTGCCGATCCTCGATCGCAGGGGCTGCGGTGTTTTTGGCGGCAGGTATGCGCTTTTCGATGTGCCATTTTTTATTTTCGTTTTCGATATCTGCGGCGTTATTCACCGTGCCGGAATGGGCATAATGCAGTTCTCGTTTATCTGAAACTGCGAATTCAATTCTTATGTCCTCACATCCAATCCAGATCGCTTTCGAGCAGCCCATGCAACTTGGCGAATGCCCCTTATGGCACGCTGGAGAAGGTGCGCTGTACTGGATCGACATTCCCGGCCGGGCGGTGCATCGTCTGCATGAGAGCAGCAAGGCGCATCGCAGCTGGCCGATGCCGGGAGAACCCGGATGCATCGCTATCCATTCAAACGGCGGCTTGCTGGTGGCGTTGCGTGATGGTCTGTTCCACCTCGATACCAAGAGCGGCGACCTGGTGCGATTGCACGAAGCGCCTTACGACGTCAGCAAGCTGCGTTTCAACGATGGCCGCTGCGATGCGATGGGACGCTTCTGGGCCGGAACGATCTATGAGCCGCGCGATCAGGAGCTCGGCAGCTTGTTTTGCTTCGATCACGGCAAACTGCGTGATGCGGCGCATCCGGTGACCACCTCCAACGGCGTGGCGTTCAGCACCGACAAGCGCACGATGTTCCATTCGAACACGCCTGCCCATCGTATCGACGCCTATGATTTCGATCTCGCCAGCGGTACGACCAGCAACAAGCGGCTGTTCAAGCAATTCGATGCGGACAAGACAGCGCCGGACTACGGCGGCCGTCCTGATGGCGCCGCAGTCGACAGCGAGAACGCCTATTGGTGCGCCATGTTTGAAGGTGGACGCGTACTGCGGCTTTCTGCGTCCGGCGACATTTTGCAGGAGATCAGCGTGCCAGCCCGTTGCCCGACGATGATCGCCTTTGGTGGAGAGGATTTGCGTACGCTCTACATCACGACCGGTCGAAATGGTCGCAGCGAAGCTGAGTTGGCGCAGTATCCTTATTCCGGCAGCGTGTTGTCGGTGCGGGTGGATGTCGCCGGCTTGCCAGAGTTTGCGTATCAGAGATGAGTCGTGTCTGGCGTCGTGCATCCTGAATTTGCTCTCGCGTAGCGATTTTCTTTTCGCCGTTTGACTCCCGCCGATGCCGTCACGGCTGAATTGCATTATCTTTTTGCCAATGAAATGACGGCGTTCCGAGCTCGCTCGAGCAAAGCTGTTCAATTTCAGCGACAATCACGGTCACGCTTGTTCCAAGACTTGCTTTCTTTTCTAGTTGTTATGAGAAAATAGCTTCAAGTGTTTGCGGATGCTATTCACTCTCAGCACAACCAATTCCATTTCGATATTCAACAATATTTACTCTAGCGAAAACTCCATGTCGATGAAAAAATTTGCCCTCAAAGTCACTGTCGCAGCCGTCGCCCTGATTGGCCTGCAAACTTCCAGCTACGCCGTTGATTCCGTCTCCGTGGAAGCCGGCGCCGGCTCCAAGGTTCAGATGCTGCGCCTGGGCGCACAATGGGATTGGAAGAACACAGCCTGGTGGCAATCGAATGGCACCCACATCGGCGGCTACTGGGATCTGACGGTCGCTGAATGGCACCAGAAGCGTTACAACAATACCGACTCCAGCAAGAACTTCACCGACATCGGTTTCACACCGGTGTTCCGTTTCCAACGCGATGACAAGAAGGGTTTCTACGGCGAAGCCGGTATCGGCGTTCACCTGTTCTCCTCGCTGTACAACAACGACACCAAGAAGCTGTCGACTGCATTCCAGTTCGGCGATCACCTCGGCACTGGTTATGTGTTTGCGAACGGTCTGGATGTCGGCCTGAAGCTGCAACACTTTTCGAACGGCGGCATCAAGCAGCCGAACGGCGGTGTGAACTTTGCGGTTCTCAAAGCTGCTTACCGCTTCTGATTGTTTGTACGGCTGTCGATGCTGACAGCCCGAATAAAAGGACCGGCCGATGGCCGGTTTTTTTACGCCCGTAGTATTGGTGTCATCGGTTGTTTGGGAAGACTTGATGTGGAGATTACGCTTGACGCACGAAGTGTGGGTCAGATCACGGAATGTCTGAGGGAGCTGCCGATAATTGCCTCGTTTGTTGCCGGGAGATGCTGATGTAGCTGATTCGAATCTTGACTGCGAGAGGCGGATTTTCCTGTTCGATCGCGGAAGTTAGGAGTTACTGAGGTCGCGCGAGGCTATTGGCACTCGCGAATTGCGCCTGAAACCGGAAGAGTATTGGCGATTGGCGCTTTTGCAAATGAATTGGGGTGAGTTTGCCGGCCTGGGCATGAGCAAGCCGTGGCTGAAGTTGATCCGCTATTGGTGTTCAGGAGCGCAATGGAGGTAAAAGCGGTGAGACAGGGGACGTAAAAGAAGAGATAGGGGACTTAGCGAGCGTGCCTTGAGAGGTAAGGCGAAGGCGGCAG